>CAVWHO010000009.1:0-57762 GCA_963754875.1 Nitrospirota bacterium
CCCCAGTTGCTTCATAATTAAATGTTACCGGAAGATAGTAAGTAGGTATAGGTTCAGTTTTACGGTTTGAAGATCTTTTTAAGCTTAACCTCCAAGACTTTTCTCAGTTCAAATGGGTTTAGCGTTTTATATTGTTCTTTGAGTTTGCGCTTTGTTTCATCGGAGACATTGGGAGACTCCAAGATTCTCCGATAAGGGGTTTTGGGCTTATCATAGCGTTTCACGATCTTTGAGGCAACTCGTTTCTTTTCCAGCAGCTTTACCGAAGGACAGAAGAAGTTCAGAAACAGCCTCCACTCTGTGTGTAGAGCTCATTCATGAGAGGAACAACCTCCGGAGAGTCCAAGCGATCGTAGCCAATCCATTGTCTCACATGGGTCCAGTTCTTCTGCTCGATATGAGCATTATCGTCTTTTTTGTAGGCACGGCTTCGGGTAAATTGAACCGGCCGGACCCTGTTCTCGGTCAGATAACGAAGCAGGTGATGGTTTAAGAACTCCGTACCGTTGTCCGTATCAAAGCCCAGGATCGGGAACGGCAGGGATTGTTCGATATCCTTGATCTGGTCAATGACACCCTGATAGTTTTTGCCCCAAACAGCGCGCTGCTCGGTCCAGCCGGTGGCGATGTCCACGCAATCGACGGTATTGGCGTACATACCCTCTGTAGAGCTTCCGCAGTGGGCTACAGTATCGGCTTCGAGGAAGCCTGGCCGGGATTCATCCCATTGATTGGTTTTGACCTGGATATGCTTTCTTAAGAGCGTACCCGGTTTGGTTGTGGCCCTGCCGTGCTTGGTATACTGTGCACGGACCGGGTTCAATATCCTATCGATGCTCGAAGGAGATATTTTGAGCAGGGCCACTGCCGTCACCTCCGAGATCGGGCCATAGGTCTTGATATATCCCGGCAGCCATTCAGGGAGGATGGCTTTCAGGCGCTTTGAGCATGGCAGATTTGCTGTCTTCCAGATGCGTTTCAAGGGAAGTAGAAGCGTTTCAGCGTCATAGACCCGTTTTCTGCCTCGCTTAGCCGGAACCTTTTGAGTAAATCGCCGAAAGGTCCGCAGAAGCCTGAGAGCATGTTTTCGGTGATATCCGCAGGCTAAACAGAACTCGTTCAGGATCGTTGTCTTTATCTGCCGGGAGGCGGCCCGGTACCGTTTAACGATTGCGGCCAGATACTCTCGTTTTGATCGTGGGCTCATCAGAACTAACCCTCCTTTTGGGGTATAGTTCCGGTAACATGCATTATGAGTCAACGATACTTTTCAAAATGCGCTTGGGTAACATTTATTGTGAGTCAATTCGAACCCGCATTTTGCCTTGATTTTCCCCTGATTACCCGTATATAATGTCACTTCTCGGCGAAATTTTGCCGGACACTGAGGTATAATCGAACCATGGCGGAAAAAAAATTCGAAGCATCGCTGACGCGGCTCGAAGACATCGTGCAGGAGCTGGAGAAGGGAGACGTCGGGCTTGAGCAGTCGCTGAAACTGTTCGAGGAAGGGATCAAGCTTTCCCGCATCTGCACGAAACGGCTCGAAGATGCCGAGCGCAGGGTGGAGATACTGCTCAAGGACAAGGCCGGGAACATGGTTGCGCAGCCTTTCGAAGAAGAGGAAGAGGAATAAGCCCGAACAACTATGGACATCAAACTCTATCTTGCAAAGAAAAAAGACACGTGGACAAGGCGCTCGAAAAGCTCGTGCCGCCTGCGCAGACGTTTCCCCTTTCCGTGCACGAGGCGATGCGCTACAGCCTCTTTGGCGGCGGGAAGCGGGTCAGGCCGATCCTCGCCATTGCCGCTGCCGAAGCAATCGGCGCGAAGACCGCGGACCTTCTGCCTGTCGCAGGCTCGCTCGAACTGATCCATACCTATTCGCTGATCCATGACGACCTTCCTGCCATGGACGACGACGACTTCCGGCGCGGCAGGGCCACGTGCCACAAGGTGTACGGCGAGGCCATTGCCATTCTCGCGGGAGACGGGCTCCTGAACATGGCCTTCGAAGTGCTGTCCGATCCCCGCAGGCTCAAGGCGATTCCCGCGAACAGGCTCATTGCCATTATCAAGGAGATTTCCACGGCATCAGGCGTATTCGGTATGATCGGCGGCCAGGTCGTCGACATGGAATCGGAAAACAAGGACGTTGATTTCCCCACCCTCGAATATATCCACACGCACAAGACCGGCGCGCTCATCAGGGCATCCGTCCGGGTCGGCGCGCTCTATGGAAAGGCCGGCAAGCGGCAGTTTACGGCGCTGACCCATTACGGCGAGATGGTCGGCCTCGCGTTCCAGATCGCCGATGACATCCTGGACATCACCGGCACCGAGGAAGAGATCGGCAAAGACGTGGGAAGCGATATCAAAAAAGGAAAGAAAACCTTCCCGAGTTTTTACGGCCTCGAAGAGTCGCGCGCACGGGCCCATGAGGTCGCTGATAAGGCCGTCCATGCGCTCAAAGACTTTGACCGCAAGGCAGACCCGCTCCGCGAGCTCGCGAAGTATATCGTGAACAGGGTGAATTAAATGGGCAAGGGGCATGTAGCAAGTAGCATGGAAAACGGTTTGCTTTAACCTTGCTGCTTGACCCTTGCTACATTCTTGTGAGGTATCCATGATTCTCGACAAAGTAAACAGTGCAAATGACCTGCGCAACCTTCCCCAGGAAGAGCTGCCGAAGCTCGCTCAAGAGGTGCGGCAGGAGATCCTCGATGTCGTGTCGAAGACCGGCGGCCATTTCGCATCGAGCCTCGGCGTGGTCGACCTGACGATTGCCCTGCACTATGCCTTTGATACGCCGAACGACCGCATCGTCTGGGACGTGGGCCATCAGGCCTACGCGCACAAGATCCTGACCGGGCGGCGCGCGCAGTTCGCGACCCTTCGCCAGTTCGGCGGCCTGAGCGGGTTCCCCAAGCGCGACGAGAGCCCCTGCGACCATTTTGACGTGGGCCACGCGAGCACGTCCATATCCGCCGCGCTCGGCATAGCAGCGGCCCGGGACATCAAAGGCGAGAATTACCGCGTCATCGCCGTGATCGGGGACGGCTCCATCTCGGCCGGGCTCGCCTTCGAGGGTATGAACCAGGCAGGTCATCTCAAGAAGAACCTTGTGGTGATCCTGAACGACAACGAAATGTCCATCGCGCCGAACGTGGGGGCGCTTTCGTCCTACCTCAGCAGGATGTTGACGGGGCACTTTTATACCAAATTGCGCCAGGATGCCAAGCATTTCCTGCAGGGCATTCCGAAGGTCGGCGGGTCCATGTTCAACCTGGCGAAGAGGGCCGAAGATTCCATCAAAGGCCTTATGGTGCCGGGCATGCTGTTCGAGGACCTGGGGTTCCAGTATATCGGGCCGATCGACGGGCACAACATCGATCACCTGCTCGAGACGTTCGAGAACATCAAAGAGTACACCTGGCCGGTCCTGGTCCATGTGATCACGAAAAAGGGCAAAGGCTGCGAGTTCGCGGAGTGCAATCCGACCCAGTATCACGGCATCCCGCCTTTTGACCCGGCTACCGGAAAAACCGCGGCCAAGAAGCAGTCCATCGCAAGCTACACCGAAGTCTTCGGCCGGACCATGATCAGGCTTGCGGAGGAGAACGATAAGCTCGTCGCGATCTCCGCGGCCATGTCGGAAGGGACGGGGCTCGACAAATTCGCCGAGCATTTTCCCGGCCGGTTCTTCGACGTCGGCATTGCCGAACCCCACGGAATAACGTTCGCCTGCGGTCTGGCCGTCGAGGGGCTCCATCCGGTCGCGGCCATTTATTCCACGTTCACGCAGCGCGCCTATGATCAGGTCGTGCACGACCTCTGCATGCAAAATCTACCGGTAACGCTCGCCCTTGATCGCGCCGGACTCGTCGGTGAAGACGGCCCGACCCATCACGGCGTGTTCGATATCGCCTATCTCCGCCACGTGCCGAACATGGTGGTGATGGCGCCCAAGGACGAGAACGAGTTCCAGCACATGATCAAGACGGCAGTCGAGCATCCCGGCCCCACGGCCGTGCGGTATCCCCGCGGCATCGGGTGCGGCGTTCCCATGGACCAGGAACTCAAGACCCTGGCGATCGGCAAAGCCCAGCTGATCAAGGACGGGAATGAGGCCGTGATCGTTGCCATCGGCAACATGGTCTGCCCGTCTATCGAGGCCGCAAAAAAACTTGCCGAAGAGGGGATTGCTGTTGCTGTTTTGAACGCCCGCTTCGTGAAGCCCCTTGATAAAGAGCTCATTATCTCGTTTGCAAAGAAGACCGGCAGGGTGATTACCGTTGAAGAACATGCCTTGCTGGGCGGCTTCGGAAGTGCTGTACTCGAATGCCTTGATGCGAACGGAGTGACCGGGATCAAGACGCACCGGATCGGGCTGCCGGATGCCTACATCGAACACGGAGCGCAGAAAGTGCTGAGGCAGAAGTACGGTCTCGATGCAGAAGGCATTTACGCGTCAGTCAAGGAGTTTATTGAAAGGTCCCGATTAAAAGCAGTTGCAACAGTCGCGCCGCTTCGGACACGGGACGCGTAATAGGGTGCAGGGTACGACTTTGCGCGAGTAACTGCCCTTTCTGGGATGAAGTAAACAGCGGAAGAGCGTTTTCCCAATTCCTGATTACGGAGATTTCCGCTTGTCCTCCTGCTTCATTTCATACCCATACCCGCCGGACTTGATATCAACGAGCTTTCCGTTCCTGAACGTCAGTATCCGCACGAACCGGTTGGACCCGAGATTGTAGGTCCATTCTTCAATAGTCACGAATACATTCCGCTCCAGTCCTGAATCGAGTTTTTGTTTTTCCTCTTCCTGTTTTGTGTCTTTCCACGTCGGGTCGCCGCACTTGGCGAGCACATCGCTTTTTGAATCTCCAACGGACACGATCTGTTCGCTGCATTCGCGCTGACCCGGCGTTGCACCTTTGCTGTACCCGTAGTTGCCGGCCCGTAGGGACGCAACCTTGCCGTTCTTCAGCGTAACGATGCGCATGAACTGGGTCGGCCCGAAATTGTACGTCCACTCTTCAACGGTAATGAAGAGCTTACGCCTCGCGCCGTCGTCGAGCCGGTCGATGAGTTCTTCGTCGTGCGATTCCTTCGCATCGGGCTCGCCGCACTTCATGAGCACGTCCACCCGTGAATCGCCCACAGATATGATCCCTCCGCTGCAGTCGAGCGTGGCGGCCTGAATCGCCGAGCAGGGAACGATCAAGGCCGCTAGAAAGAAGAGCAACCTCACCGATTTGTTCATAATCCCGTGCCTCCTTTTTTTGTCCGTCGATATACAGACACTTGAATGTATTTATAGTTTATCGGAGACGGCGACAAACGTCAATGCAGGCTTTCCTCATGAAAGCTCGTTGACAGCTTGTATCTTATCTGGTAGGCTCGCAGTACGGAATGTATGACGGGAAAAGAGAAAAATAAAGTGAAAAAACTCCGCCTCGACCTCCTGCTCGCGGAGCGAGGCCTCGCCGAGAGCCGCGAAAAGGCTCAGGCGATCATCTTTGCCGGTCAGGTGCTCGTGAACGGCCAGAAGCAGGACAAGGCAGGAGCAATTGTTCCGGAGGACGCCGAGATCCGCATCCTCGGTGAAACGCTGCGATATGTGGGCCGCGGGGGGCTGAAACTTGAGGCGGCCTTGAAAGAGTTTGCTGTACTTGTTCTTGGGAAGACTGCGCTCGATGTGGGCGCGTCCACGGGCGGATTTACGGACTGCCTGCTCCAGCACGGCGCGCAAAAAGTCTATGCCGTTGACGTGGGCTACGGCCAATTGGCATGGAAACTCCGGCAGGACCCGCGTGTTGTGGTCATCGAACGTGTGAATATCCGCGACTTGTCTTCGTCACTCGTTCCCGAACCTGTCGATCTGGCAGTCATCGACGTCTCGTTCATTTCCCTTGAAAAGGTCATTCCCCCGGTCCTGAATTTTCTCAAGCCTGCTGCGGAGATTGTCGCGCTCATCAAGCCGCAGTTCGAAGTCGGGAGAGAACAGGTCGGCAAAGGCGGTATCGTGCGCGATGAGGCCGCGAGGACGACGGCGGTGAAGAAAGTCGAGGACTTTATCCGCGGACTCGGGTTCGAGGTGAAGGGGATCATTCCATCGCCGATCACGGGGCAGGACGGGAACGTGGAGTTCTTGATTTATGCAAACAAACACAGATAAGTACTCGCGGCAGTTTATCCTTCCTTTACAATCCCAGTTATGAGAAGCATTTCCGGACTTTACCAATTCGAAATCAACCTATGATCAGTCATTAATAGTTGCAGCACGCATTTATTTGCTACAATAGTGGTAAGAGTATTTCCTGAGCACAGCATGGCACAAAAGTGAAGAAAGATGCAGTCTCGAACCTGAGCATAAAATGTTATCTCCGAGAACAATGAGTGCAGTCAGCATTGTTCATCAGTGGCCACACATCTGACAGGATGAGACCATGATAGCCAGAATGTCGAAGGTCGAGATTGTCGGACCGAAGGGCTGTTTGCAGGATGTCATTCAGCTCCTGCAAAAGCTCAATGTCCTTCAAATCGAACCGGAGCCGACGGAACTCGCGGAAGAGGAAGCAGGAGAGGAAAAACTCAGGCCCTTTCTTCACGATGAGCGGGAGAGGACCCTTTTTGAGCGTCTTTTCCTGGACGATTTGCGCCGCAAGATCGACGAGCTCATTTCGTATCTTCCCAAGATGTCGGTGAGGACAAGCTATATCCAGCCGCAATCGATCATCGGAACTATTCTTTATACGGTCGAGAAACACCTCAAGACCGCCAGAACGCTCCACGCACGAAAGTTGGAGATCAAGCAGGAAATGGCGGAACACGGCCACTTTGCCGCATTCCTGAACACCCTCGATGCTCTCCTGAAAGAGACCCATACACCGCCTGATTTCGATATCATCGGGCTCACCATCAAGGACGCGAGCGCGGTAGACCATGTGCGTTCGCTCGTGGCGAAGATGACGGGTGGGAATTTCAGATTTTTCACGGTCCCGACCGGAGACGGCACGCTCGCGGGGATGATCACCATTGAAAAGAGCATCGCCGAATCAGTGAGCAAGGGGTTGAGCAGAGAGCATGTCCCTGAGGTGAGTTTTCCTCCGGATTTCGATAACCTTTCCCTTTCCGGGAAAATCAGCTATCTCGAAGCCCAAACCTATACGTTGTCCAGGGAGATCGAAACGATCGACAGGGAACTTGAAGAACTGGGGCGGCGCTGGATTCCTCTGTACCGCAACGTTCTGGGTTGGATCGATGAGCGCATCTCGCTGCTTACGACCACGGCAACGATCTATCGGACGCAGATGTGTTTTTATGTCCGGGGCTGGATGCCCACGGACGACGTGGGAAGGTTGAAGGCGCAGCTGGATGCGTCATTCGGCATGCAGGTGGTCATTGAGGAAAAGCATGTTCGCGAAAAAGAGCTCGAGCATGCCCCGATCGTTCTGACGAACCCGCCCTACTTCAAGCCCTTTGAACTTCTGAGCCGAATGCTTCCACTTCCGGCATACACGTCTATCGACACGACGCCCTACATCGGCATTTTCTTTCCCATATTCTTCGGCATGATTCTCGGCGACGCGGGGTACGGCCTGATCCTTGCGGTACTGTCGTTCGTTCTCGTCAGGAAGTTCGCAAAAAACAGGGACGTTGTTGATGCGTCCAAAATACTCCTCGTGTCATCACTGTATACGATATTGTTCGGGTTGCTCTACGGTGAACTGTTCGGCGATCTCGGTATGAGGCTTTTCGGCCTTAAACCGCTTCTGATCGAGCGGCGGACGTCGGTGGTGCCCATGATGGTATTCGCGATCTCGGCAGGCGTGGTGCATATCCTTTTGGGGCTGGTGCTGGGCGTCATAACGGCCTTCAAGAAACATATCCGGAAGGAGGCGATCTATAAACTCCTGAACATCGCTGTTCTCTTCGGTATGATTGCCGTGTTCGGCTCTTTTTTCGGGTACTTTCCCGCGCTGCTTTCGAAGCCTATCATCATCGCGATCCTGATAGCTGTCCCGTTCCTGTTTTTTTTCGGCGGTCTTCTGGCGCCGCTTGAACTCCTTAAGAGCATCGGGAACATCATTTCCTATGTCAGGATCATGGCCATCGGCCTCACGTCGGTCCTGCTTGCATACGTGGCAAACCAACTAGCGGGAGAAATGGGGAATGTTGTTCTCGGAGTGGCGGTTGCCGCACTGCTTCACATCCTCAATATTATCCTCGGCGTGTTCTCACCGACGATTCATTCCCTCAGGCTCCATTACGTAGAGTTCTTCAGCAAGTTTGTGGAAAGCGGAGGGAAAAAGTTCGAGCCTCTTGGGAAGTAAGAAGTAGGAAAGAATAAAGAAGTGAGAAGCGCTCAGCCAGCCGTCATCCGACTTGCGAATTCCTCTCCCAGTACGACGATCGATTCAATATCCAGATAACGCGGGGCTGTCTTGTCCAGCAACAGCTTGCACTGGGCGGGGAAATTTTCTTCCAATACTGAGTCATAGAACAGGAGCAGTACGGGATAATGAGGGAAAAACCGGAATTCGAAAGCAGCGTCGTGATTGCCGCTGATGCTTGCGGGAACCCCGCCGAATTTTTCACAAGCAGCCTTGAGGGCGTCGATCCTGCCGTCGAAGTGCTTCGCGATCACGTCCTCGACGTGTCCTGCCCAGGCCTTGTCCTTTGCGTGAGATGCCGGTACGGAGCTGAACGTTATCCACTCACCCAGGGGCGCAGGCGGGTCGGGCATGCAGAGATGGTTGTAAATGAGGATAGAGATAAAGGGCTCCGGTTGTCTGCCCGACGCGTCCACGATCTTTTCTTTCGTTACCGCATATCTCTCGTTGAGAAACATGATCTCGAGGCTGTCGGGGCCGGTCAGGTCAGCTCCGAAAAGCGCGGCCGTCTTGCCGAAATCCAATGCCTGGACCCTGGGCTGCAGCGCTCTCAGCGACTGCTCGAAGACCGTTCCCTGTTCGCCCCCCTGTCCCGCATCGGCCTCGCGGAGGGCTTCTTTCGCAGCGTCGCTCATGGTCAGACAATCGTCAGGCGAGGCCTGATGTGAGGCCAGCTTCGCGGCAAATCCGAAGCAGCTCGACAAACCGCACGACCCGCAATTGGTTTTCGGAAGGAGTTTGTAAATCTCCACAGCAGTCTTCATAATAAACAAGTTAACGCTTTTCAGTATGGCTGTCAAATGCAAACGAATATTGCCAGGGACCCGCAACGCCGGGCCAAGCAACATCGCTGGATCTTGACGGTTGACATTGCTTATGACCGGCTGTTAAAATTAAGATTATCACAGCAGGACAAGCAGGACCGCAAGGAGTTATTGTCATGGAATGGACCGAAACGTTGGCCACAGGCATCAAAACGATCGACAGCCAGCATAAAGAGCTGTTCAAGAGGATCAACAACCTCGTGCTCGCCATCAAAGAACATCGCTGCAAAGCGGAGATCGACAGCACCTTGAAATTTCTCGACGATTACGCGCGGGTCCATTTTGCCGAGGAAGAAAAACATATGCGGGAAACGAATTACACCGGCCTGCCGCAGCAACGTGAGGACCATAAGAAATATCTGGCGGCGTTGGCAGAACTCAAGGAGCAGGCCTCCCAACCCCGCATTCAGGGAAGCTCCTATGATCTGTCGGCGACAACGAACCAGGTGGTTGTTGACTGGATCGTGGACCACATCATTAAAGTGGACAGGAAATTCGGCGAGTTTCTCAAAACGCAGGGGAAAGAGTATTGAGGGTAGTGTGGAATTCGGATTGCGGAATGCGGAATGAAAGACGAGATGGGGAAATGCCAGATACTGTTCCACCAGTTTGCCGGTTATTCATTGCACGTTCATTTTTATTCCAAATTTCGCATTCATCATTCCGCATTCGTCTTATCCAGCACTTCCCGGACCTTTTTCAGGAAAATCGCGGGCGCAATGGGTTTCAGAATGAAATCCAGGCCGGTTTCGAGGATGCCCTTGCGGTGAATGATGTCGGCCGTGTATCCGCTTGTGAACAGTACTTTGATCCCCGGTTGGATTTTGCAGATCTCCTGATAGGCTTCCTTGCCGTTTTTTTTCGGCATGATGATGTCCAGCACGAGAAGTTGGATCTGGTCTCTATTTGCCAGGAATTTTTTTACGGCATCTTCCCCGTCGACCGCCTCGATCACCCGATATCCGAAATCTTCGAGCACGTTATTGGTCAACTGGCGAACGGCGCCGTCATCTTCCGCTAGCAGGACCGTCTCGATCCCCCGCGGGACCGTGACGGCCTCCTCAGCCGAAGCGCCATCCGCAGGCGACAGTATGAGAGGGAAATAGACTTTGAACTTGGTTCCCTTGCCCGGTTCGCTGTTGACAAGGATATAGCCGTTGTGCTGTTTCGTGATGCCGTAGACCATGGCCAGTCCGAGCCCGGTCCCTTTCCCCACGTCCTTCGTGGTAAAGAAGGGCTCGAAGATCCGGTTCCGTGTCGTTTCGTCCATGCCGCTGCCGGTGTCCGTTACCGAGATGAGGGCGTACCTCCCGGGCTCACCGTAGGCATGGGCCCTTACGAATTCCTCGCCGAGTTCGACCTCCTCCGTATTGATCCGCAATGCTCCACCGTCAGGCATGGCGTCCCGTGCGTTGGTCGCCAGGTTCATGAGCACCTGCTCGATCTGGATGCTGTCAGCCAGGATCATCGGTTCCTCCCCGCAGAGCTGCGTCTGCAGTTCGATGTCTTCACCGATGATCCGCAGCAGGAGCTTCCCTACTCTCCTGATGATCTCGTTCACATTGGCCGGTTTTAAATCGATGATCTGTTTCCTGCTGAACGCGAGAAGGCTGTGGGTGAGGTGGGCTGCGCGCTCGGCGGACGAGAGGATCTGTTCCACGTAAGACCTTCCGATATCGGTTTGGGGCATTTTCATGAGAACGAGGTTTCCATACCCGATGATCGCGGTCAGAATGTTGTTGAAGTCATGGGCCACCCCTCCTGCAAGCTGGCCGACGGCCTCCATTTTCTGGGCCTGTCGCAGCTGGTTTTCGAGCAGCCTGACCTGGGTAATGTCGGTGATGAGGCCGTCGTAGGCGATTACCCGTCCCTCATTGTCATGGCGCGGCACCGGCGTATTTCTGACCCAGCGCAGAGAACCGTCTTTGTGAATGATGCGGTGCTCGATAGGCGGGACTTGCGCCCCGGACAGTATCTTGTTCGCCTCTTCGATCACGCGTTCACGGTCTTCCGCGAAAATCATGCGGTACCAGAGGTCAGGGTCGTGCCGGTATTCCTCCGAGGTATACCCGGTGACGGTTACGCACCCCGGCCCGTGCGTGGTCGAGACGGCGCTACCGTTTCCAATGTCGACGCTGTACATGTAGTCCGTGACGGATTCGACAAGGCGTTTGTAGCGCTTCTCGCTTTCGATGAGGGCCAGCTCCACGCGTTTGCGAACAGTCAGGTCCCGCGCAATGACCATCATCGAGGGGGCGTCAAGATAGGTAAAGGGGACGGCCGCCACTTCAACGTCGCATACGCTGCCGTCAAGGCGCACGAATTTCTCCTCGATGAAATCTGCGAATTCCCCTTCAGCAAGGCTTTTTCGAACCCGCTCACGAACGATCGCGCGATAATCGGGGTGGACGGCCTCCATGATGGGCGTTCCGATCAGCTGATCGGGTTTTTCCGCTCCCAACAGTTTCGCTCCGCCCCGGTTGATATAAACAAAGGTCCCATCGCGGTGGATCGCGACCATGTCCGGTGAGAGCTCGATGAGCAGGCGATACCGCTCTTCGCTCTCCTTCAATGACTTCTCCATCCGCTTGCGATCGGTGATATCGCGGATGATGTTTTGATAGAATTGTTCCCCATCGATATCGATGAGGCAGGAGCTTACCTCAACGGGAAAGGCTGTCCCGTCTTTTCGACGTTGAACGGTCTCGAAAATGAGACCGCTGCCGGCCGCAATCTGCTTCATCTGCTGTTCAACGTCCGACCGGGTTTCGGGAGGGCGAAGGTCTGCCATCGAGAGTTTGAGCAGTTCCTCCCTCGAATAGCCATAAGCGGTGACGGCGCGGTCGTTCGCTTCGCAGAGGTTTCCCTGCATATCCAGAAGCAGGATGATGTCGTTCGCATACCTGTTGAGGTTCTCATATCGCTGCGCCAGTGATTTGCGTTGGAGCTCCAGGGCGTAGATCCTCTGGCGCCACCACAGCAAAATAATGAATCCCGATGCCGCAATCAGGATGCTGAGAACGACCGAAACCTCTGCGGCCTGCTGGCGGATGGGGGCATAGATCTCGTCAATATCGACCTTGGATGCAAGGAACCACGGCGTGCCCGGTATGGACCGTGTTGCCACGAGGACCGGCACGTCGCGGTAGTCGATGCCTTCGAAGACCCCCACCTTTCCGGCCACAGCCATGGCCGCGGGCAAGAGTCTCTTACTTATGGGGAGGTGTAGGGTAAGAGCGGTTTTTTTGCGGTGCCTGAGCTCGTTCAGAAAGACAATGTCTTCCCCCTCTTTTCGGAACAGGTTTGTTTCGGCGGTTGTACTCGATCCCGGCCACGACTGAATGAGCGGGTAAAGGTACTTCTCAGGATCAACGTGTATGACGAGAGCGCCTATCGGTATCCGTGCCGCCCCTTGTTGCACGATGAAGGGGGCAATGAGATCAAGGTGAACGTACGGTACTGCCTCGCCCCTATGGACATCGGAGAGGTACGGCTGTTTCGTGTGAAGGGCTTCTTCAAACCACCTTCTGGCCCGCGGGCCCAGGGGTTCACGATGCTGAACGGTAGAGAGCCTGATGTTCCCGCGAGCGTCGGTGAGGAATACGTTTTTGAAATTAGATATATCCTGGACGGACTGCATCCAGCCCAATATCCTCGGCCCAAGTCCCGGTGTGTTGGGGTGGAGGAAATACTGCTGGATTGCTGCGGAAATGATTTCGTTCCCTGAAATGCTCCTGGCATCCTCTATGATCCCGCTGCGCCACTCAACGATCTGGTTCACTTTCAGGTCGGCGATTGCCGAGAGTTCGTCCTCTATGTTTTTCCGGAGTTGCTGCTTCTGCGCGGAATAATACAGATAGCCGGCCAAGCCTATGCCGAGCGCAAGGAAGATAAAAACCAGAACGAGACGGGAGAACATATTGTCGTATTTTTTCAGCGTTGGCATGAGCGTCTCTTGAAATACCCGGTGCCGAGAATCACTATAATAAGGATAAACTGTCTCAAACTGTATCAGACTGTCTTCCCCTTGTCAATAAAGCTTCATGAAAATTAAAGGTTTTTGCGGCGCCTCCCTATCTACGGCCGGCTGATTTATTTTGCCCTTGACAGGTGAACAAATGTTCACTATAATGGGGACATGCTGGTTGAACTTGATGAACTCATTTCGGTTGGAGCCGTGTTTTCGCATGGCGAGATGCGGCCCGTATGGTTCGCCCGAGGCAGCAGACAGGTCCGTATCAACGAGATTGCCTTAACCTGGAAGACCAGGGAAGGGAACGCCTGTATCCACCACTTTTCCGTGACCGATGGGAAAGGGATATATGAGATACGGTTCAACACGGCAACATTGCTCTGGAGGGTCATGCATGCAGATAGCTGAATGCAGAATGCGGAAGATTCTTCACATCGACATGAACGCCTTCTTCGCTTCCGTGGAGCAGCGGGCAAACCCGACTCTGCGCGGCAAGGCCATGGCGGTGATCGGGTCCGTTCACCGGGGAGTGATCCTTTCACCGTCATACGAAGCACGGGCCTTCGGCGTGAAGACTGGCATGACCTACGTGGAGGCCACGAGGGCCTGCCCGGGACTTCTCCTGGTGCCGGCGGACCCAGCAAAATATTCTCATACCTGTGAGGAGTTGCTCGGGATCTGGAAGGATTTCACTCCCTTGGTCGAGCTTTTTTCCATTGACGAGGCATTTCTCGATGTGACCGGCTGCGAGCGCCTGATCGGCGACCCCGTGCAGATAGCGGTCCGGATCAAGGAGCGGATCTGGCGGGAGAAGGGGCTCACGTGTTCGATCGGCATCGGCCCCAACAAGCTTCTCGCCAAACTCGGGAGCGACATGCGGAAGCCCGACGGGCTTGTCCTCATCTCCCCGGAGGACGTGGCGGAAGTGCTCGAAGACCTGAGCGTCAAAGAGATCTGCGGCATCGGCCCCAGCCTGACACAACACCTGGCCGCCATGGGTATCCGAACGTGCGGGGAACTCGGCCGCACTCCTCTCAGGAAATTAACGGCACGGTTCGGGATCGTCGGCGAACGGCTTCGGGACATGGGATTGGGGATCGACCATGACCCCGTTGTCCCTCTGGCACGGCAGCACGACGAAGAGAGCAAATCCATAGGACACAGCATGACGCTGACCGAGGACTGCTCGGACATCGAGATGCTTGAACAACATGTCCTCCAGCTGTCCGAAAAAGTTGGCCGCCGGCTCCGGCGCGGGTCCTATCATGGGGACACGGTATGCCTCACCCTCCGTTATGCCGATTTCCAGACCTTCACCCGGCAGCGGCGCCTTCGTCATCCCGTTAACCACGGCCTCGATATTTATTCCGCTGTTCGCGAAATACTCCGCGGCACCAGGCTGGCGCAGACAATACGACTCGTTGGCGTCAGCGTGTCCGGTTTAGCGCGCAACGTCGTGCAGATGCCGCTTTTCAACGAGGAGCGCAAGCGAACCTTCGTCGCCGAGGCCATGGATGACATCAACGACCGGTACGGCGAGTTCACGATAACCTGGGGCACGCTCGCAGATCGCTATCATCATGAGCGGGTCATTTCCCCGGCTTGGCGGCCGGCAGGGGACAGACACTATTGAGAGAAGACATTTACAAAAGGTGGAGAAACGTGATAGTACGAAAGGAGAAAAAACTGATAAGCGGTGAAAACAATATTCCCTAGGAGTATGTCATCTAGCGATCTCCTGAGAAGAAAGGGAGAATCCCGATGAAAAGTAAAATTACTGATCGTCAGCAGGAAATCTACGAATTTATCCGGGCTACCATCGAGAAACGCGGCATCCCGCCCTCTATGCGGGAGATCGGCGGCCGATTCGGTATACGTTCCACGAACGGGGTCGAGGGACATCTTGCGGCATTGGAGCGGAACGGGCTTATTACGCGGGAGCGAGGAAAATCGCGCGGCATCCTCCTGCCCGGCGCAGAGCGGTCCGCTGCTGCGGTGCCGCTCCTAGGAAGAGTTGCGGCTGGAGTACCGGTGCTGTCACCCGAGAACCGCGAGGGCGACGTGACCGTAGACCTGTCGCTCTTTTCCCTGCGAAGCACCCAACACCTCTTTGCTCTCACCGTGAAGGGCGAGAGCATGGTGAATGCCCATATCCTGGACGGCGATACGCTTTTGGTCCGCGCGCAATCATCGGCGCAGAACGGCGAAATCGTTGTTGCCCTGGTGGACGGCGAGGCAACGGTCAAACGTTTTTTCCTGGAAAAGGACCGTGTCCGCCTGCAGCCGGAAAACAATACGATGAAACCTCTTTATCTAGAACGTGGAGAATTCCAGATCATCGGAAAAGCCGTGGGGGTAATGAGAAAAATCCAACGTTAACGGAATCGCAGGAAGTACGTTCCCGCGGGCAAACAATCCCGGAGTATTCAAACGATCAATTTGCCTCCGCAATTGCATCACCTTGTCCGGATGCGTGCGCTATCATTGATGCCGTATACCTCCCTCCGTTTTTGTGGCGAAGCCTGTCCCTTAAAAAAAGCTGTCAAGGGTAGGATTCGTGTTTAAAGCCTTCAGACACATACGCGCAATAATCATCCAAGAGCAATCTTGTTCCCCCTCTGTTGTCGATTTGACCTCGTTCATCATACCCTGTTACCTGTTTTAATATAATGACCCGCTTGGTTAGCCGAAGAGTATAGTTTTTGTTTGATTTTGTAATAATACGATGTTATTATGACGTTCATTTTGCTGAAAGAAGATGCCATGGTAAAAAGACGAACTGGTCCCCTCCAAAAAAGCGTCAAGGCTTTGAAAAAGCAAACAAAAACTTTTATAACGAAAAGTAAGCGGGTGTTTAAGAAAATGAAAAAACAGGTCCAAACTTTCTGGAAAAAATACGTTTTCCCCTGGCTGGGAGAACTTACGCTGCGGAAAGCGATTTATATTCTGCTCGGCTGTTTTGCCGCTTCCGTCATCTTCGTCGTCATGCTGTTCGTCATCCTTTCCTTTAACCTTCCTACTGTGGAGTCGCTCAAGGATTACAAGCCGAGCCCGGGCACCCTTATCCTCGCCGAGGACGGGAGGGTCCTCGGACAGATCAAAATCGAGAAGGGCATATACGTTCCGCTCCAGCGGATCCCGAAGTATATGGTCAATGCGCTGCTCGCTACCGAAGATCCCCGGTTTTTCCAGCACAGCGGCATCGACTACCGCGGCATCATGCGGGCCGCACTCAAGGACATCATCTCCGTCAGGCTGAAGCAGGGCGGAAGCACCATTACCCAGCAGCTCACGAAGGTCGTGTTCCTGTCGCCGGAGCGGAAGTTTACGCGCAAGATCAAAGAAATCATCCTGGCCCGCAGGCTTGAAAAGGAATTGACCAAACAGGAGATCCTCGAACTGTACTTGAACAGGATCTATTTCGGCCACGGCGCCTACGGCGTGCAGATGGCTGCCAAGACCTATTTCGGCAAGAACATCTGGGAGATCAACCAGGGAGAAGCAGCACTCCTGGCCGGGCTGCCCAAGTCGCCCATGGTTTACTCGCCGTACAGCAATATCGACCTGACGAAGATGAGGCAGATGCAGGTCTTGCAACGCATGGTGGAGGAAGGTTACCTGACTGCAGACCAGAGCACGAAGATCTATAATCAGCCGCTGAACCTGGAGAACCTGCGGATGCAGGAAGAAGTGGCCCCCCATGTCGTGGACTATCTCCGCCAGTACATTGAAAAGAAGTACGGGCCGGAGAAGATGTACCAGGACGGGCTGAAGGTCTACACGTCGATCGACATGGACCTGCAGCGCGCCGCGGTCACGGCGCTCCGTGATGGCCTTCGCTCGCTCGACAAGCGGCAGGGTTTTCGCGGCCGCGTCGGGTTCAAGCAGCTCAAGTCCACGCCGATCCAGTGGGGAACGCTCCATGTGCTGGTGAAACCCGGGGAGGGATTCAACGCCCAGGTGCTCGCCGTCGGCGACTATTACATTACGGTCAAGGGCCGCGGCCTCGTGGGCTACATCATGCAGGACGACATGGCTTGGGCCCTTCTCAAGCCGAAAAAGAAAAAAAATGACCCCGATGAATTCAGGAAGCCGCAGGAAATCGTACAGCCCGGCGACATCATCAAGGTCCGTTTGAAGGATTATGACAAGAAAAAGCAGCTTGCGTCGTTCATCCTCGACCAGACGCCGCTCGTCGAAGGAGCTGTCGTCTCGATCGAGCCTTACACCGGTTACGTACGCGCCATGGTGGGCGGATACGATTTCGTGGAAGGCGGGTTCAACCACGCCACCGAGGCAAAGCGCCAGCCCGGTTCCTCCTTCAAACCTTTTATTTACGGCGCGGCGCTCGAAAACGGCTTCACCCCGGCGTCGATCCTCATGGACCTGCCGGTGATCTACGAGAAGAGCGAGTTTGAGAAGAAGGAGTGGAAACCGACGAACTATGATGAGCGGTTTTTAGGCCCCATGCGCATGCGCACGGCGCTCGCGCTTTCAAGAAACGCGGTGACCGTGGGACTGCTCGAAAAAGTCGGGCTGGAGAAGACCATCGATTTTGCCCGCAAGGCCGGCATCACGAGCCAGATCAACTACGATTACACGACGGCCCTGGGTTCGTCAGCGGTCACGCCGCTTGAGCTCACCTCCGCCTACGCGACCTTTGCCTCGCAGGGAGTTCGCACCGAGCCGATCTTCATCAAGAGCATTGTCGACGGTAAAGGCACCGTTCTCGAGAGCTATGAACCCCAACCGAAAGAGGCAATCGACCCGACGACGGCCTATCTCGTCACGAGCCTCTTGAAAAGCGTGGTGCAGGAAGGGACGGGCAGAGGCGCCCAGGTCCTCGGCAGACCGATTGCGGGCAAGACGGGCACGACGAACAATTATGTTGACGCCTGGTTCATGGGATATACGCCGAGCATTGTGACGGGCGTATGGGTCGGGTATGATAACCCGAAAGCCTCGCTCGGCGACCGGGAAACCGGCGCGCGCGCCGCGCTGCCGATCTGGATATCGGTCATGGCGAAGGCGCTTGCGGACAAACCCGCCGAGGACTTTACGCCAACCGACGATATTGTGTCCGTGAAGATCGACCCCGAGTCGGGGCTTCTGGCGCGCGACGGACAGACTGACGCCATCACCGATGTGTTCCGCAGGGGCACGGAGCCGACGCAATACGCCAGCACCACGGAGCATACTGCCAACAAGTTCTATCTCTTCGACCAGGGCGGCGGCGAGGACGCGACAAAGAAAAAAATACCTGACGATGAGGTTTCTGATTAGATGGACTACAAGACAACGCTCAACCTTCCGAAAACCGATTTTCCGATGAAGGCCAATCTGCGCGACCTCGAACCGAAGGTGATTGAGAACTGGCAGAAGGAAAAGATCTACGACCTGCTTCAGAAAAAGCCGGGAAGCAAGGGGACCTACATTCTGCACGACGGGCCTCCCTATGCGAACGGCCATATTCACATCGGCCATGCCTTGAACAAGATCCTGAAGGACATCATTGTCAAATTCAAGACCATGAAAGGGTTCAAAAGCCCGTATGTGCCGGGCTGGGACTGCCATGGACTTCCGATCGAGCACCAGGTGCTCAAGAACCTCGGCCCCAAGAAAGAGGGGATGAGTCAGAACGAGATCCGGAAACTCTGCCGCGAGTATGCCGAGAAGTTCATCGACATCCAGCGCGCGGAGTTCAAGCGGCTCGGCGTGTTCGGAGACTGGGACAATCCCTACCTCACGATGAATTTCGGCTACGAGGCCGCCATCGTGCGCGAACTCGGAAAGGTCGTCGGGAACGGCAGCGTCTATAAAGGAAAGAAGCCTGTGTACTGGTGCGGGTTCGACGAAACAGCGCTCGCCGAAGCAGAGGTGGAGTATGCCGATCACGAATCACCCTCGGTGTACGTACGGTTCGAGTTGCCCGAGGCCGGGAAGGCGCTTCCGTCGCTCTCCGGGAAAAAATCTGCGATCGCGATCTGGACCACGACGCCGTGGACGCTCGTAGCGAACCTGGCGGTCGCGCTTCATCCCGACTTCGACTACGTTGCCGTCGAGGCAAAGGGGCAGGTGCTCATCCTGGCCGAGGGGCTCCTGAACCAGGCACTGGAGAAGTTCGGCATCAAGGAACACAAAGTCATCGAAAAATTCAAAGGGAAAAAACTCGAAGGACTCAAGGCTCGCCATCCCTTCCTCGATCGTGACTCCCTTGTCATTTTAGGAGAACATGTGACCCTCGAAGCGGGCACGGGCGCGGTGCATACTGCTCCGGGACACGGCCAGGAGGATTATGAGGTAGGTCTCAAGTACGGCCTCGACATCTATGCTCCTGTCGATCACAAGGGAAGGTTCACGAAAGAGGCCGGAGAGTTCGCAGGGGAGCAGGTATTCAAGGCAAACAAGGGCATTATCGAAGTGCTCAAGAGCAGGGGGGCGCTTCTGGCGGAAGAAAAAATAAGCCATTCCTACCCCCACTGCTGGCGCTGCAAACACCCCGTGATCTTCCGGGCCACGGAACAGTGGTTCATCTCGATGAAGACGAACGATCTTCTGAAGAAGACCGTCGAGAACATCCACAAGGTTACCTGGGTGCCGACATGGGGCAAGGACCGCATCCTCGGCATGATGGAAAACCGGCCGGACTGGTGCATTTCGCGCCAGCGGGCGTGGGGTGTGCCGATCATCGCGTTCACGTGCAAAGAGTGCAACGAGCTTCTTTTGGACAAAAAGATCATTGATCACGTGGCGGATATCGTCGAGAAGGAAGGGGCCGACGTCTGGTTTACAAAACCTGCGTCGGAACTGGTACCGCCCGATTGGGCCTGCGCACGGTGCGGCAGCAAAAAGAATTTTGAAAAAGAGATGGACATTTTAGACGTGTGGTTCGATTCCGGAGTGAGCCACGCGGCCGTGCTTAGACAACGGAAGGATCTCGCCTGGCCTGCGGATATGTATCTGGAAGGCAGTGATCAGCACCGTGGCTGGTTCCATTCGTCGCTCCTGACCTCGGTCGCCACGACGGGTCAGGCGCCCTATCGGACGGTCCTCACCCACGGCTTCACCATGGACGGCGCGGGCAAAAAAATGAGCAAATCAGCGGGAAACATCATCGCCCCGCAGGAGGTCATCGACAAATTCGGGGCTGAGGTCCTGCGGCTCTGGGTCTCGTCAGTTAACTACCAGGACGATCAGCGGATATCGAAGGACATCCTGGTGCAGCTTGCCGAGGCGTACCGCCGCATCAGGAACACGTGTAGGTACCTGCTCGGGAACCTGTCGGATTTTGACGAGGCCATTGACAAAGTCGCTTACGAGAGCATGCTCGAAATCGACCAATGGGCGCTCTTGAAACTGCAGAAGCTCATCCAGCGTGTGGAAAAAGCCTACGATGATTTTGAATTTCACATTGTCTTCCATTCACTGCATAATTTTTGCGCGGTGGACATGAGCTCTTTTTACCTCGATATTCTGAAGGACCGGCTGTATACGGCGAAGGCAAAATCCGTCGAGCGGCGCTCCGGCCAAACCGCTCTGCACGCGATCCTTTCGGCAATGGTCAGATTGATGGCACCCGTGCTTTCCTTCACGGCGGATGAAGTATGGAATTATATGCAGGAGAGTTCGAAGAACAAAAGCGTTTTCCTGGCCTCCTTCCCACAAGCAGACGGAAGACAGATGAATGACGAGCTTGAGGCGCGGTGGGACAAGATCATCGCCATCCGCGGCGAAGCCGCGAAGGTGCTCGAAGCGCTGCGCAGAGACAAAAAGATCGGCCATTCCCTGGACTCGGGCGTTACGCTCTATGCAGAGCCGCAGCTCTTCGATTTCCTGCAGGGCTACCGGAACGACCTGGCCTTCATCTTTATCGTTTCGTCGGTGCAGATCATGCCTGATTCTGATGCGCCGGCTGACGCGTACACCAGCGAGGTCATCAAGGGACTTCGCATTGCCGCTGGTCCGGCCCAGGGCGTGAAGTGCGGCCGCTGCTGGATGTACAGCGAGAGCGTCGGAACCGTGAAGGAACATCCCGAAATCTGCGATAGATGTGCGGGAAATCTGACGTAGACAGGATAATCAACCACAGATCAACATCCCTGCTGTTGCCAAAAACGCGGGGACAGGCGGGTGCGGCTTTGCGGCACGCACAGATAATGATACAGGGTTTGAGAACCAGGATTCGGGTTCATCTGTGAGGCAAAGCCCTGTGTGAGGGCCCGTCCCGGTTCAAAATCGGCATTGACGCGGGCCGGGGAAACCCCTGTGGTTTCTCTAAAGATTACAGGAGAATCATGAAAAATAAATACCTCATGGTCATCTCGACCATCGGTGCGGTTCTGGTCCTTGACCAATTCACGAAATACCTTATCGAGACCCACGTCCGTCTCTACTCAGTCATCACCGTGATCCCCGGTTTTTTCAACATTACCCATGTACGGAACCGTGGCGCGGCCTTCGGCATCCTCTCCAGCACGCCCGGGATCTGGAGGAGTCTTTTTTTCATCACCGTAACGATTGTTGCCATTGCAGTAATCGCCTGGCTCATCTGGAAGACCCATGAACGCCTGCTCCTCGTGGCCTTTGCGCTCATCGGAGGGGGTGCAGTCGGCAATCTGATCGACCGTCTGCGCTACGGAGAGGTTGTCGATTTTATCCAATGGTACGTGAAATCCTACTACTGGCCATCGTTCAACATTGCCGACACGGCCATTTCCATCGGCGTGGGGCTCTTGGTGCTCGATATGCTCTTCAAGAAACCGCAGGACGTGCAAAATAACGAATCAACGAACCGGTGAGAGCCGGAGAAGGATCATTCTCCGGCGCTCCTCGTTCCTTGCTTCAGAAAGAATGTCATGCATCCTATCCTCTTTGAAATACCACGCGTTGAATTCCTGAACTGGACCATCGGCCCTATCCCCATCAGATTGTACGGCTTGATGATCGGCCTCGGCTTCATTATCGGCATTTTTCTTGCGGCCCGCCAGGCGAAAAAGGAAGGTATCAACCCGGACCGGGTCCTTGACCTCGGCGTATATATGCTTCTCACGGCGATCGTGGGTTCGCGTCTTCTCTTCGTGCTGACCGATCTCAGCGAGTTTACAGCCAAACCGCTTGATGCCTTTGCCCTTTGGAAAGGCGGGCTCGTGTTTTACGGCGGCCTGCTTGCCGCCGTTCCGGTCGGCATCTGGTATTTAAAAAAGCACAGGCTCCCGGTCTGGAAGACCACCGATATCATGGCCCCCTCCATCGCGCTCGGCCAGGCCTTCGGCAGGCTGGGCTGTTTCTCCGCAGGATGCTGTTACGGCGCGCCCTCCAGCGGCCCGTTTTCCGTCATTTTTACCGATCCCCATTCCCTGGCACCGCTCGGGGTACCGCTTTTCCCCACGCAGCTCATGGAGGCAACGGGCAACCTGGTCATTTTCGGCGCACTCCTCTTGCTCCGGCGCTCCAAAAAGTTCGACGGCCAGCTTTTCTGGCTTTATGCCCTGTTCTATGCGGTCCTGCGATACATCATCGAGATCTTTCGCGGCGATGCGATCCGGGGGCTGTACTTCGGCAACGCGATCTCGACGTCGCAGATCATCGCGATCGGTATGTTCCTTCTCGCAGGCGTCATGATCTGGCAGCTGAGTAAAAAGCCTGTTCAGCCGCGCATACAGTAAATACTGAACGCTGTATGCTCTACAATATCCTCTGCCATGCCAACAATCACCCATATTGTCACGGAAAAACACGTCGGCAAACGATTGGACGTGTTCATCAGCCATTACGAGCCCCAGATTTCCCGGAATCGCATCCAGACACTCATTAAAGACGGCCGGGCCCTGGTGAGCGGCAATCTCGAAAAACCGGGCTACAAAGTGAAGATCGAGGAGCGCGTCACTCTTGACGTGCCCGAACGGCAGGTCCGCGAAGTTCTGCCCGAGCCCATACCGCTTCACGTTATTTACGAGGACCCCCATATCATTGTTCTGAACAAACCCCCCGGATTGGTAGTGCATCCTGCACCGGGCAACTACACCGGAACGCTTGTGAACGCCCTCCTGTACCATTATGGCAGACTGCCCTCTCTGGGTTCTCGGACGAAAACAGATGAACGTGAACGAGCGGGCATCGTGCATCGCCTGGATAAAGACACGTCCGGCGTCATCGTCATAGCGCGGACGCAGGAAGCGCTTCGTTCATTATCCGCGCAGTTCAGGAACCGAGTCGTCAAAAAGCGTTACGTTGCGATCGTTGCCGGTGTGATCAAAAAAGGATCAGGCACGATCGACGTCGGTCTCGGCAGGCACGTGAAGGAGCGGAAAAAGATCAGCGTGCATACGCATCACGCGCGGGAGGCCGTCACGGCCTTCGTTGTCAAGGAACGCTTCAAGAACGCCACGCTCGTTGAGGTCGAGATCAAGACCGGCCGCACGCACCAGATCCGCGTGCACATGGCCCACATCGGCCACCCCGTTCTCGGCGACCGGGTCTACGGCGGCAGCAAGGCAGTGAAGTTAGGCGAAGGACAATTTCCCCGTCAGATGCTTCATGCTCAAACGTTGTCGCTCCTCCACCCTGATACAGGCACTCCCCTTTCATTCACGGCCCCGCCGCCTCCGGACATGGCCGCTGTCATTGAGAAACTGCGTGCAGAGAAGTTGTCTCCCCGATCCACGCAAGATGTCGACTGAACCCCCTCCTCACGTTGTCCGTTGATCCTGACGATACAACTGTTTCTGTGCCCTTATCCGAAAGAACTTCGCGAGAAAGGCAGCATACCGTCATCATCGCCGGTGCCGTCTTCAAGTAACTCCGTTCAGCTAAATAAAACCTTTGCTATCATCTGGGGAAATGCATGGCCTGCGAGAACGGCCATGTCGCTTGTGCGGGCTCAAAGAAAGGTTGCCGGTTGAAGCGCGGGAGGTGGCATGATACGGCCGCATACCCGAAAAATACCCCGGTCAGGGTATGGCGCACGTATCCGGGTTGGAGTAAACTTCAGTTGCGATGGCAGCTACAGGAAAATTCGTGAAAAACGTATTTCCCGGAAGGTGAAGAGTTCCCTTTACTTATGAGAGGGAAGCTCTACCCGAGCGCGGTCTTGTTCTATTGTGAAGGAAGGTGAAACCTATATGGACATTGGGAATTTAGAATCGGTCGTTCTCTGGAAACTCTGTCCCACCTGTACACTCGGCATGGTACGCGAGACCAGGGACAAGGTGTTTACGTGCACCCATTCACACTGCGGCGCTGTCTTCGACTTTTCTTCTCTTTCCGATACGATGATTGCGATGCTCCTCCAGAAAAAACAAAAGAAAACAACGGAAAAACAGGAATAACAGCAATTCAGTATCCCCGGATTTATTGTTTATCCTCATCCCTTCCCCCTTCCTCGCCGGAAGGGGATTTTTTTTCACCGCAAGGGACGCACGCTGAGTTGGCCACAGGCCGCGTTGATATCCCGGCCGCGGCTGTTTCTGACGACCGTCACATACCCATTCATTACCAGCATGTCCCGCATGACGAAAGCACGATGTTCATCAGGACGCTCATAGGAACAACCAGGAAAAGGGTTAAAGAGCAGAATATTGATCATGCACGGCAGGTCTTTCAGCATGGACATCAACCGTTTTGTGTCCGCAGGGGAGTCATTTATGTCTTTGAACAGTACGTACTCAATGGTCACGGTCCTGCCCGTTTTATCACAGTAATACCGCACTGCCTGCATGAGCCGTTCGATCGGGTATGTCTTATTCACCGGCATGATCCGGTCCCGCACTTCATCCGTCGTCGCGTTCAGGGATACGGCAAGGCTCACGTCCACGCCGTCATTTGCAAGTTCTTCGATCATGGGCGCCAGTCCGCAGGTCGAGATCGTGACCTTCCTGGGTGAGAACCCCATTCCGCTTCGGTCCGTAGCGATCTCGACAAAGGATATTACGGGCCCGTAATTGCTGAGAGGTTCTCCGGTCCCCATAAGGACGATATTCGAGAGCGTCTGCGTGCCTGCGATGCGACGGGCTGCAAAGACCTGGTTTACGATCTCCGCGACGGTCAGATTGCGAACCAGGCCTCCCGATCCGGTGAGGCAGAACCCGCAGCCCGATGCACAGCCTACCTGTGTAGAGACGCAGAGCGTGAGCCGGCCGGGGCCTGGGATGATCACTCCCTCGACGGTGTTTTCGTCCTCCAAACGATAGAGCAATTTCACGGTCCCGTCCTCAGAGGTAGTGCGTTTTTTAACATCGAGCCGTGATATCCTGGCGTGACTTTTGAGCTGTTCGCGGAACGGCCGGTTCAGGTCGGTCATTGCGTCGAACTCTTCAGTCATCCGTCGGTAAAGCCAGACCGCGACGCGGGTCCCCTGGCCCGCTTTCTGGCCGAGAGTCGTTGCGCAGAATCGATCGATCTCGCGCGGAGCGAGAGACTTAAGGTCAATGATTGTCTGAGAGGTATGATCCATAGTGAATGCAGCCACCTGTTGTTCGTTCTAGCTGCTTTTTTTTAAATGCCGTCCGATTTCAGAATTTTTAATAGTAATCCCTGCGCGTGAACATTGCAAGCGGTTTGTCGGGAAAGGCATTGACAGCCCTGTTGTGAACATGCTAAGTAGTATTCATGATAGCTTTGCTCCAGCGGGTGTCATCGGCTGCTGTTTCAATTGACGGCCGTATCGTCGGCGAAATTCAAAAAGGGCTGCTGGTATTTCTCTGCGCAGTCAAAGGAGATACGGGGAAGGACCTCGACTATCTCGTCAAAAAAGTAATGCAGCTCAGGATATTCGAAGACGCTCAGGGAAAGATGAACCTTTCGGTCAGTGATGTCCGCGGGGCCGTTCTTGTGGTCTCACAGTTTACGCTGGCGGCATCCATACAGAAGGGCAACCGACCGTCATTTGATAACGCAGAAACGCCGGAACTGGCAAAGGCATGGTACGATCTTTTCGCCGAGCGCCTTGAAAACGCAGGTCTGACCGTAAAGACCGGTGTGTTCGGAGCCATGATGGATGTTTCGCTCGTGAATGACGGTCCGGTAACGATATGGGTAGACTCTCGATCATAAAATACAGTTGGGGAACCAGGATGAACGGGGTACATTCAAAAAGTCCGGGGCATGGGTTTTTAAAGGCGGCTGGCCGTTTAGTGCCCGCCTTATCGGCATTCATTCGCAGTTCCCGCGCGTTCGAAGGAGTCGTTCTTTCATTAGCTCTTTTCCTAGCGTTTTCCCTCGCCGGCTGCACCTGTCTCTTTTTTGAGCCGGGAAAACAGTTTGTTTACAACCCCGAGGTACAGAGGCATTCTCCGCAGGATGTCTACTTCCAATCGTCCGACGGCGTGACCCTGAACGGATGGTATTTTAGGGCGCGGGAAGAAAAGGGCACGATCCTTGTCTGCCATGGGAATGTGGAGAACATCAGCACCCATACGGCGCTCGATCTGTGGCTGATCGATGCGGGGTATAATCTTTTTATCTTTGATTATCGCGGTTATGGCAGGTCCGAAGGCACGCCGGACGTGAAGGGGATCCACCTCGATGCCGAGGCAGCCCTGGAAACGCTTTTGTTCAAGCTGCCGCGGAAGAACCAGGACCGCATCATTGTTTTCGGCAAGAGTCTTGGCGGAGCAGTAGCCGTGTATACTGTGGCGAACTCGCCATTCAGGGACAGGATCAAGGCGCTCATTCTCGACAGCCCCTTCTCAAGTTACCGCCGTATTGCCCGTGAAAAGATTGCCGTTTCCATCATCGGGTGGCCGTTCCAGTATCCGCTGTCGTATCTGGTGAACGATGATTACAGCCCGGTAAAGTACATCGCCAAAGTATCTCCCCTGCCGATCGTCATCATCCACGGAAACAATGATCCGATCGTTCCCGAACATCACGGCAGAATTCTCTATGATGCCGCTCTCCCGCCCAAGGAGTTCTGGGAAGTGGCTTATCACGGTCATGTGCTGGCCCAGGCCGACGGCGAAACAAGAAAAAAATTGTTGGACTACTTGTCAGCTCTGCCTCAGTAGCTGAGCATGACGATGTCGCGAGAACCGCGCACTTTTCAGCGTGAATGTTCTGCAGGTCGCGGAAGCCAAGGAAAAACTTCCTTGACAATCATGGCCTTTCTCTTTATATTACACACTCGTGCCGAAGTGGTGGAACTGGTAGACGCGCTGCGTTCAGGGCGCAGTGGGAGCAATCCCGTGGGGGTTCGAGTCCCCCCTTCGGCACCAGTTCAAATGCGGCTATCAGCAATTCCCTGCTGCGGATCAGAGGGGAATTATCGCAGGTTGAATCGAAGCAGTCTAAAAAGTCTGAAGCGTCGTAACCTACGGAACAACCTCGCATGAAAAAAAATATCCTCATATTCCTCCTCGTGCTTCTTGCTGCCGGATGCGCTGCGAAAGAACCGCCTTTTGACGCCGTACGCGTGTTCAGCGATGCTGAACAGAATATGCGCGATGAGAATTATGAAAAGGCGCGTAAAGACTACCAGAAAATCCAGGAGAAGTCTCCGGACAAGAGCTATGATGCCGTCCTCATGCTCCGCATCGCAGATACGTACTACGGCGAAGAAAAGTACAGCGAGGCGCTCGTGGAGTACCAGAACTTTTTAAACTACCACCCGGTGCATAAGGACGCAGCCTACGTTCAGTATCAGATAGCGATGTGCAGCTACAATGAATTGACGACCATTGACCGCGACCCCACGCCTGCCTACATGGTGATCAAAGAGATGAAGAAGCTGCTTGAAAAGTATCCGAAGAGCGGCTACGAGGAACAGGCAAAAAAATATATCGCTATCTGCCGGGACTGGATTGCTGATTACGAACTCTATGTGGCGCACTTCTACTGGAAAACAGAGTTGTATAAGGCGGCGGTCGGCAGATGTGAGAAACTGTTGAAGGATTATCCGGGAACTCCCGCCGAGAAGGACGCTCTATACTACGCGGGACTGTCGTACATGGAACTCGGAGAACGTGACCAAGCCCGAAGCAAGTTCGAGGCCCTTGCGCAGAAATATCCAGCCATGAAAGGAACGGTCCTGGCCCTTCTCCGCAAGCTTCCGATGCCATGAAGTACTACCCGGTCTACCTGGATATGAGGGGCCGGCCCTGCCTGGTCATCGGCGGGGGAACTGTAGCGGAACGCAAAACACTTACCCTTCTTGAAGCGGGGGCCGACGTAACAGTCGTGAGCCCTGCACTCACCGCGAAACTGCAGGAACTCTCCCGGTCCGGCAGGATAACCCATCGTCAAAAAAACTTCGAAGAAAAAGACCTTTCCGGAAAATTCCTCGTGATCGCTGCTACCGATTTGCCGGACATGAACAGCAGTGCCGCGCAGTCCTGCAAAAAAAATAATATTCTTGTGAACGTCGCCGTACCGCCGGACGAAAGCAGCTTCATCGTTCCCTCGGTAGTCGAACGCGGTGATCTTTTGATTGCCGTGTCAACGAGCGGAATCAGCCCTGCGCTTGCGAAGAAAATCCGGCAGGAGCTTGAATCGCGGTATGGGGCGGAGTATGCCCTTTTTCTCGAAAGGCTCGCGGGGATCCGGCAGCAGGTCCTCGAAGAAGTGGCAGACGAGCAGAAGCGAAGAATGATTTTTCAAAAAATCGTGGATTCAGACGTTATCAATTTATTGCAGCAGGGAAGGGTACACGATGCTGACCTGCGGATAGCGGAGATTTCAGCATTAAAGACTTTGGACGGGTGAAACCCCGAAAGTGCAGTACCACGACGGCGCGGGATATTCCACGTTCGTGATTTTCAGTCCGGAAAGCGTAGGTGATGCTGGTTCCGGGGCTGTTATCCTGAGTGAGCATGTTGTTGCAGGGTGCGGTCGATCCAGTACTCCAGCTCGGTGTTCTGCACCGGAGCTCCGTCGAAACGTGCGAGCTGCTGACCATTTCTATAGAGAATGAAGGTGGGGGTGGCTTTGATCATAAAACGCCGTGCAAGGACCGGCTCGGAGTCCACGTCAACTTTGATGATCTTCAGATGACCGGCCCTTTTCAGGGCAAGCGAATTGATAAACGGTTCGATCGTACGGCAATACCCGCACCATTTGGCCCAGAATTCCGCAACGATGACTTCCGGCCAGTCCCTGATCTGCTGGTCGTAACTCGCTGTTGTCACGTTGATTGGCGCATGCGGCACCTCAAGGAGGGCTTTGCACTGGCCGCAGACCGGATGGCTGTCGAGCTTGCCCTCGGGTAGGCGGTTCAGCGTTCTGCAGGCTTTGCATCGTACGATAATGGGATTATCCGGCATTGAAAACTTGTCCTTTGTTCACCTTGACGTTCGGCGGCACAGTATAGCAACAATTCGGTAAAAATGAAAGGCCGGTGCATTGTTTTTCCTTGCACCGGCCTTTTAGTCTGCGATCTTCCGGCAAGGTTTGTTGTCACTCCATCGCAAGAGAGGCCGAGGCTGGAGAGGACCGCTTTTCTATGCCTCTGCGCTGACCATGATCTTTCTGGTCTTTGCCGCGGCTGCTTTGTGCATGACTAGCCGCAGGACGCCGTTCTTCATTGTTGCCTGGATCCGCTCCTTGTCCACCTCGTCAGAGAGGGTGAAGGCGCGATGATAGTCGCCGATGCCATATTCCGAATAGGCCATGCGGTACGGTTCAGGCACTTCCGATTCGACCCGCCCGTTAATGGTCAATACATTCTTCTCCAGTGTAATATCGAGCGATTTCTCATCCACGCCCGGCAGGTCAGCGGTCACAACGATTTCGTCCTTTCGTTCCAGGATATTGACGTTCGGCGTATACACTTTATGGGACCGCGTGCGCTCCACGCCTTCGGGCGTGCTGGCTTCCTTCTTCGTAATGTCCCTTGTTGACTCCGTCATGGTACAACCTCCTTTGTCCTATTCGAACCTGACAGCGATCTTTCTCGGTTTGTCAGCTTCCGCACGGGGCACGGTCAAATGGAGAACGCCCTTGTTGAACCGTGCCTCCACTTTTTCGGTATCTATGAGATAGGGAAGGTCGATGATCCTGGTGAATTGGCCGTGCCACCGCTCCTGCCGATGATAACATTCTCCTTCACAGGCGTCCTCTGACTTTCGCGAACCTCGCAGAGTGATTGACTTGCCATTTACCGAAATATCTACCTTTTCGGCATCAATCCCCGGCAACTCAGATGTAATTATGGCCGTGTCAGTGTCGGCCCAGACATTGACTGACGGAAACTCACTCGTTGATTGAGCGAGCATCCCTGATGCTGTTCGGTGTAATTTTTCTATAGTGCGCCAGGGATCAAGCAAACCAAACCTGCTAAAATCAGTACTTAACATGTGCTTCTCCTCCTTCTTTCAGGAAAATAGTTGATGAATGCAATTAGCACTCTCTATAATAGAGTGCTAATGATTAAATGTACCAAAAAATTTTTAAAAGTCAAGTGCTTGAAATAATATGGTATATATATCTTAAAATAGGTGCTAATATTATGAAAAATTGTGGTTTTTAATGAGCTTACACGTTTTACATAATAAAACATTTTTTTTACTAAAATAAGCGATCTGATTTTTTTATTCCTTCTTTTGAGCCTCTAAAGAACCTCTGATACAACTAAAGTCCTACGTGAGTCACAGGGAGGAATGATCCTTGTCCCACATGCCGTCAAAAGAAGTCCAATGCATCGACGGTTCCTACGGTGAAGGCGGCGGACAAATCCTGAGAACATCTCTGGCGCTGGCGTGTACACTCGGCAGACCGATAGAGATCATCAATATCCGGAGGGCACGGAAAAAGCCGGGGCTGCAGCCGCAGCATTTGACTGCAGTTAATGCAGCGGCCGCGATCAGCCGCGCCCGGGTTGAAGGCGCGGAGCTTTCATCTACGTCGATCATGTTTCTGCCCCGTGCGCTTATTGGAGGCGACTATCAATTCGACGTTTCCGAGAAAAAAGGGAGCGCAGGCAGCACGTCTCTCGTAATCCAGACGATCCTGCTCCCGCTTTGTTTTGCCGAGCAGCCGACAAACGTCACCGTGCTCGGCGGCACCCATGTACCCTGGAGCCCTACCTTTCATTACCTAAAATTTATTTTCTTGCCGCTGCTCAAGCGGATCAACGCAACGATCGAAATCGCTATCAAGAATTGGGGTTGGTATCCCGGGGGCGGAGGATCGGTAACGGCGAGAATCATACCCTGCGAAAAAATGCTTCCGATCAGGATACTGAGTCGCGGCAGGTTACTCCGCGTCGCGGGTATCTCGGCGGTTGCGAATTTGCCGAAAGAGATTGCCGTGCGACAACGGAACAGGGCTGTTCATATGCTTCTGGAAAAAGGCATGGATGCGAATGTGGAGGTCTTCGATGCGACCTCTCCTGGCAAAGGTACATTTGTCTTTCTGAAAGCTGAGTTTGAGAACATTATCGCAGGGTTTGATGCCCTCGGTGCAATTGGCAAAAGAGCTGAAGAAGTCGCGGACGAGGCCTGTCAAGCCTTCTTTACGTACACAGAGTCATGGGGCGCGCTTGATCCTCATCTTGCAGATCAAATCATTCCCTATCTAGCGCTTGCTCGCGGAGATTCGGAATTCACGACGAGCAGCATAACGCGGCATTTGCTCACGAACATTTGGGTTGTGAAACAATTCCTCGATGTGGATGTTCAGGTAGAGGGAAAAGAAGGTGATGCCGGGAAAATCAGGATCAAGGTATAAGGGAGCCTGCCTGTCTTGTCAATCCCCTGTGCAGCCGGTGTGCATTAATACCCGGTCATCGCGTTGACATCGATGATCACGCATACTTTCGACCAATACCCGTTTGGCCGTGCGGGTGGTAAACTAGATTATACGACAGTGTAAACGACATATTCATGAAACACAGATATATCGCAAGAAGGAGGTGGCTAATATGATAGTACGTACTTCCGAAGCCCTGTGGAAAGGGGACATCAAAAATGGGAAGGGTACCGTTAAGATCGGCAGCAGAAATTTTGAAGAGAGCTATTCCTTCGGTTCTCGATTTGAACATGCATCAGGCACTAACCCGGAAGAATTGCTCGGAGCAGCGCATGCCGGCTGCTTCAGTATGGCCTTTGCATTGATGCTGGGGCAGAAAGGCTATCGGGCTAACCACGTCCACACCGTAGCCAAAGTGTCCATTGACAAGGTCGGTGAAGGGTATAAGATTCAGACCATCGAGCTTAATACGGAGGGCGATGTACCAGGTATCGATGAAAAAACGTTCAGCGAAATCGGGGAACAGGCCGCGAGAAACTGTCCTGTTTCTCTCGCTCTGACCGGTGTCGATATCAAACTTGTGGCCAAACTTGTGCGACGAGCAAAGGCGGCATGAGGTGAAATACTGCTCCCCCGAGACGCGGAGAATCCTCTCTCCGCGTCGCCCCGGTGTACGGGCGGGTTTTCCCGATATCCACTTATGAAAACCAGCGCGAGAAAATCCACATGCTTTAGCGTGGGAGTGTCAACATCCTGTTTATAAAAACATCCTGAAATACCCAGCAGCTCTGCTGCTGGGATGAAAAGGATATCCTGACGAAGTCAGGATGAGAATCTGTTACAATACGGGCCATGAGCCCATTGAGAAGAAGCAAACATAGCGTCTATGATCTGAAGTACCATTTTGTATGGATACCAAAATATCGAAGGAAGCTGTTCAGCGATCGAATGACGACGAGACTGAAAGAGATATTTCGTGAGATCGCAGAGCGATATGAATTTGAAATAGATACGATGGAAGCAATGGATGATCATGTGCATTTGTTTTTGGTTGTGCCACCGAAGTATGCTCCAGCGAGGGTAGTACAGATAATCAAAAGCATATCGGCAAAGATGATGTTTCGAGAATTCCCCGAGATAAAGAAAAAACTTTGGGGAGGAGAACTCTGGAATGACGGCTACTTTGTCCGTTCGGTTGGCGACAAAGTAACGGCAGAAGTTATAAGAAAGTATATTCGGTATCAGCATGATGAGCAAGTTGGCTTTAGGTTCTAGCGCATTTAGGATGCCCCGCAGCTCTGCTGCGGGGTAATTCACTACTTGCTTCGATAACCAATGAACGATGCTTTCTCTAAAAATGCCTTTGTGATTGACTTCACTATGGAATTTTAATACAGTAGTTCCTAGCACAATATCTTTCGCACCGTATATTCGTCGCTTCAGCAGTCATTCTTGAACGCTCGTTTTTACCGTTACGGGCAATGCAAAGGGGACTGACCTGCGAACACAGTTATACAATTTTGGGATTTTTTTAACCAATGAGGGGGAAGGAACCAATGGAACTTTTTGAGACCATGAAAACACGCAGGAGCATCCGCAAGTATTCCGACAGGCCGGTTGAGGAAGAGAAACTCCAGCAAGTTCTCGAGTCTGTTCGCATGGCGCCCTCGTGGGCAAACTATCAATGCTGGCGTCTGGTCGTCGTGAAAGACAAAGCCACGAAAGAACAGATTAGTGCGTCGTCTTATGTGGAGTCCTATTTTGCTCCCAAGGGTTACAAGTCGAACCCTTCGATGAAGGCCCTTGCCGATGCACCGGTGGTCATTGTCATGTGCGCCGACCCCGGGCAATCGGGCGTCATCTGGGGCCAGAATTATTACCTCGTCGATCTCGGACTTGCTGCCCAGAACATGATGCTGGCGGCAAGAGGCCTGGGACTGGGAACGGTGTTCGTAGGCATTTACGACGAGGAGAAACTCAAAAGCCTCCTGCGCATTCCCTCCACGATCAGGATCGTTGGGCTCTTCCCGATGGGATATCCCGTGGAGGAGAAAAAAGACGGCCCTCCAAGGAAGCCGCTGCAGGAGATCTGTTATTCCGAGCACTGGGGCGGAAAGTGAAGCCAAGGCAGAGCAGCAACCGACGCTGAGACCATCATTCCCGCGTGAGGAGGGCGCAGCATGAGGATCACCTGCTGGGGGGCGAGAGGTTCCATCCCGGTATCCGGAAAAGAATACGTGAAGTACGGCGGCGATACAAGATGCGTCGAAATCAGAAGCAAAGACGGTGAAGTCATCTATCAGCATCACCCTCATCAATCAGCGGAATCGAGGCGACGATGATCCAAAAGCTGCACGCGTCAAATAAAAAAAACATGCACTCCTGTCGTTCAGGGCGAACATCCTCCTTCAGACTCAAAAAAAATTATTACCCAGTTTGACGTAAAAGCCACTCCAGACATTCACCTTCCATGACGTCACCCTGCAGATTTCGCGTTGTCGTAAATGTGCCTGATCGCGTTCTTTCGCGGTCGACGAAGCCAATGACGCGGTTATCATCGAGAATTTCGATACTCTGCCTCCATACTCCGGATTGAACGATCTGGGATAAACCCTGTACTTTTAACATGTCTGCCTCCTTTTACTGCTTACTGCTCTTATCGGCATTTTAGGAAATTTCTTTACAACTTTAGAATCACTTATTGGAAATGTCCGGCATGACAGTGCATTGGCATTCACTCAAAAATGCCACACGTGTCGTCTTCGGCCATGAAAGATCAGCGCTGGCAAAAGGGCGTGAATTGCCGCGAACTTCATTCCCGGATATTCCTGACAGCGCAAGGGGCAAATAATATCAACGTGGCCGAGAGAACAGAGAGGGAGAATTCTACTCCGGATGCCGCACTGCGTGAACGGTCAGTTGAAGGTAGCGGGATCCGGGTTTCGAGGTGGCAGGACGGCCCGAAGCCATCTGGAGTGCGGGTTGACGCGGATCGACAGTCGTATCGAAACGAAGGGGTTGGGAGAGGATGTCGCTCTACGGTTTCCCTCCGGCACTCTTAATAAGTGACTTAATCTTGTCCGAAGCAGGGTCGTTCTTGAGCGCTTTCCGGTACATTGATAGTGCTTTCAGTTTCAGTCCGTTTTTCATATAGAAATTGCCCAGCTCCAGAAAATATTTTGTGTTTGCCGGGCTCAACTCGACTGCTTTGATAAAATAATCCTCCGCCTCGTGGCCTCTTCTCGGTATCCGCGCGAGCGCGAGACCGAGATGAAAAACGTATTCGGCATTTTTCGGTTCGAGACGAATAGCCCACCTGAAGGACTCTTCTGCTCCCCAGAAGTCCTGCGCTTTGAACCGCACTTTTCCTTCTTGAAACTGGTCTGAAGCAATTTCCTTGTTATTTCGCCTTCCCCGCTGTGCGGCTTCTGCTGCCCCGATTCTCGTTTCTTCTCTGGCAAGAACACCATCATATTGGTCACGCCGGGACTGCGTGCTCAGTGTCTCGTAGGCTTCATGGATGCTTGCGAAGAGAGCCTCGAGCTTCTCTTTCATATCGCTCATTTCAGGATCAAAGTGCCGGTCCGGATGGTATAGCTTTGCGTGTTTAAAATACGCCTTTTTGATCTCCTGGGGAGTGGCGTTCCTGGCCACGCCGAGCGCATCGTAATGATTCTTCCCGGAGAGGCTGTCGTAGGCGGATTGTATCAATTTTTTCATGTCTGCAGAAGATATTTCGGGCTCTTCCAGAGGCTTCCCTTTGTGCGTTACTTCGTCGCGCACCACTTCGCTCACAAATTTTTTGTCGTCCTCCGCCTTGATCTCTCCTTTTTCCGCCATCCGGAGTGCCAGGAGTACATACATAGCCTTGAGCGTGTTGAAGTCACCGATACCGCTTAGACCACACAGGTCCTGAATGCTTTTGTTCCCGTCGATCAGCGTGAGCACCTCGCGCTGGTCTTGCTCGAGGTGGGCATTCTGGAAGAGGAGTGAGGGATCCGATGCAGGGCGCACGACCGTGGAGAGTGGCGGAAGCGACTTGCGAATGACCTTCCAGTCGAGGTTGCTGACTCCTTCGATTATCAGGTCCCCGGTGCTGATATGAAGGGGTATGAGCTCAGAGAGCGACAAGATGTTCTGGTCGAACTCGTAATGACCGTCGCGCCAGCTGAACAATGTCAGGATAATTTCCTTGACCTGGAGGTTCACCAGGGCAACAAGATCGTGCGGCTTGAGAATGCCTGCTTCGAACAAGACGGCACCCAACTTCTTTCCCGTCTTGATAACGGCGCCTGATGATTGGTCAAACTGCGCTTTCGTAATTTTCCCTTTGCGCAGCAAGAACTCGCCCAGTCGGTCCTCATCCAAATTTGATGACGCGAAGAGGATATCTCCGCCTTTAAAATAGACTTTTTTGATTTCGTCATCGCGGCTAAAGGTCGCAGTGCCGGAAATCTTATCCGCCCGGATATCCTGAAAGAGCCAGGGGAGGGTCATGTCCTTAATATCACCGGCTGAGGGGATCATACTGCTCCTCGGATGGAATGAATAAGATGCACGAAAGGCATTATTATATCATTTTTTATTGATTCTGTGCATTTTTTTGAGTTTTCTTCTCCATCCCGCGACTTGGAATCCCCCGGCTCCTCCGGAGGGCTCCACTGACAAAAATACGCATATGTGGTTTTGCAGGGTTGACTAACCCCCCTGTTCTCATTATAATAATCTCGTGCCTTCCCGAAGCAATCGTTCACCCGCGCCAACAACAAATCTCATTGTCAAGGACATACGAATGCGAGAAGATCTCTTCTTGGGCGTTGATATCGGTTCGGTAGCGATCAAGACTTCCGTTCTCAACAGGGATGGACGGATTCTTTCTGACAATTATGTCCGGATCAAGGGCGACCCGCTTAGTACACTTCTTGACGAACTCACCGCGATCACGTCGAGATATTCCGGACGCCCGATCATATCCGCCGGCATCACCGGGAGCGGCGGCAAACAAGCCGCCGATACCATCGGCGCCGTGTTCATCAACGAGATCCTCGCCCAGGCATCTTTTGCCGGCCGTTTTTATCCCGAGGCACGGACCCTCATCGAACTGGGTGGGGAGGACGCCAAGCTCATCAATCTTATCGGGGACGAAACAGCAGGCGTAAAAATCGAGGATTTTTCCATGAACACGGCCTGCGCTGCAGGCACCGGGTCGTTTCTGGATCAACAGGCGACACGTCTCCATCTGACGATCGAAGAGTTCGGCCAAATCGCCCTCCAATCAAAAACTCCGCCGCGCGTAGCAGGCAGGTGCAGCGTTTTCGCGAAGAGCGACATGATTCATTTGCAGCAGATCGCGACGCCCAACTATGATATCGTGGCCGGCCTGTGCTATGCCATGGCCCGGAACTTCAAGGCTACAGTCGGGAAGGGGAAGAAGGTTTTTTCACCGGTCCTGTTTCTCGGCGGCGTTGCCGAGAACCCGGGCATGCGCAGGGCGTTCCGTGACGTGCTCAAATTGTCGGAACAAGAGATGACGGTGCCGGAGCATTTCAAAACCTCCGGGGCCATCGGCGCAGCGCTCATGGTCCTCCAGCAGCCCGCGGCGGTTGTTGCGTACCGAGGAGTTGATGCACTCGCGCGCCTTCTCGCATCAGACAACAAAAAGACCTCAGAAGGAATGAGCCCGCTTTCCCAGCCGGGCGGCATCATGCCCAATCCTGACCAGGACGCGGTGTCGCAGGGCGGCGGCTTGATCGATGCATACCTCGGCGTCGATGTCGGATCAGTCTCCACCAATGTCGTCGTGATCGACAAGAACATGCGGGTGCTGTCGAAACGTTACTTGCCTACGGCGGGAAGGCCGATCGAAGCGGTAAAACAGGGCTTGGCAGAGGTTGGCGCCGAAATGGGAAAACGGTTGAATATCCTCGGCGCCGGTACAACAGGTTCCGGCAGATATCTCACCGCTGACATGATCGGTGCAGATGTGGTCAGGAACGAGATCACGGCCCAGGCCACTGCTGCCGCAGTCATCGACCAGACTGTGGACACGATCTTCGAGATCGGCGGCCAAGATTCAAAATACATCAGCCTGCGGGACGGGGCCGTGGTGGATTTCGAGATGAACAAGGCATGCGCTGCCGGGACGGGTTCGTTCCTCGAAGAGCAGGCGGAGCGGCTCGGCATCCGGATCAAACAGGAGTTCGAGGGCAAGGCTTTTTGTTCTGAATCGCCCTGCAGGTTCGGCGAGCGCTGCACCGTGTTCATGGAGTCCGACCTTGTCCACTCCATGAATACCGGCTTCGGCGTGGAGGAACTCACTGCGGGGCTTGCATACTCGATCGCCTATAATTACCTGAACAAGGTCGTGGCAGGCAAGCCGGTGGGCAAGCGCATTTTCTTCCAGGGCGGCGTGGCTGCGAACAGGGCTGTGGTTTCCGCTTTCGAGAAGATCACCGGCAAACACATCACCGTACCGCCACACCACGAAGTCACCGGTGCGATCGGCGCTGCCATTCTTGCCATGCGCGGAAGCAGGGGCGCGAGCGGTTTCAAGGGCTTCGATCTGAGCAAGCGCGAATACACTATTACAACGTTCGAGTGCGCCGAATGCGCGAACCGTTGCGACATCCGCAGGGTGGTTTTCGGCAGCGAGAAGCCGCTCTTCTACGGCAGCCGGTGCGAGAAGTATGATATCAAGAAAAAGAGTTCCACTGCTGACGCGCTTTCTGATCTTTTTGCGGAGCGTGAAAAAATGCAGCAGTCCGCTGTAGCCTCTTCCCCGACTGATGAAAAGGCACCGTTGATCGGCATCCCGCGTATGCTGTACGTCAACGATTACCTTCCGTACTGGCAAACCTTTTTTAGCCATCTCGGCTTTCGTGTCGTCCTGTCCGAACGCACGAACCGTACCCTGGTAAACAGATCGCTCGAAGCAACCGTTGCGGAGACGTGTTTCCCGGCCAAGGTGGGGCTCGGGCATGTCCTGGACCTTTTGGATAAAAAGGTGGATTTTCTTTTTCTCCCGAGCTTTATCCGGTTCCCCGATGCCCACAGTCAAACCGACAACGCGCAAGCCTGTCCCTATGCCCAGGCCTTTCCCTATATTTCGAGAGCATCGATTCGTTTCGGGGAGACAAAGACGATCGAACCGATTCTCTTCCTGCACGATGAGCGCCAGTTCAGCAAGAGTATGCGGTCCATTGGAAAAATGCTGGGGAAAGGCAGGGCAGCTGTGGCGCGTGCGCAGCGGGCCGCAGGGGAGGCGCAGAAGAGCTTCCACCATGCCGTAGAAGCGCGCGGCAGCAGCGTCCTATCACAGATTAAAGCGGGCGAGAAAGCGTTCGTCCTCATCGGCCGTAATTACAACACCTGCGATACCGGCGTGAACATGAACCTGCCGGTTAAGATACGGGACCTCGGCGTACAGGCGATCCCCATGGACTATCTTCCGCTCCACGAGGTGGATCTGTCAGGCCAGGAAGGGATGTACTGGCGGTCAGGCCAAAAGATCATCGCGGCGGCGCGATATATTCGAGAACACCCGAACCTTTTCCCGATCTATATAACAAATTTCGGATGCGGGCCCGATTCGTTCATTACCCATTTTTTCCGGCGCGAAATGGCGGGCAAACCATATCTCCAGCTCGAAATCGATGAACACAGCGCAGACGCCGGGGCCATCACTCGGATCGAGGCCTTTCTGGATAGCCTGAACAACGCGACTATCAACAAACGTACCGGCTCCTTTTCCATTCCGCGCAAGAGCACGGGAAAGAGTTCCCTCCATGCGAAGAAGGTTTACCTGCCGCCCATGACCGATCATGCCTATGCGCTCGCAGCAGCATTCAGGGCCTGTGGAGTAGAAGCAGAAGTACTGCCTGAGTCAGACGAAGAAACCGTCAGGATCGGCAGGGAACACAGCTCGGGCCGCGAGTGTTATCCCTTGGCGCTCACTACCGGTGACATGATCAAAGCGACGCGGCGTCCCGGTTTTGATCCGGACAAGAGCGCCTTTTTCATGCCTACAGGCAAGGGCCCTTGCAGGTTCGGCCAGTACAACCGCTACCACCGCCACGTGCTCGATAAAATCGGACTCGACCGCGTCGAGATCCTGGCCCCCATGCAGGATGAGTCGCTCCACGATGATGTGCGGGCTTTAGACAAAAATTTTGTGCTCATGAGTTGGCGCGGCGTCTTCGCAGTCGATATGCTTCAGAAGGCGCTTTGGGAGACTCGTCCCCATGAAAAACAGAAAGGGCAAGCGGACCAGGTGTATCAGGCGACACTGGGACGTATGACCGTTGCCATCGAAAAGAGGAAAGACCTCCTACCGGTGATGAAACAGGCTTACGAGGATTTTACCGCTATCGAGATCACCAAACGGACCAAACCCGTGATCGGCGTAGTCGGTGAAATCTATATCCGGTCAAACCGGTTCAGCAACGAGGATGTGGTAAGACAGATCGAAAAGCTCGGAGGCGAGGCATGGGTCGCGCCCATTTCCGAATGGCTCCTGTACATAAACACCACGGCCAAGGCATCGGCACTGATGAACCGCTCCTGGAGAGAATTGATCAAGGCATACGTGACCGGACATATCCAGCATACGGACGAACGAAGGTTCCTGAGCAGCTTTAACGGGAATCTCCGGAGCCTGCATGAACCGAGCATCGACCAGACCTTACGGACGGCCTTGCCCTATATTCACCACTCCTTTGAGGGCGAAGCGGTGCTGTCCGTGGGCAAGGCAATCGACTATATCAATCGAGGGGTATCGGGCATCGTGAATGTCATGCCCTTTACCTGCATGCCCGGCACCATCGCGACGGCACTACTCAAGCGCGTGCGAGAGGATTATCATAACATTCCGCTCCTGAACATAGCCTATGAGGGCCAGGGCGATTCTCAGACCCTGACCAGACTCGAAGCGTTCATGCACCAGGCAAAGGCATATCAACGGCCTAAAAAATCGTGACGCACGCGAATGCCGCGACCGGTCTTTTCCCTGAATAATTGCACTTTTTTGAAACTCCATAGCATCCGTGCAGGAAGCAATTTTTTTTATTATCAGCTTGACATGATAAAGAGAAAACGGTATTCTTGACTTATCCGCGGATATTTCCCGGACAATTTTAAAAACAGAAGCAAGAGGAGAAACAGAATGGCAAATGGTGTAGTGAAGTGGTTCAACAATAGCAAGGGGTTTGGTTTCATCACGCAGGAGAACGGCGAGGACGTATTCGTGCACTTTTCGGCAATTTCAGGGGACGGGTTCAAATCCCTGAACGAAGGCGACAAGGTGACCTTCGAAGTCGTAAAGGGCCCCAAGGGGCTGCAGGCTGCGAACGTAGCCAAAGTCTAACAAGCGAAAATAAAATTTATGACAATTCCAAAAGCCCCGGATCATTTCCGGGGCTTTTTTTATTGGCATCTCTGTTCAGGCTGAGCTCTCCCGGTCCAGGCAAAAAAGGCGGTGATTCCTCACCGCCTTCCTGGGTCAATCTATCTCGCTGTGGCCTTAATTTTATAAAAACATCCTGAAATACCCAGCAGCTCTGCTGCTGGGATGAAAAGGATATCCTGACGAAGTCAGGATGAGAATCTGTTACAATACGGGCCATGAGCCCATTGAGAAGAAGCAAACATAGCGTCTATGATCTGAAGTACCATTTTGTATGGATACCAAAATATCGAAGGAAGCTGTTCAGCGATCGAATGACGACGAGACTGAAAGAGATATTTCGTGAGATCGCAGAGCGATATGAATTTGAAATAGATACGATGGAAGCAATGGATGATCATGTGCATTTGTTTTTGGTTGTGCCACCGAAGTATGCTCCAGCGAGGGTAGTACAGATAATCAAAAGCATATCGGCAAAGATGATGTTTCGAGAATTCCCCGAGATAAAGAAAAAACTTTGGGGAGGAGAACTCTGGAATGACGGCTACTTTGTCCGTTCGGTTGGCGACAAAGTAACGGCAGAAGTTATAAGAAAGTATATTCGGTATCAGCATGATGAGCAAGTTGGCTTTAGGTTCTAGCGCATTTAGGATGCCCCGCAGCTCTGCTGCGGGGTAATTCACTGTTCCACTCACACTCCTCAATCCGACATTGGTACTTCGCATTCCCGTTTACGCTTTCTCTGCTGCAGCCTGCTTTTCGCGGACCGCTGTTGGTGCAGAAACCACATAGCCCAGTGCTGTGCCGAGCAGGCCGCCGATTACGAGGCTTACGGCCGCCGCGCAGGCAATGCCAACGACTATTCCCATCACTATTGCTGCCCGCACGAAAAGAGTGGGCTCCACCGTGCCGCCCATCAGCTTCTGGAGCAGGATCAAGGCGCCGTAACTCCCGAAGTAGAACCCGGGCATGATCCCGAATACCACAAATACCAGCCCGCCGATTGTTGCTCCGATTTTCATTCCTGCTTTTACCATTTCGTTCTTCATGACAATCTCCTTTCAGCCGAAGCTGTGAATTTAATTCGAGCGTAGTTCGAAATCATCTCTGTCGCATTACGATAGGTTCCTGCCGCGTTTCCGCTGACATCCCGATATCCTCCACAGCCCTGCCCAGGAGCCAACCGGCGGCGGACATTGCCGTCACAATAGCGATTCCTGCGACCAAAACGCCGACGAGCATTGAACTGAGTACAATGGTTCTCGCTAGGAGGCCCGATTCGAGCGGGAGCCCGAAGAGCGTGCCTGCCAGTTTTATTCCTGCAGCCCCTCCGAGAAGACTCCCGGGAAGAAGCCCGAAGAGTGCGAATAATGCCAATCCAGATCCTGCACCGATGTAAGCCGCTTTTCTTGAGATTGAGTGTTTCATCTTCGTGTCCTCCTTTTCATCCTGTCTTGCTAGTGTAATTGCATCTAATATGCCAAAATATAACCGGTTGATTTTTTGGGAACTGCTCGGTTCGTTCATTTGCAGAAGTGAGAAAAGGCGGGCGCTGCTTTTAAAGATTGCCAAGAATGGAGCTTATGATGATCAGAAAAGTAATTGAAACGGAAGTATGCTTCCCTTAATTGAGGAAGGGAACAGAAAAGCGCATTGATGCGCGCTCTGGTGGAGGACAGGTTATTGTGTGAACAGAAGGACGAATTTCGCAAATAACTCGCGGTGAAAATGGTTCAACAGCTGTTCCTTCATGAGCTTGAGCGCATCAAAGGTGTTGAGCCGCTGTTTGTAGGAGCGTTCTGCCGTGAGCGCGTCGTACACGTCGGCAATACAACAGATGCGACCGTAGGTGTGAATCTGGTCTCCCTTAAGCATGCGTGGATAGCCGGTGCCGTCTTCGCGTTCGTGATGTTGCATCACGATGAACATGCACTCTTCCGTGAGCTGGTTAGCTTCCTTCAGGATCCGGTAGCCCTGATAGGGATGTGACTTCATGGTCGCCATTTCCGCGTCCGTCAGTTTCCCCGGCTTATTGATTATACTGGGGTCGATACGGACTTTGCCGATATCATGCAGAAAGAAACCGGCGCCCAACTCGTGCATATTATGGGAATCGGACCCTTTGAATACGGCTTTTGCCAGCATGACGGAAAAGAAACCGACATTTACAGAGTGCGTGTAGGTGTAAAAGTCATGGGAAGTGAGCTTAAGGAGTTCTCGCGACGTGGAATCCTCTGCAAGGATCAGATCGACGATCTCGGAGATGCCTTTTTTCGCTTCCTGGATATTCTCCGCCTTCGGATCTTCAAGCAACCGTTCCACGAGGACACGAGATGACTCGTATACAATCCTTGATTTTTTCTCAGGAGGAAGCGTTTTGTTATGAACGGCTTCTCTTAGTTGCGGAGGAATAAGCTTATCAGGCGCCCAGGTCTTCGGGGGAGTGTTTGCCGGATTGACGGTACCGGCGTTTTGCGAAGCAATGTCCGGTTCTCCCTTATCTGTATCAATAACGATTTCAGTGATCCCATGGTCGATGATCTTGTCGATCTGGTCCTGGGACCTGATGATAAACTCGTTTTTTAAAAAGGGATGCTTAAACCATGACACCGGCAGCATGACATACATGCCGAGTGTGAGATCCTGTGTTTTGATGGTAGCCCGCATACGAATTGATTATATCACACTAACATTTCACCAGGCACCCTCGGGAAGGGTGCCTGGCGAAACGCAGATCGAGACTGTTTCGGGTTATACCCACCGGTTTTGGCGGCCTTGTTTTGCCGACCGGAAGTCAGAAGTTTTTCCGCCATCTCTCTTGGAGTACTGCCTCGTGTCCTGAGAGTAACGGCCCTCAGCAGTCGGCTTGCTCTTTGACTGCACTCCGTAGGGAGTCCGAGAGGAATTGTTCTGCCCATACCTTCTGCCAGAGAAACCCGGTTTTTTCCACGATGACGCTCCCGGCCTGCTGCTCCTTCCGCTGCTCTCGCGGCGGAGCGGACGTGCTGGTTCCAGGCCCGGAATAACCTGCTGGGGGATGGTCTGGCCGATGTACCGTTCGATCGAGCGCAGCGAATCAACTTCTTTACCGGAAGCAAAGGAGATGGCGATGCCCGATGCGCCTGCGCGACCGGTACGGCCGATGCGGTGGACGTAATCTTCCGCGTTCTTCGGAAGGTCGTAATTGATCACATGGGTAATGCCCGTCACATCGAGGCCGCGGGCAGCTACATCAGTTGCTACGAGAAGGCGGATCTTGCCGCGCTTCATATTCATGATGGTGCGGTTCCGGGCTCCCTGGCTCATGTCTCCATGGAGTGCCGCTGCTGAGTGACCCTGGGCTGAAAGCTCTATGGCAAGCTGGTCGGCATTTCGTTTCGTTGCGGAGAAAATGATCGCCCGGGTCATGCCGCTGTCGGATATCAAGTGTTTGAGCATGCGGCTCTTGTGCTGCATGTCATCAGCGGCGTGAAGTCTCTGCTCGATAGCTTCGAGCGTGGTTTTCTTTCCCGCGATTTCAATGCGCACCGGCTCTCTTAAGAGGCGCTGAGCGAGCTTTGCCATGGTGTTGTCCATGGTTGCCGTGAACATGAGCGTCTGGCGCGTCGCCGGCGTGGCTCCTGCAATGGCATCCACTGCGTCGCTGAATCCCATATCGAGCATGCGGTCCGCTTCATCGAGAACGAGCAACTCAAGCCGGGAAAAGTCTATGCGACCCCGTTCCATATGGTCGATCAGCCGCCCTGGTGTGGCCACGATAAGGTCGACCGGCTGCGAGAGGAGCCGCTGCTGTTCGAAGTAGGGCATGCCGCCGAGGATCGCGCCGCTTCTGATCCGCATGAATTTCCCGTAGGTTTTGACTGCTTCGGTCACCTGGTTCGCCAGCTCGCGTGTAGGGGTGAGAACCAGTACGCGCGGTCCTTTTGATCTTTTCAATGATGCCGACGGCACGCTTAGACGCATAAGCGCCGGCATCACGAAGGCAGCGGTCTTGCCGGTGCCGGTCTGGGCAGTGGCGATCAAGTCGTGACCCGCGATTGCCTGGGGGATCGCTTCGGCCTGGATCGGCGTTGGTACTGTATACCCGCACAGTTTGATTGCTTTGAGAATCGGTTCGTTGAGCTGCAATTTTGAAAAAGACATACTACTCCTTTGATCTCCTACGCCGGAATAGACAATCATTCCGGAAACAGAAATCCCGTTAGGGGTTTGCGTGCGGGCCGCAGGGACACACGTGTATCCCTGAGAACGGAGACGACGCCAGCACAAATATGACCGGCATAACTACATCGTTCGCCAACCATAAATGCTGCTGCGATTTCAGAGTGGGAGCTGAAAGCAAGGGGGGTTGATGATCGATGATATGAAGGGCAGAGAAATCGTGACGTGTACCTTACTTCAGTCAAATCCTGCCACATTGTTAAACAGTCGGAATGTATAATACAGTTTTTTTTGTAAATAGCAAGCTTTTATTTCATAAGAAAGCATTATAGCGGCATAGTCGGCCGGGGGTTCAGGTCAAGGCTTGATCGTTCACCCCGTTTATAATGAAGGTACCCGGCGAGGGCGATCATCGCCGCGTTATCGATGCAGTAGAACATGCCAGGAAGGTAGATCGTGATGCCTCGTTTTGTGGCCTCTTCGTTCATCTGTTTCCTCAATGAACTGTTGGCTGCTACGCCGCCTGCTACAATGATCTTGTCAGCACCTATCTGTGATGCTGCAAGCATGGTCTTCTCGACCAGGGTGTCCACGACCGCGGCCTGAAAACTTGCTGCCACGTCTTTGACGTTGAGCTCGGGTGCGATCCCTTTGTCCTTGTCCATGAAGAGGGCGATGTGGTTCCGGACTGCGGTCTTGAGCCCGCTGAAGCTGAAATCAAAACCTTCCCGGAGACCGCGCGGGAATGGTATGGCACCCGGATTACCCTCGCGCGCGAGCTTGTCAAGAATCGGGCCGCCGGGATATTCAAGGCCCATAAGCTTGGCAACCTTGTCATAGGCTTCGCCCGCTGCATCGTCCCGCGTCTGGCCCAGCAGCAGGTAACTACCCAGCCCTTTAACGTGATAGAGCGCAGTGTGGCCGCCGGACACGAGCAGCGCGATGTACGGGTATCCTATATCGGGATATTCAATATGTGCTGCGAGGATGTGGCCCTCGCCGTGGTGAACGCCGATGAAGGGAATGTTCTGCGCATAGGCAATGGCTTTTGCCGTTGATACTCCGACCAGGAGAGCACCGATCAGTCCCGGGGTATAGGTAACAGCAACGAGGTTGACGTCTTTGAGCGATATTGACGCGGAAGTTAGCGCCTCGCGAATGATGGGCATCAGGTTCTTCAAGTGCTCGCGCGAAGCGAGTTCCGGGACCACGCCGCCGTATTTCTTGTGTATGTCGATCTGTGAGGACACGATGCTCGACAGCACTTTGTCGTCCCTGAGCACGGCGGCCGCGGTTTCGTCGCAAGAGGTCTCTATTCCAAGGGTATACATATGATGGATGAACGGGAAAGTATTGCAAGATGAGCCAGGATCCAGGAGCTAGGGCCCAGGGAAAAGTCTTCTCTCGTTATTGGTTCCTCGACTCTTTTTCCTGTACCCTTGACCCTGGACCCTGATTTACTGCATCAGTCTCGAGACCGGCACGATCTCGACGCCCGAGGCTTTCGTCTCGGCGAGCCACTTCTTGAGTTCCGCGATGGTCACGGGATGGGGATGGCCGATGCCGATGGCCTTGCCGTTTTTCCGGGCGATCTCGACAAGCTCGTCAAGCTGCCTGCGTATCGAGACGGGATCATTACTGTCATTGTCCAGGAACACGTCGCGCTTCCCGGACTTAAGGCCGAATTCCTTTGCCGTGGCATAGGCCACGCTCTTCGGGCTGGTGAAACTGTCGAGAAACATCAGGTTTCGGGCCTTGAGCTCGGCCATCAGAAACTTCATGGCTTCCTTGTTTTCCGTGAGAGCGGAACCCTCATGGTTGTTGATGCCGTCTGCGCCGGGGACCGATTCGACGTCGTCGCTCACGGTCGTGAGAAATTCCATGGGCGTCATGTCTGAACGCAGCATGCCGGGCGCAGGCTTCCCATTTTTGCTCCGGTACTCCATGGGTAGATGGAGCAGCACCTCGTGATTATGCTGTTTTGCCAGTGCGGCAACCTGTTTCGATTGGGCCAGCCCCGGCATGACGGCAAAGGTCACTTTAGCGGGCAGCGCGATGACCTCTCGGGCCTGCTTGAGGTCCTGACCCAGATCGTCGATCACGATGGCCACCTGGACGGTTTTAAGCGGCATCGAACCGCCGAGCAGCGCCGGCCCGGTATTATGCTTCGGATGTTCGAGCTTCGTTGACGGTGCAACGGATTTCAACGACGGTTTGGCTGGGGGAGGCAGCTCATGCCTGCCGGCCTGCTGCGGAACGGCCGGTGAACGGAATTTGCGCAAAGGTCCCCAAAGTGCGAGTACGATCAAAACGAGGGAAATAATGATCCCTGCGAACATCCATCTGTCGAAACTGTTTCCTTTGCCTTTTTTTGCAGGAAGCTTCTTAGCCATGGCAAGCCTTTTATACAATATTATGATGAAAAAAACCAGCTGTTTTTTGAATGTACTGTCGAAGAAGAGCAAACTTGTGCAGCGGTTTTTTGGCTTGACTTAGGTGGGGCCTGCTTTTATACTGCTCACGCTGGGACCGGAGTGGTCGTGAGAAGGAGGCTGTGAAGAAAATTATGGGGTTCGATTACGTCCGTCAGATACCAAAGGCGAAAGAGATCATTGAGAAACTTCCGCTTTCCGTGGAACTGAAGAAGATCAAAAGGGAGAAGGACAAGGAGATCCTCGGCGTGTTTACCGGTGCGGTGGATAAGCTCGTTCTTATCATTGGTCCCTGCTCGGCCCATGACGAGGACGCCGTGTGCGATTATATAGCGCGGCTGGCCAAGGTCCAGGACGAGGTGAAGGACAAGATTGTCCTCATTCCCCGGATCTACACGAACAAACCGCGTACTACCGGGATCGGGTACAAGGGCATGGCCCACCAGCCCAACCTCAAGAAGGAGCCGAACATCGTCGAGGGCATCAAGGCGATCCGGACAATGCACATACGGGCGCTCAAGGAGTCCCACCTGCCGGCGGCGGACGAGATGCTCTACCCCAACAACTATGCCTATCTCGAAGACGTGCTCTCCTACGTTGCCGTGGGTGCCCGTTCCGTCGAGAACCAGCAGCACCGGCTCACCTGCAGCGGCCTCGATATCCCCGTAGGCATGAAGAACCCGACGTCCGGGGACTTTGACGTCATGTTCAATGCGGTGCACGCGGCCCAGGCGCCGCACGTGTTCAGCTACAACGGCTACGAGGTAAAGACCTCGGGCAATCCGCTGACCCACTGTGTGCTCAGGGGCGCGATGAACCAGTTCGGCCAGAGCATCCCCAATTACCATTATGAGGACCTGATCCGGGTCGCAAAGATCTACAAGGAGCGAGGCTTTGCCAATCCCGCGGTCATTGTCGACACGAACCACGCCAATTCGAACAAGCAGTACAAGGAACAGCCGCGGATCGCCAAAGAGGTGATGCGGAGCCGGGAGCATTCCGAGACAGTGAGGAAGATGGTGAAAGGCTTCATGATCGAGAGCTTCATCGAGGAAGGTTCCCAGAAGGTTTCGGACAATGTCTACGGCAAGTCCATTACCGATCCGTGCCTGGGCTGGAAGGACAGCGAACGCTTGATCAGACAGCTTGCAGAGCTTGCGTAGGATCAGAGCGCAGAGAAATTGAACTCTACGCGCTTTGCCCCATGCGACATCAAAAAACATGGATCTCTTCGACGCTATTAAGGGACGTAAAAGCATCCGCCGATTCAAGCGAACACCGGTTCCTGACGAGGACATTAAGAAGATCCTTGATGCCGGACGGTGGGCCCCCTCCGCGAACAATGCGCAGCCTTGGAGCTTTATCGTTGTTAAGGATCGGGAATTGCTAACGAACATGGCTGGTGCCGTGCGTGAGATGATCGACCGGATGGTCCCCTTTGCAGAGAACGAAAAGCAGTCGCAGCGGCTTTCGGCGTACAAGAACAATTACTATACATTTTTTGAACATGCTCCTGCCATGATCGTCGTCCTCATGGAAGCCTACGATGCGGGGACGGACCGCCTCCTCGCGAAGATGGGATATTCAGCCGAGGACATTAAAAGGCTCAGGCCTTCACCGGGACTCCAGAGCGTTGCCGCTGCGATCCAAAACATGCTGCTTGCGGTCCACGCGCTCGGCTATAGCTCCTGCTGGATGACCGGCCCGACTGTGGCCCAGGAGGCCTTCGAAAAGCTTTTCGGTTACGGTAAAGAAAAGTTTATTGCCGCGCTCCTCCCTGTAGGCGTGCCCGACGAAAATCCTCCCTCGAGGCAGAGAAAGCCGATCGAAGAGATGATGAAAGTGCTGGAATAACAGTTTTTTTCTCTTAAGGTATGATCCCGGAGCGTACCTCCTGCCCACACGATACGTCTTATTTCCAATGAGCAGGTTCACAACAGGAGGTTGACGAGTGTTTCCGCGGCCTTGTGAACGAGCTGCCCGGAAACTATCGGATCGTGCTGAGCGATCTGGAAGGGTCTTTACGAATGCCAAGGTCGGCACGTCCTCGGCATTTCTCATGAAACGGTCAAAATGCGGCTCCACCAAGCCCGGTTGGCGCTCAAAAAAACCCTCCACCGCGCCTGCGTGCTTTGCCACGATGAGCGCAATGAACTTTCCTTCGACCGGAAGCCCGGTGTCCTTAATTCTAAAATTCTAAAAAAAGGTAAAAACGGGCGATCCTCTTATACCGCGTTCTCCGCCAAATCCGGTCTCGTCTCTACCTGTAATTCTGTTCCCTTCGCTATGACCACAATACCTGAAGGAGTCACGTGGTAATGCTTCTTGTCTTCCTCGATGTCATAGCCGATTTCGGTCCCGGGAGGTATGACAACGTCTTTGTCGATGATGGCCTTCCGGATGCGGCAGTGCCTGCCTATGTCCACGTTCTCCATGAGAATCGAGTCGTGGATTTCGCTGAAGCTGTTGATGCGCACATTCGGAGACAACACGGAGTTCTGCACACGGCCGCCGCTTACGATGCAGCCGTGTGCCACGATCGAGTCGAGCGCGATGCCAAGCCTGCCGCCCTTCTTCTCCTGGGCAAACACGAATTTGGCAGGCGGGTTCTGTGCCTGGTAGGTACGAATTGGCCAGGCCTTGTCGTAAAGGTTCAAGAGAGGGTCCACGCTTACGAGGTCCATGTTCGCTTCCCAATAAGCGTCGATGGTCCCCACGTCCCTCCAATACTTTGCCTCCTTCTTGTTTTCATCCTTGAAATTGTACGCGAACGCACGCGATGTTTTCATGACCTGAGGGATGATGTTCTTGCCGAAGTCATGGGCTGTTTCCTGGAGCGCGTCGGATTTCAAGTATTCGAGCAGGGTGCTTGTATTGAACAGGTATATCCCCATGGAGGCAAAGGCTATATCGGGCCTGCCCGGGATATGCTTCGGGTTCTGCGGTTTTTCCTCGAACCCGATGATCCGACCGCCGTTGTCGACCTCGACGATACCGAACCCGGCTGCGCTCCTGCTGGGGGTCTCGATGGCGGCAACGGTCGCGTCGGCTCGTTGTTCCTCATGGAACCGCAACATCTCGGCATAATCCATTTTGTAGATGTGGTCGCCAGCGAGCACGAAAATATGGTCCGGCGCGTCTTTTTCTATCATATAGATGTTCTGATAGATGGCATCCGCTGTCCCCTGATACCACTTGTCGCCGACTCGCTGCTGCGGAGGCACGGAGATGATATATTCGTCCAACTCCCCGGAAAAGATATTCCAGGCAAGACGGAGATGCTTGTCCAGGGACAAGGATTTGTACTGCGGAAGGACCGCGATCTTGCGGATGCCTGAATTGATGCAGTTCGAAAGCGTGAAGTCGATGATGCGGTAGATGCCGCCGAAGGGAACGGCAGGTTTGGCACGGTGGATGGTGAGAGGGTGAAGACGTTCCCCTTTCCCGCCCGCGAGGATCATTGCTAGAATGCCCATAGGGGATTCTCCTTAACGCCGGGATAACGAATTAATGATAGCAGGACGTCATCAGCCTGTCAAACTGGTGCCGGTCTGCGTTACCAGGAAGATTAATAATTTTTTGAAAACTCCATTTGCGAATGCTGTCATCCTCAACTTAACGCTTTCTCTTGAGAAAGTAGCGTTATGCTATTAAGCTAAATTACAGCTGCACAGAAGCGATTCTGATGCTGTCACCATGAATATTGATGCACTTGGGGAAGATGAAAGGTAATTTCCCCTTTATTCCTCGTTGCACGCATTTACAACTATATCTCATTTTTTTCTTTTCTTGCATCTAAAAAAGTAGTACATTGTTACGTATTGTAACGCTATTTAACCTTGCCGCCGTACTTCCAGTACGGCATATAAAGCAAATCCAAATCACATTACAGGTCGCGTGCAGCTACATTCTCGCTCAGACTGCCGCAGAAGGAACGACGCAATTATGCCAAAAATTCTTGAAAAGAAATTGCTTCGGAAGCCGGATGTATTTTATTTCAAAGTTGCTGCACCGCTCATCTCGAAGAAGGCCCAGCCCGGTCAGTTCGTCATTCTGAGGCTTCATGCCAAGGGAGAGCGCATCCCCATCTCACTTGCGGACATCAACCCCGCAGAGGGCACCATCAGTCTGATCGTTATGGCCGTTGGAAAGACAACGACGGAAATGTCTCTCATGAAATCGGGTGACGATATCCTCGATCTCTGCGGACCCCTGGGAAATGCCACACACATCGAACAGGCCGGCAAGGTCATTGTGGTGGGCGGCGGCTTCGGCGTTGCCCCATTGTATCCTATTGCACGTTCGTTCAAGGCAGCGGGCAACGAAGTTGTCTGCGTCATGGGCGCACGGTCCAAAGACCTCCTCATCTATGAGAAGGAAATGGAACAGGTCTGCAGCCGGGTCGTTGTAACGACCGACGACGGAAGCAGGGGGATGAAGGGGATCGTGACGGAGGCCCTGCGCCAGGAACTCGAAAAAGGCGGAACCGGCCTCGTGGTGACCGTGGGACCGGCAATCATGATGAAGTTTGTATCCGAAACGACGCGCCCCTTCGGCGTCAAAACCATGGTGAGCCTCAACCCCATTATGGTGGACGGCACAGGAATGTGCGGAGGGTGCCGGGTAACGGTCGGCGGCCAGACCCTGTTTGCCTGCACCGACGGCCCTGAGTTCGACGGGCATCAGGTGGACTGGGACGTTTTGATGACTCGCCAGAAAACGTATAACCCCGAGCAGCGGGAATCCTTCGAAGGATGGAAACAGCGGCACGCGGGCGTGCTCTGCGAGAAATAGAGTTTGCGCAAAAAAACTTTTCCTATGAGAGGCAAAGCCATGGCTGAAGAAGCGAAATCACCGAAAAAGATCGTACCAAAAAAAACACCCATCCCCGAGCAGCCCCCCCAGGTGAGGCGCTCGAATTTTAAAGAGGTCTCCCTCGGGTATACGCCGGAGATGGCGATGCAGGAAGCTGCGCGGTGTCTGGATTGCAAGAAGCCGGCCTGTGTGGAGGGCTGTCCTGTCAATGTTCCGATCCCCCGGTTCATCAAGGCGATCAAGGAAGGTGACTTCAAGAAAGCGATCGGCATCATCAAGGAAGCGAATCTCTTGCCGGCGGTCTGTGGCAGGGTCTGTCCACAGGAAAGCCAGTGCGAGAAGAACTGCGTTATCGGGAAGAAGTTCGAGCCCGTCGGCATCGGCCGCCTCGAACGCTTCGCCGCGGACGAGTCGCTTTCGAACGGCGGGTCCCAGGCGCCCCAGGTTGCTGCGAAGACCGGCAGGAAGGTGGCTGTCATCGGCAGCGGTCCCTCGGGTCTGACCTGTGCATACGAACTGGCCCTCAAGGGGCATAGCATCGTGATCTACGAGGCGCTTCACGAACCGGGTGGCGTTCTCGTTTATGGCATCCCGGAATTCCGCTTGCCAAAAAAAATCGTGCACAGCGAGATCGACGTGCTCAAAAAAATGGGCGTCGAGATCATGACGAACGCCGTTGTCGGCAAGCTCTTTACCATCGATGAGATCATGAAGGAGTGCGACGCCTGCTTCATCGGGAGCGGGGCGGGCCTGCCGAAATTTATGAATATCCCCGGCGAGAACCTGAACGGCGTTTATTCCGCCAATGAGTTTTTGACCCGGGTCAATCTCATGCGGGCGTACCAGTTCCCGGAATTCGACACGCCGATCAAGAAGGGCGACCGTGTGGCGGTTTTCGGAGGCGGGAATGTTGCAATGGATGCGGCCCGGACCGCGCTTCGCATCGGCGCCGCTGAGGTCATCCTGGTCTACCGCAGGTCACTCACCGAACTTCCTGCGCGCAAAGAAGAGGTCCACCATGCCCAGGAGGAAGGGATTCGCTTCGAGCTCTGCACCAACCCGGTGCGTATCCTGGGCGACGAGCAGGGCCAGGTGCGTGCGGTCGAGTGCGTCAGAATGGACCTGTGCGAACTCGACGAATCGGGCAGACGGTCCCCGAAGGCCATCAAAGGATCGGAATTCGAGATCCCGGTGAATACCGCCATCGTGGCCCTGGGCACGGGCGCCAATCCCATCATTCCCCAGAGCGCAAAAAATTTGCAGGTCAACAAGCGCCTCTACATCATTGCTGATGAAGAGACAGGCCGTACCAGCATGGAGGGTGTGTATGCAGGCGGGGACATCGTCACTGGGTCAGCCACTGTCATCTCCGCAATGGGGGCAGGAAGAAAAGCTGCAAAAGCAATGAACGAGTACTTGAAAAACAAGGTGCCGGCCGCGAAGGCCTAGAAGGTGCACTAGGGCAGATGCGTAGGTGCCAGCCCCTCTGGTCTGGTTTGCGATACCGGGGTCTCTTTTTTTCCCAGAGACCCCGGTTTTTTTTAGATGATCATCGTCGTTGGAGAGGGGAGATATTCCACAAACTGAAAAATATGTTTCGAATGTTGTACAAAATGCCCAGAACGTGTGAGAATCACGAATCCGGTGATTGGTGGAGACGAACCAAATGAAACCGTATCATATAGAACAACAGGTCAAAAAGCAGGACAGCAGGATTGAACTTGTCCCCCCATAGAAACAGTCTGGGGAGAAGCGAAAGCATGGGAGACACTTTCGGGTCTGAAACCCAAGGATGTCAGTGCCGGTGCGAAGGCTGTCTATAACGCGACGATGGGGACCTATATCATTAAATCGTTTGGCGTCGATTTTGTTGTTTCGCCTCAAGAGCGGACGATTACGAGAGCGATAATCCGCAGGCAACTCTCTTTCTCGACAGGTACAAGGACTTTTTAAGGCACGCGTTGCTCTGGTACATGACAAGTGCAAAGGACATTCCGCCGACCGCTCGTCTTATCAGGCCTATTGACGTTAAAGGCGGCCAGCGTTTTTTTACCGGGACACACGTTCTCCCTTTGGAAAGGGTCCAGGAAAAGTACGGAAAAGATAAAGCGGGTTTCATCTTGCGAGGTGTGAAGTTCGGCTCAGACATAGCGAGCTTTGGTGATGCTTCCGTAACGCTCTATCCGCTGCCACGCGTGCCGGTAACCGTGATTCATTGGCTGGAAGACGACGAGTTCCCTGCACGGACTTCTCTCTTTTTCGATTCTACGGTAGACTATCAGATATCCCTGTCCGACATCGTCTGGTCCGTTGCCATGATGTCAACGCTCGTCTTGCTTGACTGACCAGAGAGTTTATTTACTCAACAACTGCCGAAAAAAACTCACTTTACTCACCTCCTCATTCATTTCCGCATCAATTAACATTACCTTTTGTGACTGAAGAAAATCTACCTCGATAACCTGTTTACCAATAGAGAATTGTAATCATTTTATGAAATTTATTTATAGCATTTTCTCTTGCATTTTCAGAGGTCGGTTGATATTATGCACAACCTTTTAATTGATCATGATTCTAATCTGGAAGGTTTACGAATAGTAGCTTAACTAGAAGAAAAGTAACAATAGAGCTTGAACTTTCAATAATATATTGAATAATTGAGTTTTTTTACTTAGAGGAGGTTCTCACCGTGCTTCAACAAGAAGATATACAAAAAGTTGAGGAAATTCTGGACGACACAACAGGAAAGCGGGGCATTCTCATTGCCGTACTCCAGCGAGTGCAGGAAAAAGTCGGCTACCTTTCTGAAGACGCGATGAAAATGATTGCCGCAAGGCTATCCCTGTCACTGTCGACCGTCTATGGTGTCGCCTCGTTCTATAAGCATTTCCATTTCAAGCCCCGGGGCAAGAACGTCGTCAAGGTATGCACCGGTACAGCGTGCCATGTAAGGGGCGCCAAGGCTGTGCTGAGCGAGATGGAGAACAAACTTGGTATCAAGGAAGGTGAGACGACACCGGACCGTTCAGTTACCCTCTAGACTGTGGGATGCGTGGGGTGCTGTGCACTGGCGCCGGTGGTCACTGTGAACGACCAGGAACTCTACGGAGAACTGACGCCGCAGATGGTGGACGACATTATTGCGATGGCGAGGAGTGAACATGGAACTCACGTTTAAACGACTGAACAGCACTGCAGACCTCGATACACTGCGTAAGAAGCTCAAGCAGGAACGGAACGAGAAGGACACTCATCGTGTCCGCGTCTGCTGTGGCACGGCTTGCCAGGCTTCGGGGTCCCATAAGCTCATCAAAAAATTTGAAGAAGAAGCAGCGGCAAAGCAGACCGACCTGGAGATCGTCAAGACCGGTTGCCAGGGGTTCTGTCAGCGCGGTCCCGTCGTGATCCAGGAACCGCAGGAAACCTTCTATCAGAAGGTGAAAGTGGAGGACATCCCCGGTCTCTTCTCCGAATCGGTGCTCAAGGGTGTACCTTACCGGAAACAGTTGTATCGTGAGGACTCCATAGCTGACCCGAATGTGGCGATGCAGGACATCCCCTTTTACAAAAAGCAGAAGCGCGTGGCGCTCCACCGGAACGGGATCGTCGACCCCTGTAATATCTACGACGCCATCCGCGAAGAAGGCTATGCGGGTCTGACCAAAGTACTTACCGAGATGAAACCGGACGAAGTCATCGACATTGTCAAGAAGTCGGGTCTTCGCGGCCGCGGCGGAGCAGGGTTCCCGGCAGGGCTCAAATGGGAGCACACCAAAAAATCAGGAGCAAAGATCAAAGCCGTGGTTTGTAACGGTGACGAGGGCGACCCGGGCGCATTCATGGACCGGTCTCTTATGGAGGGAGATCCTCATTCCGTCATTGAAGGCATGCTCATCAATGCCTATGCCATCGGCGCCCAGCACGGCTACATCTACGTGCGGCACGAATATCCCCTCGCCGTGAAAAACCTGACGATCGCCATCAAGCAGGCAGAAGAGCTCGGTCTGCTTGGAAAGAGCATCCTTGGCTCCGGCCTCGATTTCACGCTCGAGGTGAAAGAAGGCGCGGGCGCTTTCGTCTGCGGCGAGTCCACGGCGCTCGTTGCGTCCATCGAAGGAGAGCGTGGGATGCCGCGGCCCAGACCGCCGCGGCTTTCCGAGGCGGCAGGCGGTCTCTGGGGTATGCCCACAAACTTGAACAACGTCGAGACGTTTGCAAACGTTCCTACGATCATCACGAAGGGGCTCGACTACTATACCTCCATCGGCACGGAAAAATCGAAGGGTACGAAAGTTTTCGCCCTTACCGGCAAAATCAAGAATACGGGTCTCATCGAAGTGCCGATGGGGATTACCCTCCGGGAAATCATTTTCGATATCGGGGGCGGCATGCTGCACCCGGACAAAAAATTCAAGGCCGTCCAGACCGGCGGTCCGTCGGGCGGCTGTATCCCGGCCCAGTTTCTGGACATGCCTGCGGATTTCGATACGCTCGCGGGCGTCGGCTCGATCATGGGCTCCGGCGGGATGGTGGTCCTCGACGAGGACGACTGCATGGTGGACGTGGCCAAGTATTTTCTCGCCTTTACCAAGAACGAGTCTTGCGGCAAGTGTCCGCCTTGCCGGGTCGGCACGTGGCAGATGTATGAACTCCTTGACAAAATTACTACGGGGAGAGGGGAAGAGGGGGATATCGAACGGCTCGAGAAGATGGGAGAGATGATCGTCTCCGGCTCGCTCTGCGGTCTTGGGAACAGCGCGCCGAACCCTGTGCTCTCGACGATAAAATATTTCCGTGAAGAATATGAGGAACATATCCGCGACAACTATTGCCAGGCAAAGCGGTGCCAGGGGCTGGGGACATTCAGCATCCAGCCGGAACACTGCGTCCTTTGCGGCAAGTGCAAAGAGGCGTGCGCCTTCGATGCTGTCGTGGAACTGCGCGATTCCTATTCCATTGACCAGGATTATTGCACCAAGTGCAAGGCCTGCTATTCAGTGTGCCCCACGCAAGCCATAACCATCGAGAGGAGAAAACAGTATGTCAACGAACGAGGTTAAATGCCCGGTTAATCAGACGA
>CAVWHO010000010.1:0-337326 GCA_963754875.1 Nitrospirota bacterium
GGATGAACTCCACCTGCCAGCTTGATCTCCTCGCCGATTCGCTGCCGCATCTCACCGCAGCAGGGGCAACGCTTTTGATCCTCCGGCAGATCGTGTTCCTTGCGGGTCACCGGCAGGTTGTCAAAGGCGGCCAGGTTCCGTCGGCCACGCCGAACCCGGCGAACGGACTTGACCTCCGCCTCAGGAACATCTGCCGGCAGATCTTCCGGATTCACCGGGCGCGATTCCAGTTGCTCGCCGAAGCCCAGCAGCATCTGGGCCACATCGCCAGGGGTCTGGAGCCGGTCCGCCTTCGGACCGTAATACCACTTCCTCAGGCGAAGCAGTTCAGTTTCGACGCGCAGGAACTTGATGTGCCAGTCGTCACGCTCTTTCGCTCGCTGGTCTCGCTCGTGGGAAAGGTTGAGAATGATTTGCTTCAGGGCTTGCGGATCATCCGGCAGAGACATGATGGCTGATGCATCTTCCATGACGACAAGAGTAGAAACGCTCTGTCCGGCAAATTGTTTCAGGCGGGTTGTTTTCTTCGGGAAAATCTTTTCACGCGTCTGATGCTCCGCAGGTCGATGCCGTCCAGCATCATCGCCAGTTCACTGCGCGCACAGTTCCACGCTCTTGGCATCGCCTTCGATTCGCGGCATCTTGAACACGCCCTCTTCCAACCTCTTATACCAAAGAACAAATCCGTCGCGCTCCCAAAGTAGGATCTTCAGACGGTCACCATGGCGCGAACGAAACAAGAACAGATGGCCATCCATCGGGTTCTGATTCGTGACGACCTGCGCCAGTTCCGCCAGGCGGTCAAACCCGCAACGCATGTCCGCAGGCTCTGTCGCCAGCCAGATGCGTGTGGCGGTGGAGTGATCCAGCGACGCCAGTGTGGGCAGACCGATCACGCCGCACCCTCCAGCGTGCGCATCAGGTCGATCAGCAGATCACGGTCGAATCCGCGCCTGCACCAGCAGGCGACGCTCGCCGCGAAGACAAATCTCGATCGTCCCAGCCGTCCCCATCTTCGGGGGCGTTACCTCGACGAACGCGGGCTTGGACGGACGGTTTCGCTTCGCTGGCGAGCGCAACCGCCGTTTCCAAGTGTAGAAGGAACCTTGGGTGATTCCCCGTTCCAGACAGTAGGCCGCGACGGTGAGCCCGCTGTCTCGCTGGCCGTCAATGATCTGACGCCACTCCTCCGGGCCGGGGCGCTGTGGTTTATTCATGTCGCGTCAGCATGCCGGTCAGGCTACAAAGAAAAAAGATGCGGTTTACGTATCGCACACGGATGGTCCGCACGGCGGACCCTACATGGGGAGAAGATCCCACGGATGCTATCCGTGGGCTTTGAATAGGAGTTCACGAACGTGGCGCAGGGGGGGGAGGGGCGGGTGGTGGATTGGCGGACGATTAGCTCGGGGCGGAGCATTTTGCTTTCAAGCTTGCCGTCTTCGTGGAGGATGCAGTTGGTTAGTTCGGTGAGGGCGTGTGGCCGAGTTGGACGAGGGGTTGCATCATGGTGGTGAGGGCGGGGGAGAGGTGGGCGGCGCTGGGGGGGTCGTCGACGCCGATGACGGAGAGGTCCGTGCCGACGCGCAGGCCGGCGGCGGTGGCGGCATGTCGACGAGGGCGAAGTAATAGCCGGCGGCGAAGAGGGCGGTGGGGCGGTTTGAAGCAGAGAGCATTTGTACGAGGGCATCGCACTCTTTTCGTCGAGGCACAACTGGCGGCTTTGATTTGTTCGCCGCAGTCGAGGCTGCGTTCCTGGCAGGCGCGGGTGAATCCGAGCCAGCGATCGCGGTTGTTGCTGTTGAGGTCCGTGCCGCCGACGTCGCCGATGCGGCGGTAGCGGAAGAGGGTGGCGAGGTGTTCCATGGCGGAGCGGGCGAGTTGGATGTTGTCGACGTCGATGGAGGCGATCTTGGCGGAGCCGGATCAGGGCGCCGACGACGACGGCCGGGCGGCGAGCTTGGAGATTTCGCGGGAGATGGATTCGATTTCAAAGGGAAGAGGGTTGACCAGCAGATAACCGTTGCATTCGCGGCGGACATCTTCGCCGAAGCGGAGGAGCATCAGGTCAACGGCGAGGGATTGGGCAGCCTGGCGGACGCCTTCGAGAATCTGACCGTGATAAAAATCGGCGAGCGAGGCATCGCTTTGGAAGATCAGGCCGATGCGGCACTGGCTGAAGGTGGTTTTGCCGCTGGCGTAGCTTTGGCGGACGAAGGTGCCTTTGCCCTGGGAGCGTTCGAGGACGCCGGAGGTGACGAGTTCAAAGCGCAGGCGAGATGTGCGGTAACGAGCGAAACGGACATCTGTTCGCTGAGTTCTTTGTGCTGGGCATCTGCTGGCCGGGGGAGAAGACGCCGGCGTCGACGGCTTCGCGCAGGGCTTCTTTGACTGCTTGATAAAGCGGCCGACCTGGCCGTGCAACCACCCGCCTTGAGTTCTTTCAGACTGGCCATCCCGTTACCGCGCCCTTTTTGTGGAAGGTACAGAGTAGATACTCGCATAGACGGCGTAAAGTTGAAATTATTCTATAATCCTCTTTTCCTTGAGGGAATTGGTCGAGGGCGGGTTACCTGGTGAGTAGTGCGCAGTAACTTGTGTTGTGGCAGGTGGTTGCGCGGCTGGCTTGGGTGTTGTAAGACGCATGAGTTCGCCTCGGCGGCCACGAACTGGACCGTTCAAGACCACTGCTTTTCAGTCCGACGTAGCGGCCACGATAAAGGGTCTTGCGTACCAGGAAAAGGAATCGTTGGTCATGCAGATGCTCGTTTCCCTGTTTCAGAACAGCAGGGTGGACATTCCCGGGGACGCGAAGCTCATTCTCGCGACGACGAAAGGCGAGATCGATTTTCTTGAAAAAAGCATTCTTGCCGGTTCGGGAGACCCCCGGGAAAGCACGGTGAGCAAACTGCTCGCAAAGGTCGTGGAACTGACGGGTGCCCGGGGCGGGGGCATGGTGGTCTCGGCGGCCTGTACTTCCTCTGCAGCTGCTGTAGCGCGCGCAGCAGCCCTGATCCGGAACGGGCAGGGGGACTGTGTGCTCGTCGTGGCCTGTGACAGCGTAACGGAATTCATTTTTGCGGGGTTCTCTTCGCTCATGGCGCTGGACAAGGCGCCGGCACGGCCCTTCGATAAAAGGAGGGCGGGTTTGAGCGTGGGCGAGGCAGCCGCATTCGCACTGGTCATGAGCGAGGAGCGGGCCCGGCGGGAACAGCGGACCATCCTCGGGGAGATAGCAGGCTGGGGTTTAAGCGACGACGCGAACCATATGACCGGGCCGTCGCGTGAGAGCGACGGCCTGATCCTGGCGATCACCAAGGCGCTCGCTTCTGCTGAAATCGGGTCCGAGGCTATCGGCGTCATTGGCGCCCACGGCACCGGAACCGTGTATAACGACGCAATGGAAATGCGGGCGTTCCACGCCGTATTCAAGGAACCGGTCCCCGTCTATTCCGTCAAGGGAGGCATTGGACATACTATGGGCGCTGCGGGTCTTGTCGAAATGATCATCGCCCTGCGATCGCTTCGTGAGAAAATTGTTCCTCCCACCGTGAACATGATCGAGCCACTGATGATGAGGCAACCGGATGGGTGTCGAACCATATGCGGCCTATCGAACGGGAGGGGATGGCGCTGGTGACAAATGCCGGTTTTAGCGGCGTGAACACTGCGCTTGTCCTTGCGTGAGGCTTCGATGACGATTTCGGTCCTGGGCATAGGGTGGCTCACGAACAATGGTTATGGCTGCATCAGGAGCGGCCGACGCCGGGCATTTGAGATGGGGGAAGGCATCCATTCCCTTCTGAAGCGCGGGATTTTTTCCCATCCTTTTAAGAATTTCGGCCGGCTCGACGGCACGGCACGAATGACCGCCTATGCCGTGGCGCTGGCCCTGCAGGACTCAGGAATTGAGTACTCACCAGGATTGAAGCTGGACATCGGGATCATCGGGACGAATACGGAAGGTTCGCTCAGGTCCGACATCGAGTACTTCAAGGACTACGTTGAGAGCGGCCGGACGCTGTCGCGGGGAAATCTGTTTATTTATACGCTGCCGTCGAGCCCTGCGGGCGAGTCCGCGATCCACTTCGGATTGCAGGGCCCTCTTCTGTATGTTAGGGAGGAGAGAAATTCTCTTGCCCGGGTCCTGGACACAGCAGCGGACATGATCATGGCCCAAGATACGCCGATGATGCTTGTTGGCCGGGCGGAGGAAACCGAGGCCCTCTATTTTATCCTGGCTGCCGGTCCCGCTCACGCAGGTAACGGGGCGTGGAGCATCGCTGATGCAAGAACCATCGTCGAAACTAACCCCGATGTTGCGGGGACGGTACAGAAATTCGAGGAATTAGCCGCAAGAAAGGCATAATGTGAAGATCAAGCTCATTTATCCCGAATGGCCGAAGCTCGAGCGCCAGACCGAATTCCATCTCCCTCCGCACGGACCGGTCTGCTTTGCCGCAACGATCCCCGATGACGTGGAGATTGACTTTATTGATGAGCACGTGCAGGCCGTCGATTTCGATTCGCGCGCAGATCTTGTCGCTATTTCCTGCATGCTCACGTGCCAGATACCGCGCGGGTGGGAGATCGCCGACCAATTCCGCAAACAGGGGGTCCCCGTGATCTTCGGAGGCATTGGGACCATGCTCCATGCCCAGGAGACGATGCAGCATGCCGATGCAGTGTTCCTCGGCGAGACTGAGGGACGGTTCGCGCAGGTGCTTGACGACCTGGAGAAAAACCAACTGAAAAAAGTGTACGATTACCAGTGGAAATTTCCCGACATCAAGCTCGTGGGGCCGGCCAGGCGGAGCATACTGAACCGCCCGCTCTATAACTACCGGGGCGTGCAGATGGTGGATCTGGTCCATGCTTCGCGGGGCTGCCGTTTCAACTGCTTCCCGTGCTGCACGCCGTTTCTCGGGGGCCGCGAATTCCGACCCCGGCCCATCGATGACGTGATCAATGAAGTAGCGAACATCGAAAACAACCGCCTCTTCTTCGTCGATAATTCCATGGCACAGAACGACCAGTGGGAGAAGGACCTGTTCAAAGCCCTGATCCCGCTCAAGAAGAAATGGGTCTGCCATCCCATCAAAGACGATGACGAGATCCTGGACCTGGCGGCCGAAGCCGGGTGCTGGTACGTGTACCAGGCGATCTTCGATACGTCCGACCATATCCGGAACCGGGTGAAACGGCTGCAGGAACGGGGCATCGGCGTGGAAGGGACGATCATTCTCGGCACCGATGAGCAGGACGAGGACTATGTCAAGCGGCTCGTCGACTTTCTGCTCGAGATCAAGCTCGATCTCGCTGAATTCACGATCCTGACGCCCTTCCCGCATACGCCCATTCGCGAGACCTTTCTGAAGGAAGGAAGGATCGTGTCGAACGACTGGCGGCACTACACCGGCGGCGAGGTGGTTTATCAACCGGCGAAGATGACGCCCGAAAAGCTGCAGGACCTGTACTACTACGCGTGGGACACGTTCTACAGCGACAGCAGCCAGAACCTCAAGATGGCCAAGCTCTTCCTCAAAGTCATCGAGAAAGAGAAAGCAGACGGAACGTACCAGGGCGCCAATCTCAGACGCCGAAAGTGGCAAAAGGAAGAAACCGCGGAGAAGGTGAGATGAAGATACTGCTCATCTCGGCAAACGTGACCCTGTCACCGTACCCCATTTATCCACTCGGCGTGAGCATGATTGCCGGGGCGCTGCACAAGGCCGGCCACGAAGTGCAGCAGCTGGACTTCCTTCAGCAGAACACTTCGCTCGCAGCGATCGCAGGAGAGGTCCGGAAATTCAATCCTGATCTTGTCGGCATTTCGGTGCGGAACATCGACAACGTGAACCTGATGAACGAGCAGTATTACATCCAGAACGTCAAGAATATCGTAAACACGGTCAGGGAAGAATCAAGTGTAAAGGTGATCCTGGGCGGCGCGGGCTTTTCCTTGATCCCCGATCTTATCCTCAAGGAGACGGGAGCCGATTACGGGATCATCGGCGAAGGCGAGGTCCTTGTTGTCCAATTCGCAAACAACGCGGCAAAAGGCATCTACCCGACCGAGCGTCTCATCGCCTCGGCACCGCGGCTTTCCGGCCAGGAAATAAACTCGGCGCTTTACGACGAAGGGCTGCTTGAGTTCTATCTCCACAGCGGTAATATCGCTTCGATCCAGACGAAACGGGGATGCACCCATAAATGTGTGTACTGCAGCTATCCGATACTGGAAGGCGCACACCTTCGCAGGAGGGAACCGCGGGCCGTCGTGGACGACATCGAGCTCCTGCGCGACAAGTTCAAGACGAAATATATTTTCTTCGTCGATTCCGTGTTCAATGATGATGAGGGCGCATACCTGGAGGTCATCGACGAAATGCTGCGCAGAAACGTGTCCCTTCCCTGGACCGGGTTCTTCAAACCCGGCGGCTTGACCGACGAGGTCGTCGAGCGTATGAAAAAGACGGGATTTGTCGCCGCAGAGGTGGGCGCAGACGCGGCCTGCGATACAACGCTCACGAGAATGGGCAAGAGTTTTACCTTCAGCGATATCGTCCTGTGCAACGATCTTTTCGCGCGCCACGGCATCTCAACGTCCCACTTTTTTATGTTCGGCGGACCGGGCGAGACGCAGGAAACGGTGCAGGAGGGGATCAGGAACATCCTGGGGCTGCAGAAGTGCGTGGCCTTCATTTTCATGGGTATTCGGATCCTGCCCGATACGCCGCTTGCACGGCTCGCAATCAAGGAAAACATGATCGCACCTGACGACGGCCTGCTCCATCCCGTATACTACCTTTCGCCGGCAGTCGACAAAAAATGGCTGGAAGAAACACTGACAACGGCATTTGCAGAGGTACGCCACTGCGTATTCCCGCCTGATGCCATGGACAACAGCCTTCAGATACTGCACAAGCTTGGGTACACGGGCCCCATGTGGGACCTGCTTCTGCCCGGGAAAAAACATCGAGAGAGGACGCGGCATGCTGCACGCTGACACCTGTCAACAGGAAGGGATATGGGTTGCAATCCCTGTTTTCAATAACCGTGCCACAGTTGCGGATGTCGCTCGCCAGTGCCGTTCCCTGGTGAAGAACGTCGTCGTCGTTGACGACGGCAGTACGGATGCCGACTTGTCCGCGCTCCTGTCCGGCCTGGATGTCGTCCTCCTGACGCATGCTACGAACCTCGGCAAGGGCAGGGCGATCCTTACGGCGTCGCGTTACGTGGAGCAGCAGGGTGGCTCATATATGATCACGATCGACGCGGACGGCCAGCACTATCCGGGGGACCTACAAAAAATTATTTCGCTGATCCGCGAAGAGGAGCCGGGCATCATTATCGGATCGCGGAATTTTTCGGTCGAGCACGTCCCCTTGTCGAGCCGTTTCGGAAGGTCCTTTGCAAACTTCTGGCTCCGCGTCGAAACCGGCAGGGCAATCGACGATTGCCAGAGCGGATTCCGCGCCTATCCGGTCCGTTATCTGAATCAACTCACGTTCAAGGGGTCTCGGTATGATTTTGAGGCCGAGGTGCTGGCCAAGACAGCATGGGCAGGGCTCGCGCTCAAAACGGTCCCGGTCGATGTCAAGTATCCCCGGCCCGAAGAGCGCCTGTCGAGCTTCAAGCCGGTCCTGGACAACCTGCGCCTTACGGCGATTCATTCCATGCTTGTCGGCCGGCGCCTGCTGCCGCTGCCGCACAAAAAACTGGTACCGGACCCGAACGCATTCAATCTTGCGATCCTGCGCCATCCGGGAAAGGCCTTGCGCATGCTGCTCCGGGAGCAGGCAACGCCGGAAGGCCTGGCGATGTCCGCGGCCATCGGCATGTTCCTTGCCGTTCTCCCGCTTTTGTTCGTACATACCCTGGTGATCCTCTATGTATCGCTGCGGCTGAACCTGAACAAGGTCGTGACCCTCAATATCCAGCACCTTGCCATGCCGCCTTTTATTCCGGCGCTCTGCATCGAGGTCGGCTATTACCTGCGGCACGGCACGTGGCTCACCGACCTGTCGTTCAGAACGGTCTTCGAACAGTTTTCATCGCGACTGTACGAATGGTTTCTCGGCTCGCTCATCATCGCCCCTCTGGCTGCCGTGATCATCGGCGCTGTCGTGTTCAGCGCCGCAGCTGTATTCAAACGGATATGGTTCGCCAATGTCTCCAATGAAGGATGTTGAACGCAAGAGGGGGAACCGCCTCGGCTTCTGGTTCTTTCAGGCCACGATAAGGGCCTTCGGGCTCCGCGGTGCCTACGGGCTGCTCTTTTTCGTCAGTCTCCATTACCTGGTCTTTGACCGGGCCGCCGTGGCCTCCAGCATGGCATACGTTCGCAGGCGGTTCCCGGACCATTCGGCTGCCCAAAAGATTTTCGACGTGTACCTGCTTTTCGTGAGCCAGGGGAAGAGCCTGATTGACCGCTACTATGCGGCCTCAGGGCCGGGGGACATCGACGTCGAGATCCGGGGATACGAAAAGATAAAAGAGCTGCTCGCCCGCGGAGACAAAGGGTTCATCCTGCTGACCGCCCATGTCGGCAACTGGCAGGTGGCCATGACGTCGCTGCGCAAATTCGGAAGAATGGTTTACCTCATGATGCGGCGGGAAGACAATGCCGCAGTCAAAGAGGCTCTGAATATCGACAGCGAAGAGGAAACCATAAAAATATTGTATACCGATGACACTCTGGGGGGGGTGGTGGAGGCTTTGAAAGCAATCAATCGGGGCCACATCGTCTCGATTATGGGGGACCGGACGTACGAATACAGCAGCGCAGGAGCATCGTTCCTTGGAGGCGGCGTCCGCTTCCCTTACGGGGCCTTCAGCCTCGCGGCAGCGGCGCAGTGCCCCGTGGTTGTGCTTCTGTCCGCAAAGGTGGGCCTGAAAAAATACATAACCGACGTGTCGCATGTCATCAAACCGTTGTCCGGCGCGCGCGGGCAAAAAGAGGCCGAGATGAGTGCGGCGGTCCAGGCGTTTGCCGGTGTGCTGGAGGAGTATGTAGCACACTATCCCTATCAGTGGTTTGTGTTTCGCGATGTGTGGGCGTCGAATATTTAGAAACAAGAGACAGTTGTAACCACAGATGAACACGGTAAAAAACGAAATGCAACAAGATCAGATCCAAACGATCTGTGTATATCCGTGTTCATCTGTGGTTACATGCTTTGTAAAATGATTTCGTGATAAGGAGAGCATTATGGAGAGAGAGCAGGAGCTGCAAAAGATACGGAAAGACCTCAAGGAAATGATCGTCCGGGACCTTTCGCTGGACGATATCAAACCCGAGGACATCAAGGACGACGAGGTCCTTTTCGGCGAGGGGCTCGGTCTCGACTCGCTCGATGCCGTTGAGATCGTCGTCCTGCTGCAGCGCAACTTCGGCCTCGAAGTAAAGAACATGGACCAGGGAAAAGAGATTTTCTATTCCATTAATACCATCGCAAACTACGTCTACGAGAACACCAGGGAAAAAGCGTAAGGAAGGCACATAGAAAAGCATGAGACTTCTGTCTATTCTTATGACATTGCTGCTCACCGCAGCCTGCGGCGCGTCGGTTCCCCGCCACGCCGTGCCATCCCCTGCGTCGGCGCCGCTATTTACCTTCATTTTCGATGACGGAAACGACACCGACTATCTCGTGGCCAAGGACATCTTTGCGGAACAGGGGGCAGTCGCCTGCTCCGCAATCACGACGGACTGGATCAATACGAAGGACCATCTGTCCACTGCCCAGATCCGTGCATTGAGAGACGCGGGCTGGGAGATCATGAGCCATACTGTTTCGCATCCCGATCTTCCGTCACTGTCGGCCTCCCACATTGACGACGAACTTTCCCGCTCCAAGTCCGCGCTGGAAAACCTCGGAGTAACGGTCAATAATCTCGTCTATCCCTATAATAAAAACAATGAACAAGTCAGGCAGATCGCCCGGAAATACTACCGTTCCGCAAGGGGCGGCACCAACGCGGCGAATGCCCCGGATGAAGACCCGTATTTCTTAAAATCCTATGCCAATAAACACGATGTGCGCAGGATGAAGCATTTCATCGACCGCGCATACGTTGACAAGTCCTGGGTCATTTTCTACCATCACCAGGTAGACATAAAAGTCGATCTTAGCGGCAGGAGGGGGACATTCATTCCCGACGAGAAACTGCTGTTCTCTCCATCAGGAGCAACGGGCAGATACGAACCGCCGATGTGGTTCCTGTACTTCGGTTCTCTCTATTTTGTGCCCCTCTCGGGGACGCCGCAGGCAGGGGACACGGTTACCGGCCAAACAAGCGGAGCCACAGCGAGCATCGATCACGTCATATACGACGAGCGGGCAGCGATCAGTGAAATGCTCCGCTATGTCCGAACAACCTATCCGGACATGCGGATCGTCACGATCGACGAGGGCTTGGATATATTGGGCATTCCGAAACATAACCCTCATGAATGAACAGGCAATCCTCATAACCGGCATGGGAGCGATCTCCGCTGCAGGCGCAACAATCATCGAGACGCTCGCGACGTTCGAACGAGGGACGAGAAATGCAGGTCCTGTTACGCTTTTTCGCACTGCGCTTACTTATCCGGTATTCGAAGTAAAGCACGTCCCACCACACTTTGAACTCGAAGGCCAGAGGACGCTGGGTCTGGCTCTCGTTGCCGTAGATCAGGCGCTGACGGATGCGGGCCTGAGCGACTTGTCCGGGTATCGGGTCGGCGTCTGCATGGGCACGACGGTGGCGAGCCAGTTGAACGATTTAGAGTTCTATACTTCCTACCGGGAACGCGGGTCGGCTTCGATGACGTCCGTTGACCGGTTTTTAAAAGGCAACCTTGCGGAAGCCATTGCCCGTAAGACGAAAGCACGGGGCCCGCAGCTTACGATCGTAAATGCCTGTTCCTCAGGAACGGACGCGATCGGCGCGGCCTTGTCGTGGCTCAAGGGCGATCTCTGCGATATCGTGATTGCAGGCGGCGCTGATGAGCTGAACCATGTGCCGTACTGCGGTTTCGGATCGCTCGGGATACTGAATCCCGGTCTCTGTTCACCCTTTGACCGCGACCGGAAGGGCCTGAATCTCGGGGAAGGCGCGGGCGTCGTGGTCCTCGAAAAGAAATCCTGCGCCGACAAACGAGGGTGCTCGTCCGACCTTGTTCTCCTCGGATACGGCTCGTCGAGCGACGCCTATCATCTGACTGCCCCGAGTCCCGAGGGAGTAGGCCTCAAAACGTCTCTTTCTGCTGCATTGGCGGAAGCCGAAATAGGACCACAAGACGTCAGTTTCGTGAACGCCCATGGAACAGGCACGAATGACAATGATCTGGTCGAGGGCACCACACTTGCCGCGATATTCGGCACGTGTATCAAAATGCTTTCGACAAAAGGGTTCACCGGCCATACCCTGGGTGCAGCCGGCGGACTCGAGGCCGTATTCACGGCTCTCGGGTTGCGGGAAGGCTGGATACCGGCGAGCGTTGGTTTTCAAAATCAGGACGAGGCCATCCCCCTTGCGCCGGTGCGTGAAAAAACATCCATCCAAGGCAGGTTCGCCGTTTCAACGTCCCTGGCTTTCGGCGGCAACAACGCAGCTCTTGTGATCGGACAGAGGAAGTCCGCATGAATATTCTCGGAATTGGGACCGTTTGCGCAGCCGGAGTTGGTATCAACTCATTCGAGAATGCCTTGCGAAGGGGTTGGCAGAAACCGGTTGAAGTGGAGGCGGCAAGGTTTCCGGTGACCAGGTATCCGGTATACCAGGTCGACCTCGGCGCTGTGCCTGACAAAACGCTCCTCAAGAAGATCAGGCGTTCCGATAAGCTCAGCAAAATGAGCGTTCTTGCGGCAGCGGAGGCCATGAGGGACAGTGGTATCGATATTGTTCAGGCAAAGAACCTGGGGGTCATCGTCGCTACCGGGTTCGGCGCCCATGTGACGACGTTCGGTTTTCTGGACGACATCCTCAACTACGGCGACGCCGCGGTATCGCCGACGACATTTTCCAACTCGGTCCATAATGCCGCAGCTTCCTACGTTTCTTCCACTCTTGATATCAAGGGGCCGACTCTGACGATCACGCAGTTTCGTTTCTCCTTTCAGGCAGCGCTCCAGCTGGCACAAACCTGGCTCCATCAACAACGCTGCGATTACGTACTCGTCGGCGCCGTTGACCAGTATGGCGATGTGCTGGGGTATGTTTCCGACGAGAAACTTGCCTTTGCTAAGGACGGCAAGATTAAACCTTTCATCTTCAAGCCGACCTGCCATGTACCCGGCGAGGGAGCTGCCTTCTATCTGGTGAGTATGAAGCAGACAAGGCAAGCCTACTGCTCCATCCCATCGATCGCAATGAACGAAACTATGGATTCCGGTACTTCAGCGGATATCAACATCATTGACGCCGATGGCATGCTGAGAGATGAATCTTCTTATCTCGCGTCGTTGCCGCAGGACACACCGACAACTGCCTATTCGCCGATCTTCGGCAGCATGATGACCGGGAGCGCCTTCAACGTTGCTGCAGGCGCGCTTATGCTCAAAAACCAGGAGCACTTTGCTGCACCTGTGCTGGACAATCCGAACGGACTTCGGCTTGTTACTGAAACCCGGCAAGCCCGTGTCGAATCAATCCGCTGCATTGGCTGCAACTGCTACGCGGAGAAGTCCGTGCTTTATTTGTCGAAGCAGTGAGCTCGATCTTGTTTCCCGTTGAATTATCGGGAACCATCAGATATAATTCACGTGCTTTGAATCAATATTCTTAAGTTTGATCACCGGGAGTAGAGGCTGAAATAATCATGACCGTCCAGGACATAGAACAAAAACTGATCGAAGGAATTTCTTCGATCACGAACAAGGACAAGTCGGCCATCGCCGCAGATATACCGTTCCACGAACTCGGCATCGACTCGCTTGGGTTTGTCGAAATCCTTGTGTTCATTGAAAAGTCGTTCAAGCTCCAGTTGATTGCGTCGGACCTGACCAAAAAGGACTTCGAGACCATCCATACCCTGTCGTCGTATATCAGCGGAAAACTGTAACTCCGGATTTTTATGCTCCTATCCAAGCGCAAGCGCTACCTATCGGGTTCGGACTGGGTGATCAACACTCTCGATTACATGATGAAGTCCGTGACCTGCTCCGGCAATATGTCGCAGCTGGTGCTCACGCTCGAAGGGACTGTTGACGAAAAAGAAGTCAGGTCTCGCTTGAACAGCTTTGTCAAACGGTTTCCCGTGGTTCACGGGTCCGTGTCGCGGGACTTTAAGCTCACTCCCTACTGGAAAATTCCTGCCAGGTCCGAAGAGGATGTATCGATCTTCGTCACCCCTATTGAATCGCTTGAAAGGCAGGGGACCTTGCTCCCGCTCTTGGAAAAGAGCGCCAATACGAATTTCCGGGACAATTGCGAGCATGTTGCTTTCCATCTCTTCATCGGCAACGAACAGAGCGCTCTTGCCATGATGTTCGACCACCGGCTTTTCGACGCCCGAGGCGCTGAAATGTTCCTGGACCTCTTTCAGCGGAGTTTACAGGCGGAAGCCCCTTCCGGTGATGTCACGTTTATTTCGTCACAGGAACTCACGAAGTGGAAGAAGAAGTTCCTGGCGGGCCGCAGCGTAAACCGCAGGATCATCGCGTTAACACGATCTGCTGCTCCGGCATCGTTGCCGCTCCCAACGGAAAAGGGAAAAGGCTATAAGTACCAGTTAGTGACCTTTAGCGCGGATGAAACCACAGCTCTTTATGACGCCGCATATCGAGACGCCGGCTATCTCATGGAGTCACCCTATTTTCTGTCGCTCATCACGCAGGCTGTGCACGAAGTTTTTCGGAACAGACTTTCGAACGGATCAAGCTATGTTATTCCCGTTACCGTGGATTTAAGACAGGGCAAAGACCCGCTGCAGGAAACGTTCTTTAATCATTTGTCCTATCTTTTTTACCAGGTGCCGGTGGAGTCGGTCCATGACCTGAAGGGTCTGATCAATTCTTTCAAACAGCAGATGTACGATCAGGTCAAATCCGGCTTTCCAAAGGACCTGGCAGAGGCAAGCCTGCTCACGAGGATAGCGCCGCTGCCGCTCCTGGGCAAGCTTTTACATATCCCGCTCAAAGGGAGAATGGCGACCTTTGCCTTCTCTCATTTGGGAAAAAGCGCATACCAATCGTCTGAGTTTCTGGGCAGGGGGATCGAGAATATTTTTCATATGCCCCGCGTGCCTGTACCGCCCGGGCTTGGGTTTTTCAGCACGAGCTATAACGGACGACTCAATCTTATTATTTCATACCTTGACGGTGTGCTTACGGAAGAAGATGCCGATGGACTCTCGGCAGCGATACAGAAGAAGTTCGGAAGGGTGCAAAAGTGAAGCAGTCCGGCTGTGATGTTCTTGTGGTCGGCGGGGGCGTTGCAGGAACCTTGGCCGCAGTAGCTGCTGCCCGGGACAATGTCCGAACCATACTCGTTGACAAGGGGCCATTCCTCGGCGGTTTAGGGTACGCAGGGATGTTTCAATCCATCTGCGGCCTCTATCTGAACGGCGAGTCCTTCCCTGACGAGACGCTGAACGCAGGGATCGTTCGGGAGGTCGTGGACCGATTACACAAAATATCGCCTGAAAAAAAAGTGCACAAGATGGGGAAGGTCTTTGTTCTTCCTTATTCGCGGGAAGCACTGCAATCTACGTTGGTCGATCTCTGTGCTGCAGAACAGAATCTGGATGTCCTTTACAGTTCTTCGGCCACATCAGTCACCATGCAGAACGGAAAGATCGAATGTCTTATCTTCAGTAGATCGGAGGAGGGGCAAAGCGTAAGACCTGCCGTAGTCATCGACTGCTCGGGCGATGGTGTTGTTGCTGCTCTGGCCGGGGGGAAATGGGATCTTGCATCGACGGAGGAACGACAGCTTGCAGGCTTCACTCTGCACGTGAAAGGATTGAAGGACCCCGATGAATTGCTGGCCATTAAGGTCCCCTATTGCCTGGCAGAGGCTGTGAAAGAGGGGAAATTTGCTTCTCCTCTGCAATTTACTACGTTTAGCCCCGGAGATGCCCCCGACGAGGGCTACTGCAAGATCAGTGTCGCTGATCATGAAGGAAACGATAAGGAAGAAAAGGCCAGAAAAGATGCTGAGGAAGTTCATCATTATCTCTCGCAGGTACTTCCTGCTTTTAAGGATTCCTCTATTATAGAAACATCGCCATACGTCCTGGAACGGGAAGGGCGGCGGGTAAGAGGCGATTACACGCTTACCGAAGACGACGTGCTCTCGGGCAGGAAATTTGAAGACGGGATCGTTAAAAACTCCTGGCCTGTAGAGCTTTGGGACAGTAAGAAGGGAACGATCTATAAATATCTTCAGCCCGGAGAATACTACGAGATCCCTTTCCGGTGTCTGATCGTCAAAGGCGTTTCGAACCTGCTGACTGCCGGACGCTGTATATCAGCGTCCCACGAGGCCCTTGGCTCGACGCGGGTTATGGGCGCGTGCATGGCGCTCGGTGAACAAGCAGGCAGGGCTGCAGCCTATCGGGTGAAGCACGGCAAGTATCCGGAGAAGGTGACGGATTAGTGCGCTTCAATATTTGTTCATTCGTAAGAAGTCGGATAATCTTCTTTAGATGTCATTCCCCGCTCCTTATTAAAAATAGGATGCGGTGCGCTGCCGGCCTGCCTCGACCTGTCAGGGCTCGTCCGGAATCGCCTCTTTCAGTACGTTGTAAAAGCACTACGACTCCCGACAAGAGGGAATGACGACTTATAGTTGCGGGGGCAAAAGGTTTTCTCCGTGCCTCAGTGTCTCTGTGGTTAAAAGTAGATTTCATCCTATCAGGGGGTTTTAGTGCGTATATTACTTGTAAAACCGAATCCTCAATTGCTTGTTGCCAGACGACTTCAGGAAGGCTTTCTGCACCTCGAACCGCTGGAACTCGAAATGGTCGCTGCCGGAGTGCCGCTTGAGGACGAAGTCGTCATCCAGGACCTGAGCTTTGAAAAAGATCCGGTGCTCGGTTTTGAAAACAAAGTCCGGCAATTCGATCCGCAGATCGTCGGGTTCACCGGGTACAGCAGCCAGTCCGGTCTCGTCAAACGACTTGCTGATCTCACGAAGCAGATCAATTCAAAGATCGTGACCGTGGTCGGAGGGACCCATGCGACGATCATACCTGGGGACTATGCGTTGAACGGCAAGGGCATCGATGTCATCGTTCGCGGAGAAGGGGGTACTGCGTTCGCAGAGATCGTCAGGCGCTTTAAGAACAACGAGCCGCTTGCGTTCGGCGATGCCGTGCTGTCGCCCCGTGCAGCGGATTTCGCGGAAAAGGCTGCAGGCCCACCGCCGGAATTCCCGCCCGTGGAGCAGATCCCGCGGGCGCGGCGGGAACTCGTGGACCGCTCACGTTACTTCTGCGTCTGGACTTCGAGTACGGAAAAGAAACTCGATACGATCTTCCCCCGTACGGCAAGCATGCGGACCTCGACGGGCTGCGCCTATTCATGCTCTTTCTGCGTGGTGCATCACCTGATGCGAGGCAAATATCTTCAGCGTCATCCGGAGGACGTGGTCGACGAGATCGCAAAGGTGCCGGAGGAGCATATCTATTTTGTCGACGACGAGACCTTCCTGAACAAGGACCGCCTGACGAGGATCGCGAACCTGCTTCTCGAAAAGGGCATCAAAAAGAAGTATATCAGCTGGGCGCGAGCTGATACGATCGTTAAATATCCCGAACTGTTCAGGCTCTGGAAACAGGTCGGCTTGAGCGTGGTGTACGTCGGCCTCGAAGCCATGGTGGGGTCCCGGCTCGACAAGTATAAAAAACGGACGAGCGTGGACACGAACCGCAAGGCAATAGAACTTCTGAAGGAGATCGGCATCACGCTGCACGCAAGCTTCATGGTGGACCCCGACTTCTCGGTCCAGGATTTCAAGGACCTCGAAAAGGAGATCATGAAGGTCTGTCCCGCAGAAGTGACCTTTACGGTCTTCTCGCCGTCGCCGGGGACAGACCTCTGGAAGCAGCATAAGGACGACTATATCGTCGATCCCTATCTCTATTATGACTGCATGCACACCATCCTGCCTACCAAGCTCGACATGAACACATTTTATGCGCACTTTGCCAAACTGTCGAGGGTCGCACTCCAGGCAAATCCGCTCCGGGTCAATAAGGTGAAGGTGCCGTTCAAAGAAATGATAAAGATCATCTATCTCGGCACGCGGTATATTTCTTCGATGCGTAACATCTATAAGGATTACCTGCCGAAAAAATCATGAACCTCTTCGACATCATAAAGCGGGAAACCGAAGGACTCGACAAGAACATCGCGGTGATCGAGGGAGACACCTCGCTGACCTACAGCCAGCTGTTTTCCTCCGCTCAACAGGTAGCCGAGACCCTGAGAACGTACGGCGTCGGCCGTTTGCACCGGGTCGGGCTTTTATGCGACGACAGCATCGACTACATCATCGCGAGCCTCGCGATTTTGTCCTTATCAGCAGCCATTGTGCCGGTTTCTCCTGAGCAGACAGCGGAAGAAGTTGAAACCGTCATCGAACGGATCGATGTCGACTTCCTCGTTGCCGAACCGCGGCTCCGGCAAGGGGGCTACAGCGATCCGCTCCCGTCAAAGGGATTCATTGAAAAAGAGTTCATGATCGTGAAAAGGACGGTAAAAGAACGTCCGAAGGCTGAGTATTTCAGGACCAATCCAGCCTTCATCCGGTTCAGCTCAGGCACAACCGGAACGAGCAAAGGCGTGGTGCTGTCCCATGAAGCGATCCTGGAGCGGACCGATGCAGCGGACATGGGCCTCCGGATAACCTCAAAGGACAGGGTGCTCTGGGTCCTGTCCATGAGCTTTCATTTCGTGGTCACCATCCTGCTGTTCCTGCGGCGCGGCGCGACGATCGTGCTCTGCGGCCATCGTTTCCCCGAGACATTGATCGAGGGCATCACGAGGCACAAGGGGACCTTTATTTATGCCTCGCCCTTTCATTACAGCATTCTGGCGCGTACCGATGCGTTGACCAGTAATGCGCTCAAGGACATTCGTTTAGCAGTTTCAACTGCAATGAAGCTCCCGGAAGACATAGCCGGTGATTTTTTTACGAAATTCGGCTTCGAGCTGACCGAAGCGTACGGCATCATCGAAGTCGGACTTCCCTTCGTCCGTCTCTCCGGCGGCAGGGACAAGCGCGGGTCCGTGGGCAAACCGCTGCCGGATTATCAGATCCAGCTCGACCGGAAAGACGCAGGCGGCGTGGGATCGATCCGCATCAAAGGCAAAGGCATGCTCGATGCGTACTATTCTCCCTGGCAGGGGAGGGATGACATCCTCGTGGACGGCTGGTTCAAAACAGGCGACCTCGGCGAGATCGATGCGGACGGTTTTCTGTTTATCGTGGGCAGGGAAAAAGACGTCATCAACTTTGTCGGAATGAAGGTTTTTGCCCAGGAGGTCGAGTCTGTTCTCAACCAGCACCCGCAGGTGAAAGAATCTCTGGTCTACGGGGCCCCTCATGCCGTATACGGGCAGCTGCCGATGGCGAAGATCGTGCTCCGGGAGGGATCAGGCAGCCTGGAAGTAAATGACCTGCGCCGGTATTGCTATGAGCACCTCGCCCAATACAAAGTGCCGAAGGATTTCGAATTTGTGGACCAGCTTGCAAAAACGGCGAGCGGAAAGATCAAACGATGAAGATATTGCTCGTCAATCCCTTTGGTTCCAACTGGGTAGAAGGCATGGAAGACCACACCGAGACTGCCATCCGTATGGCGCCGATCGGCATCCTGTCCATAGCCGCTTTTCTCCTGGAAAAGGGACACGACGTGGAAGTTCATGATTGCCGGGGCCCGGTCACGCGCGGCGGCGCCGCGGAGGTGATATCCCGGGTGCAGACCTTCAAACCCGACATGGTGGGTTTCACGGCCGTGACCTCAAGCTTTCTGAATTGCTACGGCCTTGCAGTGGAAATCAGGAAGGTTTCGCCGCAGATCCTTATCGTGGTCGGCGGTGTCCACGTATCGGCCCTGCGCAAGAAGATCCTCCTCTCCTATCCTGGCATTGACTTTTTGGTGACCGGCGAAGGCGAGAAAGCCATGGCTGATCTTGCCGCTGGCGCTAAACCCGAAACAATCCAGGGTCTGGTGTACCGCGAGGGGAATGAGATCAAGGATAACGGGATCAGGACCGATCTCTGCGAACTGGACAGGCTGCCGTTTCCCGCGTATGGAATACTTGAAGGATTTCCCAAAAAATTCGAGGCCGCGTTGTTCAATTATCCGAAAGCTCCGTCAGCCACGATCATATCGAGCCGCGGCTGTCCTTACCAGTGTTCCTATTGCGACCGCTCGGTCTACCGCCGGAGCTTTCGCTACAATTCGGCGGAATATCTCTACGAACATATGGCATTCCTGAAAAGGGAATTTGGCATCCGCCACATTTTCTTTTACGACGACCTGTTTACCTTCAACCGGGAGAGGGTCGAGAAGTTTTGCGGTCTCTTGCGGGAAAAGCCGCTCCACATGACCTTCAACTGCGCCGTACGCGTGGGGCATGCAGACGACGAACTGCTCAAGATGCTGAAGGCCTCGGGCTGCTGGATGGTGAGCCTTGGCATCGAGTCGGGCGCGCCGGAGATTCTTGCCCGGCACAAGACGAAAGTGGACTTTAATGAAATGAAAACCACAGTAAAGCGGATCCAGAAGAACGGCCTTCGGGCCAAGGGCCTGTTCATGATGGGATTGCCCGGCGAGACTGAAAAAACCGTCAAGATGACGACCGATTTCATCACCAATCTCGAACTGGACGACATGAATATGACTAAGTTCACGCCATTCCCGGGCTCGCCGATCTACCAGACGATCAACGATGAAGGCACGTTTGTCGAAAAATGGGAATTGATGAACTGTCTGAATTTCGTCTTCGTGCCGAACGGGATCGAATCCAAAGAACGCCTTGACCAGTTGTATAAACAGTTCATTAAACAGTTCTATACCGGAAAAAACTGGGTCCGTAAATTCGGGCCGCTGATGTTCAAATCCCCGAACAGTACCTACCGGATCCTCAGGAACCTGCCGACATTCCTCAAGATCAAAAGCGACTTTGAACCGAAATAGTGATATTGTTTTCATCGGCTGAGAGAACACACCGAGACATGATGAAGGGGTGCGACTTGTTTACTAACACCACTTTTTATTGACATATCAAGTGTTTTCTTGTATCTTGTTGACGGAGCAGTCATTGCGAGCCGGTTTTCCGCAATGGCGCCTTGATGGAGTCTCTCTCGTCAGCAGGACCGCCGAGGGTGACCGGCAGAAGCGCCGCACAAAGGGCAGACGCACATTGATTCCCCTGCGAGATATCAACCCAACGGAACGTTTTGCGATCATTACCTTTTGCCTGATCGCCCTGAATATCGCGGTTTTCGTGTTTGAATTGGCGATCGGCGACAAGGCCGGCAATCTGTTTGTTGAGTCCTTTGCATTGGTTCCGGAGCGGCTGTTCTCGCCGCATCACCCGGCCGGCAATGCCCTGCCGGCGTGGTAACGTTGTTTACGTCCATGTTCATCCACGGCGGTTTTTTGCATATCGCCGGCAATATGCTGTACCTCTGGATCTTCGGCAACAATATCGAGGACGCCACCGGGCGACTGCGGTTCATCGTATTTTATCTCTTGTGCGGTGTTTTTGCCGCTTACGCTCATGCCTACATGAATCGTGACTCCGTGATCCCCATGATCGGCGCCAGCGGCGCCATCTCCGGCGTGCTCGGCGCCTATCTTGCTCCTGTATCCCCGGGCGCGGGTCGTTACACTCGTGTTTTTCGGTTTTTATGTCAGGACGGTTGAAGTGCCGGCCATGGCTGTACTCGGGTTCTGGTTTTTGCTCCAGTTTCTGAACGCGCTCCTATCGAGCGGTTCAACCGGCGGTGTGGCTTGGTACGCTCATGTTGCAGGCTTTGTCGCCGGTATGTTACTGATCGGGCTCTTCAAACGGAAGACAGTTTCGTTCGGCGGAAGGAGGAGATTTCGTAATTTATGATCGTTACGTGCGAATGCGGCGCAAAACTAAAGATCGACGATGCGAAACTTGCAGGTAGACGCATTAAAGTTCGCTGCCCGCGGTGCGGCAACGTGCTTCCGGTCCAGAGCGCCCTGCAGACCGTACCTGCGGCGTCAACGGTTACGGAAAAAAGACTGCGGCCTGCGCAGAACCCTTCAGGGCCTTTGGTGCTGGTCGCCCATGACAGCGATGTGATCAGGCATACGGTGTGTGAAGTCTTGATCGATTCCGGCTTTCGAGTGGATACAGCCGCGAGCGGGATGGAAGCCCTTACCAAGGCGACTCAGATGATGCCGAGGGGCCTTGTGCTTGACGTGGGGCTTTCGGGCAGTATTTACGGCTTCCAGGTCTGCGAACGCCTGAAGAAAAACCCGGAAACCAGCGGGATCAAAATTGTTCTCCTGTCATCCGTCTATGACATGCGGCGGTATAAACGAACTCCGGTAAGCCTCTACGGAGCAGACGACTATATCGAGAAACATCACATTCCGGACTTTCTCCCGAAGAAAATGCGCAGGCTCATTTTCCCGGAGGAATTCGCCGATATACAACCGAAGGGTAGTACGCCGGCCCATCATGAACTTCCCGAAATGTCCAGGCCGCCGGCGAGGGAATTTAAGCCCTCCCTGCTGAACCAAACGGCTGTGCCGCAGACCGACCGGGGCTTCCCCCATTCTGTGCCGCCTCGTACTGCTACGGCGAAAGCCGCTGCAGGGGACGGCCAGGAAAGCGTGGCCATATCGCCGGAATCGTTCAGCCTGGACGCCTCCATTTTTCAGAAAGAGGAGTGCGACATTCCCCGCGTTGATGCAGCGGATCCTGAGGCCGTGGAAAAAGCGCGACGCTTTGCCCGCATTATCGTTTCCGATATCGCCCTGTATAATCAGGAGCTCGTGATCGAAGGGATCATGAAAGGAACGTTTTACGAGCTGCTTCAGAACGATATCCAGGAAGGGCGGGAATTGTACGAAAAACGCGTGCCCCCTGCAATCAGGACAGAAAAGGATTACTATCAAGAGGCCTTCGATAATTTTCTCGCCGCTGCAAAAAACAAGAATGTTCGTTGACATACGAAATCAGTTTTAGTATAGTATACAAATTCGTCGGGGCGTAGCGCAGCCTGGTAGCGCACTTGGTTCGGGACCAAGGGGTCGGAGGTTCAAATCCTCTCGCCCCGACCAGTTTATTTTCCATGCTTGCACCTGCAAGGAAGAATGCGGTATTCTTTTTTATGCTTGATCGTTTTACGTGCGGGAAACAGAAGGTAGTTACGGCATTTGACTGGCTGGATTATGGGAGCAGCGGAGACCAACGCATCACTTTTGGTAATTACATAAACCCAGGCATCGGTGCGAACTCTATCTTTTCCTGCCCCACGAGGTTTTCATGAGCGAAAGGGAACGGTCGGTTGATGATCTGATGGGCGCCGAGCCCTACGGCGAAGAGAACGAGGAAAAGGAAGAGGAACGCAGGGAAAACCGCGCTGAGGAATCTTCCGAAGCTGCATCCGAAAGCGGCTCGGGGCAGAAGGGCCTCGATGCCATCAAGTATTATCTCAAGGAAATCCGCAAGACACCCCTTCTTACGTTTGAACAGGAGCAGGAACTGGCCAAACGGATCGCCGAGGGCGACCAGGAAGCGCGGGCCAGGATGATCGAGGCGAATCTCCGTCTTGTCGTCGCCATCGGCAAAAAGTATATAAACCGCGGTTTGCAGTTCTCCGACATCATCGAGGAAGGTAACCTTGGCCTGATCCGGGCCGTCGAAAAATTCCAATACCAGCGCGGCTTCAAGTTCAGCACCTACGCCTCATGGTGGATCAAACAGGCCATTGAACGGGCGATCGTCAACCAGACGCGTACCATCCGTCTGCCCGTCCACATCGCCGAGATCGTCAATTCCTATTTGCGCGCTTCGCGCCAGCTTACCCAGAGCCTGGGGCGCGATCCGCAGATAGAAGAGATAGCAAAAAAAATGAAAGTCACCGTTGAGAAGGTGAGGAGCATATCCCAGGTTGTGCGCGAAACCTATTCGCTGGATATGCTCATCGGCGACCAGGAAGAGGACACGCTCAAGGACATCCTTCAGGACACCAACGCGGTTTCCCCGGCAACGTTTTCCGACGAGATACGGCGCCGGGAACACATCGACGAATGGCTCCAGCAACTTTCGGTGAGCGAGCGCAAAGTCATCGAGATGCGGTTCGGCTTTGTGGACGGCGAGCCGAAGACCCTGGACAGCATAGGCAAGGAATTCGGGATAACGCGGGAGCGCGTGAGACAGATCGAAACCCAGGCACTCAACAAGTTGCGGGCCATCACGAAGCGAAAAAAGATCGAACTGGAAGAGATGCTGTAGGAATCACGGTTTTTTCGATTTGGAATTGTCAAATCGGCAATCCTCAGTTGAATGCGCCCCTGTAGCTCAGGTGGATAGAGCAGCGGTTTCCTAAACCGCGTGCCGCGTGTTCGAATCACGCCAGGGGCACCAATAAAGTCAATGAGTTAAGGCCGATACGAGACTGTATTGGCCTTTTTATTTTCAAATTTGCTATTCTTTTGCTACTCTTTTAATACAAAGAAGTGACGAATATTGATAGAAATCCCTTATTTATTGCTGTGGAACTGCGGTTGTGTAAACCGCGTGCCTTGTGTTCGAGTCACCCCAGAGGGCACCAATAAATCGGTGAAGCCTAGTTTCATATAATAATAGCGAGAGTGCAAAAAACAATTTGTATCATTGCATTTTGTGATAAAGTTTATGTCGACGACTACATCCTGTAGCCGCTAGAGTTTCCGTTCTCGAAAACTCATCAAGCAGTTTATTGCAGTCAACTTCGCATCTTTTCACCATTCGAACGCATTGACATGGCAAAACATCAGGAATATATTCTTCAAATACTACCATCTAGAAAAAAACGATCATATCGCTAGGACACCTATAAAATCAAGTATGGACATACGAGTAATGTGAGTCAAGATGAGTTATAATTTTGACACGCGGTGGTAAGCAGTAAGTGATTTTATCAAACTTCGCTACACAGGAGGGGACATAACATGGAAGGACTTTTCCAGCCGATGCATTTGATACTGATACTTATCATTGTGCTCATTATCTTTGGACCTGGCAGATTGCCTCAAATAGGTGAGGGGCTTGGCAAGAGCATCAGGGGTTTTAAGAAAGCCATGAATGAACCCGATGAGCCAAAAAAAGAAGAGACTAAAACAGAAGCTAAGGCTATCGAGCAGAAGGATGAAAAGAAAAATTCCTAATGAAAGTCATATCAAGCGGACAACCGAGAGCGGACAGAGCCGCCCTTGATGTGGCTATCGAGTAGAACAAATGAAGATTCGTTAGCGAGATTTGAAAAAGCAAGGGTTGCTTACCGCAAGTTGTTGCGGTACTAAACTTTTGTAAAAACCGCGTGTCAAATAAACATGCTCTTGAAAGAACTGAAAAATATTTCAGAAGGGAATCCGGCAGCGGAAAAGGGGTCGCCTGGTTCAAAATAATTATGAATATTATACTGAAAGAGATTAACGAGCAAGTGCAATGGTCCTGCAACGAATACGAAAACTATCCCAATGCAAAAATAGAGCAGAAGAAATATCATAGCGGTCTCTCCTTGATTTTAATTGCGTTTTCAAACGAAATGATTTTATGGAAAAAACGGGTAAAGGAATTACCTGAAAGAGAACAGACGCTCTTGTTAGATTATTTAGCAAAGCTCGGCAAATCTTTTAAGCTGGTTGCCAAAACTATTCGAGTTGCAAAATTACAAGCAATTTTAGGGGATGTTAAATCGTATTCTGCCTGGTCTTGCACCGAACTAACCATTAACAATAGCACATTATTAAATTTAAAGAATCAATCCTTATCTCCTGTCTGCCAACATGACACGGTTCATCGTGCTCGTACCTATGACCGCTTAATAAGGAATCCCGCTTCAAAGTAAATATACTCTCGAAAGGTTGGCTAAATCATGAAATCGCTTATGGTCGCAGTTCTTTTGCTTATGAGCACAACAGCACAAGCAGCATCGGGTTATCATATTATCAATAAAATTCCATTGGGAGGCGAAGGTGGTTGGGATGCCTTGACGGTGGACAGTGCAGCCCATCGCTTGTATATATCTCACAGCACTCATGTCATGGTCCTCGACACTGTGACTGATAAAGTCGTTGGTGATATACCTGATACGCCTGGTGTCCACGGGATAGCACTAGCCCCCGAACTGAGTCGTGGGTTTACCAGCAATGGCAAGGCAAATACCGTTACCATATTCGACATAAAAACCCTGAAAATAATCGGACAAGTTAAGACCGGGGAGAATCCCGATATCATATTATATGAGCCTTCTTTACAACGGGTATTCACATTCAACGGAAAAAGCAAAGATACCACTGTATTTGAGGCTGCTTCGGGCAAGGTTCTGGCAACGATTGCCCTTGGCGGGAAGCCTGAATTTGCCACCGCGGATAATAAAGGTAAGGTTTTTGTAAATATCGAGGATACGAGCGAGGTTGTTGAGTTGGATAGCAAAAAACTGACTATATCAAAACGTTTTTCTTTAAAACCTTGTGAAGAGCCATCGGGAATAGCAATTGATATTGAACATCATCGGCTATTTTCGGGATGCCACAATAAAGTAATGACAGTGCTGGACGTGGAATCAGGAAAAGTAATCTCTACTGTACCCATTGGGGAAGGTGTGGATGGTAATGCTTTTGATGCGGAGACCGGGTTTGCATTTAGTTCAAATGGTGAAGGAACGCTCACGGTAGTTCGAGAATCATCGCCGAGAAAGTTTGACGCGGAGACAATTATAACCCAGCGGAGTGCGCGGACCATGACTGTGGATACAAAGACGCATAAAATTTATCTGCCTGTAGCAGAATTTTCTCCGGCTCCCGCACCAACGCCTGACGTGCCGAAACCAAGACCTGTTATGATTAGGGACAGTTTTGCGGTACTTGTGGTTGGGAAGTAAATCTGACGCATTTGCTGAGTTTGAAGTGCATCATAGACTAAGATATTACCCTGACAGATATCTATTAAGAAAAGGAAAGAGTGAATATGGAACGTAAAGAGGTTTTCAGTAAAGTACCTGAAGTAACGCTGATTTTCTGGATAATAAAAATTCTCGCCACAACCCTCGGAGAGACTGGTGGAGATGCCGTGTCCATGTCGATGCATCTTGGCTATCTCATTGCTACTGTAATATTTGCGACTATATTCATAGTTGCGGTAGCTGTACAAATGTCCGCGAAAAAATTTCATCCGGTCATTTACTGGTCAACAATTATTGCAACGACAACAGTTGGGACGACATTGGCTGATTTCGCGGACCGCTCTCTTGGTATGGGTTATGTAGGCGGAACGGCAATTTTGTTCACATTACTTATGGTGTCATTGCTCATTTGGTATCGTGCGCTTGGTTCGGTAGCTGTGAACACCGTGAGTTCACCAAAATCCGAAATATTCTACTGGATAACAATCATGCTATCTCAGACCTTGGGTACTGCGCTCGGCGATTGGACGGCGGACACGACGGGTCTTGGGTATGCTGGTGGTGCAATCTTGTTTGGTGCTATGTTGGTGGGTATTGCAGTGGCATATTACCGAACAAAAATATCCCGCACAGTACTTTTTTGGGCGGCATTCATTCTTACACGACCACTTGGTGCGGTGGTCGGCGACTTTTTGGACAAACCGGTACTCGATGGAGGCTTAGCACTAAGCCGTTACTCAGCATCAGTGTCATTGCTCTTCTTAATCGGTTTTTGTATCTTCATCTTTACGCATAAGCCAGCAAAACAAGAACATTGAGAGAGGAGTTTCATCAAGAAAGGTAGCGGGTAATCTATGGTCCTCAGGTCGCTACTTTTTTTCAAGACTCCTAAGCCCCTCCTGCCTGAACGCCTTCGCCAGCTTGAAAGCTTCCCGCTCCCCGTATACGTTGACGGCAAGCGCTTTTGACATGCCTTGATACTTCTCAGGATTTTTAGAAAGTGCGCGGATGGCTTCGTGACCGAGAAGGCTAGGCGGAAAATTGATGATGCTTTTTTTAATTCTGGGCATACGGCAAAAGTAACTCTAGCATCGTTTATAATACACTGGCATACGTGTTCTGTCACCAGGAGGTTCTGGGGAAAAAAGCGGGAGAATTGCAGCAGTAACCAGTCTTTGCGAACAGACATTGGCAAAATCAGATGAACGTAGGGAAAAAACATAGACGGGCGCCTGAAGCTTGGATTTCCAACATAGATATGTTTATAAGGAGGATTTAAATGCTGGAGAACAAACTGTTAAAGCCAGCCGCCATTACCGCTGTCGTGTTACAGGTACTCTGCGCCTTTGCAAACGCCGGAGCACCGCAGATTGAGATGGTTCAGGTAACGGGCGGATGCTTCCAGATGGGCGATATGTTTGAGGACGGTGATAATGATGAAAAGCCCGTCCATGAAGTGTGCGTTAACGACTTTTCCATTGGAAAGTATGAGGTGACCCAGGAGCAATGGGTCACGATCATGGGCAGCAATCCCTCGAAATATAAGGGCAGCAGACTACCGGTCGAGGAGGTGAGCTGGGACGACGCACAGCAGTTCATCGCGAAGCTGAACTCCATAACGGGGAAGCGCTATCGGCTTCCAACCGAGGCGGAATGGGAGTACGCGGCGCGGAGCGGCGGGCGACGGGAGGACTGGCCAGGCACTAGCAATGAGAACGAGTTTGGTGACTATGCGTGGTATGACAAGAACAGCGACAATAAAACCCACGTGGTCGGCACGAAGAAACCGAATGGTCTCGGGATCTATGATATGAGTGGGAACGTATGGGAGTGGGTGCAGGACTGGTACGACGATGTATACTATGAAGTGAGCTCCCGGGACAATCCTCAAGGGTCACCGGCCGGATCCCGCAGGGTAACTCGCGGTGGCAGCCTGGACTTCGATCAGTGGAACTCCCGTGCATCCTTTCGCGGCCGCAGCGCACCGGACAACAAGTTTAACGACGTGGGCTTTCGCCTCTCCAGTACGCCTTAACCTTATTAAGGAGGAAACGAAATGGTGGTGCATCAAATGCAGGCCTGAGGATGTGGCGGCGTCACAGATCGAAATTCATTTTCGTACGTGCATAGAATAAAAGGTTGTGAATCTTTTATGATCAGGGAGGTTAACCATGTTCTCCAGGGCCATGATACTGACAGCGATCATCGCTGCCGCGCTGCTGTTTGAACATGCCCTTGCATACGCGGGAGCGCCCAATATCGAGATGGTGCAGGTAAAAGGCGGGTGTTATCAGATGGGTGACACCTTCGGAGATGGACTTGATGAATGGGAAAAGCCGGTCCACGAAGTGTGCGTAAACGATTTTACTATCGGCAAGTATGAAGTGACCCAAAGTCAATGGAAGGCAGTCATGGGAAACAATCCATCGTTTTTCAAGAGCTGCGGCGACAATTGCCCCGTCGAGAGAGTAAGTTGGAATGACGCGCTGGCTTTTATTGATAAACTGAATAAGATAACTGGGAAAACGTATCGTTTGCCCACGGATGCCGAGTGGGAATATGCGGCGCGAAGCGGAGGAAAGCAAGAAAAATATGCCGGAACGAACAACCCCGCAGAACTTAAGAGCTATGCCTGGTTCGAGGACAATGCTGGCAAGAAGACTCATCCCGTAGGGATGAAGAAGCCTAATGGTTTAGGCATCTACGACATGAACGGGAATGTATGGGAATGGGTAAAGGACCGCTATGATGACGTGGATTACTATAAGCACAGCCCGCGAATGAACCCGCAGGGCCCGGAGATAGGGTCCCATCGGGTGGTTCGCGGCGGCAGCTGTTTCAACTTTGCCAGAGGTGTTCGTGCAACCGTTCGTCGCGACGGTCTGCCTGACCGCAGGAGCGGCGGAACGGGCTTTCGCCTCGCCGGCACGCCTTAACTCAGGGAGGATGACTTAATGATCAGCGGTGGAAGTTTTCCAACATGAGGCATGCAAAGTACTACTGATATTCTTTACTCCTGTCACAAAATTGGGAGTACAGAATAGTAGTTGGAATTTGCAATGGCGCATTATTTGACACGTGCTTTTATTCCATTTGAAGTGTGCATTTATTGTTATAAGAATAGTCTATAATCTTAAGATACAAGTATTTGATTTTGCCTTCTGGACACACGGTTTGCCAAGCACGTTATTTAATAACTGTCTTCTATTGTTCTTTTCTGTATAATATTCTATAATTGAAAAAATTTGTAAATTAAGTTATTTAACAGGGGGGGCTATGAACCGGTGTCGTCTATTAATCTTGATAGCCGCTGGCGTGTTTTTTTTATCAGTAAGTTATTTTACGACATCCGTCTTCGCATTAAACCTCGAACGAAACGTCGCCGTTCATAAAGAAACGATCCAAGCCCGTCAAATAAACAAAAAAGAACCAAAGAGGGGACTTCAAAAGGACGTACAACTATTGCAGCAGCGACTTGATATTCAGGATCAAGTAATCGCCGATCAAAACAGTAGAATACGTGACATGAGGGTCTCGGCAATAAGATTTTCTACTTTGATTACTATTATCCTATTCTTTATCATAGGTATTAGCTCTTGGTTTGTTGCAGGTAGAAAAGCCGAGATGTCTGCAAGAAAATGGATGGATGACTATGCAGTTGATTTTCGAAAAGAAGTTGAGAGCCTCAGAGAAGCGTTTCGTTACCATGCAGAGAAAATGCAAAAAGAGGGAGACCCAAGCGCGGAAGCAACAATGCGCATTATCAATGAATCTATAACCGCTGGAAAGAAACCCGATATCAGTGATGATGCAAGACGATCGTTGCAAAAAGAGAGTGAATACCTTGGGCAGGTGCCAGAAAGGCAGTACCGTGCTCAGGACTGGGCCAAACTCGCTTTTGCGGCCTATGCTGATAACAAGCTCTCTCTCACCATTGAATATTTCAAATCTGCAGTTAATGCCGTTGATGCAAGGAAATCAGAGCAAGCCCGGTGGCTCTCAAGTATCGGGTCAATCCTTGACGTGACAAAACGATATGAAGAGGAACTCGCCATCTACGATGAAGTGATCAGCCGGTTCGGTTCCTCCACGGAGATGGCCCTTCAGGAACAGGTAGCAAAAGCGCTCGTCAACAAGGGGGGCAGACTCGGCCAACTCCACAGGAGTGAAGAAGCAATCGCCGTCTCCGATGAAGTGATCAGCCGGTTCGGTTCCTCCACGGAGATAGCCCTTCAGGAACAGGTAGCAAAGGCGCTCGTCAACAAGGGGGTCAGGCTCGGCCAACTCCACAGGAGTGAAGAAGCAATCGCCGTCTACGATGAAGTAATCAGGCGGTTCGGTTCCTCCACGGAGACGGCCTTGCAGGAACAGGTTGCAAAGACGTTCTTTAACAAGGGGGTCAGGCTCGGCCAACTTCACAGGAGTGAAGAAGCAATCGTTATCTACGATGAAGTAATCAGGCGGTTCGGTTCTTCCACTGAGACGGCCTTGCAGGAAAAGACAGCAATGGCGCTCTTCAACAAGGGGACGACACTCGGCCAACTCCACAGGAGTGAAGAAGCAATCGCCGTCTACGATGAAGTAATCAGGCGGTTCGGTTCTTCCACGGAGACGGCCTTGCAGGAAAAGACAGCAATGGCGCTCGTCAACAAGGGGACGACACTCGGCCAACTCCACAGGAGTGAAGAAGCAATCGCCGTCTACGATGAAGTGATCAAGCGGTTCGGTTCCTCCAAGGAGGCTGCCTTGCAGGAGCAAGTAGCCAAGGCGCTCGTCAACAAGGAGGCCAAGCTCGGACAGATCCAAAGAAGCGAAGAAACAATGCCCGTATCCGATGAAGTGATCAAGCGGTTCGGTTCCTCTAATGAGATGGCCTTGCAGGAACAGGTAGAAAAGGCGCTCTTCAACAAGGAGGCCAGGCTCGGACAGATCCAAGGAAGCGAAGAAATAATGCCTGTATCCGATGAAGCGGTCAACCGGTTCGATTCCTCAATGGATGCGGCCTTGCAGGAACGGGCGGCAACGGCTTTAAACTTGAAAGGTTTTAGATTGTTGGTAAAAGCTAAACAGACATGGGACAATGAAATAGAAAGAGAGAAACTTTTAAGAAATGCTCTTGTATATTTTGATGAATCCCTGCGAAAAAAAAATGATTATTCAATTGCTTTAGGTAATAAAGGTTACGTCCTTTTTCTCATGAACCGTACAGATGATGCAAAAGAGGCTCTCCATACAGCGTTAAAAACTGGACGTGAAAGCCTCAGGGATACTGAACTTGAAAATGCTGCTAATTCAACCGTGCCTGAGGATACAGCCTTCCGCGAACTTATTGTTCTACTATGGGATGAATTGAACGTTCATTGAATTCTGTATTTTATGTCTGATGCTTACGTATGTTTTTGCGAAGATCGTTGCGGCATCGATGCAATTCTTCTTTATAGGCGATGTCTGCGACTGTCCATAAAAGCCAGAATTCGGGCATTTTCGTTGATTTCCTTGAGCAAACCTCAACAAAGATAGACAAGCAATGTTATTATCGATCTCCTTCAAATAGTTAATTACGTTTGTATAAATCGCATTCGAGTACATTAATCTCTGGGTCTTTTCCTAAACCGCGTGCGGGTTGTTCGAATCACCCCAGGGACACCATACTTACGTCAAAAAGAGCCGGCAGACACCGTTTTTTTTGTGGTTTCGAGCCAACACCCTGTCACTTGTACGGTATAATCGCTTTTGAGTGTGCAAAGAGACCAAAAAAGAGGGGACGAGCCCTTTTTGTCCTTGACAAACCCCCTGAAATCTCATAAAATTCGCTCTTGTTACGAAACAAACCAGATAGGCTCGTAGCTCAGGGGGAGAGCGCTACCTTGACACGGTAGAGGTCGGCGGTTCGATACCGCCCGGGCCTACCATGATTTAACCACAACTATGTTATTTACCTTATGAGTGAAATACAACTCAGGCTGCCTGACGGTCAGGTCAAAAAGTATGCCTCTGGCATCACCGGTCAGGAAGTTGCCGAGAAAATCGGCTCTCGCCTCGCTAAAGACGCGCTTGCCATAAAATTAGACGGTCAACTTCAGGATCTGAATATTCCGGTAGAACACGATGCCGCGATTGAGATCGTGACCTTTGACGCCCCGAACGGCCGCGATGTGTACTGGCACAGTACCTCGCACCTCATGGCGCAGGCGGTCAAACAGCTCTTTCCGCAGGCAAAGCTCGCCATCGGTCCGTCGATCGATGAAGGGTTCTACTACGACTTCGATCTCGATCGTCCTTTTACGCCCGAGGACCTCGAAAAAATCGAAAAGAAGATGGCGGAGTTGGCCAAGGCTGCTGTGCCGATCAGAAGAAAAAGTCTTTCCAAGGCGGATGCCTTGTCGTTCTTTCAAAAACTGGGCGAGACGTACAAAGTCGAGCTGATCAACGATCTGCCGGACGGCACGATGTCGATTTACGAACAGGGCGATTTCGCCGACCTCTGTCGCGGTCCCCATGTCTCGTCGACGGCGAAGATCAAGGCTGTGAAGCTACTGTCAATTGCCGGCGCTTACTGGCGCGGCAGTGAGAAGAACAAGATGCTGCAGCGCATCTACGGCATCTCGTTCCCAGCAAAGGATGCGCTGGACGCCTATGTGACGCGGCTCGAAGAGATCAAACGACGCGACCATCGGAAGCTGGGCAAGGATCTGGACCTTTTTTCCCTGTCCGACGAAGTGGGCGGCGGCTTGGTCCTGTGGCATCCCCGGGGTGCACTCGTCAGGAAGACCATCGAGGACTACTGGCGCGACGAGCATCAGAAAAACGGCTATGATTTTGTATATTCTCCTCATGTTGGTAGGGCGACCCTGTGGGAAACGTCGGGCCATCTCGGTTTTTACCGGGAGAACATGTATTCGTCCATGGAAGTGGAAGGGCAGGAATTCTATGTAAAGCCCATGAACTGCCCGTTCCACATCATGATCTACAAGAATAAGCTTCGGTCCTACCGGGAGTTGCCGCTGCGGTACGCCGAACTCGGCACTGTGTACCGGTTCGAGCGTTCCGGCGTTTTGCACGGCCTGCTGCGCGTGCGTGGTTTTACGCAGGATGACGCTCATATCTTTGTGGCGCCGGAGGATATGGAAACAGAGGTCATCCGGGTCATCGGTTTTGTCGTAAAGATGCTCAGGACCTTCGGGTTCGAAGATTTTAAGGCCTATATTGCGACGCGACCGGAAAAGTCCGTTGGTGATAACGCGGTGTGGGAGCAGGCAACACAGGCCCTCAAGGTTGCCGCCGAAAAGGTCAATCTCGGGTATGAAATCGACGAAGGTGGCGGAGCATTCTACGGACCCAAGATCGACATCAAGATCAAGGACGCGCTTGGCAGGCTCTGGCAGTGCTCCACGGTCCAGTTCGACTTCAACATGTCGGAGAGATTCGACATGAGCTTTATCGGCGTGGACAACCAGCAGCATCGTCCCTACATGATCCACCGGGCGCTCTTGGGATCGATCGAGCGGTTCTTCGGTATGCTGATCGAACACTACGCGGGAGCATTCCCCGTCTGGCTTGCTCCGGTGCAGGCGAAGGTGATCTCGATTACCGACAAACAGTTTGATTTTGCAAAAGGCGTCCGGGACCAGCTGCTTGCAGCGGGGATCAGGGCGGAACTCGATACCCGTTCGGAGAAGATCGGGTTCAAGATTCGCGAAGCCGCGATGGAAAAGGTGCCCTACATCCTCGTCGTGGGGGACAAGGAAGTGCAGCAGGAAGCAGTTGCAGTACGCGAGCGGGGCGGTAAGGACCTCGGTGTCATGAAACTTGCTGAGTTCATCGACGCTGTAAAAAAACTAATTCAAGATAAAAGTATTTCAACCGATTTGCTAAGGGGGTGATCGTTCATCGCTAAAATCACGACAAGAATCAATTACATGATCAAGTTGAAAGAAGTCCGGGTCATTAATTCCGACGGAGAACAGCTCGGGGTCCTTGATACCCGGGATGCGATCAAAAGGGCGGAGGAACAGGGACTCGATCTGGTCGAAGTTGCACCGACGGCAAAACCGCCGGTCTGCCGGATCATGGACTTCGGCAAGTATAAATACGAGATGGCCAAAAAGGCCGCGGAATCCAGGAAACACCAGACCGTCATCGTTGTCAAGGAAATCAAACTGAGGCCACGCACGGACGAACATGATGTCAACTTCAAGTTGAACAACATCAAGCGGTTCCTTGAGGAAGGCAATAAGGTAAAAGTGACGGTGATGTTCCGGGGCAGGGAAATGGCCCATATCGACCACGGCAGGAAGGTACTGGAACGCATTGTGAGCGAACTGCAGAATGATGCCGTCGTTGAGTCGTCACCGCGCCTGGAAGGCAGGAACATGACGCTGTTGCTTGGGGCAAAAGCTAAAATGCCATAACAGCCGCAGGTGTTTCAAATGTATCTTGTTAACTCGATGATTCTGCGGAGTCAGGTTGTCTCCGCTGTCCATATAAGCAGGAGCATAAACTCAGGATTTTGGAAGGGGAATAAATTATGGCAAAGATCAAATTGAAAACCAATCGGAGCGCTTCCAAGAGGCTCAAAGTGACCGGTACCGGCAAGATCTCGAGGCGCAAGGGCTGGAAGGGACATCTGTTGAACGGCAAGAATGCAACACGCAAGAGACGGCTGACCGGCGATTTCATCGTCGACAAGGACAATCTCAAGAACATTAAGCGGATGCTCCCGTACGGGCTGAAGTAGAGAACGCAGAAATTAATACGACTGGTGCATGATACCGGATCCACGATGCAGGATGGAAGCGAAGGCTTCATTTTGGATCATGCATCATGATTTGAGGAGGAAGAAGAAATGCCGAGAGCTAAAGGCGGCCCCAAGACACGGGCCAGAAGAAAACGGGTGCTCAACCTGGCAGAAGGGTACTGGGGTGCAAAATCCAAACTGTTCCGCTCCGCTACCGAAGCCGTTGATCGCGCACTCAAGTATGCATACCGGGACCGGAAGGCCCGCAAGCGGGATTTCCGCAGACTCTGGATCGCACGCATCAACGCGGCTGCGCGTCTGAACGGTGTGACCTACAGCAGGTTCATGGCCGGACTCACCAAGAGCGGAGTTGCAATCGACCGGAAGATCCTTGCCGATCTGGCCGTGTCCGACCCTGCCGGATTCTCCAAGCTGGTTGAAACAGCCAAAACTGCATCGTAAGAACCCGATTGATAACGTGTTCCGGAGATGGTTGCCGGTTCCCGTTCGCGTTGTCCGTCTTCCGTAGTTGGGAAGGAATGTTTGAGGCCCCGGATTTTTTGACCGGGGCCTTTCTTTTTATATTGACATATAGAGCTAATTCGGTTAAAAAACGAACAGAAATGATGAAATACGGCCGTTCATTTATCACGACGTTCATCACCTGCGCCATTTTTTTATCTATTCCGCATTCAGCGCTCCCGTCTTATAACTCCGAGGCCGGGCACAAGTATACTGTCGCCTCTCAACGTCTCGCCGATCTCAAAAAATCCAGCAGGAAAAAGAAATACCGTTCCTACTGGATCGATTGCATCCGCACGTTCGAACTGGTTGAAAAACAATATCCAAAAAGTCCCAACGCGGCCGATGCCTGTTTCGACCGGGCCGAAATCTACCAGGCGCTTTACCGCTATAACAAACGGACAAGGGACATCAACGAGTCGCTACGGCTTTATGATACCTGCCGTTCGACCTATCCCCGCCACGCCAGGGCGCCGGAGGCGTTGTATCGCATCGTGGAAATAGAACTCGACGTCAAGAAAGACCGGCCAGCTGCCGCAGAAGCCTACGCGAGACTTGCCAGGGAATACCATGGCAGCAACTGGACTGATAAGGCAAAGGCGAAGATCGGTCCGTCCGCCCGCTATCAGCGGAAGCGGGAGACGGAAATCAGGAAAATGCCGGTGCCGGTGATCTCCGCTTCCAAGGGCCGGCCCACCGGCGCCGTGAAGAGTATCCGTTTCTGGTCCGGTGGCGCATATACCCGGATCGTGATCGACCAGGATAGTGCTGTCAAATTTCAGGCGCAGGAACTGAAAAAGCCAGATCGCCTCGTGTTCGATCTGTTGAACACGAGTCTCGATACAACGGTATATAAAGATCCGTTGCCGGTGAATGACGGCATTCTGAAACAGGTCCGTGCCAGCCAATACGCACCTGATATCGTACGCGTCGTTCTGGATCTTGCAAGCATTAAAAGTTATGTGGCTTTCCCCCTCCATGATCCGGAACGCCTCGTCATCGATGTTACCGGTGAGGGGGGAAGAGGCGAAGAAACTCGTGTGACGAGCGTGGAAACGGACACCCCGCAGAAGATCGAAAATCTTGCCGAGCAAAAACAGGAATCGAAAGAACAGCCGAAGACGGAACCGGCTACAACGGTCCCGCTTTTGCCTAAGATCCCGGCGGCCCAAAATGGTAATGATCAGAAACTCTCTCTGTCCAGGCAGCTTGGACTGAAGATTAGGACGATTGCCATCGATGCGGGCCATGGGGGGCACGATCCGGGGGCCATCGGCAAGAACGGCTTGAAGGAAAAAACGGTCACCCTCGACGTAGCGAAACGGCTAGCTGCTCTCGTGAAGGAACGGCTCGGGTGTAACGTGATCATGACCCGCGATAGTGACGTTTTTATCCCGCTCGAAGAGAGGCCGTTTATCGCCAAGTCAAAAGGTGCCGACCTGTTCGTGTCCATCCATGTGAATGCCAACAGAAAACGGAAAGCACGAGGGATCGAAACATATGTTCAGAGTCTGCGGGCCTCAGACAGGGAAGCAATGGCAACGGCGGCGCGCGAAAACGCCATGTCTACCAAGAAGCTGAGCGAACTGAAATCGGAACTTGACCGCATCTTTGCAGACCTCACGCGGGACGATAAAATTGAGGAGTCGCTCTACCTGGCTGATTCAGTGCAAGGATCGCTCGTAAGCAATCTCAAATCCGTCAACCGCCATGCCGATGATCTCAAAGCCAGGATAAAGAGGGCGTTCTTCTATGTTTTGATCAATACGGAAATGCCGAGTATCCTGGCCGAGATCGGGTTCATCAGCAACCCGGATGAAGAGAAGCTGCTCAAACAGGATTCTTATCGGCAGGCGATAGCCGAAGCGCTGTATAGGGGCATCAAGAAATATGTAGAAGTACGGTCGCAGCAGATAGCAGGACTCTGATTCGATTGCGGAATGTGGATATCGGAATGCGGAATGAACAACTCGAAACACGAAACTCGCTTACGTGCGACTCGAAATTTAAGACCTGAGACCGGAAACTCAAAACCATCGTTTCTTCCTCACTGCCCCCCTGACCCTTTGCCCCCTGACACGCTGCCTGCGATCAAATACGCTTCAATGAACTGGTCGAGGTCGCCGTCCATCACGGCGCTGACATGGCCGACTTCCACTCCTGTGCGATGGTCCTTCACCATCTGGTAGGGTTGGAAGACGTAGGACCTGATTTGGCTGCCCCAGGCAATATCTTTTTTCTCACTCACCAGCTTGCCGAGTTTTTCGTCGTGTTCTTTCTTCCGCAATTCATACAGTCGGGAACGGAGCACCTTCATGGCCACATTTTTGTTCTTGAGCTGGGAACGTTCGTTCTGGCATTGAACAACGATGTTCGTCGGGAGGTGGGTAATGCGCACGGCCGAATCGGTCTTGTTCACGTGCTGGCCGCCGGCGCTCGATGAACGGTAGGTGTCGATGCGCAATTCCTTGTCGTCGATCGAGATGTCGATGTTGTCCTCGACCTCGGGATAGACATAGACCGATGCAAAGGAGGTGTGCCTGCGCTTGTTCGCATCGAAAGGCGAGATGCGGACGAGACGGTGCACGCCTGCTTCGGCTTTCATCCTGCCGTAGGCATATTCCCCGGACACGGTAAAGGTAACGGACTTGACCCCTGCTTCTTCGCCGTTCTGGTAATCCAGGATCTCGGTCTTGTAGCCCCGTTTCTCGGCCCAGCGAAGGTACATGCGCATGAGCATCTCGGCCCAGTCCTGGGCCTCGGTGCCGCCGGCCCCGGGATGGATCGATATGATTGCATTCGATGCATCCTGCTCGCCCGAGAGCATGGCCGCAACCTCGGCGGAAGCAATGTCTTTCTCGGTCACCGCGATCTCCTGCTCAAGCTCTGCGCGCATGGATTCGCCGCCTTCTTCTGATGCAAGTTCAGCCATGGCTTCGAAGTCGCTCAGCCGCTTGGCGAGCGTGTTCCAGTCTCTCAGAGAGCGTTCGATCGCTGATTTTTCTTTTAAGACGACGTTTGCCTTGTCGTTATTGTCCCAGAAACCGCTTGTTTCCGTGAGGCGGGTAAGTTCTTCTAAACGGGATTCTTTGGCAGGGGTGTCAAAGATGCCTCCGCAGGGTCTCCAGCCTGCCTTTGACGTTGTCGAGCTGCTGTTTGAGGTCTTCTAAAAGCATTTATGTCTCCCATTGTAGAAATCAACTGAAGCAGATTATACCATAGTGAAAAATAACAATCAAACAGAAACCGGAAAAACATTTTGACATTCCGCCGGTGCTGTGTTATAAAAACCCTACAATATAATTAATAGCATCCAGGCTAAGGGAATCCCGTGAAATTCGGGAGTGGACCCGCCGCTGTAATCCCCGTCCTCGCTGAAAGCGAGGACGCATGCTTCTGTCTAACATATGCCACTGGCCCTGTCGGGCTGGGAAGGCAGGCAGAAGAGGGAGAGCCAGAAGACCTGCATGGATGTTCTCGCACAGTCTTCGGCGCTAAGATAATGTGTGGGTTAATATTTTCTATTAATCCCCAGTCTTGCAAGAAGACTGGGGATTTTTTGTTGGGAGATAGGAACCAGAGGAGCTTCGCACTTGGGCCTTTGCTCACGGAAAAGGCGAGATAGGGTGTCAGTCTGTGTTAATCTGTGTGTCACGACGAAGTCGGGACCCGTGGTTTTAAAATATTGAAAAAACTATTTATCATACTATCACTTGTCCTCGGTATATCTTATTCTCTCTCAGCCGCTGAAGCTGTATCGCCGCCCAAGCGTATTGTGTCGCTCGCGCCGAGCATGACCGAGATCCTCTTTGCGCTTGGGTTGGGGGACAACATCGTCGGCGTCACGACGTTTTGCGATTATCCGGAAGAAGCGAGGAAAAAGCCGAAAATCGGCGGCATGTCCAATCCTTCTCTCGAAGCTGTGCTCTCGCTCAAACCGGACATCGTGGTTCTGACAACGGACGGAAACCCGAAGGAATTCGAGGAGAGGCTCATCTCGCTGAAGATTAAAACGTATGTCTTTGAGGCCCGGACCATCAGCGGACTTCCGCAAGGCATTCGGAACCTGGCAGAAGCGTTAGGGGCCAAAGCGCGCGGGGAGCAGCTTGCGAAGTCAATTGAAGACGGGGTCCGAAAGGCGTCCCGGTCGACCTCCCGCGTCACTGATCGTGCATCGGGCAAAAAAGTCTTATTCATCGTCTGGCCCGAACCCCTTATCGTAGCTGGCCCCGGCACTGCCATTGACGACGCCATAAAGCTTTTGGGATACGGCAACATTGCATCACAGGCAGCGACAGCCTATCCGAAATATTCGATCGAAGAGGTCATGCGTCAGGCGCCGGATATTATCGTCATCGGGAAGGGATCGGGTATGGACATGGTTGCCGTGTCAAAAGGCATCTTGAGGAGACTGGCGACGGTGCCCGCCGTGAAGAACGACAGAGTCTGTTATGTGGGGGACGGTTTGTACCGCCTGGGGCCCCGCGTTGTCCAGGGCATCGAGGAGCTTTCCGCATGTCTCAAGTAAGAATAGGAATCTTGCTGGTTGTTGCTCTGTTCATCGTATCGTGCTCGGTCTTTTTCGGACCGAGGATCATCATGCCGGTTCATCTGAGCGAGACGGACCGGGAGATATTGCTTTTCATCCGCATGCCGCGAGTGTTCGTTGCTTTCCTCATGGGCATGGCGCTTGGCGCCTCTGGAGCGCTTTTGCAGGGGATACTCCGGAATCCGCTGGCCGATCCTTACATCCTGGGCATATCCAGCGGAGCATCACTTACGGCGGCGCTGGGCATTATCGGCGGCTTCTCTTTTCTCGGATCGTTCACCATACCGGTGCTTGCTTTTGCGGGCGCTGTAGTCACCGGCGGCATTGTAGGGGTGATGGGATGGAAGCGGGGCGGTCTCTGGCCGGAACGGCTGCTCCTTGCGGGAGTGGGCCTGAGCTTTCTCTTTTCAGCGCTTTTGATGCTTATGATGAGCATCTCGACCGATGAAGGCCTCAGGCGCGCCATGCTCTGGATCTTCGGCGATTTGTCCATGTCCGAATGGTCCCGCATTCCCTATGGTCTTGCCTTTGTCGCTGCAGGCATCCTGTTGTCGATAACCAGGGCAAAGGCGCTGAATGCCCTGATCCTCGGAGACGATTTTGCCCACAGCCTCGGGTTTTCTCCCCAGCGGGAGCGGATGATCCTCTTTGTAGCGGTCGGGTTGATGACTGCGGCATCGGTATCGCTCGGCGGCATGATCGGCTTTATTGGCCTCCTTGTCCCGCATATCATGCGGTTCTTTCTCGGGGCGGACAGCAGGCTCCTCATTCCGGCTTCAGCGATCGGCGGCGGTTCGCTTCTCTGTATGGCGGACCTGATCAGCCGGTCTTTGCTTCCGCCGATGGAACTTCCTGCGGGAGTAGTGACGGCCATCATCGGTGCGCCTTATTTTCTGTATTTGCTCAGGAGGAAAGATGTCCTCAGCATCTAAAAAACCGAGGATCCTCGAACTCGGTAACGTCTGCTATTCCTACGACCGCAACCGGCCGTTCATCCATGACCTGTCGTTCTCGATCGGGGCAGGTGATTTTATCGGGTTGCTCGGGGCGAACGGTTCCGGCAAGTCGACGATCATGAAACTTGCGAGCGGAATTCTGAAGCCATCGTCAGGCAGCATCATGCTCTGGGGCAAGGCTCTTTCGGTAGTGAACAACCGGGACCGCGCCAAGCTGATCAGCTATCTCCCCCAAACGCTCGATATCAGCGTTCCCTTCGCAGTCAAGGAACTGGTCGGCATGGGGCTCTATCCCTACGACATCCCTCCGGCGATGACTGTCGACGAGGCGCTGGATATGGTCGGCTTAACGGAAAAGGCGGACGCCCATCTTACCGACCTCTCCGGCGGCGAGAGGAGAAGGACCTTTATCGCTATGACGCTGTTACAGGGAGCTGGGCTGCTGCTCCTGGACGAACCGCTCGCCAACCTCGACATAAAATACCAGATCGAACTGGTCAGGCTCCTCAAGAAACTGCGCGAAGTAAAAAATATTTCCGTGGTGATGGCCCTTCACGACATCAACATTGCTCTCCAGTTCGAGAAGGTGATTCTGATCAAGGACGGCAACATCATCGGATCGGGCAGGCCGGACGAAGTCCTGTCGCAAAGCATGCTGAAACAGGCCTTTGACGTAGATATCGAGGTAAAAAAAACAGGGAGCGATGGTATTGATTTCAGCTTTGAGAATAATTTTTAGGAGGAATGGGTAATGTACTGTGCATCCTGGAGCGGCGGTAAAGACAGCTGTCTTGCAAGTTATCTTGCACAAAAACAGGGAAAGAAACTGTCGCACCTGGTCCATTTCGACCGGCCGAACAATCTTCACGGTGTCGATCCGGCCATGATAAAGCTCCAGGCAGAACTCACGGGCATCCCGATGATCCAGCGGAAGGTCGCATCCGCAGATTTTGAACGCGAGTTCAAGAAAACAGTGGGCGAGCTCGCAACGAGCGGGGCACAGGGCATGGTCTTCGGCGACATCTACCTCGAACCGCATAAAGAGTGGGTCGATCGCGTGTGCCATGAACTCGGCATCGAGCCAGTAGAACCGCTCTGGGGCATGAACACGGAGAACATCATTCAGAACTTTCTGAATAAAGGTTTTGAAACGATCGTGGCAAGCGGCAACCGTGACCTGATCGATAAAAAATATATCGGCCGCAAGATGGACCAGGAATTCATCGATTATCTCAAATCGAAAAAACTCGATGTCTGTGGCGAGAGCGGTGAGTTTCATACTTTTGTCACGAGCGGCCCGCTGTTCCGTGGAAAGATCGAAATCAAGGCTTCCGAGGTGGTGAGCAGGGATGGGTTCTGGTTTCTCGATGTCAAAGATTACAAAGTCGTTAAACAAGAGAGGCAGTGACTTCGTTGACTGCTAAACCGCTCATGATACAGGGCACAGGCTCAGGCGTCGGCAAGAGCATCATCGTCGCAGGCCTTTGCAGGATTTTTCGGGACGAAGGGGTCAACGTCGCGCCGTTCAAGGCGCAGAATATGGCTTTGAACTCCTTCATTACGCAAGAGGGCGGCGAGATCGGACGTGCCCAGGCCTATCAGGCGGAAGCAGCGCGGGTCCAGCCGTCCATTGACATGAATCCCGTTTTGCTCAAGGCAACAGGCGAGGCCGGGTGCCAGGTGATCCTGAACGGCAGGGTACATGCCAACATGGGTGCCCAGGAATACTACGCCTTCAAAGAGCATGCGTGGGCAGCAGTCACGCAGGCCTATGACCGGCTGTCGAAGCGTCATGACCTCATCATCATCGAAGGGGCGGGAAGCCCTGCTGAGATCAACCTCAGCAACGACGAAGTCGTGAACATGAGTGTGGCCAGATATGTCAAGGCTCCGGTGATCCTTGTCGGCGACATCGACAAAGGAGGCGTATTCGCGTCGTTGTACGGGACTATCGCGCTCCTCGACGGCGACGCTGATTACATCAAGGCCTTCATCATCAACAAATTTCGAGGCGACTTGGCAATCCTCCAGCCGGGCCTGGAAATGATACGCGAGAAAACAAACAGACCGGTCCTTGGCGTGATTCCTTATCGTGGAGATCTCGGACTGCATGAAGAGGACGGCATCCCTCTGGAACGGCTCTGGTGGTCCAACCACGGAACACTGCAGGGGCCGAAGCTCAAGATCGTTGTAGTCCGGCTGAGATATATCTCGAACTTCACCGATTTCGATCCGTTCCTGTACGAGCCGGATACCGAACTCATTTACTCACTGCGGGACGCCGATATCGAGCATGCCGATCTCGTTATCATTCCGGGCTCAAAAAACACCGTACAAGACCTGCTCTTCCTGAGGGAAGCAGGAATCGAAAAAAGTATAAAAAGGGCCGCAGCAAAGGGCATCCCGATCGTGGGTGTGTGCGGCGGGTATCAAATGCTCGGGAAAAAACTCCACGATCCTTTTGGCGTGGAAAGCCCTCATCGCGAAGTTGACGGCCTTGGTCTTCTCGATATAGAAACAGTACTGGAGAAAACAAAGGTGACCGCCCAGGTGGAGGCAGTACAAAGTTCCGAGTTCAGAGTTCAGAATGGAGATGCAAATAAGCTGAAAGGCTATGAGATTCATATGGGCAGGACAACGGGCGATGTTGGGCTATTCAAGGTGAAGAGGCTTTGTTCTTACGCTGAACTCGGAACGATGAACTCTGAACTAATAGCGGACGGTTCTCGAAAGGGAAATGTCTGGGGGACTTATATCCACGGGATATTCGACAACGACCTTTTCAGGCGCGATCTCGTTAATTCACTCAGGACCAAGCGCGGATTGGCTGCGTTCGATGAGGTCGTTGACTTCGAGAAAGCGCGTGACAAGGCGCTCGACCAATGGGCGGACCTCCTGCGCGAAAGTATCGACATGCGATATATAAGAGAGCTTATCTCAGGAAAGGGGTGATGGAAATACTCCATAATAACGGAAAGCCCGCAGTGAGCTAGCTCGACACAAAAATCTACAAGGGAATGGCGAAGCGGAAGGGGGTGAGAATCCCCAGCTGTCGCGCAACTGTGATGGAAACGAAAGCCGTGAACGCCACTGGGTGAGACGTGCAAGAACGTTTAAACTGTTGACACCGTTTAAACCTATTGAGCGACGAGATCCGGGAAGGCCGGTGAGTAGGAAGTCCTAAGCCAGGAGACCTCTCATTCCCGAAAACCTCGAATGAAGGAGAATTGATATGTTCAGGAAGATTGTTGCAGGCGTAGCTATGTTGTCGGCATCAATGTTGATCAATAGCGTTTCAACAGCCATGACCGACGTACAAATGAACGAAGTCGTAGTAACTGCCACTAAGACGGAACGGAAGCCGCAGGACGTGACCCAGTCCGTTACAGTAGTAACGTCAGACGAAATCGCAAAATCGGGTGCAACGAACGTGGCCGAAGTCATCAGCACGACCGCCGGTGTGATGGTGACCGATCAGGGGCCTTTCGGGTCGCTTCAAGCCGTTAACCTTCGCGGCTCTTCGTATCAGCAGGTCCTGGTGCTTCTGGACGGCAAACGGTTGAATTCGGCAAGTGCGGGAGGGTACGATCTGTCCGAACTTCCGGTCCCTCTTGATTCAATCGAACGGATCGAGATAGTCCGTGGTCCTGCCTCGGCGTTGTACGGCGCTGATGCAGTAGGAGGCGTCGTTAATATCATCACAAAAAAACCCACAGCCCCTGTCACGACGCTAAGCGGCGATCTCGGCGCCAATGTAGACACCAAAGGAAATGCAAAAAAACCGGTTTCGACACACGCATCGATCTATAATTCCGGGAGAAACGGGAACAGCTATTATGCATTGTCCTACAGCAAAGACCATTCTAACGGATACCGCCAAAACGACGATGCTGACCAGTATACTGCAGGCGTCAAGCTCGGCTACGATCTCGATGCAGCATCATCCATAGAGGCCAGTGCCGACTATCTCAGAAAAAATATCGGAGTGCCTGGTTCAGTGCAGTTTACAACTCCGTTTGCGCGTCAGCTGAACTCTGAAACCGTTACGGGAGTGCAATATAAAGAACGGTTGTCCAAAGCAGTAGATATCAACGTACGTGTCTATCAAAATGAAGATATACTTAGCTATCGGAACCAGGCCGATCCTTTTTTCCCTGCAGACACAAAAACCCGAAGTACGACTTCCGGTGAAGAGACACAAGTGAACTGGCTCATGAATTCATTTTCCGTCGTTACCCTTGGGGCAGAGGAACGTGATGACAGCATGGTCAATACCGATATTGTGCTCGATAATATTGCCCGCACACATACTGCATCGATTTTTTCAGGATACATTCAGGACGAGATGAACTTGGGCGATTCTCTTATCCTCGTTTTAGGAGGCCGGAGCGACATTCATTCCAGATTCGGGAGTAAATGGAGCCCGAAGGCAAGCGGCCGATACCTTATTGCAAAGAGCGGCACCATTTTCCGGGCGTCGTACGGAAAGAGCTTCAGGGCGCCGACCTTAAATGATCTCTATTTTCCAAGTGATTCACTCGGCAATGGAGGAAATCCGAATCTCAAACCGGAATCTGCGGAGGAATACGAAGGCGGAATCGAGCAATCCCTCGGCACGGGAAATTCGATAAAATTTACAGCTTTCAACCGCAGGGTGAAGGACCTTATCCAGTGGACGGTAGCCGATCCGGTCAATTTCCCCTTTGGTTATATGCCGGCAAATGTCGGGAGAGCGCGCATCAGCGGGACGGAAACAGAACTGCATTTCGTCGCTTCTCAAAGCGTGTCAGGGAATATCAGCTATACACTGATGTTTCCGGTCGATGAAACCACAGGAGAACGATTATTTTCCGACGTTTCACATATTCCCGCTCAGCAGCTCGGGGGGGTGCTGCAGATAGCTCTGGATTCTCAGACCGCTCTCTCTCTTGATGGACGGAGTGTGAGAAACTATGTTCATCCCGAAGACCCAAAATGGGATTATTACACCCTTGATGGGAAAATAACCGATACGATTGTGGCCCGGAAAGATTTGAAGACCGAAGTTTTTATCGGGATGAAAAACATCTTCAATCGGAGATATGAAACCGTGAAGGGCTACCCCATGCCGCCGCAGACATTATACGGAGGGATGACGGCGTCGTTCTAAGCTGCGGAATAAAACCGGAACGGAGACGGGGAGAGGGGGAACCGGCAGGGTCGATGACATCATTGTGCGTTTCCCCGTATCTCCCGTCACTGTTTCAAGTGACTCAGATTGTTCTCTGTGGTACTATTTCTCTATGACGTTCCGGCATTCATTTTATATTTCGATCGCCGCGCATATTTTTGCATTCGGAAGCGCGATTGCGTTCGCTCAGTTAGGGAGTGGACTATTACTTCTCCTCCCGCGACGCGATGATGGTCGCCCTGGTTTCTCCCGGACCGGCATCGGACAAGGGAAGGGGAACTCGTCACGAGCTACCCGCAGCGCTGCCAAAGAATCAAGCTGATCCCAGTGAAGAACGAGATGCCTGCTGTTGTCTCCCAAAGAGGCGGACACGGCTTCAGTTCAGCAATCCGGCCAGATAACAAAAAACGTTGATATCGGCAGAGATGATGCGGGGCAAGCGCCGTCTGCCTCAGGAGCGGAGCAGGGCACGTCAGCCCAATTCGGGATCGCATCGCCGCGCGGAATGGGCACTCATAGCAGCGTCCATAGAACGGACGAAAAACTATCCGCGCCTGGCGAGAGAGCGCGGCATTGAAGGGATGGTCCGCTTGCGGTTCAGGCTTACTTCTTCGGGCGCCGTCGAGAAGCTCGAAATCGTTCAGAGCTCGGGGTCCGAAATACTGGACAGTGCATCGATCGGCGCAGTGTATCGCGCGGCCCCTCTGCCTTATGTGAGCGGGTGGGTGGAAATGCCGATGAAATACGTTTTGAAGTGACGATGAGGAATTCGATTCATGGAGCAGGGGATGAAAGGTAAACAAATAAAATGTCCGATCTGCAAAAAGGAGACGACCTGGAATAACAACCCTTTCAGGCCATTTTGCTCCGAGCGCTGCAGGCTGATCGATCTGGGGAAATGGGCTTCCGAGGACTACCGCATCCCGGGCGAGAAAAAGGATATTCCCGATGGCGATGATGGGGAAAAAATAAATCAGAATGGTGGATAATTTTTTAAAAATATATTACAATACACAAAATACGTTGGCAACAAGCAGATAGCTCATGATACGGTGCGAAGTAACGGACGGGAGGCAGCAGCAGGATGGAAATCCGTTGTGAAAAATGTAATAAGCTCTTCCGTGTTGCTGATGAAAAAATTACGGGCAGCGGTGTCAAATTCTCCTGCACGAAGTGCGGCGACTACTGTAAAAATCACCAGGGAAGAGTTCTATAACTACACGCTGTCCAAAACTGCCGTTTCCGCTCTCGACATGTTCGAGCCGAAGCCGAAACCAGATCTAACTTCAATGTTGGGACCGGACGCAGCAAAAGCAGAACAGGCACCGGACCGCGATGAGATAGCTGCTCAGGCGCCTCTTTCCTCGCCGAAAGATGTAGATCAATCATCTTCCTCTTCTCCTGACTTTTTGCAGGAAAAAGAAGAATCTGCGTTTTCAGAACCAAACCCTTTTGAAGAATTGTCTCTCGGGGAGGCGCTGCAACCCAAACAGGAGACATGGCATGATGGTGAGCCGGCTCTTGCACTTCCGGTCCAGCCGGAGCAGGAGCAGAAACCTGCTGCACTGATTTCTGAACCAGACAAAAAAACGGAGCACTATCCCGAACCAGCCATAGAACCGGCCGGAGAACCAGCCATAGAACCGGTCGTAGAACCGGCCGTAGAACCAGCCGTAGAACCAGCCGTAGAACCGGCCATAGAACCAGCCATAGAACCGACAAGTCAGGCAATCCCGGCAGGACCTGAGCAAAAACAGGAGCAGGAACATAAAACGATGCCTGCTACTGATCTTGTACCCATCCCGAAGACAGAGCCGAAGTCAGAACAGAAACCCGAAGAACCAGCGATAAGATCTCACGTACCTGAGACGCCGCCCGCCGTTCAGACCAGGCCTTCACCAGCGCGGCCTGTGGTCCCGCACCCAATTTCGAAAAAGGAACCTGTGGAGCAAACCCGTCAAGAAACTCCGCAAACAGAATCTTCCCATTCCGGCAGGATGGTGCTCGTTCTGTTGTCCGCCTTCATTCTGCTGGGAGCCGTAGGGTATGGCGTATATAGGTTCATGCTGCCTTCTCTGCAGAATGCAGAGCGGCCTGCGGCTGTAATGACCTCAACCGAAGGATTACGCGTCGTTAACCCTTCGGGTTCGGTAGAACCAAACGGCGATCTGCTGATTGCCGGCTCAGTTGAGAACTTAACGGACAAAGAGCGCCCGGGATGGTATGTCGTCGTCGACGTGTACGATGCTAATGGCAAGGTATTGAATAAAATCAGGTTGTTGAACGGAAAACAGATTTACTCTCGTGCAGACTATGACATTTTATCAAAGCGCGGTGTGAATGTTCCGGAACTGAAAGCCAAAGCTCTTCAAAGTCAGGGAGTCGTCATACCGGCAAAAGGGAGCGTTCCTTTCGAATTGCGCTACCTCCAGCCTCCTGTCGGCATAGCGAGTTTCAATGCCACGTTGCAGCCCTTTGATCCCATCCGGCTGTTTAAGGAAATAGAAAAAGAGACCAAGTAGCCAGCCAGGGGGTCTTCATCCATTTCATCGTGACTTATTTGGAAACTACTATCTGCAGCAACGTTGTCGCAATCGCTCAGAAAGAACATATCCATAATCTGAAAAAATAGTTTACTGCTCAAAGACACTTTTCACGCCTTTCGCAGGCCTTTTTATAGATGAATGGCCTCATTATCTTAACCGCTTACCTCCTTGACCTGATTTTGGGCGATCCACACTGGCTGCCACATCCGGTACGTGCGATAGGCCGACTTATTCAAAGATTCGAGTCGATCCTTAGACGGATCGCCGGCACGCCGCGAACGGAAAAGATTGCCGGTGGTATACTGGTTTTTCTCACCGTTTCTCTGGTCTATTTCATATCCCAGTGCATCATCCTCGCCACCTGCCGGTTCTCGTCCTATCTCGGGTTCACCATCTCTGCGGTGCTGGCTTATACAACTCTTGCGGCACGGAGTCTGGCAGACGCGGCGCGCACGGTGCTCAAGAAGCTCGACGACGGCGACCTCGCTGCGGCGCGGCATGAGCTCTCCATGATCGTGGGGAGAGACACAAAAAACCTCGATGAACGGGAGATCGTTCGCGCCGTGGTGGAGACTGTTGCTGAGAACGCTTCAGATGGCGTTATCGCACCACTCCTGTATCTGGCAATCGGCGGACCGGCTCTTGCACTTGCCTATAAGGCCGTTAATACGCTCGACTCCATGGTCGGCTACAGGAATGCACGGTATCTGCATTTCGGATGGGCCGCGGCACGGTTGGATGACATAGTTAATTTTATGCCGGCCAGGATTACGGCCCTTCTGATCTGCCTGTCTGCAACTGCAGCCCGCAGGCTCAAACAGGTGGTTACCACAGTCATGCATCTCCTCCGATTACGCTCTGAACTCCGAACGCGGAACTTTGAACTCTACAGTCCCTGGCGTATCATGATTCGCGACCGCAAAAACCATCCCAGCCCGAACAGCGGTTATCCCGAGGCTGCCATGGCGGGTGCGCTTGGGATACGTCTTGGTGGACCGAGCACCTATGCGGGGCACCTGAGTTTGAAGCCCTTTATTGGAGAAGCTGACTGCCTAATCGCCAAAAAACATATTGAAAAGTCCGTCCGGTTACTGTATTCTGCTACCTTGTTCAGCACGTTGACCGCCGCGGCAGTAAATTATTTTCTGTAACCCAAATTTTGCTTGACAAAATCTGTGGCTATGCTATAAAAACGAAATTTTTATGGTCATTAAGGCCGGAAGGAGACCAGATGGACAGCTGTAGCAGGAATTATCTATTCACCTCGGAATCGGTTACTGAGGGGCATCCAGACAAAATAGCCGACCAGATTTCAGATGCGGTCCTCGATGCGCTTTTGGCGCAGGATCCCATGAGCCGGGTAGCATGCGAAACGCTTTTGACCACGGGACTTGCCATGGTGGCGGGCGAGATAACCACCAAGGGATATGTTGAAATTCCCGATATCGTTCGTCAGACGATCAAGGACATCGGCTATGTCCGCGCAAAATATGGTTTTGATTCTGAAACCTGTGCGGTCATTACGTCCGTCCACTCGCAGTCGCCTGATATTGCCATGGGCGTTGACACTGGCGGCGCCGGAGACCAGGGCCTTATGTTCGGGTATGCCTGCGACGAGACTCCGGAGCTCATGCCCATGACCATCATGCTTGCCCACAAGCTTACCCGCCGCCTGTCCGAAGTGCGAAAGAAGGAGATTCTCCCGTATCTGAGGCCGGACGGTAAGTCTCAGGTGACCATCGAATATCGCGACGGAAAACCTTATAGACTGCATACAATCGTTGTTTCGTCCCAGCACAGCCCCGACGTGAGCCTCAAACAACTGCGCAAGGACATCATCGAGAAGGTCATCCTTCCCGTGCTTCCGAAGAAACTTCTGGACGAAAAATCCATTATTTATCACATCAACCCCACCGGCAGATTCGTGACCGGCGGCCCCATGGGCGATACGGGACTCACTGGCCGCAAGATCATCGTTGATACCTACGGCGGTGTGGGAAGCCATGGCGGCGGCTGTTTTTCGGGCAAGGACCCGACGAAGGTTGACCGCTCTGCCTCATACATGGCACGCTATGTTGCCAAGAATATCGTTGCATCGGGCATTGCTACGGAATGCGAAGTGCAGCTTGCCTATGCCATCGGTGTCCCCGAACCGGTCTCGATCCATGTGGACGACTTCGGGACCGGCCAGGTCGAGCATGACAAACTGGTCAAGATCATCAGAAAGAACTTTGACATGACGCCGAAAGGCATTGTGAAGACGCTGAATTTGAGACGTCCTATTTACAAAAAGACCGCAGCCTACGGCCACTTCGGCAGAACCGAGCCTGAGTTTACCTGGGAAAAAACGGACAAGGCCGCGAAGCTTAAAAAAGACGCGGGAGTGAAGTAATAGCTGATTGCGAAATTCGGATTGCGGATAAAATCCAGATCAATTCTGCAGGGAATGAAAATTATGTAGGGGCAGCCCTGTGTGGCTGCCCCTACATTGTGTGACTTAGACTATTGGGCCGCGAAGAGCCGGAACTCAAGTGGGAAGCCACTGACAAGGCTGCCGCATTGCATGTAAACGCAGGACTGTAATTCAAACATCAACCCACTCCGTCGAGGGGCGCTGCAGCAGTCACCGCAAGGTGGGTCTGTCAGGCTCGATGGGGTGTTTCAACATATAGCAACGGCGCCCATTCATTAACCTGAATGGAGAGCTATATGTCTACTAAAGATTACGTTATCGCCGACATCAAACTGGCCTCGTGGGGCCGCAAAGAAATCGCCATCGCCGAAACCGAAATGCCCGGCCTGATGGCCATCCGCGCAGAATTCGCCAAAACGCAGCCGCTGAAAGGCGCGCGCATCACTGGCTCGTTGCACATGACCATCCAGACCGCCGTGCTGATCGAGACGTTGAAAGCGCTCGGTGCGGAAGTGCGCTGGGCTTCATGCAATATCTTCTCGACCCAGGACCACGCCGCAGCAGCCATTGCCGCCTCCGGCACGCCGGTGTTCGCGGTCAAGGGCGAATCGCTTCCCGATTACTGGGACTACACCCACCGCATCTTCGAATGGGCTGACGGCGGCTATTCCAACATGATCCTGGACGACGGCGGCGATGCCACGCTGCTGTTACACCTGGGCAGCCGCGCCGAGAAGGACATCTCGGTGCTGGCCAAGCCGGACAGCGAGGAGGCGACCGTGCTGTTCGCCTCGATCAAGGCAAAGCTGAAGACCGATCCCAAGTGGTATTCGACGCGCTTGGCCAAGATCAAGGGCGTGACCGAAGAAACCACCACCGGCGTGCACCGTTTGTATCAAATGCACGAACGCGGTGAACTGAAATTCCCTGCGATCAACGTCAACGACTCAGTCACCAAGTCCAAGTTCGACAATCTGTACGGATGCCGCGAATCGCTGGTGGATGGCATCAAGCGCGCCACCGATGTGATGATTGCGGGCAAGATCGCGCTCATTTGCGGCTACGGCGATGTGGGTAAAGGCTCGGCCCAAGCCATGCGCGCTCTCTCAGCGCAAGTGTGGGTGACCGAAGTCGACCCGATTTGCGCGCTGCAGGCTGCAATGGAAGGCTTTCGCGTAGTGACCATGGATTACGCCGCCGACAAGGCCGACATCTTCGTGACCTGCACCGGCAACGTCCATGTAATAGACCATGACCACATTGTGAAGATGAAAAATCAGGCCATCGTGTGCAACATCGGCCACTTCGATTCCGAGATCAATGTCGCCTCGCTGGAAAAATATCAGTGGGAAGAGATCAAGCCGCAGGTTGACCATATCATTTTCCCCGACGGCAAGCGCATCATCCTGCTGGCCAAGGGCCGCCTGGTGAATCTGGGTTGCGGCACCGGCCATCCGTCCTACGTGATGTCCTCGTCGTTTGCGAACCAGACCCTCGCGCAGATCGAGCTGTACACTCGCACCAAGGACTACCCGGTGGGCGTGTACACCCTGCCCAAACATCTGGACGAAAAGGTCGCACGTTTGCAACTGACGACGCTGAATGCGCAATTGAGCACTTTGACCGACCAGCAGGCTGCGTACATTGGCGTGCCCAAGCAAGGTCCGTACAAGTCGGAGCACTACCGCTACTAACCGTAGAATACCGGGAAAATAGGAGCCAGTAGTAAGGAGCCAGGAGTTGGGAAGCAGACTTCAGAAATCAGCGTTATTCTGAATTGTGACTCCTGACTTCTGGCTTCTTTTATTTTATGTCTAACTATCTCAAAATCATTGCCGCCATGCTCATCTGGAGCACCTGGGGGCCGATGATCCGGTGGCTTGCGTTGCCGCCCGTCGTTGTTCTCTTCTCTACGTCGTTGGTAGCCAGCTTTATTGTCCCAGCCTTTCTTGCGGCCCGGGGAGAACTGCACTTAGGGGGGATCGGGAAATACTGGTGGATTTTTGGTTTGCTGGCCACTCTCATCGATTACGAACAATATTTCTTATTTCTACGCGCTGGGCCACACCACGGTTTCGAATGCCGTGTTTACTCATTATACGGCGCCGCTCTTTGTTGCCCTGCTCGCGCCCTTCATTATTTCCGAACGTCTGCAGAAAATAACCCTCCTGTCGCTCCCTATCGCCGTGTTTGGTATGACTATGATCGTTCTGGCCGGCGGCGGACTTAAAACAGGGGGCGAGCACACAGCAGGCATCATCGCTGGAACGATTTCCGGCGTGGCATATGCATTCATTATTATTTTTTCGAGAAAGCTGAGCCAGATGTTAATGCATCACAAGGCCGTGGTTTTGTTGCTTTGGATCACTACCCTCGCTCTGTCGCCCGCTGTCCTCCTTGCGGACTATCATCTTGACTTTCGTCAGGCGCGGCTCCTGTTCCTTACGGGAGTGTTCCATTCAACGATTGCTCCGCTACTCTATTACAGTGCGCTCAGAAAAATCATCGCCCAACACGCTGCCATCCTCGGGTATATGGAGCCTCTTGCAGCGATACCCATGGCATATTTACTCCTGTCGGAAACGCCTTCACTCTTCGCACTTTTTGGCGGCCTATTAATCCTCTTTTCCGGTTACCTCGTTGTACACTCGCGCCTCAGGACGGCTGACTGACATTGCGCTCTGTATGCCCCGTCAAGCCCTTCCGACAGCTTGCAATCCTTGTTTTTTCGGCTATACTTAATCTATCGTAGCTGGTAAGTACTGTAATTTCCTGTTATCTATGCACTTTAACGACATCATTAACCTCGTTTCCAAGGCGGCTGTCGTGAACCTTTGGTAAGGGAATCCTTTGATTATGCACCGAGAAGATGTCTCAACTTTTGCTCAAGGAGGAGGCGCGATGAGAGGCCAAAAGTTTAAATTCACGAGAAGAGATTTTTTAAAGACTGCCGGCGTCTTGACGGCAATGACGGCACTTGGTGAAATCCCTGCAGAACTGCTCGCTGCAGTGGACAGAAAGAACCTTGTTCGATTTCCCGAGAAGACAGAAATGATTCTCTTGACAGACCGTCCGCCGCAACTCGAGACCCCAATGCATTATTTCCGTGAACTGATAACGCCGAATGACGCAGTATTTGTACGATGGCATATTTCTCAAGTTCCAACATCGGTGGACCTGAGAGAGTGGCGGCTCAAAGTGGGCGGTAACACGGAAAAGGAACTCCAGTTTTCCATGGATGATCTTAAGACCAAGTTCGAGAAGGTTACCTATACTGCGGTCATCCAGTGCTCAGGCAACAGCAGAAGTTTGTTCGATCCTCCCGTACCGGGCGGTCAATGGAAGAACGGAGCCATGGGGAACGTAACCTGGACAGGAGCCCGGCTAAAGGATATTCTTAATCAGGCCGGCATCAAGGAGGGTTCAGTAGGTGTTTCGTTCGACGGGCTTGACGGTCCTCCGCTGCCATCAGTACCCGATTTTGTTAAGAGTTTGCCGCTGGATAAAGCAACCGAGGAGGACATCATCGTTGCCTATGAAATGAATGGAGCATATCTTCCCATGCTCAATGGTTTCCCCGCGCGGCTAATTGTCCCCGGCTGGTTTGCCACCTACTGGGTCAAGTCATTGAGCACCATATCGGTCCTGGACAAGCAGTTTGAGGGATTCTGGATGAAGACTGCTTACCGAATACCTGACGACCCATGCGCCTGTGTGCCGCCTGGTACAGCTCCGAAGAAGACGGTTCCTATTAATCGTTTAGATACCCGGTCATTTATTGTTGAGCCTTTCGACGGAACGGCTCTCAGGGTAAATAAACCCCTAGAGATCATGGGCATGGCTTTCTCCGGCGGTTACGGCGTCAGAGATGTGATCGTTTCGACAGACAATGGTAAGACTTGGAACGAAACGAAACTGGGGAAAGACCTCGGCAAGTATGCCTGGAGGCAATGGACCTATCCATGGCATCCGAAAAAAAAAGGGAAATATACACTTATGGTGAGGGCCACGAACGCTATCGGCGAATCACAGCCCTTTGATCCTTTCTGGAACCCGGCAGGGTTTATGAGAAACAACATTGAAAAAATCGAAGTAACGGTAAAGTAGGAGGGATAGATGAAGAACCTCTTCATGATATTCACGATTGCGATAATAGCGACAATTCCGATGGTTGTCCAGGGCCAGGGGAACCAGGACAAGGAAGCCGTTCATTCTATCGAACTTCCGGTGATTCAAGTGCAACTTAATCCCGGGCCTGGTTTGGACAAGGCGTCTTCGCTTTGCAATATCTGCCACACTCTGAAATACATTACTATGCAGCCTGCGTTCCCACGGGCAACGTGGACAGCCGAAGTGAACAAGATGATCAAAGTCATGGGTGCGCCGATCAATGATGAAGATGCGAAGACAATTATCGATTATCTGAGTACAGAATATGGGACCGGCAAATAACGAAGTCCCTGTATCCTAATTTAAACAGTTTAAGAAAGGGAAAAAGAAAGATGACGAACAAAATGATTATCGCAATGGTTTTAGTGGTGGGTATCTGCTGCACGGCGCTTTATGCTTTTGCACAAAAGGCGTCTCCAAATTCAGGTGAATCGTTATTTGCAGCGAACTGTAAGGTTTGCCATCCGGATGGGGGAAATATCATCAACCCGGCGAAAACACTCCACAAGAAAGACCGCATGGCTAATAATGTCAAGACTGAGTCCGATATTGTCAATAAAATGCGAAACCCGGGTCCGGGGATGACGAAATTCGATGAGAAAACCATCTCGGACAAAGATGCCCATACAATAGCTGCGTATATTTTAAAAACTTTCAAATAAATAAACTTTACCTCCGCAACAGCGCTTACTTCAACATTTCTTTCATCCCGCTCGGGATCGTAACCCCGAGCGGGATAAATCCCGCGACTTGCAATCCCCCGGCTCCGGCCGCGGATAATGCGCCGTAAACCGCGGGAGGTCGCGTTATTTTGAGGGAGCCTCCGGCTCTGTCGGAGGGGGCTCTACTCGAATAACACCATCTGATCTCAATGTGCAATACCTCCGACCAACAGACCTCATAAATTTGCGGCAAGCTTACGCGCAAAGTTGATATCCATAACACTCAATGAAAGCAACGCTTATCGCATTCATGAAGCCATTGATCATTCTCGTTGCTGCGTTCATATGCATGGTTGTACCATTCCGCGCTGATGCTGCGGAACTGCCGCTCTGGGAGGCAGGCCTCGGATTGACCGGATTGAGCTTGCCCGATTACCGTGGTTCTGACGAGCAGAGAGGATATGTTTTGCCTTTACCCTACCTGGTTTATCGCGGGGAAACGCTCAGAATGGACAAAAAGGGTATTTACGGGATCCTGTTTCAGTCTGAGCGCGTGCACCTTAATGTAAGCGCTGACGGCAGTGTACCCGTAAAAAGCGATAAAAATTCCGCACGCACGGGGATGCCGAACCTCGATCCCACGGGCCAGATAGGGCCTTCCTTGGAGCTTTGCATCTCTGCGCACTGCGATGCCGATAGCATCATACAGGTGCGGCTTCCCCTACGGGCGGTTTTTGCTTCAGACTTTTCATACCTGGCCGGTATCGGCTTTGTAACAAACCCTCAATTAAATTTTGATTTTAACAATCTCGAGACCTACGGCAGATGGGATTTCGGTTTTGCCTTTGGTCCGCTTTACGCTACCAGACAATTTCACGCTTATTACTATGACGTAGCACCGCAGTTCGCAGTCCCCGGCGTTCGATCTTCTTACAACGCCCGCGGCGGGTACAGTGGGTTTCTCGTTACTGCAGCTCTGAGCAAGCGGTTCGCAAACTATTGGTTCGGCACGTTCGTACGCTATGATAACCTTTCCGGATCCGTTTTTTCTGACAGCCCGCTTGTTAAAACAAAGCAGGCTGTCATGGCAGGCTTCGGGTTTGCCTGGGTATTTGGCCAGTCGCCGATACTGGTGAATGCAACTCCCTGATACTTATAGTTCTATGATTGTATCTCTCCACAGAACACTGGAGGAGGAGTGTGACGGAATAAAATTTTTTATTTGCTGTATAAGATTGACAAATAACGAACTCTATGATAACTTTTTCGGTAATTATGGTAATTTGGAACTACTGATAGCATATTTTGCCACAAGAGCAGCTTCTTTCTTCAATAATCTCAAGCCATTCCTATATACGACTTCAGAGTAAATTCAAAGGAGGATGCGTATGAGTAAAAAAGAAGAAGTGAGTAAGCAGTTTCTTGATGCTCTCGAGTTCCGGGGCATCAAACGAAGAGATTTTTTAAAATACTGTGGTGCAACAGCAGCACTGCTCGGTTTATCCGAGTTATACGGACCCAAGATCGCAGCAGCCTTGGAAAAAGCATCCAAACGCACCCCCGTCATCTGGCTCAACTTCGCATCCGACTCAGGCTGTACCGAGTCCTTCATCAAAGCAACCTATCCCAGCCCCGCAGAAGTCATCCTTGACATATTAAGCGTCGACTACAACGAAACCATCATGGCAGCGGCAGGCAAGCAGGCGGAAGAGATCCTGGCCAAGTCCGCGAAGGCCGGCGGCTACATCCTGATCGTCGAAGGCGGCGTACCGACCAAGAAAGGCCACGGCATGATCGGGAACAAAGAGATGCTCGACGTCTTGAAAGAGATGGCGGCCCCGGCCATCGCCGTGATCGCGATCGGCAGCTGCGCCACGGACGGCGGCGTCCCTGCAGCCAAGCCGAACCCCTCCCAGATCATCGGCACAGGGGAGGCCTTAAAGCGGGTAGGGATCACCAAGCCGCTCATCAACATGGACCTCTGCCCGGTCAACCCCCAGTACCTGGTCGGCGTGGTGGTCAACTTCCTCCTTCTCGGCAAGATCCCCGATCTCGACTCCCAGGGCCGTCCCGTGATGTTCTACGGCCAGACCATCCACGACAACTGCGAGCGGCGGGCCCACTTCGATGGAGGACGCTTCGTCGAGAAGTTCGGGTCCAAAGAAGAAGCCCTGGGGTACTGCCTCTATAAGATGGGGTGCAAAGGCCCCATGACCTATTCAGCCTGCCCCAAGATCCAGTACAACGACCGGACGAGCTGGTGCATCAAGGCCGGAGGGCCCTGCATCGGCTGCGCCGAGCGTGGCTGGACCGACAAGTTCGCCGGGTTCTACGAGCCGCTGCCGGGCGTCAAGATCCCCGGCCTGGGCGGAGTCGAAGCCGGAGCAGACAAGATCGGCGCGGTAGCAGCAGTAGCCACGGCAGCCGGCATCGCGATCCATGCGGTAGCAACAGCCGGATCGGGCAGGACCCAAGAAAAAAAGGGAGGTAAGAAATAATGGCCAGAATAACCATAGACCCGATGACAAGAATCGAAGGACATCTGCGGATCGATGTCGAGATCGAAGGCGGCAAGGTCAAGGACGCCTGGACCACGGGAACACTGTTCCGTGGCTTCGAGCTCATCCTCCAGGGCAGAGATCCCCGGGATGCCTGGCACATCACCCAGCGCATCTGCGGTGTATGCCCCACCTCCCACGGCCATGCCTCCTCCATGAGCATGGACGACGCCTTCAAAGTAAAGCCCCCGGACAACGGCCGCATCATCCGGAACATCATCGAAGGCGCCCAGTTCGTCCATTCCCATATCCTGTGGTTCTACCATTTAAACGCCCTGGACTACGTAGACGTGGTCTCGGCCTTAAAAGCAAATCCCAAAGAGGCCTCGTTAAAAAAAGTCCAGGCCAAGGTCAAGTCCTTTGTCGAATCCGGCCAGTTAGGTCCCTTTGCGAACGCCTACTGGGGCCATCCGGCCTACAAGCTGCCGCCTGACGTAAATCTCCTGGCCGTAGCCCACTACCTGGAAGCCCTCGAGATGCAGGCAAAAGCAGCCCAGGTATCAGCCCTCTTCGGCGGCAGGATGCCGATGACCATGACGAGCCCTCCCGGCGGCGTGACCCACGTACCCACCGTCGATGACCTCAAAAACTACCTCTTCCGGGTAAAAGAGCTCCAGGACTGGATCGACAGCGTATTTATCGCCGACTTGCTCGCCATCGCCCCGTTCTACTTAGGCGCAGCAGGAGTCGGCAAAGGCCATGCAAACTTCCTGTCCTGGGGAGTGTTCGAAGACGGGTCCTTCGATCCCAAGAAGCGGCTGTTACCCCGCGGCGCCATCTTCGCAGCAGACTTCCCGAAGGTCCATGATGCCAAGGCCGAAGACGTCACCGAAGACACGTCTCACGGCTGGTACAAGGACGGCAAACCCTTGAACCCGGCCATCGGCGTGACGGAGCCGGACTACACCGGCTATGACTCCAACAAAAAGTACACCTGGGCCAAGGCCCCCCGTCTTTCGGGCAAGCCCATGGAAGTGGGCGCCCTGGCCAGGATGCTTGTGGCCTATGCCTCAGGCCAGCCCACGGCCAAGAAACTGATCGACGACACGTTGGCCAAGATCGGACATCCCGGACAGCCCCAGGTACTCCTGGGCATAGTCGGCAGGATCGCAGCCCGGGCACTCGAATGCAAGATGGTAGCAGATGCCATGTACCAGTGGGGCATCGACCTCATCGAGAACATCAAGAAAGGCAACACCGCGGTCTATAACGACTACAAGATCCCGGACAAAGCCCAGGGCATCGGGTTGTGGGAAGCCCCGCGCGGCGCCCTCGGCCACTGGATCGACGTATCAGGCAAAAAGATCAAGAACTACCAGTGCGTGGTTCCCACGACCTGGAACGTCTGCCCGCGCGACAACAACAACGTACGCGGCCCGATCGAAGAGGCCCTCGTGGGCACGGCGGTATCCAACGCAGAAAAGCCGCTCGAAGTCCTGCGCGTGGTCCACTCCTTCGACCCGTGCCTAGCCTGCACGGTACACGTGATCCATCCGGAGTCGAATCGAATCATGGACTTCAAGGTCGCCTAGGGAGGATGCCATGAAAGAAGAACTGGTAAAGGAGTGGAGCCTCGGCTATATCCTGGACCACTGGATACGGGTCATCGCCATCGCCGTACTGGTGTTCACGGGCATCTACATACACACCCCGTTCATCGCCGGCGGACCGGACAGCACCATCATGGCCACGACGCGGTTTTTCCATTTTATCGCGGCCTATGCCCTCGTTTTGGGCCTGGTGGTACGGGTCTATATGGCCTTCAAGTCCACCTTCGACGCAGACTGGAAAGACTTCAGCATCATCGAGAACTTAAAGAACGTGCCCGACGTCCTGGGATACTACCTCTTCATCAAGGGGACGCACAAAGACTACCGGAAATACAACCCCCTCCAGGCGCTCGCCTATCTCTTCACCGGCCTGGCGATCATCTTCACGGCCCTGACCGGTGCGGCATTGTATCACGGCAAAGCCTTCGGGTTCATCACCTGCCCGGACAGCTTCCGGTGGGTAAGCAACTTCCTGGGCGGCGAGTCGTACACCCGGATATGGCATATCCTCACCATGTGGTACTTCATCATCTTTGTGTTGATCCACGTGTATCTGGCCATCACGATCAGCATGATCAACAAAGACCAGACCCTGACGTCGATCTTTACGGGATACAAGCTCAAAAAACAGTAAGATGAAGAAAGAAGAACAGCTCCGGGGAGGCGTTACCGCGCCTCCCCGAAAAGTTTTACTCTTAGGCGTCGGCAATCTCCTGCTTGGTGATGACGGTTTTGGCGTACACCTGATCAACTCCCTCGCGGATACCCCCTTTCCCCCGAACGTCCAGATACTCGAAGCCGGGACCGTAAGCCACCAGCTCATCCCGCTGCTGCATGAAATCGACCACCTCATCATCATCGACGTGGTCGATGCCAAAGACACGCCCGGGTCCATCTTTCGCTTCAGTCCGGAAGACCTGCAGTACACCAAAGAGCAGATGGTATCGCTCCACCAGATCAGCCTGATCGACGTCCTTAATATGGCAGAGCTTACCGGGAGCAAGCCCAAGACCGTCATCATCGCTGTCCAGCCCAAAGACGTGTCCAACTGGTCTTTGGAGCTCACCGAGCCGGTCAAGGCCGTGATCCCGAAGGTCAAAGAGCTGATCTTCGAAGAGCTGAAAAAAATCCAGGCAGTCTAAAACTACATGCAAGAGACATAATAACCACAGGTTCCGCGAAGACGCGGAACACACGGTTAGGAAGCCTCAAAGCTTTGAAAACCTCTCCAGGAGAAATGGCGAAAAAAGACGGGGAAATGGGGAGAAGACCAATAGATTTCCCCCCCCTTTCCCCTAAATAGATTTTAAGATCGTTCGACTTTCTACCAAGGACTCATTTAACCGTGTTCATCTGTGTGTCTCCCGCGGAGCGGGGGACCAGTGGTTCCATGCGTCGTGGTTTCAGAAGTTTGATCCCTCTACAAAGCCTTGACACAACCGGTATTCTGTGGGATAGTTTCAAAACGGATTCCATCCGCTAAGTCTCCCCTGGATCTAGAACAGGATCGCCCCATGTGCCTCGCCATTCCCTCACGGGTCATCAGTATAGAAGATCTCACAGCCACCATCGACGTGTTCGGCGCCAGGAGGCAGGTAAGCCTCATGCTGCTTGCTGAAGAGCCGCGGATCGGGGACTATGTCCTGGTCCATGCCGGCTTCGCGATCCAGAAGCTCGAAAAAGAACGCCTCGAATCAGGAGAAATCATGCACGAAGCATCCATAGCCTTGAGCATTATCGATATTGTCCAGGCAAAATGCATGGAAGAAGGGTTAAACTCCGTGGACTCCATAAGGCTCCGGATCGGCCGTGCCGCAGGCATCCTGCCCGAAGCCCTGGTCTTCGCCTTTGACGCGTCCAAGGACACCACCATAGCAAAGAACGCAAAGCTCGTGATCGAGACCGTGCCTGTAGGGGGAACCTGCAAAGATTGCAAAAAAGAGTTTGAAGCGCCGGACAACGCCCAATACGTGCTGTCCTGTCCCCATTGCGGCTCCACGTCCTACGAGATCACCCAGGGCCGCGAGATGGAGATCCTTGATATGGAGACGAACTGATAATTTTTTCACCGCAGAGGACGCAGAAGGCGCAGAGTTATCATCTTAAATCAACGCAGAATGGTCTTTCTCCGCGATCTCCGCGCCTCCGCGAGAGACCGGTTTTAGCTTTTCTTTTAAAGAAAGGGATTGCATGAAAGTTAAGGTAGTCACTCGCATCCTCGAAGCCAACGACCGGATTGCCGAAGAAAACCGGAAACGGTTTGACGAAGCCGGTGTCTACGTCGTCAACCTCATGGGCGCGCCCGGAGCAGGGAAGACCACGCTCCTCGAGCGTACGATCAAGGCCTTGAAACCCCTTATCAAGATCGGCGTGATCGAAGGGGACATCGTGGGCACGGACGATGCCGAGAGGATCAGCGCCCTCGACATCCCGGTGGTCCAGATCAATACGGGCGGCGCCTGCCATTTGGACGCGAACATGATTAGTGAAGTGCTGGACGAGATGCCGCTTAAAGACCTCGATCTCCTCATCATCGAGAATGTGGGGAACCTTGTCTGCCCGGCCGAATTCAAGGTCGGCGAAGACGTGAAGATGATGGTCCTGTCCGTTGCCGAGGGGCACGATAAGCCGCTCAAGTACCCGCTCATGTTCCGGGAATCCTCGGCCCTGGTCCTGAACAAGGTGGACCTCCTGCCGTACATGAACACGGACATCAACAAGATGCGGAACGATTCTTTGGCACTCAATCCGAAACTGAAGGTCTTCGAAGTCTCCTGCGCCACCGGCGCCGGGATCGACCAGTGGGCTCAATGGCTGAACGGGCTCAGATCGTAGTCAAAGGCATTGTCCAGGGCGTCGGCTTCAGACCTTATGTCTACAACCTTGCCGGAGCTCTCAGCCTCAACGGTTATGTAACCAACACCAGCGAGGGCGTTTTTATCGATGTCGAGGGCGCGAGAGTGCCCGAATTCATCCAGCGTCTTCGGATTGAAGCCCCTCCGCTTTCCCGGATCACCGATATCTCCGTAACGCCGCTGACCGTGCACGGTTACCGCGATTTTACTATTCAAAAAAGTCTCGACCAAACCGCAAAACTGCCGTTCACGCTTGTATCTCCCGATGTGTCAATCTGTGACGCTTGCCTGCACGAGATGCTTGATCCCCTTGATCGCCGTTATCTCTATCCGTTCATCAACTGCACGAATTGCGGGCCGCGGTACTCCATAACACGAGCAATACCCTACGACAGGCCGAACACGACCATGTCGAGCTTCGCTCTGTGTCCGTACTGCCGGAAGGAATATGATGATCCGGGTAACCGGAGGTTCCATGCTCAGCCCAACGCGTGCCCGAGCTGCGGGCCGGAAGTCGAATTCAAGGTCCAGAGTTCCCAGTTCGGAGTAAAAGGAACTGAGGCGATACAAAAAACCATCCAGCTCTTAAGGCAAGGAGGCATTGTTGCCGTCAAAGGCTTGGGCGGTTTTCATATTGCCTGCGATGCAACGAACGACGATGCGGTCGAGCGATTACGTGAGAAGAAAAGGAAGAGCAATAAACCCTTTGCCGTCATGTCCTTTGACATTCAACACATAGAGCAATTTAGTTTCTCTTCAGATAGGGAAAGAGAAATTCTACTGTCGAACCGGCGACCTATTGTCTTGTTACGCAAAAAAGACAATGGCACGCTTTCCACTGCCGTAGCGCCTAATAATAAATATGTGGGGACCATGCTGCCCTACACACCCTTGCATTACTTGCTTTTTTCTCAACCTCTTGGAGCTCGATCGGCCGTAAATATGCCGCATTTTCTCGCTTTGGTTATGACAAGCGGCAATCTGTCCGAAGAGCCGATCGTACGGGACAACAGCGAAGCTATGCAGAAGCTGTCCCCTATCGTGGATGGTTTCCTCGATCACAATAGGGAGATTTTCATGAGACTCGATGATTCGGTCGTTCGGGTGAGAAGCTCGGTGTGTGACGAGCGCAGTGATGCCACCTCAGAACTCAGTCCTCAGAGCACAGAGCTTATGTTTATTCGTCGCTCCCGCGGATATGCGCCTGACCCGATAGCACTTCACGATGACGGACCCGAGGTCCTCGGCTGCGGTGCGGACCTGAAAAATACTTTCACCTTGACGAAAGGAAAATTTGCCGTTCCCAGTCAGCACATCGGAGATATGGAAAACTTCGAGACCTTGAAGTTTTATGAAGAATGCCTGACGAACCTCAAAGCCGTTTACCGGGCAGACCCAAAAACATTGGTACACGATCTGCATCCTGGGTATTTGTCGACGCGATGGGCAGTGGAGCGGAAAACGAGAGATTCGACAGTGAAGCTCTTTGCGATTCAACACCATTATGCTCATATTGGATCAGTAATGGCAGAGCACGGTTTAACGCAAAAAGTGATCGGCGTTGCCTTTGACGGGACCGGCTATGGCACTGACGGCAATCTTTGGGGAGGGGAGTTTTTCGTGGCCGATATCGATGGCTTCGAAAGGGAGGGGCATTTTAAGTATGTCGCGCTTCCTGGAGGCGAAGCAGCAATCAGAGAACCCTGGAAAACTGCGGTGAGCTTTGTTATGGCTGCAGCGGCAGGTGACAAAGCCCGGGAGTATCTGCAGCGAGCAGGATTCTTTCATAAATACGGAAAGGAAAGCATTGAGCAGGTCATGCTTGTCGCCCGCTCTCCCGAGTTCTCTCCACTCTCGTCAGGCGCGGGGAGGCTGTTCGATGCTGTTTCTGCCCTGATTGGCGTCTGTGACCTCAATACCTTCGAAGGAGAGGCGGCCATGGCCCTTGAGTCTTTGACGCAAGAGGGGATTGCCGAAGAGTATGATGTTGAGTTCACCTTGAAGAATGAGTACACTGTCATCGATTATGCACCGACCTTTGTGGGGATAATCGATGACCTGGACCAAAATGTCGCAAAGGAAATAATTGCCACAAAGTTTCATAATACTGTTGCGTCGGTCGTTCGTTCCATGGTCAGACGTGTGCATGACAAAACCGGGCTCAGTGTCGTGGCTTTGAGCGGCGGTACCTTTCAGAACCGTTATCTTTTGCAGAGGCTTTCGTCAGTGCTGTACCAGGAAGGTTTTACTGTTATGACGAATCAGAATGTTCCCTGTAACGATGCTTGCATCTCTCTCGGCCAGGCATATCTCGTCAGGGAACGGCTCAAAAAACAATTGCCCTCTTTGGAGGGGCAGAGGAAGCCGACGGGAGTCTGAAAGAGTCGGCAAGTTAATCACCCTATCGGTCAGCAGGCAGGTCAAGGGGTTCATACCTGTGGCCGGTGATGGTTCTGGACTGATAATATCCATGTTTTTTTGCTGCTTTAAAATACCGCAAAGAAAGATAAGAAAATCCAGAAATATGATATAATATGGCCCATTGCAGAGGATATACTGGAACAAAGGGGAGGATATGCCTGATATTCAAGATATGATCGGGAGAAAAGTGGACGTTTTCGCAAACGGAATAATCTACAGCGGAGAGTTGATTGAAGTTTCGGATGTCGAAGTGTATCTTAAGGGGTCGATGCAGTGGCTTTCGCTGCCGGCGTCATCAATAAGCGAGATACGGTTGGCAGAACCCGGACCGTCGAGAATTGAATTGTCAAACGAACTGAAAGAAAAGTAAACACTCAAGAGGCAATCCACAGTCATTCTGTATCTTCCCCCGCGCAATCATCCCGCGATCTATTTTAAAATTCGTTATTTGGTTTCGACGTATCTGCCGAGGAGCACTTAATTGAAAGCTGAAGACCAATTGGAATCAATCTTAAAGCGAACATCACAGTGGAGCTTTTTAATAACAGCGGGTATCGGTTCCGCATCTCTACTCGGATGGATATCCGGCGTCATCATAGTCACGAGCATCAGCCGCAATTATGCACCGATAGCGCCGAGCACTGCATTATGTTTCCTGGTGCTGGGCGCTTCCCTGTTTGCTTATTCTCGCAACCCTAGGAATACAGTCAGGCGGATGGTAGTCACGGTCGGCGCATTCCTCGTTTTTTTGTTTTCCGTGATAGTACTGGTCGGCATTTCCCTCGGCACGAAATTTGAAGTCGAACATCTGGGTATGCAGTTACCGCCATCGGGGACATCTATTCCTGCAGGATATATGTCCCCCATTACCGGGATGGCCTTTTTTGCGGTAACATTAGACATTCTGTTTTTCGTGTTCTCCTTTGAAAGGGGAAAAAAATTCAAACAAGCAGCGGCGCTCATTGCAACGGTTGTGAGCCTGACCGGTTTTGTCGTCATTCTGGGCTATGTATACGGAACGCCTCTTTTATACGGCGGGAGCATAATACCGGTGGCTCTTCCCACTGCGCTGGCTTTCGTGTCCCTTGGTTTAGGAATGATAACCGCTGCAGGACCGGATGTCCTGCCTGTCCGGGAGTTTGCCGGGCCCTCTGTCCGCAGCCGGCTCATGAGGGCTTTTTTCCCTGCAATTATCATCTATGTAATTATCGATGGCTTGCTGTATAAGACAGAACTCACTCGAACAGGCAATCCCGCACTTAAGGCATCTTTCATCGCCCTTCTCTCCATCATAGTCGTCGGTGTCATTATATCAAGAATTGCAAAAGTAATCGGGAACGAATTAGATCGAGCACATGTTGAACGAGAAAAGGCGGAAACTGAACTACGGTTCCTCGCTGCGATCATTAAAAATCTTCCCGATGCTGTATGCGCAATTGATCTTAACGAGATAACGATCGCTTGGAACAGCGCGGCCGAGAAGCTTTTGGGGTATAAGGCTGAAGAAATCATCGGAAAACCGGTAACAACGATTATCCCTGAAGAAATAGCCCAGAAGGAGCTTGAGCACTGCCTGTCTATTTTGAACGCCGAAGGGGGCTTCTCAGGTTATGAATCGGTGCGGCTCACGAAGGATGGCAGGAGGGTCCCCGTTGAGTTGACCGGTGTGGCGATTAGGGATAAAGCACAAAATATCACAAGCTATGCTTCAATCATGGTAGATATCACCAACCGCAAAACAGCGGAAGATGAACGCCTTAAAAGTCACGTCCTTGAGTCGATTGGTATTCTTGCAGGCGGAATTGCCCATGATTTTAATAACCTGCTCACCGCAATTCTCGGTAATATCACCGTCGCCAAGATGTTTGTGCAGCCAGCCGATAAGGCATTCAGCCGATTAGCCGACGCAGAACAGGTATGTCTTATTGCAGGTCAACTCAGCCAGCGCCTGCTTACCTTTGCCTCCGGCGGATATCCCGTAAGAAAAATAGCGGAGCTGTCGGGTTTGATCAAGGAGACCGGCGACACGATTCTTGATGGCTCAAATATTTCTTTTGATTTTATTTGGCCAGATGACCTCTACCCTCTTGCAATAGATGAAGGACAAATGCAGCAGGTCTTCAACAATCTGGTAACCAATGCAAGGGAAGCCATGCCGAACGGAGGACGGCTAACGGTTCGAGGAGAGAACCTCAATATCGCAGCACAAGACAACATGCCTCTTCAGGAGGGCTACTACGTAAAGATATCGATCCGTGATACCGGAGCGGGCATGTCCGAGGAAAATCTGGCAAGGGTTTTCGACCCCTATTTTTCAACCAAAGATACCTACAGCCAGAAAGGTCTCGGACTGGGACTTGCGGTCTGCTATTCCATTATCAAAAGACATGATGGTTTGATTACTGTCGCTTCAGAGGTTGGCAAAGGCACTACCTTTACCATTTATATCCCAGCAGCAGGCTACAAATAATCCTTGTCCAAGAGACCGTCTGAGAAGTATTGACAACGACCCGTCTTTTTCATCATGCCGTTTCTATCCTGAGCTTTTTCAGTTTTCGGTACAACGTCGCAAGATCGATCCCCAGTTTGCCGGCAGCGGCTTCCTTGCTCCCTTTGCTTTCCGCCATACTTCTTCGGATATACTCGCGCTCGAATTCATCAAGTGCATGCCTGAGCGATGATGTGGAAACTCCTTCAATATCCAGTGTTCTGAACTTGTCCGGGAGATCGTGGATGGTAATCATCTCTCCGTCCGCGAGCACGGTCGCCCGCTCAATGGTGTTCCGAAGCTCTCGGACATTTCCCGGCCAGTCGTAAGCGAGCAAGGCTTGCATGGCTTCATAGTCGATGTCCTTGATTTTTTTTTCCGCTTCTTTTGCGGAGATGTCCAGATAATGCTTGATGAGTACCGGGATATCATCGCGACGCTCGCGCAGGGCCGGCATCCGTATCTCGATCACGTTCAAGCGATAATAGAGGTCCTCCCTGAACCGTCCTTCTTTAACACGCTGCATGAGATCGGCATTTGTGGCTGCGACGATTCTTACATCGACGGCGATGACCCGGGTGTCCCCGACCGGCGTCAGTTCTTTCGTCTGGATCACGTGCAGCAGTTTGACTTGAAGCGCCTGCGGCAGTTCGCCGATCTCATCGAGAAAAAGTGTGCCGCTGGACGCCATGGTAATGAGGCCTTTCTTGTCCTCGTTGGCGGAAGTAAAGGCGCCTTTTTTGTGGCCGAACAGTTCGCTTTCGAGCAGGTTCTCGGGTATGGCGCCGCAATTGATGGATATAAACGGTTTGCCTTTTCTCGGCCCGGCCTCGTGGATCGCCTGCGCAACCAGACCTTTGCCGGTCCCGCTTTCTCCCGTGATCAGGATGTTGCTCTTGTTCGGGATCACTTTCTCCATGAACGTAAAGACTTTCTGCATGGGTTCGGAATTGCCGATGATCTTCGCGAATCCCTCACGCCGCTGGCTCAGCTCCTGGCGTAAAATCTGATTTTCCATCTGGAGTGCACGGCTCTGGAGGATACGTTTGATCGTCATCCTGATTTCGTCATTGATGAAGGGCTTCGTGACGTAATCCACGGCCCCGGAGCGCATTGCTTCAACTGCCGAGCCTACCGATGCGAAAGCAGTCATCATGATTACGGAGGTTTCGGGGCATATCTTCTGCACTTGATGGAGGACCTCAAACCCGTCCTTTTTCTCCATCCTGATATCGGTCATGATGATATCGAAGTTTTCCTTCTGGATACGGTCGATGGCCTGCTCGCCGTTGTATGCCTCTTTGACAACATACCCTTCCTTCGTAAGCAAGATGTTCAGGGCCATACAGATGTCTTTTTCGTCGTCAACGACCAAAATGTTAGGTTTTTCCATCGATACCGCTCCTTATGCTCGTTCATTTGCGATCGGCAGGAGGATCGTAAACATCGTGCCTTTTCCGACTTCGCTTTCCACGTGGATATCTCCTTTGAATCGCTTGACGATGTCGTAGCTCAGGGAGAGGCCGAGGCCCGTTCCTTTGCCCGCTTCCTTGGTCGTGAAGAATGGGTCGAAGATCTTCTGAAGCTCGCTCTGGGGAATCCCCATCCCCGAGTCTGCAAAGGTTATGACGATGGCTTTATGGCCGCGATCGTCCTCACCGGGCCGGGACTCGACCTTCAGTTCGCCGCCGTTCGGCATGGCGTCAAAGGCATTGAGAATAATATTAATGAAGACCTGCGACATCTGGCCTTCGTCGATCATGATCCTCGGCAAACCGGGATCGAGAGACACCCTAATCTCGACGGAACTCTTCAGGCGTTTGTCGAGCCGCATCAGGTCAAGTGTTGAATTCAGGACATCGTTCAACTGTACTTCCCTGATGTTCAGTGCGTCCGCCCGCGCAAAAGTTGCCATGCGCCGAACAATGTCGGTAATTCGCTGGATATGATTGTTGATGACATCGAGGCTGTTCTTCGTGAAGTCGTCCTGTGTCGTCTCCCTCACTAACTGGGCAAACGTGGAAATAGAGGTGAGGGGATTCCCGATCTCATGGGCCACGCCTGCAGCAAGCCTCCCCAGCGCGGCGAGCTTTTCGGAATGAAGAACCTGCTGCTCGAGTTTCCTTGCCGTGGCAGTTCCCCGGTCGACCTTATCTTCGAGTTCGACGGTATACTTTTTGAGGGCTTCTTCGAGGTGCACTCGTTTCGTTACGTTGGTGCTCGTGATCAGGATGCCGGGAACTTTGCCGTCGATGAGGAGGGGATTGGTGTTCATGGTCAGAAAAACGGGCGTGTCCTGCCAGCCTGTTATCTTATAGTCCTTCAGCTCAAAACTCCTGCCGTTAAGCGTCTTATGCAGGATTTCGTTAATGGGGATGCCGTTATACGGCGTGAGTTGATCGGTAAACAGCGAGAAAAAAGACTTGCCGATCATCTGTTCCTTCGGACGGCCGCACGTCTGCGCCTGGGCGGTGTTGACTGTTCTGACAGAGAGGTCCTTGTCCAGGACCATAAGATTCGTTCTGGTATTCTCAATGATGTTTTCCAGGTACTCTTTTGCAATTACGATCTCCTGCTCCAGGCGGCGATGGTTTTCGAGGTGCTTCTCTTTTTCCTCTGCCATGACCTTTTTTTTGTTGGCAACAATGGTGGCTCCGGAGGCAACGAGAGTCGTAATAAAGATTGAAGTGATCAGGAGGGTGTAAAAAAGCCTGCTTTGCCGCATGAGGTCTATGACATCGGAGTAGGGTGCAGAGACCACGACGATCCAGGACTTTTGCAGGATCGGGAGTTTGTAGAATGCGGCGAGTTTGTTCTCGCCTCCCGGTGCCACGTAGTAACCGAACGTCTCTTCTTTGCCTTCGATCATTTTTTTTTCGGTATCGAATGACCGGTGACATTTGAAGCAGGACTTGTCTGTATGGTAGAGATTTTTGCCTACCATCTGGGGCTGGGTGGGATGATAGAGCAGCGTGCCGTCACTGTCCATCATCCAGGCATACCCGCGTCTTCCGGACTTAATAGGGGCAAGAAAGCGTGAGGTGAGGCCGTCCATCGAGAGCGCGGCGAGAACGACCCCGTTAAATTCCTGTGCAGACCGATTTTCCCGCTTTTGGTAGATCGGAACTGCAATGATGAACTCTTTCGTATCCTCGCCGGTGTCATGAATCTCGAGAAGGTCGGTAATGAGTTTTTCATTCTTCGGGAGCACTCGCGCCCTTTTGAAGTAATCTGTTTTCGACAAGTCCACCCGTTCTTTCTCGGGATAGGCGCTGTCATAACGAATAATACCGTTCCGGTCGAGGACGCGGATAGTAACGAGCGCTTCATTCTGGAGGCTGTAGGTGATCGACTCGACTGCGGAATGAACACGGCGGTTCTCGTCGATTCGGTCAATCTGCGGCAGCTGAGAGATCGCGCGGATGGTTTTGTATACGTGGTTGGTGACACTCTCTATGTTCATGGCCACTTCACGTGACAGCAGCAGCTGCTGTTTGTTGAATTGTTCCGCCATTTCCGATTGCAGCGATTGGTGAAAGAATTGTCCGAGAATGATGATGAGCGAGAGGACGACGATGAGGACTAAAACCAACCCCGTGGGAGAGAGGAGTTCTTTTTGCTTGAGGGCGCTGATAAAACGTTGAAACATGGATTAATTTACTGCGAAAACAGGAGGGAAGTCAAGGAGGAAAAGGCAGCTGGTTGCATCCTGCCCTGTCAGCTCGTAAGGGTTTTCCTAAGAAAGTTTATCCCGCATTTAAACACTGTTCAACTCTTCGTCTTCCCGGGAGATTGGCGTTGAGATTACACAGCCAGAAGTCTTTTAATTTTGGTAAGGATTTCCATGGGACTGAACGGTTTGACAATATATTCGTCCGCGCCGACTTCTTTGCCGCGTTCCTGTTCCGCCACCTGGCCCTTGGCAGTCAGCATGATGACATATGTTTTTTTGAGTTCAGGGTCGTTTTTTATGATGCGGCACACGTCATAGCCGTTCATTTCGGGCATCATTATGTCGAGAAAGATGATATCGGGACGGACGTTTTTTGCTTCCCTCAAAGCTTCGACACCGTCCTTGGCCATCCATAGTTTATAACCTTCATCTTCAAGGAGATAGGTGAGGGCCTCCCGAATGTTTTCATTATCGTCGGCTATAAGAATTTTTTTTGGTTCCATAGAAATTTGTGTTGGCCCGAAAAATAAGGCTAACAAAAGATTAGCTTTATTTCGCGAATTTGTCAAGCCGAAATATCAGCTCTTATGCATGAATCTTACAAGCTGTAACCTCCTGCAAAAAATTGGAGATAAAATTTGACGGCTGCGGTACCACCAACATATAGAAGTTGAAAAACGCACGGAGGAGGGGTATCATAGGTCGCGCAGAGGGAAATATTTCGGAACCACTCGCTCTGAATAGAAGGGAGACTCTTTAATGAATGCTGCTATCGATTACGCTGCGGTCCTCACAAAAGCGTTAAGCAGCGGCGGTGAATTTGCCGATATTTTTGTCGAGCGGAGTGCACCGTTCTCTATTGTTTGCGAAGACGGCAAAATCGAAAAAGTCATATCGGGCTTTGATTACGGCGCCGGAGTGCGGCTTATCTTCGGACAGCGGACGGCCTATGCCTATACCAACGAGCTGACGACCGAGTCACTTCTTGGAAATCGCCGACGCAGTGCGCCAGGCGGCGTCGCAAGGATTGCAGGGGGAAGTTCTTACTCTCACGAGAAATAAACCGCGAACCGACTTTTCAATAGTAAAGCCCTCCCGGGACGTCGATACTTCGCGGAAAATTGAAATCGTTCTCCGGGCGAATAGCATCGCGAGGACCTCAGATCGCCGTATCAGGCAGGCGCAGGTGTCTTACCGGGAACATTGTCAACAGGTCCTGATCGCCAACTCCGATGGCGTCATGGCAGAGGATGAACGCACCTATCTCACAGCGCTCGTTCATGTCGTTGCGTCAGACGGTAAGGTGGTCCAGACCGGCTACGAAACGATCGGCGGCAATATCGGAATGGAACTTTTTGACCTCACGCCGCTCGAACAGGCCGCAGAAACGGCGGTGAAGCGCGCCGTGATGATGCTTTCGGCGCGCAAAGCGCCTGCGGGCAGAATGCCGGTGGTCCTGTCCTCTGAAGCCGGCGGGACCATGATCCACGAAGCAGTAGGGCACGGACTCGAAGCTGACCTGGCCCAATCCGGGCTTTCCGTGTACTCGAACCGGATTGGCGACCGGATAGCCTCCCCGCTCATCACGGTCTTGGATGATGCCACCATTGCCGGCAAACGCGGCTCCTTTCGCTTTGACGACGAGGGCGTTGATTCAGCGAAAACGGTTCTGGTGGACAAGGGCATCCTCAAAACGTTCATGTACGACCGGCTGACGGCCATGAAGGACGGAGTCCGTTCAACAGGCAATGGAAGGCGCGAATCTTACAAACATCGACCGATCCCGCGGATGACGAATACTATGATCGCACCGGGCGATACGGACCCGGGAGATATCCTCAAGACAACGTCGAAAGGGCTCTTTGTCAGAAAAATGGGCGGTGGGCAGGTGAATACCGTGAACGGAGACTTCGTTTTCGAAGTGAGTGAAGGATATCTCATTGAAAACGGAGCAATCGGCGATCCGGTGCGGGGAGCAACGCTTACCGGAAATGGACCACAGGTGCTGCTGTCGATCGACAGGGTCGGGTCCGATCTGGGTTACTCCATCGGAACCTGCGGCAAAGACGGGCAGGGATCGCCGGTGAGCGATGCGCAGCCGACGCTCAGGATACCGGAAATTACGGTCGGTGGAGTTGTTGAGTAAGAGAACCCTGCCGTGACAGGCAATCTCTCCTGGCCCTTATCTCAAATAAGATTAAATTTCTGTGATGTTCATAGTTCTCATTCGTATTTGACCAATAGTTTCCCGCAGGAGCGAGTATGAAAATTCGCGCAGCAATCATTACCATGAGTGACAAGGGTGCCGCAGGGCAACGCGACGACCAAAGCGGAAAGACCATTCGTGATATGATTACCGGCATCGGATTTTCTGCAGATCACTACGAAATCCTTCCGGATGAGAAAGAGCTCATCATTGCGTCTCTCAAGAGGCTGTCAGACTCCGGGAATATCGATCTTATCCTCACGACCGGCGGCACCGGAGTTGCGCCCCGGGACGTGACTCCAGATGCCACGCTGGCGGTAATCGACTGTGTTCTTCCCGGAATGGCAGAGGCCATGCGAGCGGAGAGCCTCAAGAAAACTCCTCATGCTATGATCTCCCGCGCCGTGGCCGGAATCAGAAAACGGACCTTGATCGTAAACCTCCCCGGCAGTCCGAAGGCTGTCCGCGAAAATCTTGCAGTTATCCTTCCGGCGCTTTCCCACGCAGTCGAAAAAATCAACGGAGATCCTTCTGAGTGCGGCAGTTCGTAGACCGTTATCCTCCGCACTGAACTCACCTCCGTCTTTGAGCGCGAAACGGAGTCCTCTGTTGTTGCCAACGACAGGAATTGCCTCCCAGTTGACATCCACTGGCATATAGTATAGAATTTCGAAATAAAATCGGTCGCTGGTTTATTTTTTACAAGTCGCTCTGAACTTGTGTTTGCAATTCAGGAGGTGCCATGCGCGGTGCACTTACATCTTTTGTCCTTCTCCTCATTATGTGGTCTCCTTCGTATGCAGTTGAAAAACCGACAAAGCCTGTAAAAAACCTCGCGAATTATATAGCGATCTTCGACTTCGACGTCGTCGGTAAAGTCGACAAGGACATTTCCCGCCCGCTGACCGACAGCGTCCGGTATGAAATCGTGAGGTCCGGCAGATTCAAGGTTATGGACCGGGCGAACATGGACCGCATTCTGAAGGAGCAGGCGTTCCAAATGACCGGCGGGGTCCTGAAGGACAAGGCGATTGAAGCGGGGCAGTTCCTCGGCGTGGGCAAGATCGTGATCGGCTCGATCGGCATCGTCGGGCGGACCTATATGATCTCGCTTTCCCTGCTGAATATCGAATCAGGAGAAACGGAACGGGTCGAGGAAGGCACCTGCAAGTGCGAGCTGGATGAATTGATCGAGTCGGTCAGGCATACGGCGAACAAACTCATCGCAGAAGGGCCCGCGCCGGCACCGGCCCCCATGCCGACTCCTCCACCTGCCCCTCTTCGACCCGCGAGCGCGCCTCAGATGTCCGCGCCCGTAGCCGCACCCTCGGGCGTCACTTACCGAGACCCGGTCACCGGAATGGAATTCGTTCTCATCAGGGGCGGGTGTTTTCAGATGGGCGACGTTTTCGATGACGGGGACCGCGAGGAGCGACCGGTGCACGAGGTCTGCGTCGATGATTTCTATCTCGGCAGATACGAGGTGACGCAGGGACAGTGGAAGACGATCAAGAGCAGGAATCCTTCGTCAAACAAGAACAGCGATATGAATCCCGTCGAAGATGTGAGCTGGAACGATGTCCAGGACTTTATCAAGGAGCTCAACCAGAAAACAGGCAGATACTTCCGTCTTCCCACCGAGGCCGAATGGGAGTACGCGGCGCGAAGCGGGGGACAGCGGGAAAAGTGGGCCGGTACGAACAACGAAAACGAACTCGACAGTTATGCATGGAGCAATAATAACTCCAACAGGGACACCCATCCCGTGGGGCAGAAGAGACCGAATGCTCTCGGGCTGTACGATATGACGGGCAATGTTTGGGAGTGGGTCGGCGACTGGTACGACAGGTCCTATTACAGTGAAAGCCCGAGAAACAATCCGAGCGGCCCGGGGCGAGGCAGCGATCGCGTGTACCGCGGGGGCTCATATAAAGACAGAGCAGATGACCTCCGAACGATGAAACGGGAAAATAAGTCCAATCGCCGGAGTGATTCCAGCTTAGGTTTTCGTTTGGCCCTTTCGGCACGATAACCCGACTTCCATCACGCTCATCTGAGGAGTATGAATGTTTTGTCCGCATTGTGGTAAGGAAATCACGGAGGGCCAGTCCTTCTGTCAGTACTGCGGATTGCGTCTTGTGACCGAGCAGGGTTCAGTTCCGTCTGTCATCGGGAGGCGTAAAACACCCTGGGAAAACCGGGAAGAGGTTGGCTTTTTCCCCGGTTTGTTCAAGACCCTGAAAGAGGCGCTGTTTACTCCTTCCGAGTTCTTCAGGAAGATGCCTGTTTCGGCCGGTTTGACTGATCCCTTACTGTATGCACTCATAATAGGCATGATCGGTCTCATGGCCCATTATTTCTGGGACATGCTCCTTTATAATTCCCTGCCGGATTTTATCGCATCGGAAGTGAAAACAGCAGCAGGACGCAGCGTGGTAGAGGGGTTACGCTCACCCTTAGCGGCAATGATTACGCCGTTCCTCTTGATTTTCTGGATTTTTGTAGCATCAGGCGCGCTTCATCTTTTTCTGCTTTTGGCACGAGGGGCCCTGGCCGGTTTTGAAGCTACCTTCCGGGTCATTGCCTATGGTGTTTCTCCTTTTGTGTTCCTTATTGTTCCTTTCTGCGGCATGCCGATTGCGGGATTGTGGGTAATGACTATTGCTATCATCGGCCTTAAAGAGGCGCATGGAACAACCGGCGGCAAAGCTGCCTTTGCCGTCCTTTTCCCCTTCCTCTTCTGTTGCGGGCTTTTTATTGCAGCAATGGTCCTGTTCATGGGGGCTATGGCTGCGTCATTCGGCAGCATGGTGCATTTTCATCCATAGCATGTCCAATCATCGTTCATGCGTATAGCTTTCAAAAAGAGATCAACCGGCCAGATAGAGTTCGGTATCATTTACGGAAGCATGGCACTCCTCATTCTCGGCGCAGCCAGGGTTCTTCCAATCCTTTCCATTGCTCCATCCTGTGTATTTAAAGGAATCACCGGCTTTCCCTGCCCGACGTGCGGTACGACGCGGTCGGTGCTCTATTTGTCGCAGGGCGACATCGCAACCGCTCTTGCAATGAATCCCCTTGCGTCTCTGGGACTCATAGCTGCCGTTCCCTATTTTTTCTATAGCGTCATCACGCTGATATTTAATCTGCCAAGAATGAGTTTCATCCTTACAGACCGTGAAAAAAAAGCCGTGCATGCAACAGCGGTCATGTTTCTCCTTGTTCAGTGGGCCTATCTTATCTTTACGCGTTGATCATGCTGATTTCACCCCGATTGAGTCGTCTAGGCAATAATATTATTTACATTTAAGTACCAGTATGTTAGTATAAATGTCTTTAAGAATATCCCATACTTTTGCACAGTTAGGGAGGTAAGCGTGGGCCGCGTAGTTATTGGCGTGGACCTCGGCGGTACGAACTTAAGAACAGCGCTTCTGAGCTCTGAAGGGGATATTCTCGACAAGAGCAAGGAGGCGACGTACGCATCCGACGGATGGAAAAAAGTCGTTCAACGACTGATACAGAACATCCAACGTCAGCAGGAAATCGCTGTTCAACAAGGATTGTCGATAACTGCCGTAGGTGTGGGTGCCCCCGGTGTCATTCAGGTGGACAAAGGAATCGTGGTGAAGTCTCCCAATTTTCCGGACTGGAATAATCTACCCCTTAAAGATGAATTAGAGAACGTACTCAGCTTGCCCGTTACTATCGAAAACGATGCGAATGCAGCCGCTCTCGGTGAACAGTGGCGCGGCGCGGGAAGGGGCATCGGGAGCATGATCCTCCTGACGCTGGGTACCGGCGTAGGCGGCGGCATCGTCCTCAATAGACAAATTTGGCACGGCGCGGACGGCATGGCTGGTGAGGTGGGCCACATGACGATTATTCCCGACGGCAGACAGTGCGGTTGCGGGAATACTGGCTGCCTCGAAATGTATGCATCGGCGCGGGGCATCGTGCAGAGTTACCGGGAAGCGGGAGGCGTTTCTGAGACCGGGAATCAGTCGGAGATCACGTCGGCGCAGGTGTATCAGGCAGCGAGCAATGGCAACGTCCGTGCAGTCGAGGTCATGCAGGACATGGGTCGCATACTTGGGATCGGCATTGCGAACCTGATCAATATATTTAATCCCGAGATGGTCGTCATCGGGGGTGGAGTGAAGGACGCCTGGCCGCTCTTTATCGATTCCACGCGGGCAGAGATCAGGAAGCGTGCTTTCGAAGTCCCCGCCGCTCGCACGGAGATCGTGCCATCCAAACTCGGCGACGATGCCGGCATGGTCGGAGCCGCCGCCGCCGCACTTCAAAAGCTAGGATAGAACGAAATGATGAATGGGAGAAAGGGTGACAAGGGCAATCGGACACCGGAGCGTTCTTTTGTTTTACAGATCCTCTGATTCAACGGTTCACAGTGTTCCTCTGTAAGAATTATGGCAAGTACGAATATCAGAAACTTTTGCATCATCGCACATATTGATCACGGAAAGTCCACTCTTGCCGACAGGATTCTCGAATATACTGGCGCGCTTTCGGACAGGGAAATGGCCGCGGCAGGAAGCGATCAGGTGCTCGACGATATGGACCTTGAACGAGAGCGGGGCATCACGATCAAGGCCCATGCGGTCCGGCTGAAATATAAAGCGTCGGACGGGCAGGAATACGTCTTGAACCTGATAGACACACCCGGTCATGTCGATTTCACGTACGAGGTTTCTCGCAGCATGGCTGCCTGTGAAGGTGCTCTTCTCGTGGTAGACGCCTCGCAGGGAGTAGAAGCTCAGACGCTCGCCAATGCTTACCTCGCGATCGACCACAACCTTGAGATGATCCCGGTCATCAATAAGATCGATCTGCCGAGCGCGAACGTTGAAGAGGTGAAACACCAGATCGAGGACATTGTCGGACTCGATGCATCGGGCGCCATCCCGGCGAGTGCCAAGGCAGGTATCGGAACGAAGGAGATACTGGAATCGGTTGTAAAAAAAATCCCGGCTCCTGCAGGTAACGCTGATGCGCCTCTGAGGGCTCTTTTATTCGATTCTTGGTATGATACGTATCAGGGCGTGGTCATCCTGGTAAGGGTAGTTGACGGAACCGTTCGCCCGAAGCAGAAGATCAAACTAAATTCGACCGGTGCGGTTTATGAAGTGCAATCTGTAGGTGTTTTCACACCCAAGATGCAGCCAACTTCGGAACTGTTGCAGGGAGAGGTGGGGTGCATCATCGCCGGTATCAAGAGGATCTCGGACGCCAAGATCGGTGATACGGTCATGGATGCAGATCGACCTGCCGATGCGCCGTTGCCCGGCTATAAGGACGTGAAACCCATGGTCTTTGCCGGCATCTATCCGATGATCAGCGAAGACTATGCAGACCTGCGCGATGCTCTGGAAAAACTGCGGTTGAACGATTCCTCGTTCACGTACGAGCCCGAAACGTCGCTCGCACTCGGTTTTGGTTTTCGCTGCGGGTTCCTGGGGCTTCTGCACATGGACATAGTGAAGGAAAGGCTTGAACGGGAGTTCAAACTGGCCCTCATTCCGACGGCGCCCACTGTGGTTTACCGGGTGACGAAGAATAACGGTGAGGTCGTCATGGTTGACAATCCGGCCAAGTTGCCGAACATTCAGGACATCCAGCGCATTGAGGAACCCATGATTTTGGCATCGCTCATAACACCGGAACAGTATGTGGGCTCGCTCATCGCCTTGTGCCAGGAGCGGCGGGGCATCCAGAAGGAAATAACCTATATCACGAAAGATCGTGTTCTCATCAGCTACGAGCTCCCGCTGAATGAGATCGTGATGGATTTTTATGACAAGCTCAAATCCCTGACCAAGGGATACGCCTCGCTCGATTACGAGCTTTCGGGTTATGTGGAGTCCGACCTGGTGAAGCTCGACATGCTCTTGAACGGCGAACCCGTTGATGCGCTGTCGCTCATCACGCACCGCGAGAAGGCAGCGATCCGCGGCAGACAGCTCGCCGAGAAACTCAAAGAGGTGATTCCGCGGCAGCTCTACGAAGTGGTCATCCAAGCTGCGATCGGTGCCAAGATCATAGCACGCGAGACGGTCAAGGCGCTGCGCAAGGACGTCACAGCCAAGTGCTACGGCGGAGATATCACAAGAAAACGTAAACTTCTTGAAAAACAGAAAGAAGGCAAGAAGAAAATGAAACAGGTCGGGAGCGTGGAACTCCCCCAGGAGGCATTCCTTGCCGTGCTCAAGGTGGGAGAGTAGCGAGGAAAAGAGGGGAGTCGAAGTGGAAAAATTGAGATTCCAACCGGCGGTTTTCAACTTCCAATTCTGAATTTACAGTCCATCGCATACATTGCGATAGTATCGGAGGCAGGATGTCTGAAATAGAGGCGAACATGATAAAAAAGAAATCATTTTACAAAGAATGGATAGAGCCCTTTCTTATCGCGGCAATCGTGGCGTTGTTCATCAGGCAGTTCATCGTCGAGGCGTTCAAGATTCCGTCGGGGTCGATGATCCCGACACTGACCATCGGCGATCATTTGCTCGTCAACAAGTTTGTCTATGGCCCGAGAATACCTTTCACGGATACCAGGATCTTTACCTGGAAGGAGCCGAAGCGCGGCGAGGTAATTGTTTTCAAGTACCCGGAGAACGAAGACAAAAATTTTATTAAACGTGTTGTCGGTTTGCCCGGCGACAAAATACAGATCGTCAATGGCAAATTATTCATCAATGATCAGGTCGTTCCGATAGAAGCGACCGGCGCTCCGGCGGATAAAAGTGTGGAGGAGGGGCCGTCTTTCGGTAAACCGATGTTCTACGAGGAACAACTCGGAACGGTCAAACATGCCATACAATATCTTGTTGACCAGTCCGAGAAAAACGATGGACCATGGCTTGTGCCCAAGGATTCCGTATTCGTGATGGGCGACAACCGAGACAACAGCCAGGACAGCCGGTTCTGGGGGTTTGTAAAAGAAAATAAGATCCTCGGCAGGGCGTTAATCATCTACTGGTCCTGGGACGGCGACGGCACATGGGTACGGTGGGAACGGATTGGACAGCTGATACGGTAATTTGGAAAGGGGCATTAACCATGTCCAGACTTTTTACAGAAAGAGGCGGAATCAACCTCAAAGTCCTATTGTGGCTTTTGTTGTTATTCATTGTTGTGCATGTTGGGATTAAACTCGTCCCTATGTATATGGATGCAGAGCGTATGAAAGATGAGATGGCCGTAAAGGCCGGGTTTGCGCAAACGCTCAAAGATGAAGAAATTTTGACGGACCTTGTGAATAAGGCAAAAGAACTCGACATTCCCCTCGGCCCGGAAAATTTTATTTTAATGAGGGACGATGATAACCGCAGGATGAAAATCAGCACGCACTGGGATGTGACGGTACATTTCTTTTTTGATATTTACCCCCCGTATACAACGAGGGTGTTCCACTTTGAACCGGCAATCGAGGCAAATTATTCGCGGCAATTGTGAGTACGGTGTCAGATCAATTGAAGTAGGGGAAAAAAGCTGCAGCAACGCGAGGTGGACGATTGTGATACGCAGCATGACAGGATTCGGGCGAAAGGAAACAGACAATGCGGTCGCCCACTTTGTTATAGAAATACGATCGCTCAATAACCGTTATCTCGACATCCAGGTGAAGGCGCCGCGGGGCCTTTCCCTGTTGGAAACGCGGGTGAAAAAGACCGTACAGGACCGTTTTTCCCGCGGCCGGTTTGACGTATTTATTTCCCGGAACGGGCAACAGGAAAAAAACGCCAGGCTTGTCGTGAATGAGGAACTGGCCGGTCAATATGTTGCAGCACTGCGGGATCTCAAATCGCGGTACGGCCTGGACGGGAGAGATTGAACTCTCGACTGTCGCCGCTTTTCAGGATATTGTCGCGGTTTCAGAAACGATGGAGGACCCGGAAAAGGTATGGCAGGTCTTGTCAACCGGCCTTTCGCAGGCACTCGATGAACTCGATAGGATGCGGACCGAGGAGGGAGCGGCCCTGGCGGGGGACATCTTGTCCCGGATCGGAACAATCGACCTGTTGACCAACGCAATTCGTAAAAAGGCCCCTGCCTCCGTCGAACACGCAAGAAAACGGATGACGGAGACCTTGAACAAACTTCTGACTGAACAGCCCGACCCCGTGAGACTGGCCCAGGAGATCGCGATCCTCGCGGAGAGAACGGATGTTACTGAAGAACTTACCCGACTTGGCAGCCATATGAAACAATTTCGCACGCTTATGACCGATGCGAACGGGGAGACAGTGGGCAGGAAACTTGATTTTTTGATTCAGGAAATGGGCCGCGAAGTAAATACGATTGCTTCGAAAGCCATGGATGCTGAAGTATCCATGGATGTGGTTAATATCAAAGCCGAGCTTGAAAAAATACGTGAACAGGTGCAGAACATCGAATAGCGCTATGGTGAACAGCCCTATCAATATAGGCTACGGCAACATGGTCATGTCAACTAAGGTGGTCGCGGTACTCTCTCCTGATTCGGCCCCGATGCGGCGTCTTCGGGAAGAGGCCAAGGAACGAAAAATGCTGATCGATGCCACCGAGGGCAGGAAAACACGGGCCATTGTCATTACCGACAGCGACCATGTGATCCTCTCCGCGGTACAGGTTGAGACGCTGATGCAGAGATTCGCGGGAAGGGGTGAGCAGTGAAAAGGACACGGGGGCTGTTGTATGTCGTTTCCGCACCTTCCGGTGCGGGGAAAACAAGCCTGTGCCGGGCGATCACCGATTCCCTGGAAGATCTTACCCACTCTATCTCCTATACGACGCGTAAGCCGAGGCCCGGCGAGATTGACGGCCGGGACTACTATTTCGTCAGCCAGGAACGTTTTCAGGCAATGATCAAAGCCGGAGATTTTGCAGAATGGGCCGAGGTCCATTCCAATCTCTACGGCACGTCACGGCGGGTGCTGGATGACATGATCTCGAAAGGTATCGACATCATCCTCGATATCGATACCCAGGGCGCAAAGCAGATCAAATCAAAATTTGATTCAGCTGTCTTCATTTTTATCATGCCGCCGTCGCTCGATATCCTGGAGGAACGGCTCCGCAACCGCAAGTCGGACCATGAAGATGAAATAAAGAAAAGAATGCGCAGAGCGCGTGAAGAGATCAAGGATTACGCCCTGTACGATTACCTTGTCGTGAACCGGGATTTTGAAGGGGCACTCACCGAACTTCGGTCAATTGTTATCGCTGAACGCTGCCGGATCCAGCATGCGGACACCCAGTGGATTGAAGGAATGTTCTAACAGAAAACGAAAAATATGATACTATGTTACGCAGGAGGAAAACAATGCAGAAAATAGCTCAAGACCTGATATCGCTCCCCATCGAAATGAACGACCTAATCGCCGATACGAAGTTTCGTCTCGTGCACATTGCGTCACAGCGGGTACGGCAATTGACCGCCGGTGCTTCGCCGCAGGTAAATTCGCGATCGATCAAAGACGCGACCGTTGCCCTGGAAGAGGCTGTCGCACACAGTTTCAAGATCCTCGTAGGCGAAGAGGCGGTGAAAGCAAAGGAAGAGTTCCGCAAGGAGGAAGAGCGGGCGAAGCTTGAAGAACAGCTTTCGGCCAAAGAAGAAGAGATACGCAAAGAACTCAGTGCTTACCTGTCGGAGACGCAAGAGGAAGAGGTGGCTGAGGAGCCTTCCGAAGAACAAGCGGGAGCAGAAGAGGCTGATGAGGATGTAGAGGAACCGGCCGAGTCAGTTGAAGAGCCTGAGGAGTAGAACGGGTGGAACAACGTGACCTCTTGTTCGGCAGGAAGATACTGCTCGGGGTGACCGGCAGTATCGCCGCATACAAGGCAGCCGAGATTCTGCGCAGGCTCAGGGACCGGGGGGCCGAAGTCCGCGTGGCAATGACAAAAAACGCCGCTTCTTTCGTTTCACGCCTCACCTTCGAAACCTTGAGCGGTTTGCCGGTGCTGAGCGAAGAGTTCGCGCCCGAAGAACGGACCTCGATCGGACACATCGAGATCACGAATGGACTGGACCTTGCCCTTATCGCACCGGCGACGGCCAACGTCATTGGAAAGCTTGCAGCAGGTATAGCAGACGATTCATTGACGACGGCCATCATGGCGAGTGACTGCCCAATGATGATCGCTCCTGCCATGAACGAAAGAATGTATCACAACCCCGTCCTTCGCAGGAACATCGACACGCTGACCGGGATGGGCGTTAAGTTCATAGAACCCGAAAGCGGCAGCCTGGCATGCGGCGTTATTGGTGAGGGCAGGCTTGCGGATACGGACAGGATCATTCGGGAAGTTACTTCCCTATTCGCGCCAAAAGACCTCGCAGGCCAAACGGTACTTGTGACCGCAGGCCCGACTCGGGAGTCCATCGACGCTGTCCGGTTTATCAGCAATCCATCAACCGGGAAAATGGGATATGCGCTTGCGGCTGCTGCAAAGGAGCGGGGCGCTGACGTCGTCCTTATTTCTGGTCCTACCCAGTTGCGTCCACCACAGGACGTGCGGGTCATCCCCGTTGTCAGTGCCGGAGACATGCACACTGCGGTCAAAGAACAGGCGCGGCACAGCACGATCGTTATCATGGCGGCAGCAGTGTCCGATTTTACCCCCCTCCAGAAGTTCGACCGGAAGATCAAAAAAGACAACGCTCCGACGTCCTTGCAGCTTAAGCGTACCGTGGATATCCTGCGTGAACTCGGAACGGACAAGGGAGAGCTCTTGCTCGTCGGGTTCGCTGCTGAAACAGATAATGTGGAGCAGAATGCAATTCGGAAATTAAAAGACAAAAATCTCGATATGATCGTTGTGAACGATGTCCTCCGGTTTGGAGCAGGGTTCGGTGCTGATACCAATGCTGTTACGATCATCGATTGGACAGGAAAAAGAACCGAGCTGCCGATAATGCCGAAGGATGAAGTTGCCCGCATCATCATAAACACCATTATACAGATCACGAAGCAAAAAGCTCACTGACTTCGCTTACTCCAATCCGTGACGGTCTCCTCCATAGTTTCGATGATTCTTGACAAATAAAATTTGTCAACCTATAATGACACTTATGGGAAATTCTATTTCTGTCAGGGCACGAAGTGAACGGGATCGAAATGGATAATTTTGAGCTGTTGCAGAAGACGGTCCTCTTTAAAGGCAGCAGCAAAGACGAACTGGATATCGTCATGGGGCTGTTCCAGGAACGTCAAATCAAGCAGAATGCCACCATTTTTACGGAAAAGATGCCGGCGGAAGCACTCTATATCGTAAAAAGCGGCACCGTCAAGATCACGATGATGGCAGGAGAAGGAGAAGAATTGGGACTTCTGCTCCTGGGACCCGGAGAATTTTTCGGAGAGCTTGCTCTGGTGCAGGAGGATGTCAGGCTCGTGAACGCACGTGCCGAAACAGCACTGGATCTTCTTCTGCTCACGCGAAAAGATTTTCAGGCGCTTCTCGACCTCGAGCCGCGTATGGGCGCACGGATGCTCACTGTCATTTCGAAACTGCTCGCCATGCGTGTTAAAGCGTATAATGAAAGGTTCAAGGAACTCCTCCTCTAATGATCCTGGCAGGGATCGACATCGGTACCAATACCCTTCGACTGCTCATTGCTGATACTGGCCCCGGTTCCTTTCGAGAGCTGATTTCTGACAGGAAAATAACACGTCTTGGACAGGACCTTGATCGGTACGGCGTATTATCTTCTGAAGCCATGGAGCGGTCCTTTAAGGCGCTCGTTGCGTTTCAAAACATCATCCGGCAGCAGGGAGCGCGTTATACCGCTGCAATCGGCACGAGCGCACTGAGAAGGGCGGGAAACTCATCTGTCTTTGTCGATCGAGTACGGAATCAGACGGGACTGGTTGTTCGTGTCGTCAGCGGCGAAGAAGAGGCACGGCTCACACTGCTGGGGGTAGAACAGTCGCTCGGGGCGCCGAACGGAATGCGCAGCACCGCTCTCGAGGCTGCGTTCGTCGTGGACATCGGAGGCGGCAGCACAGAGATCATCGTTACCCATCCGGACAGAATGCCTGTAATTGCGAGCTTACCGCTCGGAGCCGTATTTCTTACCGATCGGTTCATAAAGCACGATCCTCCTTCACCTGAGGATCTGGCCCGTCTCAGACATTCCGTCTGTGAAGAGCTTGATGCCGGTGCAGGAAGGTTTCAGCCTGCCGTGAACAGTATTTGTATCGGCACTGCCGGTACTATTACGACACTGGCTGCGATTGACCAGGGACTTGCGCACTATGATCCCGCAAAAATCAATCAATCAGTACTGACCCGTGAGTTCATCAACGCTGTCGTTCAGAAACTGGGGGCATCGACGCTTGAAGAGCGAAAGAAAATTCGTCGGACTGGAAGCGGGCAGGGAAGATATCATTCTTGCCGGGTCGATCGTAATTCAAGAGATCATGCACCGCTTCGATTTCGACTCCCTGATCGTAAGTGACTGGGGTTTGCGGGAGGGTATCGTTATCGACTTGTTCGAAAGACTGCATAAACGCCATTAATTGCAAACACGCAGAGAGCTATGCAGACTCATAATACAGTAACTTAGCGAGGGTATCACCGCATGCTCATCGAAAAGATCACAGAAGTCACTTGTCTCCCGCAGGGTGCGTTGCGGGATGCAGGAGAAGAGGTTTTACAACATGCAGGAAGCCCGCATATTGATCATGGACGACGAGGAACAGGAGCGCCGCAGGATTGAAGCGCACCTGGTAAAGCAAGGGTACGATGTGGTTGGTGTCGCCACAGTACCCGAGGCCGTCGAGGCGATTAGGCGCGACCGTTTCGAGGTATTCCTGACCGACTGCAATATCCCCGGCGTTGACGCGCTCAAAACGTCCGACGAAGTGCGCAGAATAAACCCAGACCTGGCAGTGATCATCATGACCGCTTTCGGAACCATCGAGACCGCAGTGAAGGCCATTAAAGCCGGCGCTTACGATTATCTTCCGAAACCGCTGGACCTTGACCAACTCGTTGTCCTCATCGGCCGAATATCGGAACGGCAGAACCTGATCCGTGAGAACTCAGAGCTTAAAGAGCGCTTGCGGGAACGCTACAAGTTCGACGAGATCGTGAGCACCAGCAGTGCAATGGAAGAGGTACTGAATCTTGCCGGCAGGGTAGCCGGAAGCAATGCCACCGTACTTATTCGAGGAAAGAGCGGTACCGGCAAGGAATTGCTCGCCAAGGCGATTCATTATCACAGCCTCCGGGCAAATTTCCCGCTGATCAAGGTGAATTGCGCCGCTTTGCCGGAAACACTCCTCGAAAGCGAACTTTTTGGCCACGAGAAAGGAGCCTTTACCGGTGCGACTGTACGCAGGATCGGAAGGTTCGAAGCAGCGGACAAGGGGACCCTGTTCCTCGACGAGATCGGCGAACTGACGCCGGGGATGCAGGTGAAACTTCTCCGTGTGCTTCAGGAACACGAATTCGAACGCGTCGGCGGCAACCAGACCATCAAGACGGACGTCCGGCTGATCGCCGCTACGAACAAGGACATCGAAAAAGCGATCAGGGAAGGTTCGTTCAGGGAAGATCTTTACTACCGGTTGAATGTCGTGTCCGTCGTGATTCCTCCGCTTCATGAGACGAAAAGAAGACATCCCGGGGCTGATGGATTTTTTTATTAAAAAGTACGGAGAGGAGAACAGGAAACATATTACCGGCATGTCGGCCGATGCGCGGGACCTGCTGATGCGCTATAACTATCCCGGCAATGTTCGCGAACTGGAAAATATCATCGAACGGGCCGTGGTCCTGGCAAAAAAGGGACTCATCACGGCTCAAGACCTCCCGATCCACGTCCAGGCAGTCATGGAAGAAGGAAGAGCTCCACTTGCTAACCTGAAAGGCTCGTTGCATGAAACACTTAACACCGTGGAACGCGGCCTTATTCTCGACGCGTTGAAAGAAACAGGTGGTGTCCAGACGCGGGCCGCAGAGCGGCTCGGTATTAGCGAGCGCGTGCTGAGGTATAAATTAAAGAAGTACAGTATAAAGGATGAGGGAGGGCATGCCGGTACAAAAACCTGACGTTCTTTGCACCGTCATGCCATGCGGGAGATGGTGTCCTCTGTTTGCGAGACGGTATGATCCGCCGGACGACTCGCGGGAGGCTTTGCCTGCTAGGGAGGATTCCCGTGTTCGACGGTGGGGGCTTGACTTGTTGGTATGCGAACCGAAAGAGATTTCAAAATACTGTTCAACCCGGTTTATATTCCGCGTTGCAGCGGCTGGTCCAGATTATCGGTATTATCTATGGCAACGAGTGCAGTTTTTTGGGTCCTTGACGTCGAAACCTTTCTGACCGTTGTGGCACTTCCCGCAGAAGTCCCCCTTGGTAATTTTGCTCATGTCCATTTTGTATGATCCCTGGGCCATCTGGAATATCTGGTAATGACATCCTGTGCATTTCAGGCCCTGTCCGTTAACATGCTTGTCATGGCTGAATACGACCGGTGAGGCATTTTGGGGCGTGAAGGTCAAGTCTCCACCGCCGACCTTTTGTCCAAAAACGCTGAAGGGAATCGTCAGACAGACAGCCACGATCAATGCAATAATCAACCTCTTGCTTTTCATTTAATTCTTCCTCCCCCTTGAGATGCGTTCACAGAATACAACAGTTTGCAAAATTTTGTGCATTATAGCAAGACACTATGCATTGTTCAAGTACTTTCTCTCGAACAACTCGTTACCGGGCTCCCCATTTGTCCCGTCCCCTAGAGGAAATCTGTTATAATAAAATCATACGATTTCGCTATCTTAGCGTTAAGAAGGGGAAAAAATGCTATCCGATCTCTCATTGGCAGCAATACGGAAAATTACTGGGGAGCTCAAAAAACCGGTCAGATTTATCATATTCACGACTGATTTTGGTTGCGAGTCCTGCCCCGATATGGTGGAACTTGGCATGGCGATCAAGAAACACTGGGGCAAAATCGCCCTCGAAACGTACGATGTGGTCATGGACAGAGACAAAGCGCAGCTCTACGGCATCAAGCTGACCCCAACTATCATCGTCCAGAGCGGGGATGGTCAGTGGGCGGCGTTTGCCGGGTACCTTGAGGACACTATCCTTGAAGTGCTGCTATCAACTATCATGGCGCTTTCAGGGGGGAAAGTATGGTTCCCGGAAAATATCATACGCGCCCTCGGTCATCTATCTCATGACGTGAAGATACGCGTGTTCGTGGAAAGCGACTGTACGCAATGCCGCCCTGTTGCTGAAACGGCAATCGGGCTTGCCCTCACGAGCAGTTTTATCTCTGCGGAGATTGTTGTTGCAAGCGAATATCCGGACCTCGTAAAAAAGTTCAGCATTGCCACGCTGCCGCTGACGATCTTCGGAGAGAACCTTCAAATGAGTGGTCATGTTACAGAGGGACAGTTTATCGAGATGATCTTTCAGGCAGAGGGAATCAAACCGGGGCCGGACAAGCGGTGCCTAATCTGCGGCAATTCCTCCCCCGATGTAATCTGCGCTTCATGTAAGACCAAGATCGAAGCTGAGGCAAGGGACCACAAGCTGAAAAGCGAAAAAAAATGAGGCACTCAGAATCGTTCTAAACGCCCGTGAAGAACCACGGTTCTCTTTTCGATGAGGCCTCCGACAGCCTGTTTGGTCGTCGAAGAGATTCTGTCCTTTATTCTCAGGTTGCTGACAAGGAGATGTCATCGTGAAGCAGGCAATGTTTCAGGAACCAAGGGAAGACAAGAAAGTGCGGTGCAGCCTCTGCAGCCACCGCTGCCTGATCGCATCGGGCAAACGCGGCATTTGCGCCGTGCGCGAGAACCGCGACGGCGTGCTGTATAGCCTCGTCTACGATAAAGTGATAGCGCAAAATATCGATCCCATCGAGAAAAAGCCCCTCTTCCATTTCCTGCCGGGCAGCCGTTCCTTTTCCATCGCAACACCGGGCTGCAATTTTCACTGCAAACACTGCCAGAACGCCGACATTTCACAGCTCCCCCATGACCACGGAGGCGTCATCGTAGGTGATAATATTCCGCCCGCCGCGATCGTAGAGTCAGCCCAAACACAGCGTTGCAAGAGCATTTCCTACACCTACACCGAGCCGACGATCTATTTCGAATTGGCCTATGATACAGCGCGACTCGCTGCCGAAGCCGGCCTCAAGAACGTGTTCGTTACGAACGGCTATATAACGCCCGAAGCTCTGAACGTGATCCGGCCTTATCTCCATGCCGCAAACATTGACCTCAAAGGATTCAGCGACGAATTCTATAAGCATATCTGCGGTGCGCGGCTCCAACCAGTACTGGACGCCATCAGACTCTACAAAGAACTCGGTATCTGGATCGAGATCACAACACTGGTTATTCCCGGTCATAACGATTCAGACGAGCAACTGACCTCAATCGCGCAGTTCATCAAATCGGTGGGCGAGGATATCCCGTGGCATGTGTCCAGATTCTATCCCACGTACAAGCTTGTTGACCAGCCCGTTACACCGCTGGCTACGCTCACACGTGCACGTCAGATCGGCATCGACGCCGGACTCTTGCATGTTTACGAAGGCAATGTCCCCGGACAGGGTGAAGACACTATCTGTCCCGGTTGTAAACAGACGGTCGTGAAACGTATCGGATTTACGGTGCAGGAAAACCAAATTATCGACGGCAAGTGTAAACAGTGCAAGACGAAGATCGCCGGAGTGTGGGAATAAGGCCGGGAAAACGGGAGGCAAGTGTTAGGAAGCCAGGGGCGACCTCCGTGACAGGCCTGAACAATGGTAAAGCACGAGGAATAATTTTGGCATTACGGCACGAGACATTCGAACATGAGGCCGACATCGGCATACGCGGGTTCGGCAGCAATATAGAAGAAGCCTTTGAGGCTGCGGCCATGGCGATGTATTCAGTGATGGTAAAGATTGAAGCAATAAAGCCGCTGGAACAGAAGAACGTTACGGCCTCGGCACCCGATCGAGAACTCCTGCTGGTGGAATGGTTGAATGCGCTATTGTCCTTGACGGATATGGAACGCATGGTTTTTTCAAAGTTTGCAGTGAGGATTGAGGGGTCTTCGCTTACGGGCACGGCATGGGGTGAAAGACTGGACCGGGTTCGACACGAACCGAATGTGGAAGTGAAAGGCGCTACGTACCATATGCTGAAGGTCGGTAAAGACGACGACAGGTACGTGGCCCAGTGCGTGGTCGATGTCTAACAGTGCGAATTTCAGAATGCAGAATAAATAAGGCAAGGCCTGTCTCGTACTGCAGCACCGGAAGGGCGAGAATTGGATCTCAAATCCCTGCATAAAATCAGCGATTTTCTCTGGGAAATCCCACAGCACGGAGAGATGCGGTCCCCGGCAGGATCTTTGCCAGCGAGAAACTCATCCAGGAGATGGACGAGAAGGTCAGGGAGCAGGTGACGAACGTTGCCATGCTGCCGGGCATTCAGGTCGCCTCGATCGCGATGCCCGATGCACATTGGGGCTACGGTTTTCCCATAGGCGGGGTCGCTGCGTTTGATCCCGACGAGGGCGGAATCATATCCATGGGAGGCGTGGGCTTCGATATTTCCTGCGGCGTGCGCACGATGAAGACGGGCATGACCCGCGATGAGGTAATGCCCCGTCTCAAGACGCTCGTTGACCAGTTCTTCAACCGCGTGCCTGCAGGTGTAGGGTCGGAAGGGCTCATCAAGCTCTCTCCCGGCCAGATCGATGAAATGCTTTTGGGCGGCGCGGTCTGGGCAATCAAGAAAGGCTACGGCATCAAGGATGACCTCGACTATATGGAAGAACACGGACGCGTGGACGGCGCAGAGCCGGAGCATGTCTCCGACACGGCCAAGAAACGGCAGTACCGCGAGATGGGTACGCTCGGTTCGGGCAACCATTATCTCGAAGTGCAGGTGGTCTCGGAGGTGTACGATGAACAGGCCGCGCATGGCCATGGGCTTACGAAAGGATGACGTCGTGATCACGGTCCACTGCGGATCGCGCGGCCTCGGTCACCAGGTCGGGACCGATTATTTAAAGAGTCTTGCCAACGCAGCGCAGCGGTTTAAACTGCCTATCAGGGACCGGGAACTCGCTTCGGCGCCCATAGAATCACCGGAAGGCAAGAAGTACTTCGGCGCCATGAGCGCCGGCATCAACTGCGCGCTTGCGAACCGCCAGATCATCACCCATCTGGTGAGGGAAATCTTCACCGAGGTCTTTCCCGAAGGGTACATCAAGATGCTCTACGACATCAGCCACAACACCTGTAAAGTCGAGACGCATACGATCAACGGCAAGAAGAAAACAGTGTATGTTCATCGCAAAGGCGCCACGCGGGCCTTCGGTCCGGGCCAGATCGATCTTCCCGCAGGAATACCGGCATGTTGGTCAGCCCGTACTCATTGGCGGGACTATGGGCACGTCATCCTATATCCTCGTCGGAACGGAGGCAGGTATGCAGAACGCCTTCGGGTCTGCCTGCCACGGCGCGGGAAGGGCCATGTCACGGACTCAGGCGAAAAAGAAGTGGCACGGCAGAGACGTCATTCCGACTACTCGAAGAGCAAGGTGTCATGATCCGAGGTCATTCGTATTCCGGTATCGCAGAGGAGGCGCCCGACTCCTATAAAGACGTGTCAGAGGTCGTCGAAGCAGCGCACCAGGCAGGCCTCGCACGCAAGGTCGTCAGGGTAAAACCGATTGCCTGTGTCAAGGGGTAGAGGTTTCTCGTTGCATTCTGCAAGACGACCCATCTCGTTCAACAACCCATCACTGTTCAAGCGAAAGCACTCTTTCTTCCCTCGACAAACTCCGTAAAATACTCTAATATTGTCCGTGGCATGTCTATGGACGACCTCAAGACCATACTGGACCGGATCAGGAAGCCGCTTGCTTTCGCCGGCAAGGACAACTTTGCACACCTGCACAGTATTGCTGCTCTGGAGCCTTTCATCCGGACGCAGGTTGAGGAATTGAAGCGCATTGCGAAAGTGCGTCCCGAGATATTGGAAATTGAAAGCCTGTTTATCGGCTTTGACAATCTTTCGCCCGAGCTGAAGAAAGAGCGCATTATCAGGGCACGTAGGGTGATAGATTCGTTCGAGCAGGATAAGCAAGCACTGCATCCCGAAAGCCGTACGCCTTCCGGCAAACCTGTCGTTTCGCCAATTATACCGGAACCGTCCACGACCCTCCGGCTCGATACTCCCATTCAATACTGCAAAGGCATCGGTCCGAAGAGGGCAGAAATGCTCCGTAAACTCGGCATTTCCACGGTTGAAGACGCCCTGGAATACCTTCCCTGGCGTTACGAAGACCGGGGTCATCTCAAGAAGATCGGCAGGATCTCGTACGGATCATACGAGACCGTCACTGGAGAAGTTGTTTCTGCTGAAGTAGTCTCTACCAAACGTCAGCGGGTAAAGGTATTTGAACTCCTCATCACGGACAAGAGCGGCATGCTGGTCGGTTCCTGGTTCAACCAGCCTTTTATGCTGAAAATGTTCAAAAAAGGCCAGAAGGTGATCCTCTCCGGGATTGTCAAATCAAACCCCTATAAAAGCGGCATAGCACAGATCGATAACCCCGATTATGAGATCATGGAGGACAATGAGGCAGATAATCTTATCCACACAGGCAGGACCGTTCCGATCTACCGGACGACTGCCGGCTTGTCTGTCCGCTATCTCCGAAGCATGATGAAGACCATCCTTGATTCCTGCGGCGCCACGGTGCCGGAGATGCTGCCTCAGGAAATCGTCAACAAGTATTCTCTTATGCCTGTAACGGATGCTTACTTCGAAGTCCATTTCCCCACTTTCGAGAAAGACATTTCAGTTTTAAATCGCGGTATGAGCGCGGCCCACCGGAGGTTGAGCTTTGAGGAACTGTTTGTTCTTGAACTGGGGCTTGCCCTCAGAAAACGCGGCGTCATAACGGAAAAGAAGGGAATCTCGTTCAAGCCGCTGGACAGCCTCGAAGTCCAACTGAGGAAGAGCCTGCCCTTCAAATTAACGAACGCCCAGGAACGGGTGCTCGCCGAGATCAAGCGAGACATGACTACTGAGCGGCCCATGAACCGGCTGGTGCAAGGCGATGTAGGGTCCGGCAAGACCGTCGTCGCCATGATTGCGTCGCTTCTTGCCGTCGAGAATGCCTATCAGGCCTGCATCATGGCGCCGACCGAGATCCTCGCAGAACAGCATTACAAGAACATGACTGCCATGGCGCAACCTCTTGGGATTCTTGTCCGGTCCCTCACCGGCAGCCTCAAAAAAAAGGAAAAAGAAGCTGTGCTCGCGGATATCGAGTCCGGTACAGCGCAGATCGTCGTCGGCACCCATGCGCTCATCGAAGCGCAGGTGCAGTTCAAGCGGCTCGGTCTTGCCGTGATCGACGAACAGCATCGGTTCGGCGTAATGCAGCGCTCGACGCTCACGTCCAAGGGGTACGAGCCGGATGTGCTGGTCATGACCGCGACGCCTATTCCGCGCACGCTGGCAATTACGGTCTACGGCGACCTTGACGTGTCCGTGATCGACGAGATGCCTGCAGGCAGGAGCCCGGTCATCACCCGGCTTTTTTTCGAAAGTAAGCGGCGCGAGGCGTATGAATTCCTCGAAAGTGAACTCAAAAAAGGCCGCCAGGTCTACGTGGTCTATCCTCTCGTGGAAGAGACCGAAAAGAGCGATCTCAAGGCCGCCACGGAGATGGCAGCCCATATGCAGAAAGACATCTTTCCTCACTGGAATATCGGCCTGCTCCACGGGAGGATGAAAGGGGCAGAGAAGGAAGCGGTCATGGCGTCCTTCAATGCCGGAACGATCAACATCCTCGTTTCGACCACGGTGATCGAAGTCGGCGTGGACGTACCGAATGCTACCGTCATGGTGATCGAGCACCCCGAGCGTTTCGGCCTGGCCCAGCTCCACCAGTTGCGCGGACGTGTCGGACGGGGCGCTCACCAGTCGTACTGCATTCTCATGGGGCCGCGAATGTTCGCCGAGGAAGCACGGGAACGCCTCATGGCTTTCAGCCGGACGAACGACGGCTTTAAAATCGCCGAGGAGGACCTTCGTCTGCGGGGCCCGGGAGAGTTTTTCGGCACGCGGCAATCCGGCCTTCCGGACCTGCGTGCTGCAAACCTCATCCGTGACGCCGATTTGCTCGAAAAAGCGAGAACAGAAGCGTTCGCCCTGGTTCTCCGCGATTCGCAGCTTGCTCAGTATCCCAACCTCCGTGAACTGATGAAAAGGAAGTGGCAGGGAAAACTCGGTCTCATCAACGTAGGTTGATATTTCCACATTATTCTGATACATTAACTTCACCGGGCACGAGGCTGGAGGGGGCGGGGCAGGGAAGCAACGGAGCGTTTTTAATTGTAATCCGGCACGGGTCCGTCTCAAGGAGTCATCATGAACATCTGGGAAAAAGTTGTCCTGAACCTGCAGAAGGGAACGAAGAAGGTAGCTGCGGCTGCCGCGACCTTTGCTGAACGGGTAAGGGCGGAAGTCGCCATCGTGCGGCTTCGCCTGCGTATAGATGAAGTCAATGCCCGTATCGCCGAGCTGCATCGGACAATCGGCCGCAAGCTCGTGGAACTGCAGAAGAAAGACGCCCTGCCCAAAACGACCGATCAATTGCTCAAGGATGAGGACATCGTTGCTGCCATTGTCGAGCTTGCCGACCGTGAACAGGAAATCGGGGAGTTGAATAAGCAGATCAAAAACATTCAGACCGATATTAAAACAACCGTCCGGCACACGGAGGACAGGATCGTATGATAACCCTGGTAACACTCCTTTTCGGTCTTATCGTCGGAAGCTTCCTGAACGTCTGTATCGTGCGCTTGCCCCGCGGAGGGTCCATCGCGACCCCTCCCTCGCACTGTCCGCGGTGCCGGACCCCGATCAGATTTTATGACAATATCCCGATTATCAGCTTTCTTGCCCTCAGGGGAAAATGCAGGAGCTGCGGAGAACCGATTTCGTGGCGCTATCCTTTCGTTGAATTGATGAACGGGCTGTTCTACGTCTGGATCTTGAACGAGTTCGGACTGAACGGAGAAGCAGGTCTCATGATGGCTTTCTGCTCGTCCCTTATTGTCATAACCTTTATCGATTTTGACCATCAGATCATCCCTGACGTGATCACGATTCCGGGGATGCTCATCGGGCTGTCGCTCGCCCCGTTCTTCATGTATCCGCTCACCGACCAGTTGCCGTTCCATCTTAACCGGCTGCTGCCGCATGCGGGACCTTATCTCACTGCGTTCATGAATTCTCTCATCGGGCTCATTCTCGGCGGCGGGCCGCTTTTGGCCATCGGCTGGCTTTGGGAGAAACTCAGGCACATCGAGGCAATGGGCGGCGGTGACATCAAACTCATGGGCATGGTCGGGAGCTTCCTGGGCTGGAAGGGCGCACTGCTCACGATCATGCTCGGCGCCGTGGCCGGCTCAGTCGTCGGCGTTCTGCTGATCCTTCTGAAACGGCACAAAATGGAGAAGGTCATACCGTTCGGCCCGTTCCTGGCGCTCGGCGCCGTGGCGGCCGCGTTCTACGGTCCCGATATTGTATCGTGGTACCTCAGTCTGATCCGTATATGACCAGCCCAACCTTGCTCATACTGGTACCCGCAACCCTGATACTCATATTCGCCGCCTATGCGCTCTGGAGTGTAACGCGCCATTTTCGGCGCAAACTCGGCATCAAGGCTGAGGAGCGCGAGAAGACTACCGACACCACCTTCATCATCAATGCCTTTCAGGATGTTACTCGACAGCTCAAAGAAAAAGAAAAAGAACTTCATCGGCTCAAGGCATTTGCCGAACAGCGTGCCGAGAACGTTGAAAGCTACAATGAAAACATTCTTCAGTGCGTTACGAGCGGAGTCATGTCCTTCGACGTTCAGTGCCGGCTGCTCACGATCAATCGCGCTGCCGAGGAGACGCTCTCCCTCGACCACGACCGGGTGATGGGCAAAACCTGCCAAGACCTCTTCGGCGACGGCGATATCACCGAAACAATCCGCGGCACGCTCGAACGAAAAATCCCCTCGGCCCGCATGGAGGCTATGCTCGACCGTGACGGCAACCGGCTCTGGCTCGGTTACAATACGGCTGTGCTCACCGACAGGCATAATGCTGCGATCGGTGTGATCCTTTCTTTTACGGACCTCACCGAAGTTAAACGGCTGCAGGAACAGGTGGAACTCAGGGAGCGGCTGACGGCGCTGGGCGAGATGTCCGCCGGCATCGCCCATGAACTGCGGAACCCCATGGCAGTCATCTCCGGCTATCTCAACCTTCTCGCTAAAAGGACCGACCCCGTCGGACAGGACGTGATCCGGAAAATCACCGATGAAATCAACGGAATGAACCGGATCATCAGTGATCTTTTGACGTTTGCGCGGCCCGCATCGTTGAACCGGGTGAGCGTCAGCAGCAAAGAACTGATCGAGAGCTGTCTTGCAGCAGTGATCAAGGCCAAGGATATCGGGCCCCGCATCAAAACTTCTCTGGAGCTTGCCGACGTCCGGATATCGTGCGATGAAGTGCTCATGCGCCAGGCATTGAGCAACCTGATCCAGAACGCAATCGAGTCAATGCAGGACGGAGGCACCCTTGCTGTCGAATGCAAAAGCGGTAAAGACCTGAAAATCGGCATTCATGATACGGGGACCGGCATCCCCGCCGATGGGCTGAAAAAAATATTCCTCCCTTTCTACACCACAAAGGACTCGGGTGTGGGCTTGGGGCTCGCTCTTGTGCACAAAATCATAACTTCTCACGGCGGGAGGATCGACGTGGAGAGTAAAGAAGGACAGGGGACCACATTCACGGTGCTGCTTCCGCTGAGGTAGCTTGACTATGGCTGATACGATACTGGTCATCGAAGATAAGGACAGCATGCTCGACATGCTGAAGCAAACGCTTGAAGCCGAAGGCTATCAGGTGATCCCTGCCAGGGACGGCAGTGAAGGGATCAAGAAGCTTTCCGATGAGCGAATCGGCCTTGTACTTACGGACCTCAAACTTCCCAAAAAGGACGGGTTCGACGTTTTGAGGGCCGTGAAGCGGGAAACCCCCCTTCTTCCGGTCATCGTCATGACTGCTTTCGGCACGATCGAAACGGCAGTGCGGGCGGTCAAGGATGGTGCATATGATTTTTTGACCAAACCCTTCGATACCGACCACTTGCTCGTTCTCATCAAGCGGGCGCTCGACACGACCCGCCTCGCGGCAGAGAACATCCTGCTCAAAGAAGAGTTCGCAGAAAAGCTGGGCATGCCGAAGATCATCGGCAAGAGCATCCAGATGCAGGAGATAACGTTCAATATCCAGAAAGCGGCACCGACCAACGCGACGGTCCTGATCCACGGCGAAAGCGGCACGGGCAAGGAGCTTTTCGCGCGTGCGATCCATTACCTGAGCAATCGCAAGGAAGCGCCGTTCATCGCCATCAATTCCGCGGCTATCCCGCGGGAACTGCTTGAAAGCGAATTGTTCGGCTACGAACGGGGAGCATTCACGGGGGCCGACGCCCGGAAGCTCGGAAAGCTCGAACTCGCGGACAAGGGGACGGTTTTCCTCGACGAGATCGGCGACATGGACCTGGCACTCCAGGCCAAGCTGCTTCGCGTGCTGCAGGAACACGTGATCGAGCGCGTAGGAGGAGGAAAACCGATCAGGATCGATGTCCGGGTCGTTGCGGCGACGAACAAGGACCTCGTTAAAGCAGTGGCGGCAAAGGAGTTCCGCGAAGACCTGTTTTATCGTTTGAATGTGTTCCCGATTACGATCCCTCCGCTGCGGGACCGCAGGGACGATATCCCTGCGCTGGCAAATAATTTTTTGAACAAGTATTCCGCTGAAGTGCGAAAGGGCCCGCTCACGATCTCCGATGATGCCATGGACATACTGATGAAGTCCCCCTGGAAAGGCAATGTGCGGGAGCTGGAGAATGTCATCGAACGGGCCGTGATCTATGCAGACGGCGGCATCATCCGCTCCCAGGACCTCGGCATCAGTGAAACGAACATTATCGACGCTCTCGCAGAAAACGTACCCATGGACGGCCCGCTCCAGGAGGTCGCCGCGGCCGCAACGCGCATTGCCGAGTCGCGCAGGATCAGGCAGGTGCTCAAACAGACCGGCGGGAATAAGACCCGGGCCGCGGAGATTCTCCAGGTGAGCTACAAAACGCTGCTTACCAAGATCAAGGATTACCAGCTGGAAGGGAAGGCGGAGAGCTGACAATACGACGTACTTTCTCTTTACAATTCAACGCATTTATTGTACCTTCAGACATATTTTGTACTCCAATCCTTACCGCTGCCTGGAGGACATCCCTCGACGCCATGTCCACGAATTTCAACGATATCAAGCAAAAGATCATCTCCTTCCGGAACGAGCGCGACTGGGCGCAATTCCACGATCCCAAGAACCTTGCTGAAGCCCTTTCCATCGAAGCGGGGGAGCTGCTGGAAAACTTTCTCTGGAAGACGACCGAGCAGTCCCGCAATCTCACAGCAGAAGAACTAAAGAACGTAAAAGAGGAACTGGCAGACATTTTTATTTTTCTTACATATCTTAGTGAGGAGTACAAAATCGATTTGCTGAAGGAAGTGGAAAGTAAAATCGCGGTGAATGAAGTGAAGTATCCTGTGGAGAAGGCAAGAGGATCGAACAAAAAGTATATGCAGCTGTAAACGGACAAAGGAGCGCTTTTTGTGAAGCAGGTCGTCATTGAAAATCCAGTCATCAACTCGCCTTATGACGAGCCGAAGCGCCACTTCAAGTTTACTGAAGAGGGCATCACCGACGAGATTATTGAAGGCATACGCAGGCCGAGTTCCTATTTCGCCCTTTATCCTCTCCCCTGGTGGGAGAAGATAAAGGTGAGGGGGAAATTGCTTCTCATGCGGGGGATAGTTTGCTAAATCTTATCGTCGAAGTCACCGGCGAGCACAAGAAAGACAAAGCCGCGAAGGTCTCGACCGCGAACACTCTCTGGATTCCCGCAATCAATAACCACGAAGGATTCGGCAGGTGGTCGTTCATTGAGATCACCGACCCGTGGAACGCGAAGAATGAGATACGGGGACGCTTGCAGGATAAAGCAAGGCAGGACAAAAAAGAAAACCCCACTTAATCTACATGAGCATCCGACACACCGCGTCGGACTTCGATTAAGCAGGGTTTAAATGCGACCGCCCCGACTACTCTTGCGAGAGAGCCCCGTGGGCACTTATCATCGGCGCGGAACCTTTAATGAGGACACAAATTAATAGATCAACGCAGAGCCTTGACCCAACTCCTTATGCACTTGGCATATGAGATGCTTTGATTATAAACGATATGGATAACTTGTCAATAACTAAGAGAGCCAGAGTTTCGTCTTATTTTCTACTCGTAATACGCTGAAAATTTTAGAAAATCATTTATATTTCCAATTATGAGCCTTATGGTGTACATAATTGGGAAACGGTCAGCACTGACATTGACATTTAAAGGACTTGACAAAATATGATAAATTTCATAATATTAGATCAGGAACAGAGCACATACATAAATAAGCCACTCTTCGCGGGAATCTTTGACGAATTATCTACCCCCCGTTCGATCAGCCGAAAGGCCTCGGGCGGGGTTATTTTTTTGTCCGGAGGTTCGTATGCCCGCTGAACCGGGAGTGAAGCGTACCGTCGTCTTCATAGACGGACAGAATCTGTTTTATGCTGTCAAGCATGCCTTCGGATATATCTATCCGAATTTTGACGCCATTTGCCTTGCTAAAAGTATCTGCGAAAAACAAGGATGGCAGCTCACCCAGACCCGTTTCTATACGGGAATTCCCAGCTCTGAAGATAAACCTTTCTGGAATAGCTTCTGGGCCGCGAAGCTTGCCGTAATGGGCAGCAGACCGGCCGTTCACGTCTTTACCCGGCCACTCCGATATCGAAATCAAACGATCTTACTCCCGGACGGGCAAACGGACGAATTCTATCTTGAGAAAGTGAAGAAAATATATAAGAAAGAACTGGCAGCAGCAGATGTGAAAGACATCAAGCTTCAAGGAAAAGATCAATTATGTAAACGTATAGAAAGATTCTTTGAATCGCAAGGTCTTGTTTTTAATAAGGGCTCCGTAGCAAAAGAAATCCGTTCTACTTTGAGTAGAATGAAAAGCCTAGATGATCTACCTAAAGAGACTCAGGAACGCGCTAAAAAATTAATCAAGGCTGTCACGGACGCATATCCCAAAGGTGATGATTAATATGCTGCCGAAAAAGAAATCGAATAGCACCCCCCCCATCGACACCGTCAAGCACAAAGACAAGCGGGTGAACATCCCGACCGAGGAGTTGCGGGACTTTGTGAAAGAGGATGAGGCGAAGCCGAAGACGATCCTCTATCCCCGCGATCCGTCGCTGGACCTGCAGCTTGTGTGGAAAGGGAAAGACGAGCAGGATGCGAAGGACCTCGCGGTCCCGGCGGTGCCGGTCTATATTCAGGAAAAGATCCATCCCCAGGCAGTAATCGACAAAATGGAGGAGTAACGCCTATCATGATAAATCGCTCACTTTTGATTGTCAGGGCGAAAGAACCCTTTGTGAAATGGATCAATTCTCTCCCCGATCCTGCCAAGCTCTCCCGACAACAGGTCGATCGTGACAATACGGCCTACCTTTTGCCGGAGTACGCCCATGACGGCGAACAAGATAAAATTCTCGTCCAATTCCACGATCAGATTTTTCAGGAACAGTTAAGCGGATGGTGGACGGACGAGAGCGCCTGGCCGTCCAAGCGGGACCTTGTTACTTTCAAGAAGTGGTTCGATGTGGAATTTCATTCTGCGGTTCTCGATCTCGTTGCTGGGCCGCTCGAAGACGATGAATAACTGGCCGTGAAGAGGCGGCAAGGACCTGAGAACGGTTCGAAGCGTTTTTTTTAAGGGGAAAAAGATGGTTATTGAGCCGACGATCTCTAATCGGTTTATAAACGAGTATAAGCGGTTTCTGCTCGCGATTTATCAACCGGAAACCGCGGGCGCTGAGCCGGAAACAATTATAGAGAAGCTGCATGTGGCCAGAAAAAGGTTCATTGCGAATCGCGGTCTGTTGGATGAATACCTGAAGACGCTGGAAGAGGGCGTCGAGCCGATTGACCGGGAAATCATGCTCGCGCTGAGAAGCATCGAATATTCTCGCTGGGTGTATGTGCGCGATCTGAAAAACTATTCGATTTTTCTCAAGGACGGAGGCGGGTGCGGTTACGGCGTGCTCGGCCTGAGGGATGAACTCAATGTTCTCACCGGAGGGCCGGGGGTTGTTCTGGAGGCGGGCGTATTTGCCTTTGATGATCACTATGTCTGCGACGGGCTGATCGCAAACATGGTTCACCTCGGGCCTAATATGAGAAAGAGCTGCAACGAGCTGTATAAAGAACTGCGCGAAGCAGGAAGGTTTCAGATAAATCCGTTGCTGCCGCAGACGCCGCCGGATGAACGGCATCAATCGCAGCCGTCGGTTAGAAGGCGAGGCGTCCTGGCGAGGCCGGACGGGGACCGCAAAACGGGGAATGGTCCCGATACAAGGAAGCAGGCGCGAATCGACGAAGTCGCGGTCCTTCTTGAGACTTTTTCCCAAACCCACCTTTCACCGGAGCTGGCCGGCTATGTGCGAAAGCTCTGGGAGCAGCTCGGTCGAAAGCGGAACTACGTGATCACGGGCGGCGCGAAGGAAGTGTGGGCCGCGGCGGTGGTGTATGTGATCGCCCGGCTGAACTTTCTCTTCGACTCCAAGGACCCAAACTACTTGACTGCGGACGCTCTAAGCGCTTTCTTCGGGACGAAAAAGACAACCGTGTCCGCGCGCGCCGCTGGTATCGAGAAAGCCTGCCGCATACGCATGGGGCAGGAAGGGTTGTGCAGTCCGGACCTCGCCGATTCGTTCACGTTCGTCAAACTTTCGAACGGCATGGTAATTCCGAAAAAGATGGCTCGCGAAGCGGGTTTGATTTGACTGAAAAGGACAGCCGTGCGCGATGAGTGTAAATCGAGACGACCTGATCGTACAAATGAAGGAAGCCTCCGCGATATTGCTGGAGGAGAAGGACCATGTCAGCTTCGTAGATGTCCTCATACGCATGGGGAAACTGGCGAAGGCCGATTACGACGCCTGGCGCTTCGGCCGTGTGCGCAGCCTGGAGGAGCGTATTGCCCTCAACCTGTCGAAGATCGGTCATACGCTTCGGGAATTCCAACGATACGCGCGGACCCGAGATTTGCGCCCGAGCAAAACAGTCTACCAGTCCTGGGGCAAGGGGCCGAAAACGCAGCTCCGCTTTTCGAAGCACGGAGATCCGAACATTGAAGCGGCCTATGCCACGCACTTCCTGAAGCCGAAGGAGAGTGAGTGATGGGTTTGGCGAAGAGAAACGGGCGGGCGAGAAGGGGAAAGGTGAAGGAGCCGGTCCGCGAAACGCGCATTAACGATGAGATCGTCGTAGACGCCTATGATGCCTGGGAGCAGGCCATGGGCTGGTATTATTATATGGAGGACACCATCGAGTTCCCCTTCACTGCAATGTGTGTAAAAAAGAGGGCGATCTCGCCGCTGAAGCTTAAGGAAAAAGTGGATGTCGTCGGCCTGCCTCCGATCGAGATATGTGAACACGAGATGTTCGTCGAAGTAATCTGGAACGGCCGGAAGTTTTCGGTTCCGCTTGATCAATTGGAGTACGCCGGCCGAGACAATGAGGCTCGTCGGGCCATCGAGGACTGGCATTACTGGGTCAGACAGGGATATCGATTCGGCTGATCATGAGAGATTACAAGGCAACGGAAAAACGGATCGCGGCGGTTTTCGGGACGGACAACGCGCCTGAAGTCGGCAAAGAAACATTACAGTTTTACCGCGTTTATTTGCTTCAGCATGTTGCCGAAGAGACGGTCCTGACCGGGCGTGATGATTTTTTCTGGGAGGAGTTTTACGTATTCGGACCCGGAGACAAGAAAGAATACGAGGAACTGAAGAAGACGCGCGCGTCGTATACGGACGACTTTGAATTTATCGATATTTTGAAAAAGACGATTGATGATCATGACCTCATCGCCAGGGTCAAGCGGCTGTCGGACGGAAAGAAATTTAAAATCGGGCTTTCGTGGCTGACAACGAAGAAGAAAAAGACGGACGCCTACCAGGTACTCGATGATTTTGCCACGTGGGTGGTAAATTGCCAATGAGGAACATTCATGACCGATAAAGAAGGCCCCGGACGAAAGCAACTCAAAGTCGACCTGAACGAATTGGCCTCCGAGATGGACCAGAGCGACCAGTTCGAGCTGACCGCCTATTTCGATCTGCCTTGATCGTTGTTTTATCAGATAACTATGGAAAAAGTTCCCTACAAAATAAAAAAAGAAATCGAAAAGCTCGTCAGGGAAATCAACGAGCATAATTACCGCTACCACGTCCTTGACGCTCCTGTCATCTCTGACGAGGAATATGACCGTCTTTTCCGACGGTTGAAGGAGCTTGAGGAGCAGTATAACCACGTCCTTCCCGATTCTCCCACGAAACGCGTGGGGGCGCCGCCGCTCGAAAAATTCCAAAAAGTACGGCATACCGAACCCATGTTGTCGCTCGACAACGCTTTCTCCCATGATGAGGTGCGTGAGTTCGACGAGCGGGTAAAACGGTTCCTGAAATCCGACCAGGACGTTCGAGTATACCGTTGAACCAAAATATGACGGCCTTGCCATGGAACTCTCGTACAAACAGGGATTGCTCGACAAGGCCTCGACTCGCGGCGACGGGTACGAAGGCGAGGACGTAACCACGAATGTCAAAACGATTAAAGCGATACCGCTCAAGATCGACGGCGTGCGCATGCCTGAGGAGATCGATATCCGCGGCGAAGTGTACATGGATATCCAAGAGTTAGAGAATCTGAACAAAGAGCGCGAAAAAAACGACGAGCCGGCCTTTGCCAATCCCCGGAATGCCGCGGCAGGCGCCGTGCGTCAGCTCGATTCCTCTATCACGGAAAAAAGAAAGCTCCATATGGCGTGCTACGGCTTGGGCGCTGCACAAGGGATTGAATTCAAGAGCCAGGAAGATTTTGTCAATTGGCTTAAGGCAGCCCGCTTCCCGGTGCCGCTGGTTTTCGATGTCGTGACCGGCATCGACGGCGTCATCAATTCCATTAAAAAGATCGAAGAGCGAAGACCGGCGTTTCCCTTTGAGACGGACGGTGCGGTCATCAAGGTGAATGACTTCGGACTCCAGAAAGAACTGGGGTTCAAGACCCGGGAGCCGCGCTGGGCGATTGCCTACAAGTTTCCCGCGCACCAGGGGACCACGGTCGTCGTGGACATCAAAGCGAACGTCGGAAGAACGGGCGCGATCACGCCGGTGGCGATGCTCACACCTGTCCGGATCGGCGGGGTCACCGTTTCGAGGTCCACGCTCCATAACTGGGACGAGATCGAGCGTAAGGACATCCGCATTGGCGATACGGTCGTGGTCGAACGGGCAGGTGACGTGATCCCGCACGTGGTGACGGTCATAAAGGAAAAGCGTACCGGCAACGAGCGCAAGTTCTTGCCGCCGGAACAGTGCCCGGTCTGCGGCTCCACCGTCGTCCGCGAGGAAGGCGAAGTCGCGTACCGGTGCATCGGGCTGAACTGCGAAGCCCAGGTGCTGGAAAAAATCTATCATTACGCGTCGCGCGGGGCAATGGACATCGAACATCTCGGCGGGAAAAACATCGAGCTGCTTTACAGCCAGGGGCTCATTAAACATTTCGTCGATCTCTATAAGCTCAAAAAGGAACAGCTCCTGGCTCTTCCGCGGTTCGCGGAAAAATCGGCGCAGAACCTGATCGACGCCATCGAGAAGAGCAAGAAAACCACCCTTGCGCGGTTTCTTTACGCACTCGGCATCCTGCACGTGGGGGAATATGCCGCAAGGCAGCTTGCCAGGCACTTTAAAACGATTGACGAGTTGTACGGGATAAAACCGGAGCAAATCGTCGGTATCAAACAAATGGGCGAAAAACTTGCCGAGTCGATTTCCGATTTTTTCAGCGAGAAAGAGAACTTGCGTACGCTGGACTCTCTCAAAAAGCTTGGCGTAACTATTTCGAATCCTGACTACGAGGCCGGAGCAAGGAAAGAAAAAGGACCGCTCGACGGGGTAACGATTGTCGTTACCGGCACGCTCTCTCAGCCGAGGAACGAAATTGAGGAACTGATAGAGAGCCTGGGGGGCCATGCTGCCGGGTCCGTGTCCAAAAAGACCAGCTATGTGCTGGCTGGTGAAGAAGCGGGAAGCAAGCTTGAGAAAGCGAAAAAGCTTGGTGTGAAGGTCATCAATGAAGAAGAATTCAGTAAACTGATTGAAAAAAGCGAGCGCTAGTGCAGTCATTCGTGACCAATGAAGAGTGACGGTTTCGAAAAAAAATGAGAACACCGAAAGACTGTCATTCCGGCTTGTCCGGAATCCTTTCTTCACAATATGATATATGGTAACATGATTCCCGACGAGCGGGAATGACGACTTTTACTGGTGTGCCATGAGTGATTCTATGCGATTAGGCTTCCACGTCTCCATCTCCGGCGGTTTTTCCCTTTCCGTGCAGCGAGCTTTCGAACTCGGTTGCACGTGTATGCAGATCTTCTGCAGAAACCCCCGCGGCTGGACAGTAAAGCCTCTTGACAAGAAAGACATCGCTGAATTCAAAAAGCTGCGCGAGCAATGGGACATCGCTCCGGTGTTCGTCCATACGAACTATCTGATCAACCTTGCCTCCTCCCGCCCCGACCTTTACGAAAAATCGATCGAACAATTCGTCATTGACCTTGAACGCACCGAGTCCCTGGGCGCAGAATATCTGGTCACCCACCTGGGTTCGGCAAGCGGTCAGGAACCGCACTGGATGATCGAACGCGTATCATCGGCCCTAAACATGGCCATGAGGCTCCACCCGCCAAAGGCGACAATCCTTCTGGAAAATACAGCAGGCGAAAAAGGCGATATCGGCTATGAACTGGAACAGGTGAATGAGGTTATTTTGCGTTTGCAGGACCCTTCCCGTATCGGCATCTGCTACGACACCTGCCACGGTTTTGCCGCGGGGTATGATATCCGCACGAAAAAAAATGTCGATGTTCTCAAAAAAAAGATCGAAGCAACTGTGGGGCTGAAGCGGCTGAAGGGCATGCATCTCAATGATTGTCTTCGCGACTTCGGGTCCCATGTGGACCGGCACTGGCATATCGGCGAAGGGAAAATCGGGCTTGATGGATTTAAGGTATTGCTCAACCATCCTGCGTTTAAGAACGTTCCGAAGATCATGGAAACTCCGAAAGAGACAGAAGAGGACGATCCCAGGAATATGAAGACGGTGAAGTCGCTCATCATTAAGAGGTAGAGGGCTGCAGGCCATAGATTTTATGAAAAGAGGGGAAAAACAAATTTGTCTCTTTGTAAAAGAATTATCACGCTATCATAGGGGGATCCAATGAAGGACGTCATCAGCTCTTTTTTCCTGATCATGCTATTGGCCGCGATGCCCGCCTTTGCCGCAAGCGGCGACGATATCCTCGGTGTTTGGAATAACGGGGAGAAAGACGCAAAAATCGAGATATTCAAGTGTGCAGAAAAATACTGCGGCAAGATCGTATGGCTCAAAGTCCCCAATTATCCGGAAGATTCAAAGGACGGAGTTCCCGGGACTCCGAAGCTTGATCATAATAATCCCGGTCTCTCGCTCAGGACAAAGCCGATTCTCGGCCTGGAAATCGTACGCGATTTTATTTATAAGGGCGATAATAAGTGGGTGGACGGAAAAGTTTATGACCCGAAGAACGGCAAGACTTACAGTGGTAAAATGACCCTCGTCTCGCCGAATCAACTGGACTTGCGGGGTTTCATCGGCATCTCTCTGCTCGGCCGGACAACAACGTGGACGAGATAGATAAGGTACAGAGTACAGAGGAGTACTGCTTATGGATGAAGTGCAACAGGGACTGGTGAACGACAGACTGAAACAGGCCAGGGAATCTCTGGAAGAGGCAAAAACGCTCCTGGTCCAGGATGCGGAGGTCAACTTCGTGATGAACAGCCTGTACTACGCTTTTTTATATCCCGTCCTCGGGCTGCTTCAGGCAAGAGGGATAGCAGCGCCCATGCAGAGCACGGCAATAGCTCTCTTTGAGCGCGAATTCTCGGGGAAAGGGGATATCGAGGACAGGTTCATTAGTGCGCTCCGCAAGGCGTATGAACTTCGACCTGCGTGCGCCTGTGAAGGGCAAAAGAAAGCGACTCCGGAGGACGTAGAACAGCTGTTGCCGCTAGCGGAAGGATTTTTAGAAGGAGTAGAGCGGCTGGTTTCCTCCAAGACGCAGTGAATGCCGGCAAACAGTAGCGCGTGGAGGTAAACCGTTGGAACCTACCCAGGTCGTGGTCCCGATCCGTTAGAAACGTAATTCCTGTCTGGATTTTTTCCCCTGCCTCTGGTATAGTACCAGAACTTTTCCGTTTCATGCATTTACTGCAATCCGGACGCATACTATAGGATGAAAGTAGCAGAATTTACCCATAAAAAAATGTCAACCCGGCGCTACAACGCCTTCGGTCAGTATATGAAGGACCTGTATCACGCGCCTGTCTATAAGGTGAACGTGGACGCGGGGTTCACGTGCCCGAACCGCGACGGCACGGTGGCCACAGGCGGTTGCATTTACTGCAATAACGACAGTTTCCGGCCCACGGCATGTACGAGTACCGTTTCGCTGCGTGAACAGATAAAAAAGGGGATTCCCTATCTCCGCTCGCGTTATGGTGCGGAGAAATTCATCGTCTACTTCCAGCCGTACACGAACACCTATGCTCCCGTTGAGGTTCTTGAACGGCTCTACCGGGAAGCGCTCGATAATCCCGGTGTTGTCGGCCTCGCCATCGGCACACGGCCCGACTGCATTGATGAAGGAAAAGATCGGGCTCCTGGAAACTCTTGCGCGCGATCAGTTTGTTCTGGTTGAGTACGGCCTCCAGTCGATCTACGACAAAACCCTGAAATTTATCAACCGCGGCCATGATTACTCGTGTTTTAAAAACGCAGTGTCGCTGACCGTCGGAAGAGGCATCAAGGTCGGGGCCCATATCATCCTCGGATTGCCTACGGAGACACGCGAGGAAATGCTCGGTATGGCCGATGAACTTTCGCGCCTGCCGATCGAGTTTCTCAAGGTCCACCAGCTGCAAGTCGTCAGCGAAACTGCTCTGGCCGACTTGTATGCTGCAAAACCGTTTCCGACGTTTAGATATCAAGAGTATCTCGCCATGCTGGCAGATTTTCTTGAACGGCTCGCTCCGGGCATCATTCTGCAGCGCCTCTTCGCTGCGGCGCCGGAGGAGATCCTGATCGCGCCAATCTGGAACAAGACCCGAAGTGAATTTTTGAACGACTTTGATGCATATCTTGAAAAACGGACAGCTTTCAGGGAAAACTACGCGCTCTGCGCGGAGTGTAATGTGAAGATCGGAAATAGCGAAAAATTTATCATTCCGATAGATTCTTTCCCAATTTTCAATGAATCGAAGGTGAACCAATGATTGATCTCCATACCCATTCTCTGTTCAGCGACGGCGTGCTCGTCCCCTCGGAACTGGTTCGGCGGGCAGTGATGAAAGGCTACGAAATAATCGCCATCACCGACCATGCCGACGCATCGAACCTTGACTTCACGATTCCGCGCGTAGCTGCCGCATGCAAGGAATTAAATCGCCGATGGAAGATCACGGCGCTGCCGGGAATCGAACTGACTCATATACCGCCGGAGACCTTTATGGAGCTTACACAGCGCGCCCGTTCACTCGGGGCGGCTATCATCGTGGCCCACGGAGAGACGCTTGTCGAGCCGGTCCATCCTGGTACGAACCGGGCCGCAATCGAGGCGAAGGTGGACATCCTCGCACATCCCGGACTTATCACCAAAGAGGAAGCATCTCTTGCTGCGCAGAATGGCGTATGCTTGGAGATCACGACCCGCAAGGGGCACAGCTTGTCGAACGGACATGTTGCCAAGATGGCGCTGGAAACCGGCGCTCATTTAGTGATTGACACGGACACGCACGAGCCCGGAGACCTTGTCGAAGATGAACATGCCAGAAATATTTTGCTCGGTGCCGGCCTGAGCACGGACCAGGTCGAAGCGGTGTTCCGTAATTCCCGGGAACTTGCTACCAAGGCAGCGGCTGCGTTTAGAAAATAACAAGAAGTAGACTTTTATCCGATTTGGATAATTTTTGTAAGATAAAACAATCATCAGGAGGTTGTGGCAGATGCCGACGATAAAAAAAAGAGGTGGAGCCGTGAAGATTCATCAGGAGCAGGAGATCGTGACGCTGGCGCATAAAGTCCAGCACTTCATGGCGGGATACAGGAAACAGTTTCAGATCGCGGCTATTTCCCTTGTGGTCGTGATCGTGTTGTTCGCAGGGTTTTCGATCCTGCGTTCAGTCCAGGAAAAGCATGCGGCTCCGCTGGTTGCCGCTGCCTATGAATTGTACAGCTCTTCTACAGGTACGGACGTAACGTATGGAAAGGCTCTCGATCTGTTTCGTGATGCACAGAAAAAATATCCCGACACGGTGAGCGGGGCAATCGCCCAGTACTATGTCGGTAATTGTCTTGTCAACCTCGGCCGGACTGATGAAGCGCTCAAAGAGTACCAGGTCTTCGTCGGTAAATATTCCCGTGATAAATTCCTTCTGGGACTCGTGTATCAACGCATTGGTTATGCCTCTCTCGCCCTGGGAAAGCAGGACGATGCCCGGAAAGCATTCGAGCAGGCGGAATCGTTCACCGGGCCGGGCGTAGCGACGGTTGAGCTTGCCAAGTTATACGAGGCAGCGGGAAACATGCCCGAAGCTGAACAAAAGTACAAAGTGGTGATGGAAAAGATGAGTGGGACATCTTGGGCAATGGATGCGATGGGCAAGGTCCAGAAGATTTCCCCTCTCCCACAGTCTCGAGAAACCAAGACAGCGAAATAGCGGATTGAGGCCTCACCTGAACGCTCCAATTGTCCTATCCCATTATTTTGAAGCAATTGGACCGTTCCGGCGACCATTGCAAAGCGCTCGCGCTTTCCTATGAAGATAAAAAGCGACTACAAGATCGTCGTCCTTGCTATTGCAGGCTCTTTCCTTCTCTGGGTAATCGATGCCTGTGTTGATACCTTTGTATTTCATGAAGCGTTCATTCACCCAATCCCTTTTAGATTTTTCCCCGCATGAACTGTACTTCCGTTTTTTTGTGACCCTTAGCCTGCTCATCTTCAGTCTGGCGATCAACCAAATCAGAAAAAAAAATAGGCAGATAGGAAACGCTACAAGAATCTCGTCGAGCTGGCGACCGATATTATTTACGTTTTGGACAAAGACGGCAACCAGGTATTCATGAACGACGCGGCGTACCAAATGCTGGAGTATTCTCCGAAAGAGGTCATCGGCAAACCATGGCTGCAGCTCATCCACCCCGAGGACCCGGAAACGACGATGGAAAAAAGCAGGGAGATGGTCAGGCAGGGGACAGATGTATTCAATTTTGAAAATCGCTATATTACCAAAAGCGGTAAGACCATCTCCGTAATACACAGTATGCGTCTTACCAGGGATGAAAAAGGAGCTTATGCCGGCGCACAGGGGATCGCCCGGGACATCACCAAGCGGAAAGAGGCGGAGGACGAACTTAAAAAAGCCTTGGTGAAAATAGAAGACGAGAAAGTCCGGTCCGAATCGATCGTTTCCGCCATCGGCGACGGCATCAGCATTTTAAACAAGGACTTCAGGGTGCTGTACCAGAACCCCGCTCAAAAAATGATGAACGGAGGCGACCGGACGGGCGAAATTTGCTACCTGGCCTATGCGCAGGGCGGTCATGTCTGTCCGGGCTGCCCTGTTGCGGAGACTTTTCTCGACGGTCGGATCCACACCATGGAGAAAACGACAGTCCTGAATGATGATGTCCGGACGTTGGAAATCAAGGCTTCGCCTCTGCGGGACTCCGCAGGCCGGATTGTTGCGGGAATAGAAGCTGTCAGAGACATCACCGAGCGCAGGAGGGCTGAAGAACAACTAAAGCTCTTCTCCGAAGTGATTGAGGAAGCCATGGACGGCATCCAGATCGTCGATCTCCAGGGGAGAGTTGTCTATTCCAATAAAGCAGTTGAAGAGATTTACGGTTTTTCTCCAAGGAACTCGCGGGCAGGAATGTCGATGACATGAATGCGGACAGGGAGTTCGCCGATAAGGTCATCATCCCGCAGCTGAAAATGTCCGGGCGATGGAACGGTGAAGTTCTCGTGGTCCACAAGGACGGGAGAGTATTTCCCGTATGGATATCAGCATCGATGGTCAAGAACGAACAAGGAAAACCCATCGCTATGGTCGGGATCATCCGCGATATCACCGAGCGGAAAGAGGCTGAAGGGGTCCTGAAGCGGCACCATGAAGAGTTGATGAAGCTTGTCGAAGAGCGTACGCGGGAGCTGACCCAGGCAAATGAGAAACTGCGCAAGGAGATCGAAGACCGGGAACGGATGGAAGAGGAACTGGTAAAGGCCCAAAAACTGGAATCACTGGGGGTCCTCGCCGGCGGTATCGCCCACGACTTTAATAACCTCCTCGCGTCCATCCTGGGCAATATATCTCTGACCATGCTCGATCTCAAGCCCTCGGACGGCCCCTATCGACAGCTGGAAGCAGCTGAACGGGCGTCCCTCAGGGCACAAGACCTTACGCAACAGCTCCTGACCTTTTCGAAAGGAGGGGCGCCTGTTAAAAGAACAACGGTGATTACCGATGTGATCAAAGAAGCTGCTGGGTTTGCCCTGCGCGGATCGCGCGTGCGACACGATTTTTTCTTTGCCGACGAGCTTTGGCTGCTCGATATCGATGAGGGCCAGATCAGCCAGGTCATCCACAATCTGGTCATTAACGCCGACCATGCAATGCCCGAAGGCGGGACTATAACGATTCGCTGTGAGAACTGTGTTATCGGTGACTCGATTGGTCTTCCTCTCCGGCCGGGCGATTACGTGAAAGTCAGTGTACAAGACCACGGCGTCGGGATCGTCCGGGAACACCTGTCGAAGATTTTTGATCCTTACTTTACCACCAAGCAAAAGGGAAGCGGACTGGGGCTCGCGACCTCCTATTCAATCATCAAAAAACACGGAGGTCATATCATCGCCGAATCGGAATTGGGAGTCGGCACAATCTTTACCTTCTATCTTCCCGCGTCGAGGTCCGGAAAGGTTGCCAAACAAGCCGATGAAACGAAGCTTTTCACGGGGACCGGCAAAATACTTCTCATGGACGATGAGGAGGACGTCAGGCAGACGACGGGAGATGTATTGAAGCGGCTTGGCTACCGGGTCCGTTTGCCGAAGACGGCGCGGGGGCGATAGAATTGTATCAACAAGCAAGAGCATCGGGCCAGCCATTTGATGCGGTTATCATGGACCTGACGGTCCCCGGAGGTATGGGGGGAAGGGATGCATTGATCAAACTCTTTGCAATCGACCCGAAGGTAAAGGCAATCGTTTCAAGCGGCTATTCCAACGACCCGATCATGGCGGACTACCAGAAGTACGGTTTCCGCGGAGTTGTGACCAAGCCCTACCGAATAAAAGATCTGGGAGAGACGTTGCACAATGTATTGTTGAACGGAGAGCAACAAACCGCCTGATGCCGACAAGGAAAGGCCGGGATCTTAGGCCGTTCGGCTCAGCGGATGATCTCGTTGTAGTTAAAACAATTTCATGTCTCTTGTGCAGAGTATTCAGGACTGCTCAGTCAATGAGCAGTCGTTTCTTGAACAAAAAAAGGCCGGGAATTATTCCCAGCCTTTTGCTGCATAGCATCAATCCGTCACGCCTAAATCTGATCGACATCCACGACGAGTTTTATTTTCTGTCCGGCGCGTACGGATGCGCCTAATCCCTTGTTCCATTCCTTGATGTCGGCAACGGTCACGTTGTGCCTTTTGGCGATTCTTGCAAGTGTCTCTCCGCGCCTTACCCGGTACAGTATCTCCTGCTGTTTGCCGCCCTCTCCGGGCGTGAGATAACCTACGTCCTGGGCCTTCGCATTGATGTCCATCGGAATAAGAAGATGCTTGCCCGGCGTTATACGGGTTTTCTTCAAGTCCGTTGATGTCGCGGATCGCTTCGGACGACGTGTTATACTGTTTTGCGAGGCTTGCCAGGGTCTCGCCCCTTCTCACCTCGTGGCGTTCCCATTTGATCTTCTGTTCGGGAGGAATTGCGGCGAAATTTGCAAGAAAAGTTTCTTTCGTCCCGGCGGGAATCCTGAGAGCGTACTTGTCGAAGTCAGGAGGAGTGACCCATCGTCTGAGTTCCGGGTTCAACTCTTTGATCTCTTCGTAGGTACATCCTGCGCAGCGGGCGAGAAGACGAAGGTCCGTGCTTTCTTCAATCACGACCGTATCGATATTTGAAGGGGTCATAGTTTGCAATAGAGAAACCGTAGGATTCAGGATTTTTTGCGATAATGGTCGCGGCCATGAATTTGGGCACATAATTCTTGGTCTCTTTGCGGATGTATCGCGAGGCCTTCAGGTCCCAGAAATCATCAGAACGAGTCCTGAGCACGGCGCGCTGGACCTTGCCGGCGCCCGCGTTATACGAGGCGAGGGCCAGGGGCCAGGAACCGAAAAGGTTGTGCAGGTCCTTAAGATGCTCAGCAGCCGCATAGGTAGATTTCACCGGGTCCTTGCGCTCGTCGATCCACCAGTCGATCTTGAGGCCGTAGAGTTTTCCCGTAGCCGGCATGAACTGCCAGGGGCCGACGGCTTTTGCCCAGGACACGGCATAGGGATTGAAACCGCTTTCGATCATGGCAACATATACCAGGTCTTCGGGCAGGTTTTTCTCGCGAAAGATGTCTTTCATCACGGGAATGTACCTGGCAGACCTGTCGAGCCATCTCTGAAATACGTCCCTCCCGCGCGTCTTGAAGTACTCGAGATGGTTTTCGACGCTGTCATTCAGGATCATGGGAAAGTTAAAGGGCTTTTCTTCGGCACAGTCATCGATGTTTTCATCGAGCTGAGCAACATCTTCTGTCGGGGGTTTTAACTGAGAGGGAATACCCGTGGTCTGTTTTTGTGGAGCCGACGTGTCCTCCGCAAAAACAGGCTGAAAGGTAAATAATAATGCAGCACTAACTGCCGGTAAAATAAGGGTGAATTCTGCGACTCATCTTTCCTCCTACTTAATTATTAAACTACCCCTTTCGACCGATTTTGTCAAGTCAAGAACGGCTGCTGATTTGTTGTATATATATACTACTATCGGCATTTTCTAAAAAAACATTTAGCCGGTACTATTGCTTCTGGACCGGATAATTTTTTTGGGTCGCTTGTATTTCATGGTATTGTTCTGTATTATAACCGGATGAAAGATGCCTGCCTTTACGAAATCTTTGCGTCAATTCAAGGAGAGGGGCTGTGGATAGGGCAGCGTCATATCTTTGTCCGGTTTCAGGGCTGCGACATCAATTGCTGTTATTGCGACACGCCTGCTGCTCGTTCGCGCGAAATGGGCGATGCTGACGAGCAGTTCTGTACCGTTCAGGTGAGACCGGGAGCGGGTGCTGAAAAGCAACGGGTGCGTAATCCCGTTTCTGCGGCCAATCTGAGCGCACTCTGCGCTCGATTGGTCATTCCCGGTCCTTCACGTCCGGTGCTCAGCCTGACGGGGGGGGAGCCTTTGCTGCAGTCCGATTTTCTGGTCCAATGGCTCCCCCAGATGAAAAAAAACTATCTTATCTACCTTGAAACCAGCGGAATTCACGATCAATCCATGAAAGCCGTAGCCGACCTTGTAGACATCGTAAGCATGGACTTTAAGCTCCCTTCAGCTACGGGACTGCGTCCGTTCTGGAAAGAGCATGGAAGATTCCTGGCTGCATCTCTTGGCAAGGAACTGTTCGTAAAGGCTGTTGTGACGAGGGATACGACGAAAGAAGACGTTCAGATGTCGGCGCGCATTATCGCGAGCGCTGGTTCCTCAATTCCTCTTGTTCTCCAACCTGCCGGCGGCGCCTTTGCCCCCTCGGCCGCCATGCTGGTAGATCTGCAGGACGAAGCGCTTCAGATCACCGCAGATGTTCGCGTGATCCCGCAGGCCCATAAAATATTGAATGTACCATAATACCTGAAGAACGTAAACTTGCGTTTTGAATAACTCCAATTTTCAAGTCCGCTGTCAAGAGCATGAATTTCCACATACTCTCACTGGTAATTGAAGAGCTTTCAGCGCTCCTCACCGGCGCACGCGTTGAGCGTGTCATCCAGGGCAAGGAGGGAGGGGTGTATTTGCTGCTCCGGCGTAATCGAAAGAATTACGCGCTTCTCTTCTCTCCCGATCGTGTTTTACCCCGTATGCATCTGGTGAGTTTAAAGCCGCAATCCGTCGCTACACCTAACTCCTTTGTCCTTGCGCTGAGAAGCCGTCTGACCGGTTCTCGCGTAAAAACCATATCACAGCTGAACGAGGACCGCATAGCGAGGATTTGCTTTGCAACGCCGGCTATGGAACAGTGTCTTGTCTACGAATTAACCGGTATGTCAGCAAATCTCTTCTTGATCGGGGCAGATTGGCGGATTATTGCTGTCTACTATCCGGTCCGCGCCTACTCAGCCTGCAGCGCGAACATTGTTGCCAGGGGCCTTATACGTCCTGCCTCACAAAAAAGTCACGTTCCCCTCGGGCAGGGACAGACTGGCAATTCCCGATGCCGATTCGCCGAACAAAGCAACAGAGGCTTTCTATGTCCATTTGGCACAGGAGCGATATCTTGCTGCACTCGGGTCGGAGGTCCGCTCCTGTATCCGAAAGGCCCTTGCAAAGGCCGAGCGTAAGCGCGATGCGCTCGAATCAGATCTGAGACAGCAGAGCAGGCCGACCAGCTACAGACAGGCGGGAGATTTGATTCTGGCAAATCTGAAGCTCTTGCACTGGCGGAATGGACCGTGCGGAACTCGACCGGTTACGACGGCCGGACAGTCGTCGTCAATCTTGATCCGAAACTTTCTCCGTCAAAGAATGCAGAACATTATTTTAAGAAGTTTAAAAAATCCAAAGCAGGACAACAGATCATTTCGTCGCGTCTCCACGATACGGCAGAGGAAATAGACTTTTTAAACTCGCTGCTGGACGAAGCGGGGGAAGGCGGACGATGTCCCTCATCTGAAAGCAATCCGCTCTGAACTGTCGGTTCGGGGATACGCAAAGGAAAAGCCCGCAGCAAAGAGAAAAGCCTCTCGGCCAGGAAGAATGCCGCCGGTCCCAGAACCGTCGTTTGCCGGGGGTGGGAAATTCTTATCGGTACCAATGCTTCGTGCAATGATCAAATCACGACCAGGATCGCCCGTCCCGATGACTTCTGGTTCCACGCCGAAGGACTGCCCGGCTCACATGTTCTCGTGAAGAACCCGATGAAGAAAGAGCTTCCGGCGGATGTTCTGATAAAAGCTGCGGCACTGGCTGCTTATTACAGCAGAGGAAGAAACGCAGACAAGGTGGCGGTCACGTATACCATCCGCACGGTTTGTAAAAAAGCCGAAGGGCGCAAGGCCCGGGCTCGTCACGATTTCAGAGCGGAAAACGATCATGGTCAGGCCGTCAGACAGTGTGCCGGGGTGATTTCCATGCCCCCTGCGCGGAGAGGGTGATTATTCCCTTTACAGATTTTGCAGTTTCGAGTAAAATTCACCAAGTCTCCGTGAACAGATCATGACAAAAAAAATAATCATTTCACTCCTCATTGCCGCAGTGATATTCGTCGTCACCATCTCCTGCTATTCACTCGGCCTGTTCGAAAAGCCTGAGTATTACCTTTACGATCTTCAGACCAAGCTTCTGCGCTCCGACAAAGTGTCTGACAGCAAGATCAAAGTCATTCTCATTGATGAGGCCGCGCTCAAGTCGGTAGCGGACATTGCGGGCAGGTGGCCGTGGCCCCGGGCTATCTGGTCGGACCTTCTCGACTTTCTTACAATAGGCGGCGCGCGAACGGTGCTCTTCGATCTTCTTTTTCTGGAGCCAGACCGATATAATGAGACAAACGATCAGGCCCTTATTGAGGCAACACGGGCATCGCAAAACGTCTACCATGGCATGATGATCATGCGCGAAGAGCCTGACAAGGACCCTAAAAATAATGCTGACCTGAACCGTCCCCTGCCCGGCGATTTTGTGAACCGGTTTGCGCTCAAGAAAGTCACCGGCAGTCTCCCGGTCAAGCCGGGCGCCGAATATAACGACTTTTCCCTGCCGATCGCCGGACTGGCGGAAGCGTCCAAAGGCGTGAACGTCGTCGAATTCACGCCGGACAGTGACGGCGTATACCGGAGGACGAGGCCGCTCAGGGACTACCAGGGCAAGTATTTTCCGGTCCTTGGCCTTGCTCCTTTTGTCGACGCGGCAAGCACCGTAACCATCAATAACGATTCAATTACGCTCAACGGCCGGACAATACCGATTGATAAAAACGGAAACTGCCTCATCAATATGTACGGCCTGGACAAGGTGGAAACCTATTCCTTGAGCGGCGTGTTTGCATCACTCCAGAAAATCCGAAAAGGCGAGGTCGAGGACCTTTTGGTGAATCCCGACGTGTTCAAGGACAGCATCGTGTTCATCGGCGCAAGCGCTGTCGGTACGGCGGACCTTAAGGCCATACCGGCTGCCCCAAGCGCTCCCGGAGTCATGCTGCACGTCTTTCTGGCGAACAATTATCTCCAGAACGATTTCATGAGGCCGCCCGACAATCGGTTGACGTTCTTTTCAGTGCTTTTCGGCGTGCTCCTCACGACATGGGCCGTGATGTTTTCCAAACGGTTTATCATCCAAGCCGCTTTTCCCGTGCTCCTGCTTTTGTTGTATATCGGCTATGCGCTGCTTTCGTTTAAATCGAATGTACAAGTCGAACTGGTGCCGTTCCTTTTTGCCATGGTTACGACCAGTTTCCTTTCCTTCGGCTATCTGACCTTTACCGAGGCCGTCGAAAAACGACGTGTGTCGCAGCTGTTCACTCAGTACGTTTCCAAGGATGTCCTGAACGAAGTACTGCACAATTACAAGGAATATATAAAGTCGAGCGCGGGCCAGAAAGTAGAGTTGACCGTCCTCTTCTCCGATATCCGCGGATTTACGACCATGTCCGAGACCACCCCGCCGGAAAAGATCGTGGAAATGCTGAATGTCCATTTTTCCGTCATGGCCGATATCATTCTGAAGCACAACGGCACGATCGACAAATACATCGGCGACGCGATCATGGCCTTCTGGGGCGCGCCGGTCAAAATGGATGATCATGCAGAGCAGTCGGTACTTGCGGCCAAGGAGATGCTCGAAGGGCTCAAGGAGGTCAATAAGACCCTTAAGGACCGGGGCTTCGGCCTGGAATTGAAGATCGGCATCGGCATTAATACCGGTGTGGCCACGATCGGAGAAATCGGTTCGGAAAAGAAGAAAAACTATACCATCGTGGGAGACACGGTCAATCTTGCATCGCGGCTCGAGAGCATCACCAAGGAATACAAGACCCCCCTCATCTTCTCTGAATATACCTATGAAAGGGTCAAAAACCGGATTAACGGCAAACTGCTCGGCAATGTGAAGGTTAAAGGGAGAGAGCAGCCGGTTGACATTTACACGGTTGAATAAGGGAAGCTGTTTCGAAAAATGAAAAAAGAGCGGTCAGATGTCAGACCAGGCAGACAATCGGGCCGAGTTGTCATGTCCCGTCTGTCGGCTGTGAGAGCGACAGGTCTGTACACTGACGTCGTTATCAGGAGGTGTGTTATGAAAAGAATACTTATGCCGGTTCTATTGCTCATGGCTTCGCTGTCTCTCACCTCAGCGGTCTATGCCCAGGGCGAGTATTATGTGCAGAGCGTGAAAGCCAAAGTGATGTCCGCTACTTCTTTTAAGGCGTCGGTACTAGGAGAGGTAGGAAAAGGTTTTAAGTTCGTCTCCTCGGGCAAGAAAGGCGCTTGGGTCAAGGTAAAATACAAAGATAAGGCCGGCTACGTGTCGTCCTTCCTTCTCGCCACCCACCCGCCCTTTGAGAGGACGGGACTGATCAGAGGCGATGAAAGCGATATCAAACGGGGCGTCCGCAGACGCGCGTCGTCGTACACCAGCGCTGCCGCGGCCCGGGGCCTTGCATCAGACGACCGGCGACGGCTTAGTAAGGAGGAAAAGGCGGACTACGATTCACTCGACAAAATAGAATCTTTCAAAGTCACCGCGGACGAGCTTAGCCGGTTCATGGAGGGAACCACACTATGAAAAAATGGATCACTTTCCCACTAGCGCTGGTCCTCGCAATCGGTTTAGTATCTCCGCTCACTCTTTCTGCGGCTGAATCTGATACGAAGTTCAGACAGCGGGTATCGGCAAACGAGGAGATCATTACATCGGACATAGCCGAAGAGGTACGGTTCGGGCGGGAAGTCGCGGCGCGGATTATCGCCCGGTTCGGGATGTATAACGACCCAAAGCTGATGAAATATGTAAATCTCGTCGGGAACGTGCTGGCCATGAACACGAGCCGGCCGGAAATTGAATTCCATTTTGCCATATTGAATACCGATGAGATCAACGGGTATGCGGCGCCAGGCGGGTATATCTTTGTTACGCGCGGGGCGCTTGCAAAGATGCAGGACGAGTCCGAGCTTGCCGGTGTGCTTGCCCATGAGATAGGACATGTGGTCGAAAAGCATGCGGTCAAAGAACTGAACATCAGGGGACAGGACACATCGTCGGTGTCCGGCCTCGCAATGCTCATCGGCGGCAGCTCCGAATCGGCGCGCCTGGCGTTCTCTCAAGCCGTTGACAAGGCACTGGACCTGTTGTTTAAGGATGGATACAAACGCGAGGATGAGATGCAGGCGGACAGGGATGCGGTCCATTTTTGCGCTTTTTCCGGATACGCTCCTACCGGCTTGGTGCGATATTTCGAGCGAATAAGTACGATAAAAGGGAAACAAACTGAAATATTAGACAAAACACATCCCTCTTTTAACGACCGTATCGCATGGATTAACTCGACGATAAAAGAAGAGGGGATCGATTCGGGCAAGTATAAAACAGCCAAGGATAGGTTCGCAGCAAACATCAAGCTGCTGCAATAGGGGAACACTGAGAAAAAAACTGCATGAGTTTACGTCACTCTTATGTTGCACAGCAGCGGGTAATAACGGCATTTCGGCAGCCTCCAGGGAGGCCGCCGATTTTTTTGCGCCCAAGAGATATCTTGCGCCCAGGAGATATTTTTAACCTTGCAATTTCTGGGGAATTATACTATTCTTTGCCATTAATAATTAAGTAGGCAGGAGGTTAGAAATGAATAAAGGTTTTATTTCTCTGGCAGTCTTCTTTGTCATGCTTTCCTGCATGGCGGCCACCGCCGCAGCTGATGAACTTCATTATACTAATCTTCTTATCGGCGACCGCGCTTCGGGCATGGGAGGCGCGTATACCGCAATCTCCGACGATGCGACCGGTCTCTACTACAACCCGGCAGGTATTGCCTACGCGGCCGGCAGGAACTTTTCGGCCAGTGTCAATGCCTATTATAGCAATGAGAAAACGTACAAGGGCGTCATCGGGGGCAACGGCTGGACGAGGAGATCATCGTCGCTCCTGCCGAATTATTTCGGTGTGGTCCAGCCGGTAGGAAAATTCAAAGTGGGCATTTCTTATGCAGTTCCCGACTCTAGCATGGAGGACCAGCAGCAGACATTCACGGGCATCCCGCTCAGTACCTCTATCCAACCATTTAACCCGGGGGTGACCATATCATCGTATACTATTAATTTTAATAACGAGAACAATATCTATAACTTTGGTCCCTCCATAGCACTGGAACTGTCTGACAATTTTTCCGTGGGCCTCACGCTCTATTATTATCAAAAAACGCAGCGCTGGATTCTGAACCAGCTTATTACAACAACGAACGGCGGATATGAATTAACAAATCAGTATTATCATACTAATGAATGGGGTGCTCGCCCAGTACTTGGGTTCATGTGGTCGCCCATGAATACCGTATCCGTTGGAATGTCACTGTCGAAGATTTTTGTCGAAGGATCCGATACCAATTTTCTCAGCACTTACATTCGCAGAGGAATCGGAGCAATCGATGATCCTTCCACTAATGTGGTCAACTATGACGTGGCGTCTATTCCCAGCGGCGCATCCGGCACGAGTGCGAAGAGGGAATACCCGACCCAGGTGAGCCTCGGCTTAGCCTGGTTCCCGACGCAGAGTCTTCTCCTCTCAGGCGATATTAATTATTTTACTAAGGTCAATGAGCAGGACGTCACGGTGAATGGCCAATCGTTTGCTTTACGTCAGCTTGCCGAGCCTGTTACGAATGTTGCTCTCGGAACGGAATATTATTTCACCAAAAACTGGGCACTGAGGGCGGGTTTCTTTACGGATAAGGCAAACACACCGAATATTGAATCAGGCGGTGTGAATCAGTCTGAACATATCGACCTCTACGGCGGTACGTTGAGCATCAGCAACTTTACACGCAACACGTCGGTAACACTCGGCGGAGGGATAACTGACGGCACGGGAAAAGCACAGATCGTCGGCAACAGCACGAATATCCAGGATACTGTTTCCAAAGGATGGACCTTATTCCTTTCTTCGTCATACTCTTATTAATCGGCTTAAGGATCTTTCATCACTGCCTTACCCGCCTTCCTGAAAAAGAAGGCGGGTGTAAGACTCCTCGAAATACCTACCCTTAAAATACCCCATCGAGGTCATTTACTTGTCCGCCAAAACGTCGTATGATGTCCCACTTGGCAGTATCTATTGCCTTTCCTAAAGTGAATAGTACCTTGACTTTGTACGGTCAAACAAATGTCCTCGTGCAAGTTGAACAACATCGAGAATTTTTTTATAATCGGTGCGAAGTGCAGACCGCTGCCACGAACATCGTAAATATGCATGCTGATTGCATGCAGAGGTGTTTATCTTGAAAAGATATATCCTTTTATTCTTCTCATTTTTTTTGTTTACTCCGCAAATCTTCGCCGCGCCCGCACTGAATAAATCTATACCCGAGCCACCGGAACGTCCCGGGAAAACATTACAACAGCGTTTTGTGCCGGGCTTGCCTGCCGGCACGATGCTTGCCCCGGCCTCCTATACGACGCCGCAGACGGTAAGAATTCTTTTTCTCCGGGTAGAGTTTCAGCCGGACCAGGACCCGGCGTCTGCAGGAAGCGGGTTGTGGCTCGACCCTCTTTACTCAATGGGCACAGGCACACCGACAGATGCTGCCAATCTCGATGATCCTTCGAATTTCTGGGTCAAGAGGGCACAAGCCAAGTTTGTCGATTATTACAAGGAGGTTTCCTACGGCCTTTTGAATATTACCGTAGATATTTCACCAAAAGTCTATCAGCTGCCTAATATTATGGCCTATTATGCCGGTTCAACGAACCAATCACTGGAGAATCTGATCTACGACAGTATTACTACGGCATCGAGCGACACGAACCCGGCGACGAAGCCGGATTTCAGTCTTTATGACGCTGTGCTTATTCAGCACGCCGGAGTAGGGCAGGAATCGGACGTCCTCGGGGTCATGCAGGATGATATCTGGTCCCTGTATTACCCCCCTAGCGGCGCGGGCGGTATCTGTAAAAATGCCTCAACCTCAGGACCTTGTCTCTCAACAATCGTAAAGGACGGCGCAGGCACAAAAGTCATCGATGAGGCCATCATTATGCCCCAGACCGATTCGCGAACGGTACCCGCACCGGGCATCATTGTCGACCCGCTGGGCGTCTATGTGCACGAGTTCGGTCACTGGCTCGGCCTGCCTGATCTCTACTGCACGGCAACGTTCTGCTTGCTCGATGGTGTAGGCAAATGGAGCCTCATGTCAGACGGCATATACAATTATGATCCGAACGATCCGACGACGCAGACCGTCATCTCGTCGGCAACGTCGAGTACCACCCTGTATTGGCATGGCAGCTCTCCGGCGCATTTGGACGCATGGAGTTTAACATACCTCGGATGGGTCAATCCGCAGACAGTAACGAGTTACCAGCCTGGTTTGGTCCTGGACCCCGTAGAGTCCGTGCCTGCTCCGATTGTTGCTGCCGCAGGAACGAATATAATCAAGGCGCAGGCCTCGACGGCAACGGCCAGCCAGTATTTCCTGATCGAGAACCGCCAGCAGATCGGGTATGATGCGGGACTGCCCGGTCATGGTCTTTTGGTTTGGCTTGTCGATCAGGATGTTATCAACGCAAATTTTCCAAGCAATACCATTAATAATAATCGCGTGCAGCCGGGGTTGAAGCTTATTGAAGCGGACGGCGATTGGTCGCTTCTTTTACCGTATGGTGCTTCCGGTGCCGACATAGGGACCGCCGGCGATCCTTTTCCCGGTTCGACGAACAATACGAATCTTACGCCCATGACCGATCCTTCATCCATGCCTTATTCGAACTACGGCTGGGTGAACATAAGAAATATCGCCGAGTCGCCGATATCCAACATTACCGCTACCGTGGTCAGCTTTGATATGGGCTTCGGACCGAATCCTCCGGTAAATCCGAGCATTGTTAATTCGAATTCTCTGACGTGGTCCCCGAGTGCCGGCGCGGCAGCGTATAATATTTATAAAAACGGTTCCGCCTCGCCAATTATAAACATTCCGGCAACTGGTTCTTCAGCCAGTTATACAGACGGCTCGATGCAACCTTCCGATACCTACGAGATAACGGCAATCGATGTAAATGGCAACGAGTCCCAGGCGATAACAGTTATGGCGCCCGCTGCTGACAGCGGGGGGGGCAGCAGCCATTTCTGCTTCATTGCAACTGCCGCATACGGGTCCTATCTTGACCCGCACGTAGAAGTACTTCGGAATTTCCGGGACCGTTATCTTTTGACAAACGCAGCGGGAAGAGTGTTTGTCACGTTTTATTACCGCCATTCACCTCCGCTTGCAGATTATATCAGCAGGCACGAAACCATGAGAGCCATAACGCGATGGGCGCTCACCCCCTTCGTTTTTATGGTGCAGTATCCGCTTATTTTTCTTCTATTATTTACTGTCATACTTGTGATATTAATCACCGCAAGAAGAGCGAAAGCGTGGTAAGTGTTTTCATTAGTCGTTTCCTTGGTGAATAGTACCTTGACTTTATTTGCGTTAGGATATAAGCTATGCATACTTTGCACATTATTGCAGACTGCACGGAAACTGGTGAGGATTCTACAAATTAATCTGTTTATCCTGTAGTCTTATTTTCTCCGGTTACGTTTAAGCGGCGTGAGATGCATATTCGTAAAAGGAGGTGAAACAAACTTTACTTTCGTTGCGCAGAAGGCATCGTGTTTCTCTCTGTCATGACTATATAATATAAAAAAGGAGGGCTCTATGAAAAGATTAGGATTGTTTGCATTAGTAATTGTACTGTTTCTTGGACTTTCAATATTCTTTGCAGCATGCAGTGGCGGTGGCGGCGGAAGCAGCCCTGCGCCAGGCGGCGGCGTTACGTCGCTCAGCACAACCACGCAGGGTGCACAGTCTGCTTCGGCGAGCGTAACGTCTGCACTTAACGTTGCAAGCACCGGTGTCCAGCTTTCGAATATAGCGTCTACAGGTGGCAGTTTAGCCGTGCCGCGCTTTAACGCTTTTGCAGGGGCCAACACGAAAACAACAGCAGTGAGCAAATTTGCAGCTCGCTTTAGCCCTGTTGTGAGGAAAGCACGTGCGATGAGGGCGTCTGCCACAGGATACCCGATGGCGATTTCGTGCGATAGCCGTATCACTGGAACGGTTGCGCCTCTGTCGCCCGACAGCACTACCATCGATGTGGACACGACCGGCAGTAACTTTACAATCACATTTACGCAGTGCCAGGACACGTCCACCAACACCTTGACGGACGGCGTAATGGCGATCGCGGGAACTGGCACTTCAGGCACGTTTACGCTCGGTTCAGCAAGCAGACTCTTTACCGTAACGGACTACTCGCCATCGGCCCCGACTGCGGCTATCGCTAAATCCCAAGCCAACGTAACCATGTCAGTTGCTTCAACAGGAATCTCTGCAACAGGATCGTTTGAGGAATGGGACTATGTTGCTCATACCCATGATCTCGGAACGTTGACAAATTTTTCTGTCACTGCGGCATCAACGACCACGACAATCAACAGTACAAGCTATAATGTCGATACCTTGACCGTTGGTGGTTCTGAATCGGCAACCACCTATGTGTCGGATACCGATTCGACAATCAATTACAACGAAACTGCCGGCTTTACGAATTTTTCCGTTGCCTACAAAACACCTGCTTCAGGTACGGGCAATGAATATCTCAGCATTAACGGCGCATTCAGCTCTTCAACCACGCCAGCTAAGTGTATCGATGGTACATTCTCGATTGTCACGAATACCGATATAGAGATCGACCCCTATGGCGTGACTCAAGCAGGACAAGTGACCATCAATTCGAACGTGGTCGCAACCTTCCAGGCCAACGGTGCAGTATCTGTTTCGGTTAACGGTGGGGCTGCACAGATCTACACAGAAGCACAATTAAATTCAGTATGCGCGTTGTAACTAGATGCGGCATGAACCGGCAAAAGGGCATCGGCCCTTTTGCCGGTCTTTTTTTCTTTGCATGGATAATATTCTTTTCAACACTTGTCTCTGCTGCACAAGACAATCACGTCAAAATTCTCTATTTTTTCTCTCCCAGTTGCAAACATTGCATCGATGCAAAACCCTTTATCTTGGACTTAAGTAAAGAATACAGCATTGATGGTCTCCGATTCGGAGAGGGGACCTCCCCATCATTCCCCTTTCCCATACAAGCAGGGGATAAGAAGATAGCTCAAGGGACCTATGGCGTCCAGGGTGTCCCGACACTGGCAATCCTGATTGACGGCATGTACAGGCAAAAAATCGAAGGCATGCCGGATATTCAAGATGCAAAGGTTATCATAAAGGGATTGGCAAGCGGTGCGATGACCGTGTCTGAGGCCGCACAAGAGGTGGACAAAGGGGAAATTACCGTCACCGGCTGGATCATTGCTAAAGGCGAATATTTCAAAAACGCCCGGTTTTTCCTCACGGACCGCAAAACCGAGCTCCCTATAAAGGCATGGCTTCCGCTTGAAGTCGTGAAGGGTCCTGTTCAGAAAAAGAGACCGAAGCTCATGTCCGATGTAATTAAAAAGCCCGTCGTGCTCAAAGGACATTTCAGGAAGACTGCTGCAGGCAAGGTATTCTTTGTAAAAGCAGAGGTGCCTGTTGACTAAGCGATTTGATCGTCCGATCGTCTAGCTACTTCCCCTTGCTTTTCTGCCACAACTCTTCCATTTCGTCAACCGTCATGTCGTTCAACGATTTTCCTGCATCTACAACTGATTCTTCGATAAAGCGGAAGCGCTCTATGAACTTACTGATGGTCTTCCGGAGCGCATTTTCAGGGTTTACCCCGAGGAACCGCGAAAGGTTCACGAGCATGAAGAAAATGTCGCCAAGTTCTTCTTCGATGCCGGACGCGTCCTCCTGTTTGAGGGCTTCCTTGAACTCCGCAATTTCTTCATCAAGCTTGGGCAAGGCATCATCGATGCGGCTCCAGTCGAACCCAACCCGCGCGGCACGCTCCTGGATGCTGTGTGCGCGGAGGAGGGAGGGCAGGTGGAGGGGAACGCCTTCGAGGATCGATTTCCGCTGCTCGTAGCCTTTTTCCTTTTTCTTGATCTCTTCCCAGTTTGCAAGGACTTCCTTGTCGGTGCTGAGACGGGCGTCGCCGAACACGTGAGGATGACGGCGGGTCATCTTTTCGATGTTCGTCGTTATGACGTCCTGCAGCGAAAAGTGCCCCTGTTCCTCGGCGATGCGCGCGTGAAATACGATCTGAAACAGGAGGTCGCCGAGCTCTTCTTTTATTTTTTCCGGGGAACCTTCGTCCAGCGCATCGAGCACCTCGTAGCACTCTTCGATCAAAAAGGGTTTGAGCGACTCCGTGGTCTGTTTGCGGTCCCAGGGGCAGCCGTCCTGGCCCCTGAGTTTTGCCATGAGAGCAATAAGATCAGGCAGGTTATCTTTCACAAAACACCTCGTACATGTAAGTTTTTACTGAGTGAAGCCCCTCTATCGAGACACCAGTACCTTACACAAACGCTTTTTTGTTTGCAAGCTTTTTCCTTGAATTATGAGAGCTTTATATGGTAATGTTACGCAGTTGCTCGTTCACCATCGATTTCGAAAGGAGACTTGATATGTTACGGAAGATATCCTATGCGCTCGTGATCGCCGCTGCATTCATCCTGCTGACCGCAATGGGCAGCACAGGAGGGTTTGAGCGCGCACCGCGCGTGGAAAAGAACTTTCCTGTGGTCGTGACCGATGCGACGGGCGTGAAAATCGACGGTGAGAAATTCAGCTGGGAGGGCCGACTCCATTTCACGGGGTATAAAGGCATGGCCCAGGTGAACATCCCTTTCGAAAAGGTGCAGGATCTGACCGTCGGGCAGAAGGCTGACCGGAAGATCACGGTCACCGTACATCTTTCGGACGGGACCGAATCCAGTTTCGATATCGATGCAAAATCGAGGTGCTTCGGAGAAGCATCGTTCGGAAGCTTTATGCTCCAGATGGACGAGATCAAGTCAGTGGCTTTTAAAAAATAGCTCTCCCCTGAGGAAGTATGCCTGCCCCAAGGACCCCCAAGGATTATTGAGGTTCCCCTCAGGACGTGTGACGATTTTTTTTAAAAAATACTCCGTATCGATAAAAATGCTGTGATAGTTAGCAACTGCTCGCTCTGAATTCTTTTTTTTTACGTATTCGGTTTCCTCAGCATCAACTACTGACCTTTCAAGTGTTTTTTCATGAACGGCTTGAATCAAAAAACAACAATATCGCTTTCCAGCGTCATCAAAGCCCAACTGGGGGAAGAAAACGCAGAGATCCGGCGCGTTCATTTCTCCGGCGCAGGCGGGAACGAAGTGGTCCAGCGACGTACGGGCTTGATTGACCGGGTGCTCCGCGATGTCCATGCCCATCTCTCCTCCGCTGGACGCATGCCGTCATTGATCGCTATTGGCGGCTACGGGAGGGGGGAATTAAACCCCTATTCCGACATCGACATCCTTTTTCTCTGCCGGGATGAAGGCGACAGAAACCGCGCACCGGACATGCTTTATGTGCTGTGGGATGCGGGACTGGACATAGGATACAGCGTCCGGACCATAAGGGAGTGCGTTTCGCTCGCACGGCAGGACATTAAAATCAGGACATCACTTCTTGAATCCCGCTTTATTGCCGGCGACCGGGACCTGTACACGGCCTTTCTGCAATCTATGCGAAGCGACGTTTTCTACTGGAAAGCGTCGGCGTTCATCACGGAAAAAATCGTTGAACGGAATGCGACGCGCAGAAAGTACGGAGGTTCCATCTACCTGCGCGAACCGAATATCAAAGAAGGCGAGGGCGGTCTCCGCGATGTACATACGGCATTATGGATCGCCTTTGTTCATTTCCGCATCAATTCGCTCGGCGAACTCGTGTCACTGGGCATAATCACCGAAGGACAGTATGCGGTGTTCCTCCGGTCCCGGAACTTTCTCTGGAGACTCAGAAACGAGCTCCATTACCTGTCCGTCCGCAAGAATGATCACATGACGTTCGACCTCCAGGAACGGGCAGCCTTGGACTTCCGGTATCGCGATTCCGCCCACCTCTATGCCGTCGAACGTTTTATGAAGGCCTATTTCCTTCATGCCCGCACTATCCGGGAATTTTCCAACATCGTCATCAATGCCGTGCTCCCGAGGCCGACGCGTCGCTGGTATTATCGAAGAACTTCTCTCGGGGCATTCTCCCTCGTGGGCAAGACGCTCTTCCTTGCTTCAGACCAGGCATGTAACCACGACCATGCCCTCGTTCTGTCGGCATTTGAACTGGTCCAGTCTCACCATGCAGCGTTTTCTGAACAATTACGAGAACTGATTAAAAAATGCCGGATCGATGACGTGGTCAGGACGTCTCCTGTTGCAGCGAGCAGTTTTATCGCCGTCCTGGACAATCTCGATGGATTGTCTGAAACGCTCAACCTGATGAAGGACCTGCGTTTTCTCGGCCGCTATCTCCCGGAATTTCGCGCCATTCAGGCCCTTGCCCGGCATGACTATTACCATTTGTACACCGTGGACGAACATATCCTCCTCGCCGTAAGAAAACTGCAGGACCTGTGGAACGCCAGTCTTTCGGGGCCGATAACGCTCTCCGACGCATTGAAGGGACTGAACAAGAAATGGGTCCTCGTTCTCGCCGTGTTGCTCCATGACCTGGGCAAAGCATTTCGTCACGATCACGCGTTGAAGGGAACGGAAATAGCTGAGGTCGTTCTCGACCGTTTGAGGGTAAGGGGAGAGGAGCGTGAACGGATCCTTTTCCTTATCAAAAACCACCTCGTCATGGCCTCGTTATCGCAAAGGCGTGAACTTACGGACAGGAAGGTGATTGCCGACTTTTCGAAGCTCGTCCAGGATCGGGAGAACCTCGCCATGCTGTACCTTCTTACGTACGCCGACATCTCCTCCGTCAATCCTCATGCCTGGACGCAGTGGAAAGCGGTTCTCTTGCAGGACCTGTACGTTAAGACACTGAACTATCTCGACAAAAAAGCGCTGGTAGGCGAAGAAGACATGGCGCGATTGGCATCAATGATCGCCAGGATCAAAGAAGCGGCACGGGGAAGGTATTCTGCAGAAACGGTCGGTTTTTTTTTGTCGGTCATGTCGGACCAGTACATTCTTTCGACGTCGCTCAATAAAATACTGGACCACCTGGGGATGCTGCTGCGACTTCCCCAGGAACAGCTCGTTATCCAGCACCGGCATTATCCCGAAAAGGGATACACGGAATTGACGGTATGCGCTTACGACGCCTATGGCATGTTTTACCGGACCGCAGGCACCATCGCTTCCAAGAACCTGAACATCCTCCGGGCGCAGGTTTATACTTCGAAAAGCGGCGTTATGATCGATACGTTCCAGATAACCGATCCGGCCGGTAAACTCTATGAGTATGAAGACGCATGGAAGAGCGTTCTGCAGGATCTCCGTAATGCGCTCATGAACAAAGCACGGCCGCCTGAAACGGGCCAGTACGCGTCTGTTCCGAGGCTGACAACGACGATCACGCCCGAAGTGGAATTCGACAATGATACCTCGGAAGCCTTTACGATCATCGATATCACGGCCCGCGACCGCGTAGGGTTCCTGTATCAAGTGACGAAGGCCCTCTATGACCTTAATCTGGACATAGCGTCGGCAAAGATCGTGACCGAAGGTTCACGGGTCATGGATTCTTTTTATGTCAGTGACCTTCTGCGCAGAAAAGTTGTTGAACCCGATCGGTTGGGAAAAATAAAAGAGACGTTGTTAACGGTGTTAAAATCGTAAGCCATGTCCGGGCAGTCCGGGCAGTTCCGGGAACACATGATGACGGCTTGAGAAATCCGCACAGCGGTTTATTGCAGCCATAAGAAGTGGCTCTGTCTGCAAGTGTTAATTTTATTTTCTGGTCCGATCTGCCGTCGGTTTATGTTATAAGCTTCGCGAATATTCTATGAAGAAAATCGTAATCGTCATATCGATCATCCTGCTCGCTGCACTTGCAGCTGTGGAAACCTACGTACAGAGCCATGCCTTTGCCGGACGGATCAGGGCCTCTGTAGTCGGTCCCTTGAAGGAGATCCTGGGGGCCGATGCCGAAATCGGTCTTGTACGTGCCAATTTGTTTCCTCCTTATTTGGAAATTCGCGATGTAGCGCTGCCCGATCTGCAGGGCCGGCGGGCAATTACCGTTCGAAAAATCACGATCTATATCAACCCGCTGCCGCTCATTTTCAAAAAAATCAGGCTTCCTTATATTTCCGTGCTCGAACCGCACATCCAGGCGGAACGCGGACAGGACGGCGCGGTCAACCTTGCGCCGATTATCGAGAAGATTTTGTCGAACATCAACCGCTCTTCTTCGGGTGCTTCGTCGGGTTTCAGCCTGATGCTTCGCACGATATCGATCCAAAACGCCCGAATGGAATTCAAGGACACGGCGACATCGACACGGTTTAACGTTGCGGGGCTCACGATATCCGCACGGGCAAACCTTAAGAACGACCGTATTCAGGTTTCCCTCGCGAGTTCAAAGCTCCGGATGTCCGCTCCTGCGTACCCGGAGATCGTCGGCGCAATTAAGGCAGTTGCAAAATATGACCGCGGACAGTTGCATCTGGATTCCCTTGATTTCAAATCCGGGGACGCGTACCTTTCCCTGTCCGGCGACATAGGGCCTCTGCCTGATGCTGTCCTTGATCTGAGAGGCAGAATCCGGTCCGGCCCGCAGACGATCAACAGGCTTTCTGACCTGTTGCAGCCGCCGGCAAAGCAGAAAGGGGCCCACATCGAAGCCTCGGTCATTGTTAAAGGAAAGGCGTTTGCCCCGCAAATAGACGGTGATTGCAGGTTCCATGATGTCTCATTTCACGGAATAATTCTGAAGGAAGCGGTGTTGTTTTTTCAATACCGCGACCATGCCGTGGAGCTCAAGGGCGAGAACTGGCGTCTGGCAAACAACAACAGAGTACTGCAAATAGACAGCGTCATGGCCGCTCTCGCGTATGAACGGGGAGGGCTGCAAGTGCGGCCCTTCGAGATAAAAGCTGGAGATCTGACAGTCCAGATTCAGGGAAGGGCCGACCCGTTAACCGGTTTTGCAATGACCCTGTCCGCAATGTCCTCGGGGTCGGGACAAGCCCTCTCATTTTTTACTTCCCTCCCGGTAGAAGGAAAAATACGATTGGAGGGCAACATCAGCGGCCCGCTGGCCGCGCCGGTCATCAACGGCTCGGTTTCTGCCGGGCCTGTTACGGTGAGGAAAATCCTTTTCAACGATGTACAAGGGGACATTGAATACCGGGACAAGAAACTCAAAGTTACGTCCGTGCGTATACACCAGCAGTCTTCCCGCTATATCTTCGACGGAATGGCTGACTTCCATGAAAAAGAACCTCTCTACACTGCACGGCTGCAGGTGCTGCAGTCTGATGTGGTGAGCGTCGTCGCCCTTTTTTATGAGCCCATTCCGATCACCATGACGGCGAAAGGCGTGCTCTCGTTTCTGGGGTCCGGTTCCAACTACTCCGGCAGCGGTTATCTTACGTTCGATGCAGGCAGAGGCATACGGGGAGTCGTTTACAAGGGGTACGATAACGGCATCGCTAACTACCGGGAAAATATCCTTTCCCCAGGTCACGCTTTACAAGGACAAGGGATTCGTAAAAGGTACCGGCTGGATCGGGTTTGACGGGACCTACTCCACAAACATCGAAAGCAGTGACCTTAACCCTACAGCAATCGATCATCTGTCCGGGGTTGCTCTGGCCGGCGATTGTACGTTGTCCCTTCGTTCTTCCGGCAGCTTTTCCGTTCCGGTAGTTACCGCGTCCCTCGACGTGGGAGATCTGTCCATCCGCCAGGTCCGCTTGGGCAGTATGCGTGCTGTAGGCGCTATAAAAGACGGGCAGTTAAATGTGTCCGCTAGTCTGCCGGAAGGGCGCGCCCGTCTGTCAGCCCGCTGCACGCTCCGGAAGCCCTATGCCTGGTCTGCAGACGGAAACATTGACGTCGACGGAATCGACCCGCTTCAGCTCTTTGGGAAAAAGGATGGTTCGGACAAAATGCGGGTTCTTACAAAAGGCGCCATCAGCCTCCGCGGTAATGGACTGGATCTTTCCTCTCTCAACGGCGAAGCGGTCTTTCCTTCAGTCGGCATCGTCATCGGCGATTACCGGATCGACAACGAATCGGATGCCATATTTTCCATGACAAACGGACGGTTTGCCGTCAAATCTTTAAAATTCTCGGGCCCGGGAACACGGATCAGCATTACCGGGAACACACGTATACTGTCCACTATTGATGTGACGGTTGTGGGGCATGCCGACCTCTCTTTGTTGAAACTCCTGTACCGGGAAATAGAACACGCAGCGGGTACCGCCGAAGTAAAACTTGCGATCAAGGATGAATGGACAAGTCCGGACGTGGCAGGAGAACTTCGTCTGCAAAATGGCGAGATCAAAATGAAAGATATCCCGCAGAAGTTTACGGCCCTGAATGGTAAGATCACCTTCACCCAAGGCAGGATCGTAGCCGATTCGGTTACCGGCGAAATGGGCGGCGGTAAGCTTAGCATGTCCGGTTGGGCGCAGCTTTCCGGGTTCAGCCTCCAGGATTTTTCAACAAAAGCGACCGTGGACAACGTGACGGTCCGCTATCCTGAGGGCCTGACCTCGACACTGTCCGGCAATCTGTACTATGATGGAAACGTCTCGGCACAGTCGCTTTCCGGTGATATTATGATAAAACAAGCGCGATACGACAAATGGATAGAATGGAAGAGCATGATGGTCGATATCGGAAGAGGGCTTTATCAAAAAAAGAAGGCTGATATCGGCTGGATCGGCGACACACAGATCAATGTTCGCTTTCACGGCACGGACAGCATCGTATTCCAGAATAATTTTGCCAATCTGCTGCTTGAAGTCGATGTGTTTCTTCGGGGCACGGTAAACCATCCGCAACTGCTCGGGCGGATCGAAGCGCGAAAAGGAACGGTGTATTTCCGGAAGAATGAATTCAAGATCCTGAGCGCTTCAGCAGATTTTATAGATCCGAACCGGATGAACCCGGTCCTTGACATCCAGGCAGAAACACAGGTAAAGGAATATTTAATCAGGCTGGCGGTCACCGGCACCGCCGATCGGGCATCCGTAACGCTTATGTCCGATCCCGCCCTCATCGATACGGACATCTTGAGCATGCTCGCCCTCGGCAAACTGGGATCAGAATTGAAGGGGAAGGAGACCGGTGTGGGAGTAGGCGAGGCCACATCCTTTGCCACGGGCCAGTTCCAGGACTTTGTTGAACGGCACACGAGAGGCCTAACCGGCCTTGACCGCTTCCAGATAGACCCTTACGTGAGCAAGAGCGACACGTCGGTGCCGCGGGTGACCGCGGGCAAGGAACTCGTTCAAAACAAGCTCTATGTAACGTATTCATCGAACGTGGGGGCCTCGACACCGGAACAGATTTTTAGTATCGAGTATCTTATCGACAAACATTTCTCACTCGTCGGCGAGCGGAATGACTTGGGGAACACGGGTGCGGACATCAAGTACCGGTTTGTGTTCCAGTAAACAGACGAAAAATAGCGGCAAGAGCGACCGGAGATCAACGGATTAAAAAAGTTTGCCTGTGCTGAACGACCTGCAGTTTATTTTTTTACGATGTCTCTCTTGAACCAAGGGACTTGGACTTTCTACCACAATTTCAAATTCCCCATTTGTTTAATGCGCCTGATCCCAGTTTTTCCCGATCCCCATGTCGACTTTGATGGGGACGGCCAGTTTGAGAACTCCTTCCATTTCTTCCCTTGCCAGTTCCTTCATCGTCTCGATTTCCTGATCGGGGACTTCAAAGACCAGCTCATCATGGACTTGGAGGATCATCTTGGAGCGCATCTCCTCCCGCTCAAGTCGGCGTTGGATATTGATCATCGCCAGTTTGATGAGGTCTGCCGCCGTCCCCTGAATCGGCGTGTTGACGGCCATACGCTCTCCGAAGTTGCGGACCGCGACGACAGATGATGCCAGTTCGGGGATGAATCTCCGCCTGCCGAATAGTGTAGTAACATACCCCTTTGTCTTCGCGGTTTCGATGGTCCGGTTGATGAATTCGCGCACTTGGGGATAGCGTGCAAAGTAACTGTCAATATATCGCTTGGCTTCATTAGTTGAAACCCCGATGTCCTGTGCAAGTCCGAATGCGGAAATTCCGTAAATGATACCGAAATTGACCGCCTTTGCCTTGCGTCGCATCTCGGGCGTGATGTCATCAGGTGCGAGGCTGAAGATCTCAGACGCGGTGCGTGTATGGACGTCCTCGTCAGTCTGGAATGTACGGATCAGACCCTGGTCTTCACTCATATGGGCAAGTATGCGTAGCTCGATCTGTGAATAGTCTGCAGAGATGCAGGCTCGATCCTCGTTCAGCAATGAATGCCTGCCTGATTTCTCTCCCTACCCCGGTCCGAATGGGGATGTTCTGAAGATTCGGGTCGCTGCTCGAAAGGCGGCCTGTGGCAGTGACGGTCTGATTGAGCGACGTGTGAAGTCTGCCTGTTTTCGGGTTAATCATTTCAGGCAAGCGCGTCGACATAGGTTGATTTGAGCTTGGCGAGAGTGCGGTATTTCAGAATTTCAGCCGGCAGCGGGTGGACGCTGGCAAGCTCTTCGAGTACGTCTACGTTCGTTGAAAAACCGGTTTTTGTTTTTTTCAGCGGCGTGAGCTGCAGCTTTACGAACAGGATATCGGCAAGCTGTTTGGGAGAATTAATGTTGAATTCCGCACCGGCCAGCTCATAAATGGTTTTTTCGATTCCGACGATTTCGTTCCCGAGTTTGACGGACATGTTATTCAGAAATTCGGCGTCGATCTTGACGCCGATGCGTTCCATGTCCGCGAGGACTTCCATGAGCGGCATTTCCATGTCCTCGAACAACTTGTCGAGGTTCTGCTCTTTGAGCAGGGGGGCCAGTGTCTGCTTGAGACGCAACGTAATGTCCGCATCTTCCCCGGAATACCTGGTCGCAATCGAAATGTCGACTGCGGAAAAACCGATCTGCTTTTTCCCCGATCCGGCCACTTCGGCATAGGTCGTGGTCTTATAGTTCAGGTACTCGAGGGCGATCGCTTCGAGGCCATGCGAGGGTTTGCCTGGGTTCAAAAGATACGATGCAATCATGGTATCGAACGCAATGCCTTTGACCGTAATGCCGTAATGGCCGAGCACGAGCAAGTCATATTTGACGTTCTGACCGATCTTTTTGATCCCGGGATTTTCCATGACCGGTTTGAGCAGGGAGAGCGCGCGTTCGTGGGTAATTTGCTGCTGAACTCCGGGATAAACGTGGCCCAGGGGAAGATAATAGGCATGGTAGGGTTTCAGTGCAAGCGATATGCCGACCAACTCGGCCTGCATAGGGTCGATCGATGTTGTTTCTGTATCGAAGCAGAATTCTTCTGCTGAAGAGAGCAGCGTTACCAAATCCCGCAGTTCGGCTTCTTGGAGGACGGTTTCGTATTTTGCTTCTTGCCCCGGTTCCTGAGTAACATATTTCAAGAGGGTGGTGAATTCGAGTTCTTTCAGCAGCCTGAGCAGCGCGGCATTGTCCGGCGATTTTAATTTCAGGTCATCATAGCTGACGTCAAGCAGTACGTCTGCACGGAGGAGGGCAAGCTCCCGGCTCAGTCGGGCAAGGTGGGAGAATTCAAGCAGGGACTGCCTCAGTTTGGGTTTGGTGATTTCCGGAGCGTGCGCCAGGACACTTTCAATCGTACCGTACTGTTTGATGAGCGCCTGTGCTGTCTTTTCACCGATACCGGGTACGCCGGGGATATTGTCGGCTGCATCTCCCATGAGACCCATGATCTCGATTATGCGGTCAGGCGGCACGCCGAACCGCTCTTCGACATCAGCCCGCTCATATACTTTATCCTTGAGTGTATCGTAAACTTTGATATGTGGACCGACGAGCTGAAGGATGTCCTTGTCCCCGGTGACGATGGTAACGTCCATCCCATCTTTCTCGGCTTTGAGCGCCAATGTTGCGATAACATCGTCGGCTTCCTGGCCTTCCTGCACAAACACCGGGATGCGAAAAGCCTCTACCAGCTTATGAATGTAGGGTATCTGAGAAACGAGGTCTTTGGGCATGGGGGGACGATGCGCTTTATACTCCTTGAATTCAAGATGTCTTCTGGTCGGACCCTTGGGGTCAAATACGAGTGCAAGCTGATCCGGAGATTTTTCCTTGATGACCTTGAGAAGCATATTTGCGAAGCCGAAAACTGCATTCGTCGGCAAACCGGATGAGTTAGTCAGACCCCGAACGGCATAATATGCCCTATAGATATACGAATTACCGTCGATGATGTAAAGTGCCGCTCTACTACTGTTTCTGTTTTTTTCCATAGATCCCCAACAGGACTTCCCTACTTACCTATAAAAAATAAAAAAACGAGTGGCAGGTGAAAAAACGAGGCGAGCGAGTGTGTCTGGCATCGCTTGCATTTGGTCCTACACTGCTCAATCCCGGAGCGCGACATGTTATTCAATTGTGTATAGGCCGCTAAACAGTCAATCAACTCAAATGCGTTCTTCGAAAGATGAGCAATCTCTGCACACGAAAAATAATCGAGTTTTCGAAGATTTAATTGTCCAGGAAACACCGACGGCGACCAAAAGAATAATGTCTATCACATTTGATGTTGTGATATTCAGCATGATTCGGACATCAGAGGACGTCGAGATTATATTTGCTGGTGGTTTTCGCTCAAGGTGCTCACTTATGCTCAAATAAATATTATTTATTCAGGCGGCATAATACCTACAACTGTTTGAAAAATAAATAAAAAAACAAACAAATTTTTTTGGTACTTATTTTGCAATGTGGTCATCGGAAAAAATATTATTCGCCGGGGCCGCTATGAATTGTAATGTACGAAATGCCAACTATGAAAGAGTCGTAGCAGTAATGGACAAGCTCTTGAAAGAACGGCACAGTGACGTGTGCGACTGTCAGCGCTGCGTAGATGACATTGCTGCCATTGCCTTAAACTATCTTCCTCCCCATTATTATGTCGATGTCGAAGAAGAGAAGGAAATCGGGTCTCCTTGGGTTATGATTGAGACCGCGGTTGTCGAAGCGATTGACAGGGTTTTAGAAAAACCAAACCACCTTCACGAAGCGGCAGGGAATGACAAACACTCATCGTAAGCCGACTTTCCGAGCGATCTCGAGCAGGAATGACGAGCACACTCTCAACCGGGGAAATAGGTCACTTGATTCCTGCCGTTTCTTTTTGAAAGATAGAGCGCATCGTCCGCTTTCTTCACCAACTCCTCGGGCGTGACATCTTCGTCTCCAGAGACCGATGCCACCCCAACACTGATCGTAACTTTGCTCTCCAGTTTCGTATCCGTTATGATAAATACGGCCTCTTCGACCGCCTTCTTCAGCCGTGTTGGCCACATTGACCGCCTGCTGCAGCTCAAGTTCTGGCATGATAACAGCGAACTCCTCTCCTCCGTAGCGGCAGCAGGTATCGATGGTATGGCACCGTGACTGGTTGCAGATGATGTTCGACAGTTTTTTGAGGACCGCATCGCCGGCCTGATGGCCGAAGTTATCGTTGTATTGCTTGAAATGATCGATGTCGAGCATCATGAGCGAAAGCGGTTTTAGCGTTCTGCCCCGCCTGCTGATTTCCTGCTGGAGTTTTTCCTGAAACAACCTGTGGTTGTAAAGACCGGTGAGCCCGTCGTGCTGAGATATCCGCTCAATTTTATTAAAAAAAAGAGCTTTTTCAATGCCCGCAGCCAGCTGGTGAGAAAGGATGGCCATAAAATCCATGTCATCCACGGTCAGCCCATACTTGGAGGAGTTGTCCATTCCGATTACGCCTATCGTCGTATTGTGGACTTTGAGGGTGATGCCGATGTAGGAACCGTCCCGTTTTTCTTCCCCGGCATAATGGATAAAATCATTGAACGTTTCGTAAAAAAGTGAAAGGTCGTGAATGTGTACGTGTTCGCCGCTTTCGACGACCCTGCCGGGAGTACCCTGGCCGATGGCGATGGCTGCAGGTCGCTGCAGTTCAAATCCGCTGATAAAAAGCAAGCTCGAGCTTTTCTCTTCGTTCGTCGCAAGAGATAAACTGATATGCGTTCGATGGGCAAGAGATTTCTTGATAATGCCGATTACCTGCTCGAGCATTTCATGTAAATCAAGCAGGGAACCGATGGTCCGGGCGATGTGATAATGAACGTATATTTCGTTCAGTTTTTTTTCGAGCAGATCGCCGAGAACCTTTTCATGGGCATGGGATTGCTTCAGCTCCTCTTCCAGCCCGGCAATCTTTTCTTTTAAGTATTCATCGGCCATCGATACCCCGTGGGTGCAGCCGCGTTAAGAACCTGCCGGATGCATGCAGCCTTGCTCGATCCTTAATTGGTTTTCGGCTGTGCAGGTTGAATCGGGATCGCCTTAGGCTGCGTTCGGCGCGGCAGCCGGTGCCGTCGTTGAGGCTTTCGTTGACGGAGCAGTGATCTTGTTTCGATGCAACCAAGGGGCCATAAGCGGATTTTCAATTATGATTATGGTCTTGTGGGTTTTGATTTTAAAGCCGATCTCCGGTTGCTTCGAAGAGTATGCCGCGGCTATCAAGGAATCCTGATCAACACCGGTTTTTTTCGAGATCCCTGATGAGCGCCGCTGACCGCTCTGCCGCCAGCGTTCTCGCGTCTTTTGCCGGTAGTTTTCTTTCGTCCTTTGCCTCTGGCCGGAACAGCCTCCGTCGTGTTCCCGAAGTAGACGTTCTTGCCCGTTAATTCTTTTTTCTAAGGAGCGCAACGAGTTTGGCACGAAGGGAGGGGCTTTCTTTCGAGAAAGTATAGGAACCGGGCAAATACAGCGCATCCTCAGCAATGTTTACGATAACGCGGTTGCCGGACGTGAGAACCTCTGCTTTACCGGTTTTGATCTCGTCGCTCAGGGTCGAGCTCAGGACATCGATTGCCGGGTTCAGCCATGCCGTCTCTTTTTGCTCCTGTTCCTTGATTTTTTTCAGCTCTGCCCTTGCCTTGTCGAGTTCGGGTAAGCCTGCTTTCATCCGGACGTAATCCTCCGCCATCGGTTTATACGATGTAACATAAAATGCGGCTGCAGCGCCGAGCCCTAAGACAAGAAGGACAATCACAACATAGGTAACGATCTTCATGAGCATGATAGGGAAACCTCCTGATGAGAGAGTTGAATCCCGCGACTTGCATTACCCCCGGCTCCTGCCGGGAGTAATGCGTCGTAAACCGCGGGAGGTCGCGTTATTAGAGGGGACCTCCGGCTCCTGCCGGGGGGCTCCACTGAATTTATTACTCATTGCGGTCACTGAAGCATATTGACTGTCTTTTCAATTCGATCCAGTCCTTGTTCGATGATTTCCGCAGAGGTAGCATAGGAAAGCCGTATGTAGGCATCTGCGCCAAAGGCATCGCCTGAAACGAGCGCTACCTTTGCTTCGTCAAGCAGGAGCGCAGCGAAATCAGCCGAGTTCCTGATGATCTTTCCATGCATGCTCTTGCCGAAGAGCGCTGATACGCGTGGGAAAGCGTAAAAGGCGCCGACAGGCATGAGACATGACACGCCGGTGATCTTATTCAGCCGATCGACCATGTATGTTCGTCTTTTAGCGAATTCAACATTCATAGCCCGGACAGAATCCTGCGGTCCGCGGAGCGCTTCGACAGCGGCCTTCTGAGAAATGGACGATGGATTAGAAGTGCTCTGGCTCTGGATGTTCGCCATGGCAGTTATCACGTCTTTCGGGCCTGCAGCATAACCGATGCGCCAGCCGGTCATGGCATGCGATTTGGACACTCCGTTCACGACGATTGTCAGGTCTTTGATCTCCTGTCCGAGCGATGCAATGCTGGTATGCTTGAAACCGTCATAAATGAGCTTTTCATAGATTTCGTCGGAGATCACGTAGATATTTTGCTCAACGGCCAACGCGGCAATGTCCTCGAGGGCCTTCTTGTCATATGCCAAACCCGTGGGGTTTGAAGGACTGTTCAAAATCAGCGCCTTGGTTTTATTCGTGATGGCCTTTCCGAGTTTCTTCGCCGAAATCTTAAAACCCTCTCCTTCAGTCGTCTCTACGATTATCGGTGTAGCATCGTTCAACAGCACCTGGTCAGGATAGGATACCCAGTACGGAGAGGGGATAACGACTTCATCTCCGGGATCGAACAACGCCTCCGCAATATTATAGAGGCTATGCTTGGCACCGCACGAAACAAGGATTTGAGCTTTTTCGTACTGCAGCCCGTTGTCTTTTTTAAATTTATCAATGATCGCTTCTTTGAGCTCGTCAGTACCGCCGGCTGGAGTATATTTTGTGAAGCCCGACTGAATTGCTTTAATGCCTGCCTGTTTAACATTTTCCGGCGTGTCGAAGTCCGGTTCTCCTACGCCAAAATCTACTACGTCGATTCCCTGGGCTTTCATTGCCTTTGCTTTTGCCGCCATTGCCAGAGTCGGGGAGGGTTGGATGGCCTGCGCCCTTTTTGCAATTCCCATGCTGTCGCACTACCCTTTCTTTCAACAATAATTGGTGTGTAGCCATTCAAGTTTTTTTAGCATAGAAGCAACGTAAAGTCAATGAGTTTCTTGGGAAACAACTCATAGGATTTCCGCTACAGACGACATCCCCTGTGCTCTTCTTTGTTTGCCCTGCTGTCGTTCCGAGGTTGCAAATGAGAGTGAAGTATGATAGTATTTTTTCATTTGAGGAGGCTTCATGTTCGGATTTTTCCTGCGCTGGTCCATCAATTTGCTGGCGCTTGTCATTGCCGGTTCAATGATACCAGGGATCAGGATACAGAGTCTACAAATGGGCATCATTGCCGCCGGCATCCTCGGCATCGTAAATGCCGTGATCAGGCCGGTGGTACTCATTCTAACCTTGCCGATCAATCTCCTGACACTTGGCTTGTTCACCCTGGTCATTAACGCTGCACTGCTGAAACTCGTGTCCGACCTTGTTCCCGGCTTCGTCATTAATTCGTTCAGTGCTGCCTTCTTCGGCGCGTTGCTGGTCAGTGTTATCAGCTGGATCGTGAACGTGTTTGTCAGCGGCGACGGCACGTTTATCTTCATCAAGAGGGCAAACAAAGGTAGCGGTCGCGGACCTCGCAGATAATTTTTCATTCGAACGAGCATTTTTAGGGTTGAACATCGGGAAATATCGCCATGACTCACATGCACATACCGGACGGTGTTCTGCCCGTCTGGATCTGGGTTCTGGGTTTCATCATCATGTCGCTTATCATGGGTGTCAGCCTTTTTCGGCTCCGGACCATGGACATGAAGAAAAAAATACCATTACTCGGCGCCCTATCTGCCACCATGCTTGTGGGTATGAGCCTTCCCACGGAATTGATTCTCCCCGGATACCACATTAACTTATCGGTCGTAACCGGCATCCTGATCGGGCCAGCCCTGGGATTCGTTGCGGCGTTCATCGCAAACTTGATATTAGCCCTTATGGGCCACGGAGGCATTACCGTCATCGGCCTCAATACTTTGCTTCTCGGATCGGAGGCCGTTCTGGGGCATACCCTGTTTTACCTTCTCAAGCGGCTCCCCGTATTTTGGCGGGCCGCTCTCGCGACGGTAATAACCTTGCTCATAACGACTTTGATTCTCATCGGTTTTGTTGCTCTATCGCACCTCAATCCTGAGTTTCTTCGCCACGGAGAGGATCATGGCCATGAGCTGCAAGTCGACGGGTCGATCGTGACTTTTGCCGTGATTGTACTGACAATCGGTGTGATTGGATGGATCATTGAAGCGGCCATTACCGGTGCGGTGATCACCTTTGTTTCTCAAGTCAAACCCGACTTGCTCCGGCATATGCTGCATGCGAAGAAGGACATGAGCGAAAGATGAGGGAACGGCCGTGATCGGTGTTGCAAGAATTGACCACTGGGCGGCCAGCGGCACCGGCCATCTTCACCGGTCATCCCCGACGGCCAAAGTTATTTTTTTGCTGCTGGTGGTTACGGCGGCCGTCATGTCGAAAAACCCCTATCCCCTCATCGCGGGTTATGGTACGCTGCTCGTCGTTGCCGCTTTATCCGGGCTCCCTTGGTCCAGGGTTATGGTTCTCTCCTGGTACGCGGCGCTGTTTGCCCTGCTGTATAGCCTCAGTATTCGCGGTGGAATGTGGCTCCGTGCACTTTATATTATGAAGGCCATTACACCTTCCTGCGCCATGCTGATGCTCATTGTGAGCACTCCCTATCCGAAAATATTTTCTTTGCTCAGCTCGGCGCTCCCTGAGATAATCGCAGCCGGTCTGTTCATGACGTATCGGACGCTCTTTATCCTTCTCGATATGATGGATAGTTTTGCGATGGCCATTCGGCTCCGCGGCGGTTTTTCGCCGGGAAGCCTGTATAAGAACGGAGCTAGTATATCGAAAGGCATAGCGATGCTGCTCGTTCGTGCAGTGGAGCGGGCATCGCGCATCTATTCGGTTATGGTGGTAAGGGGATACAGCGGCAGTATGGCGGAAAAGAGCGCCATCCGGCTTCAACGCGAAGACTGGCTCCCGCTAGCCACTGGCACAGGAGTGCTTCTGTTTGTAATTCTCTGGAAATGAGCAGACTTCGAATGATTGATAGAGTAAGTCAGAAATAATGATAAACAGAAATGTCATACTGCAGAAAAATGCTGAGGATATCATTGTCAGCGTGAGTTGTCTAAAACATGTGTACCCGGACACAACCGAGATCCATATGTGCGGTCTCGATTTCGTGGTCAGCAGGGGAGAGCGCGTTGTGGTTCTCGGTGGCAACGGTTCGGGAAAAACAACTTTGCTTTTCCATATTCTCGGTTTGCTCAAACCGGATGAGGGCAATGTCAACGTGTTCGGAGTCAACCCGGCGGAACAGTACAACGCTATTCGTGAGCGTATCGGCGTACTCCTCCAGAATGTTGACGACCAGATCCTTTCCCCAACAGTCTGGGACGATATTTCCTTTTCTCCGCGTAATTACGGATATGAAAAAGACGAGACGTCCAGGATGGTCGAACAAATCCTCTCCGAACTGGGCATACAGCATTTACGCGATAAGATTTGCCACTACCTCTCGGGCGGGGAGAAAAGAAAAGTGGCCCTTGCGGGCGCTCTCGTCATGCGTCCCAAATTGCTGATTCTGGACGAACCGTTCGAGGGGCTCGACAACCGCTCTCGCACCGAACTCGTTTCACTTCTCAATGCATACAATCAGGCAGGTATGACTATCATCATGTCCACCCATGACCTGAACCTTGTAGCGTCATTTGCGGACCGCGTATACGTACTTGCCCGCGGGCGCGGTGTAATTACCGCAGGCACGCCGTCGTCCATCTTTCTGCAGGCAGATGCGCTGAGAGCGACGAACATAGACCCGCCGCTTCTCACGGAACTGTTCCTCAAACTAAGAGAGCGGGGCGTTTCCATCGAAATCCCGGTGCGCATTGACCAGGCAGTGGACGATCTGGTCCGAATAATCAATAAGTGATAAACCGGCTTTTAAAAGCTGATACGACGAACGGAGGGAAAAAGCATGCCGCAGAGTGGTATTGAGCAGAGAAAGGGAACGCTGATTCTCCTGATTGCAATCCTGATGGTCATGGCCGTTCTCATCGGCGGGGCCGCCGGTTATTTTACAGCGCGCAGTGATCAACGAGGGTTTCTGTTGTCTCTTTGCTTAATGCCGCTTATCCCGCTCCTGTCGTACGTTTTGTATAAAAAAACGATTTTCCCTTACTATCGTCAACAGGAAGACACAAACCTTGAACTCCGCATCAAGCAGGAAGAACTGCTGGACACGAAGGACGACTTATTTATAAAGTTTCTCGGCATCTATGACGTCAATTATGCCGCAAATTCACCGCGTCTATTCGCAGACCGGCTTGCGGATGTCGCCGATATTACCGCCCGGGTCATGGAAGCGGAAGCGTGTTTTATCTTTCTCTATGAGAAAAAAAAGGACGACTTAACGCTTACGGCAACCAATGGGGTACAGGTCGGCACGATCGGGAAGGTCCGCATCCCGCTCGGTGAAAGCATCGAGGGATGGGTCGGCAGAAAGCTCGACCCGCTTATGCTGAAGGATTTTCATGCGGACTCCCGGTTCCGGGAAGTTCCCGGCTTCGCCCTCGGCGAGTATGTGTCGGTCTACAGTTTGCCGCTCTATGTGTATTCGAACGGCGCACTGGTCGGCCTCATGGAAGTATTTTACCGCAAGACCAAAAATTTTTCAGATGAAGAAATCAATTTTTTTACGACACTCTCGGGCATACTTTCTACAACCGTGCAAAATGAACTGATGCAGGCGGAACTGCGGAAGATGAACATTGAACTCGAACAGTGGGTCGCCGAAAAAACCGAGGAATTCCGGGCTTCGGAGGAACGCTATCGGACCCTCGTGGAGAATGCTTGCGAATCGATTTTCCTGCTTGCCGAGAATGGAGATGTCATTTTTGCGAACGAGCAGGCCGCCCATCTGTCGGGTCATGCCAAATACGACCTTCTGCATAAAAATTTGTTCGAGCTTTTTATAGATCCCGCGCTCTCCGGAGAAATTCTCCGCGAGGTGATGCAGGGGCGCCAAGCCTCGAGGCAGGGCGATTTTCGGAAAGCCGACGGCTCCCTGGTTCCTGTGGCACTCAGTGCTGTGGGACTTTCTCTCATGGGAAAAAGATTTATCCAGTCGGTTGTTCGTGACATATCCTCCGAGGTCAGGCTCGAAAAACTCCTGCTGGAGAAAGACCGGGAAATAGCTGCTCTCAAGACGAAACTCGGTAAGATGAAATAAACAGCTTCCGTCTTCTCTATTTTGGCCTTTACAGGCATAGGGTCGTGTGGTATAAATTATGCATAGAGATGCCCCGTTGGTTACCATTCCCTAATTTTTATGAAGGTCATACAGTTATTCAAGACCCTTGCACTATTCCTTATCCTAGCTGCGGTACTATTCGGTGGATACCTTCTTTTCCGGGGTGGGGATATTACTGCACCATCTTTTTTGCAGCCTGCTGCCGGGGTCAGGTTATTGTTGAGCATGGATGGGTTTCAGTTCTCGCAATCTACTAATGGAAAAACAGCGTGGCGAATGGTTGCCAGAAATGCCGATCTCTTTGAAAATAAGGAAGTGCAGTTAAAAGATTTAGAAATCACCTTCAACAGTCCTGATGGCAGCAGACAGGGGAAACTCCTTGGTGAAACGGGCACCATGGATACCGTGACCGGGAATGCATCTGTGCGTCGTGGAGCGAAAGAAGTCAGAATCGTTACGAGCGACGGTTATCTGTTGATGACGAACTCGCTTTTCTGGAAGGCTGGTGATCGACTTGTCTGGACTCCTGAACCATTCAAGTTGCTTGGCAGCGAGATTTATCTTGAGGGAGTGGGACTTTCTGCGTATGCGGATATGCGTTCACTTGTGGTGAAGAATCATGTCAAGGCAGTGCTGCAAGAATAGTTGGTTTATTATCCCGATAGCGGTCAGTTTTCTCATAAGTGTTGCTGATGCCGCTCCGCAGCCCGACACAAGTACGCGCGAACCGATCGTGATTACATCAGGACACATGGAAGCCCAGAAGCTCGGCGATAAAGTCACCTTTACAGGCGACGTGACACTGAAGAAAGAGAATATGACCCTTTCGTCGGACTCGATGATCGTATTTTATGATGCCGGGACAAAAGACGTAAGACAAATCGACGCGCACGGCAACGTGGTGGTGCATAAAGATAGCCGGGTAGCTTTTTCGAACGATGCCTCCTACTACAGCCGCGATGAGAAAATCGTTCTTACCGGAGATGCGCGAATCATAGAAAATGAGAACCGACTGGGCGGGAAAAAAATAACAATCTTTATGCGGGATGACCGTAGTTTGGTTGAGGGCGGCAAGGTTTTGCTCTATCAGGACAAGCTGGATCAATCGCGCGAAGGCGGGAAGAACAAGTGATCTCGAAGGGTTCCCTGCAGGCACTTGAAGCGAAAAAACTTGAAAAAAGTTACCGTGGCAGAAAAATTGTTCGTGGTATCAGCTTGCAGGTGAACCAGGGAGAAGTAGTCGGTCTCCTCGGCCCGAACGGTGCCGGAAAAACGACAACTTTTTACATGGTGGTCGGCCTTGTCAGGCCAGACCAAGGCAGGGTACTCCTCAGCGGGACGGATATCACGAAGATGCCGATGTATCAACGGGCGCGAAACGGCATCGGATATTTGCCCCAGGAACCCTCGGTATTTCGCAGGCTGACGGTGGCGGAAAATCTGATGGCCATTCTTGAGACGATGGATCTTGCAGCCGTCCAGCGAAAGGAACGACGTGATCAACTAATGGAGGAATTGGGAATCGCCCATCTGGCTGACAGTAAATCCTATACGCTGTCGGGAGGAGAGCGCCGTCGCGTGGAGATCGCCCGTGCGCTCACCCTATCCCCGAAATTCATTCTGCTTGATGAACCCTTTGCAGGGATTGACCCGTTGGCAGTGCAGGATATCCAGGGAATTATTTCTCTTTTAAAGGAGAAGATGATTGGGATCCTTATTACCGACCACAATGTAAGGGAAACTCTTGCGATAACCGACCGAGCCTACATCATCAGTGATGGAAAAATCATCGAGGCTGGGACAGCAGCTGAAATTACTGCAAGCCAGCGCGTTAGACAGTTTTATTTGGGTGAAGCTTTTCGGCTCTAATTTAAAGGAGAGAAATGAGGTCGTAATTCGGAGAGACGGAGGCAGAGGAAAAAACTTGTCGCATGTTATTTTTCTCTCAAACAAGTCTCTGTCGGCGATTTTTTACTTAAGTGACCGTCATCCGGATTAAGCCTATGTGGTGATCATGGAAGCACGTCTCGAATTAAAACTTTCACAAAAGCTGATCATGACGCCTCAGTTACAGCAGGCCATCAAACTGCTGCAACTGTCACGATTGGAACTGGTCCAGTCGATTTCGCAAGAACTCATCGAAAATCCGGTCTTGGAAGAAGTGTCTACGGAGGCATCCGACGAGGAAACACAGGAGGCTGAAAGTGCTTCTCCTTCTGACCTTCCGGCGACTTCGGAGCAAACGGCGGAGAGCGCAGCGGAACCGGAGCAGGCTCAAGAGCTTAAAAGCGATCTCGAGGTAGGCCCTCAATGGGACGAGTACATGAACGAGCTGGGAGACGGCCGCGATTACGGCAGTTTCGAAGCAGATGATAAAGAGCTCCCTTCCTATGATCAGACGCTCACCCGCCTTCCCACGTTGAGCGATCATTTGTCATGGCAACTTCACCTTTCTACGTCGGACCCCACCCTCGTAAAAGGCGGAGAGTGGATCATCGGTAACCTCGACGACGACGGTTATCTGCGCGCTTCACTCGATGAGATCGCTCAGCAGTCCGGGATAACTATCGCCGACATGGAACGGGCGCTTGTTCTGATCCAGAATTTCGAACCTTCGGGGATCGGTGCACGCGATCTGCGTGAATGTCTGCTCATTCAAGTCAAGCAGCTCGATATGGAGGGGACCCTGGTCGATAAGATCATCGACGCATATCTTCCGGACCTGGAGAAACGGAAATATCCCAATATCGCGAAGGCCCTTGCCGTTACGCCACAGGAGGTGATGGAGGCGGCCGAGATCATCATCCATGAGCTGGAGCCGAAACCGGGACGGCCTTACCTTGCTTCCGATACGAACTATGTGGTGCCGGACGTGTATGTCGTCAAGGTGGAGGAGCGGTATGTGATCCACCTGAATGAGGAGGGACTTCCCCGAGTGCGCATCAACTCCTACTATCGCAAATTGTTGAGTCGGAAAGACAGCATCGATAAAGTTACGAAGGATTACGTCGAAGAGAAGCTTCGCTCCGCCCAGTGGCTCATCAAAGGCATGGAACAGCGCAATAAAACGATCTACAAAGTGGCCGAGAGCATTGTCAAGTTCCAACTGGAATTCCTCGATAAAGGCATAACACAGCTGAAACCGATGGTTCTCAAAGATGTCGCTGAAGATATCGGTATGCACGAATCGACGATCAGCCGCGTGACGACGAACAAATATATGCATACTCCTCAGGGTATTTTCCCGATGAAATATTTCTTTACAACGGGTTTTTCCTCAGGCACCGGCGGGACCGAGATTTCCTCGCTGACCGTCAAAGATTCCATCCTGAAGATGATTAAAGAAGAAGACCCCTCCGTGCCGCTGAAGGACCAGCAGATCGTGGACGCCTTAAAAGAGCGCGGCGTCGATATTGCAAGGAGAACGGTGGCGAAATACCGCGAGGAGCTGAGAATACCGCCGACCAGCGTCAGAAAACGTATCGGATAATGTCATATACCAAAGCACGGAACAATACTACTCAACATGAGATCAGGAGGTCAGTATGCAGGTAAGCGTCATAGGCAGGCACATCGATGTGACAGATGCTCTCAAACAGTATGCGACGGAAAAATTCGGCAGATTGGAGAAGTATCTGCCGCAAAAAGTGCAGGCGGTCATCACCCTTTCGGTCGTAAAAAAAGTGCACCACACTGCGGAGGCGGCGATAAAGTCGAACGGCTTGCTGATCCAGGCGTCTGAAGAAACCGAGGAGATGTACTCAGCGATCGACTTGCTTGTCGAGAAGATAGAAAGAAGGGTGAGACGCTATAAAGAGAAATTAGTTGATCATAAGCACCATGCTTCAGGAAGGACGGAAGAGCCGGCGGCAGTAGCCTCGTCCTCGCGATCAGAAGACCGTATCCCGCAGATCATCAAGACGAAACGATTCGACCTGAAACCCATGCAGCCCGAGGAAGCCGTCATGCAAATGGAGCTTTTGGACAAAGAGTTTTTTATTTTTTCAAACGCCGGCAACGGACAAATCAACGTAATTTACAAGCGAAAAGACGGGAATGTAGGCCTTATTGAACCTGCTCGATAAGGACGGACCAGTGCGATGGCTACAATCAAGGACCTGCTGCAGGATGATTTGATTCTTGAAGAGATGACCGCGACTGACAAACCGGGTGTGATACGTGAGTTTGCCAGTCTTCTGACATCACGGGGCCGCGTGTTGAACGAGGATGAACTTGTCCGTGCCCTTGTTGATCGCGAGTCACTCGGCAGTACGGGGATAGGCGGGGGTGTCGCCATTCCTCACGGCAAGTTAAAGGGTATCACGGATATGATCGTCGCCTTCGGCAGATCGAGCAGAGGGGTGGATTTTCAAGCGCTTGATGGTCAGCCGGTTTACCTCTTTTTTCTGCTGTTAACGCCCCATGATATGGCGGGTGAACACCTGAAAACGCTTGCCCGGATATCCCGCATACTCAAAAATCAGATTTTGTGCGAAAACTTGCGGCGCGCATCGCTCCGGCAGGAACTTCGGCGCCTGATAGGTGAAGAAGACAGTAAGTATCCCCAGCCGCAGGCCGTGCCGCTGAAATGAAAACCAAAGTAAAAGACATGGCCGACGCTGCGAGTGTGCTTTCCGGTCGCAAAGGTCTCGGACAGGGAAATAACATCGCCGCAGGTGATGTCTCCTGACCTGTCAACACCTCGCTCACCGGAGAGGTGGGGAGTCGACCGTACTTCATATCCGGCCAAGCCAGCTTACGTACCTGTGTTCGCTTCCATCCGCAGAACGGCGGACGCTCGTTCGCTCGTTACTGATGCTGAAACCGGCATGTATCGTCGTGAATGGCGGCCCGGTGTGTAAAGAGCTGCTCGACAAAGCAGACACTTCCGAAATCACGATTCTGAAAACAAGAAATATCTCGAAGCTGACGAAGTTGCTATTGGACAGACTGGTCCGGAAGATCAGCGTTCACGGCGTGTTGGTAGAGATCTTCGGTCTCGGCACACTCATCGTCGGGGAAAGCGCTGTAGGAAAAAGCGAGGCAGCGCTCGACCTGGTTCTCCGGGGGCACAAGCTCAGCTGCCGACGATCTGGTCATCCTCGAAAAGACCGACAGCGGCATAAGCGGCAAGTCGTCCGATCTGGGTTCGGATCTGCTGCAGATTCGCGGGCTCGGGATCATTAATGTACGTGCGCTGTACGGTGAATCGGCGACAGTGGACGTGTGCAAGGTCGGCCTCGTCGTTGAACTGGAAGAGTGGAAGAAGGGACATCAGTATAGTCTTGTCGGGCTTCGCGAGCGACGCTACCGGATATTGGGCGTCAATCTGCCCTACCTGAAACTTCCGGTGAAACCGGGCCGCAATATGGCCACGCTGATCGAAGTTGCAGCACGAAACCAGATGCTGAAAAACCGGGGGATATACACCGCCAGGGACATGAGCAAACGACTGCAGAAAAGGCTGTCAGGATGAACGGGAACACGAATTATTGTGGTAACGGGCCTTTCGGGGTCCGGCAGGAGCGCGGCGCTCAAGGCTTTTGAGGACATCGGGTTCTACTGTGTCGATAATCTTCCGCTTGCGCTTCTTTCTGCGTTCGTCGGGTTTGCCGGGCAGTCGGAGGAGACTGCCCGCTCCGCCATCGGCATCGACATCAGGGAAAAGGGATTCCCCGAGAAGTTTCCCACGCTGTACGGGACGACTTAAAATCCAGGGCTACGCGATTGAAATGTTGTTTCTCGATGCGTCGGACCAGACTATTGTGCGGCGTTTCAGCGAGACGCGCAGGCCCCATCCCCTGGCAAAAGGAACGACCTCGCTGCTGGACGGCATCCGAAAAGAACGTGAAGCGCTGAGTGAGGTCAAAAAGCTTGCGGACCGGATCATCGACACGTCCGACTTCACTGTCCATGATCTGCGCCAGACAGTCGAACGTCAGTATTCCGCCAGTGACAGCGACCGGCCGATGGTGGTCACGGTCGTTACATTCGGTTATAAATTCGGCGTGCCCTATGATCTCGATTTGCTCTTTGACCTGAGATTTTTACCGAACCCGCATTTTGTTCCGGAATTGCGGCCGCATACAGGGGAGAATGCGAGTGTCAGGGAATACATCATGGCCAGCCCTGATTCCAAGGAGTTTCTGAAAAAACTCCTGGAATTTCTCGAATATCTTTTGCCGCGATACCGTCGTGAAGGAAAGAGCTACCTTACCATTGGTTTCGGGTGCACGGGTGGCAGGCACCGTTCAGTTGCCCTTTCCCTCATTATCGCGGAGCGGCTTAGAGAGAGCGGCTACGATGTCGTCGTCAAACATCGAGATATCGGCATCTGAGCGGGTTTGCCGGCTCCTTGGAGTTATCAAAGCCGAACCTGTTAGCGGATCATACAGCAGTTCTACCGGCTTGGGTTTCTCTGTGGACTTACTGAAAGGAGACAGCAGCATGATCGGACTGGTAGTGGTGTGTCATGAGGATATGGGCGCTGAACTGGTGAAAGCCGCCGAAATGATTGTCGGCAAAATCGCAGCAGTGGCAACCGTCAGCGTTAAGCAGGAAAGCGCACCGGAGCTGCTCCGGGACGAGATCCAGGCCGCCATAAAAAAAGTTGATCGGAAAAAAGGCGTTATGCTGTTAACGGATATGTTTGGAGGAACGCCGTCTAATATCGCGCTCGCCTTCTTAGGAGAGACCATTGAGGTGGTGACCGGCGTTAATCTTTCGATGCTCATTAAATTTGCGAATCATCGGGATGAAAAAACGTTGCACGACCTTGCAAAACTCGTGCAGGAAGCCGCCCAGAAAAGTATCGTGATTGCAAGCCAGATGCTGAAAGGGAAAAAGTAGACTAACTGGAGAAAAAAATGTCCTGACGGGAAAGAGGGGGATTGTATCTGCCTTGGCGAATGCTGTTTTCTCCCCGAATAGGACATTGTATTCTGGAACAGGGACACCGCAATGATTGTGTTGAGCAGAATAGACGACCGATTGATTCACGGCCAGGTGGTTGAAGGGTGGGTGAATTTTCTCAAAGCTACCTGCATCCTTGTTGCAGACGATGCTGTCGCGTCAAACACCTTGCAGCGTTCTATCATGGAGTTGTCGGTTCCGCAGGGGTTGAAGGTTTTTATCGGCCGTGTTGAGGAAATCTGTGAACAGCTGCTCGCAAAGACGCTCGATGCGGAGAGGGTCATTCTCCTCTTTTCGAATCCTCGTGACGTGCTGCGGGCGGTAAAGGACGGACTTGAATGTCGGGCCATCAACATAGGAGGGATGCATTATGTGCCCGGTAAGCGAAAACTTGTCGATGTTCTTGCGGTGAATGACGAGGATCTCGAAGCTCTTAAGGAGATTGCTGCCCGGGGGATCAAGATTGCCGTCCAGGCGGTCCCGACACAGCGCCCGCGTCCGCTCGATAAAATATTTTCCATCTGTTCAGTTACGGAGAAGAATAAATAGTCAGCACAGTACTGAGTACGAAGCGTACCATACTGAGGGCCTAAGGAATGAGGCAGGTTGCAATATCTTTTCAATGATCTGAAATGAACTCAATGCCGGTTTTTGATTTACATATGATCGCTGCTGTCGTCGGCATCTCAATCGTCGGCGGGCTCCTCGGGCTTGACAGGACGGCGGTAGGGCAATTTATGGTATCCCAGCCGCTTGTCGTCGGGCCGATCACTGGATGGCTGCTGGGAAACGCGACGACCGGACTCATCATCGGGGCCGTGCTCGAGCTGATCTGGGTCCTCGACATGCCCATTGGGAACTTCGTGCCTGCGGACGCGACGATTGTAACCGTTTCGACTTGTGCTATTGCTATCCTCGGGAAACCCGGCGGATCTACACTGTCGGTGATCGGGTTCAGCCTCCTTTTGACGACCGCGATGGTGCCACTGACAATGCGGGCTGATACCTTTATCCGCAAACGGAATTCCAAATTGGTGGAGAATGTACTATCATCAGGCATTGACAACATGACGCAAGCAGTAAAGCGGGCACAGTTCGCCGGGATTACCGCTTTTTTTTTGAAGTCGTTCGTGCTGTGTTTAATTATCATTCCCGCCGGAATAGTGGCCGTTTTGCTTTTTGCACACCTGCCCGGGACTGTACATCGAGCACTCGCTCTCTTTGTTAAACTGCTCCCGCTGCTCGGGGCAGCGCTGATAGCACGCAAACTGTCGATCAAAATGTTTGATCTGTTTTTGCTCATCGGATTTGTGGTTGCTGCAGTTTTCGGTTTATTATTCCATGTGCCCGCACTCATCGTCCTGGTGCTTACGGTGATTGCGGGCTGGCTGGGTGCCAGGTACAGTGAACGTCGATCGTAAGAACGTGGGGATGAATGTTTTTTTTGGCGTATCCTGGAGGGCGCTGCTGCTTCAGGCGTCATGGAGCTTTGATCGCATGCAGACCCTGGGGTTCGCCTATGCCATCGAGCCCGTGCTCAGAAAGTTCTATCCGGACAGGAAGGAATATCAGGCGCGGTTGAAAGACCACCTGGAGTATTTCAATACGCAGCCTTACTTTGCTACGTTCATCCTCGGCGCGGTCATGCGGAAAGAGGAGGACCGTGCAAGAGGCGAGGACGGCGCACGGGAAGTCGTCAGACTTAAAAACTGCGCTCATGGCCCCGTTGGGAGCATTGGGGGACAGTTTCTTTTGGGGAGCGCTCAAGCCATTTGCCGCCATCATTGCCGTAGCAGTATTGATAATGGGATCATGGTGGGCGCCGATACTTTATCTCGTGCTTTTTAACATATGGCACGTAAGCCTTCGAATCGGCCTTTTACTGTGGGGCTACAGAAGCGGCGGCGATGCAGTGTCGCTTTTAGCCATCTACAACTTTACTAAGATGGCCAGGCTGTTCAAGATCATATCACTCACGGTCCTCGGCGGCATTCTCGGCATGATCCCGCTTTGGAGACCGGAATTCAGGATCGAATACCCCATCCCCGGAGTCGTCATGGTTATTTCGGGCATAGCTTGCACGTTTGGCCTGGTCGGTATGCTGCGGAGAGGCGGTTCTCCTATAAAACTCATGTTCGGACTGGCAATCATCTGTTTGGTACTGGCATATGCGGGAGTTATTTAATGATTAAAAAAGAGCTTATGATCGAAAACAAACTCGGTCTCCATGCACGGGCAGCTGCCCAAATCGTAAAGACATCGAACTCCTATGCATCGAAAGTTACGATCAGCAAGGATGGGTTGGAAGTCGACGGCAAGAGCATTATGGGTATCATGATGCTTGCCGCTGCAAAAGGAAGCAGCGTTTTACTGAGCATACAGGGGAATGACGAAAACGCGACGGTAGAAGGCCTTGAGAGGCTCTTTAAGGACAAGTTCGGGGAAAAAGAATAAAAAATCGGATTTGGTAGTCAAAGTTCAAGGCCGGGTTGCCCTTGCGGCCGCCTCAGGCAGGAATCGCATGCACGAGAAAATATATAGAGGGATTGTCGCTTCTCCTGGTATCGTGATCGGCAGGGTCTATCTGCTCGACCGACAGAAGATCGTTGTTGCAGGACGTCGGATCGAAGACGTCAGCGTCAAGGACGAGGTGTGCGCGCTTCAAAAAAGCCGTGGAGCTTTCCCGTGGCCAGTTGGAGGATCTCAAGAAGCGCATCAGTAAAGGACTGGGAAAATCGCATCTCTATATCCTCGAAACCCATATCATGCTGCTGGAAGATAAGATGCTGGTGGAGGGGACGATCAAGCGTATCAAGGAGTCGTTCCTGAATGCTGAAGGTGCACTCAAAGAAACGATAAGGGCCATCGGGCTAAAGTTCGATTCCATAAAAGACGAATATCTTCGCGAACGAAAACAAGACGTCGAACAGGTTGGCGAACGGGTCCTGAGGAACCTCGTCGGCCACAAGCAGGAGAGTCTTGCCGATATCAAGGAAGAGGCCGTCATCGTAGCCCATGATCTGGCTCCTACCGACACGCTCATGATGCGGAAAGACAAAATCCTTGGTTTTGTCACCGATGCTGGCAGCAGGACGTCTCACACCGTCATCCTCGCCCGATCTCTCGGCATACCTGCAGCAGTGGGGCTGGAGAACATCACTGCTGCAGTCAAGACGGGCGACGTGGTCATCCTGGACGGTGTCCATGGAGTGGTAATAGTCGACCCGGACGAGGAAACGTTCCTTGATTACCTGCAGAAACAACGCAAGTACAAGTATTTTGAGCAGGAGCTGGACAAGCTGAGAACGCTTCCCGCCGAAACTCTTGACGGACACGTCGTTGAATTGCAGGGAAACATTGAGCTGCCTGAAGAAGCGAATTCCACGGCTGAACACGGCGGCCTCGGTATCGGCCTGTACCGCACGGAATTCCTTTTCCTGAACCGGCAGGCGTTACCCACGGAAGAGGAACACTATATTGCCTACCGCCATGTCGCAGAACGGGCGGCCCCGCACGAGGTAGTGATCCGGACACTCGACGTGGGAGGGGACAAGGTCGGCTTCCCCGGTGAATTCGATCAGGAGGTGAACCCGGCACTCGGATTGCGGGCGATTCGTTTCTGCCTTCAGAAACGCGATATGTTCAAAACCCAGCTTCGCGGTATCCTGCGCGCTGCGGCGCACGGGAATGTCAAGATTTTGGTTCCCATGATATCGGGCCTCACCGAAATCCGTGAAACAAAAAGACTGCTCCAGGAGGTCAAGGCAGAACTACGTTCCGAAGGCAAGGCTTTTCAGGAAGATCTGAAAATTGGCGTGATGATAGAGATCCCTTCTGCCGCGCTGATAGCAGATCTCCTTGCCAAGGAAGTGGATTTTTTCAGCGTGGGTACCAACGACCTGATACAGTACACATTGGCGATCGACCGACAAAATGAACACGTAGCATACATGTATGAGCCTCTCGACCCGGCCGTGCTCCGCCTGCTCCAGCGTGTGTCGGAAGCTGCACATCAAGCCAATATCCCGCTCGCGATGTGCGGTGAGATGGCCGGCGATCCGTTGTATGCAGCGATCCTGCTCGGCATGGGTTTTCAACACTTGAGTATGAACGTGGCATCCATCCCCTGGGTGAAGCGGGTCGTCCGCTCCATCAGAATGCAGGATGCAGTAGAACTCGCAAACCTGGTGATGCAACAAACGAATGCAATGCAAGCAAGGAATACGGCGGAAAGTTTTATCGAAGAACGGTTCCCGGATCTGGCGGCCGAGCTGTAAGAAATCAATCCCTCGTTGAATGCACACAGGTTGGAATACTAAGTGTAAGGGAGTAGAGAGTGCAGGATACCGAAGTGCATACTGTTGATGTTATCTCCGCGGGAAAGAATGGCCCAAAAATATCGAAAGCTCACGGAGGCAATATTTATGAGGCCGCGAGGCACTACGGTTTCGATCCGGGCAAGATTATTGACTTCAGCTCGAACGTGAACCCCTTGGGACCTTCATCGGATGCGATAGGAGCAGCGAAAAGAGCGCTCTCCCATGTCGAACGCTATCCTGATCCGGAGATGGCCGATCTCAGACGGGGGATTGCCAGATATTTCGGCATAAAACCTGAGCAGGTGATGTGCGGCAATGGTTCCAATGCGCTTATTCACCTAATCCCTCGTATTTTTCGGCCGAGGAAGGTTTTGATTCCAATCCCGACTTTCTCGGAATACGCCGCGGCAGCAGAAAATGCCGGCGCCGAGGTCGTGACGTTTCCGCTCAAGGAGCACGACGGTTTTCGCATTGATCCAGTAGAAATGGCTTTTGCGCTCACGGGCGTGGATATGGCGTTCCTCTGCAATCCCAACAACCCCACCGGTCAGAGTTATTTCGAAAAGCGAGATGCTTGAAGATTATGAAGTTGCTCAGCAGCGCGGAGTAAAGTTGGTTGTCGACGAAGCGTTTATGGATTTCATGGAGTCCGAATCGATCATCAAGGAGACCGTGCACACATCGAGTATTATCTGCCTACGGGCCTTTACGAAGTTTTTCGGCATGCCGGGGTTCCGCGTCGGGTATGCAGTATCCGACGAAACGACCATCGCAGCATTGCGGGGAGGGCAGGAACCTTGGACCGTGTCAATTCCGGCGGAACGGGCCGCGATAGCCGCATTGGGCGATTGGTCATACATCAAAAAGACACGCTCGCTTATTGCACGGGAGCGCGACCGCCTGCTTTCCGCTCTCCGTCTTCTGCCCGGAGTGGAGACCTTTCCCTGCTCGGCGAATTTCATTCTCTTTAAACTGACGTCGATGGATGCCTATACGCTGAGGGAAAAACTCGGTGCTCAAGGCATGCTCGTACGTGACTGCTCGACCTTTCCAGGCCTTGACGGCCGCTATATCCGGATCGCGGTAAGATCTCGACGCGAGAACAAACGCCTCATTAAGTCGCTCCGATCGATGTTGCTCTGAGCGCTATCGCCAGCCAAAAAATATTTTGCAAAATAATCATCTCTGTGATACAGTAAACAGAAACCATCTGAAATTACGGCAGATTTCGTCAATTTTGTATGAGAATCGGCGAATATCTTACTGTCGGATCAGCATGCCGTCGATGTTTGGTATGCGGACATGAACGCGGAAGTGATTTCCTTTTCGTGGCGGAAGTGCTTCGCGAGTGATGAAACGCGGAGGATTGGTCATGGAACCGATCATGTGCCCCTATTGCGGGGGAACTAACCTGTTTCAGGAAGACGATTACAGCATTGAACTCGATTTTGAATACTGGACCATTCACCACTGGGAGTGTCTGGACTGTGCACAGTCATTCGACAAGATTGAAATTCTTCCCGCATCCAACTCTTTTGAGGCAATAAATAATGAGAGCACCATCCACTGACACACCTTCGGAAGATGTCTCTGCGGGCTTGAGGGGCGGCCTCCCTCTTTCTGAGAGACCGACCGTCGCGCAGATCAATTTAGAGGCGTTGTCCCATAATTACGCTGAAGTAGTACGCCGTGCCGAAGGCAGAAACATCCTTGCTGTGGTGAAGGCAGGTGCTTACGGTCATGGTGCCGTACCGGTTTCCAGGAGACTCCTCAGTCTCGGCGCTGACATGCTCGGTGTTGCCCTGGTCGAAGAGGCGCGGGAACTTCGCATGGCCGGCATTCATGCACCCATTTTGGTCATGGGGACCGAGTTCCCGGAACAGGCAGAAGCGGTTCGTCGAATTAAAACTTACACCGGTGCTCACCTCCCTGTCGTTCGCCCATGCATTATCGGCAGCTGCAGAGACGTTGAAGACGAAGGTCCCGGTCCATATTAAAATTGATACAGGCATGGGAAGGATCGGTATTCCTCCTGAGGAGGCGGTTGATTTTATCGTTGCGCTCGGTAGGCTTCCCGGAATCGACGTACAGGGCCTGATGACACATTTTGCCGACGCTGACCTCCGTGACAAGGAGTATGCATCGAAACAGCTTGATCGCTTTGAATCGCTTATAACAGAACTCTCTGCGCGGGGAATTACGATTCCGTTCAGGCATGCCGCGAACAGCGCAGCAATTCTCGATTACCACCGCGCGCTCTTTACCATGGTGAGGCCGGGGCTCATGCTCTACGGGTACAATCCGCTCGAAGCAGGAGTTGAAAAGGCAGACCTTAGGCCGGTGCTGTCGCTGGTCACGCGGATTGCTTTTCTGAAAAAAGTTCCGACCGGCGTTCCGATCAGCTATGGCCGGACCTTTGTGACGCAGGCGCGAGAGCCTCATTGCCACGCTCCCGATCGGGTACGCAGATGGTTACAGCCGCAGTCTGTCGAATACCGGAGAGGCCATTGTGCGGGGCGTGCGCGTGCCGGTAGTGGGAAGGGTATGCATGGATATGTGCATGATCGATGTGACGGATGTCCCTGGTATCTAGTGAAGGGGATTCCGTTGTCTTGATAGGCAGTCAGGCCGGGAGCGGATCACGGCAGATGATATAGCCAAAAAGACAGGATCAATTGCGTACGAGGTGCTCTGTGGTATCAGCAGTCGAGTCCCGAGGGTTTATCTATAACATATTGGAAACGCTGGGCCGAAGGACGTCGGCCGTGTTCACCGAGATCGGATCCGTTCTCATTTTTCTCGGGCAGACACTTCGCTGGACCTTCAGCTCTCCATTTTATGTCAAAAGCTTGCTGAAACAGATGGAACTGATCGGCGTCAACTCAATTCCTGTTGTGCTTACCACGGCTCTCTCCACCGGCATGGTGCTTGCGCTCCAGAGCTATACGGGGTTCAAGCGGTTCGGCGCTCAAACGCTCATCGGCACGGTCGTTTCTCTCTCCATGACCAGGGAACTGGGGCCGGTGCTGACCGGCCTCATGGTTGCCGGCAGGGCAGGTGCCTCGATGGCCGCGGAACTCGGCACGATGCGCGTGACCGAACAGATCGATGCGTTGTCTACTCTTGCCACGAACCCGATGAAATATCTCGTCGTGCCGAGGTTCGTGGCAAGCACGGTGATGATGTTCTTTCTGACGATTCTGGGCATGATCATCGGCATAACGGGCGGCTATTTTGTCGGCGTAAAAGTGCTGGGGACGAACCCGGTCACCTATATCAACAACAGCATCAACTATACCGAGGTGACGGACATCTGGTACGGGCTTGATCAAAGCGCTCGTGTTCGGCGCCGTTATCGGACTCATCGGCTGTTACAAAGGATTCAACACCGAAGGCGGCGCTGAGGGCGTGGGCAAGGCAACGACCGGCGCCGTCGTGATTTCCTGCATGCTCATCCTGATCCTGGATTATTTCCTGTCTGCACTGTTATGGTGACGTCATGGCAATGATCGAGATCATCGATGTGCATAAAAGTTTCGGCGAGCTTCAAGGTGCTCCGCGGCGTGAACCTTACGGTGGAAAAGGGCGAGAGCATGACGGTGATCGGCGGCAGTGGCAGCGGCAAAGAGCGTGCTGCTGAAACATATCATCGGGCTCCTGTTTCCGGACAAGGGACGGGTTATCGTTGATGGCCAGGTGCTGAACGATCTCGATGAATTCGGCTTGAACGAGCTGCGAAAGAAATTCGGCATGCTGTTTCAGATGGCGGCGCTTTTCGATTCGCTTACGGTATGGGAGAACGTGGGGTTCTCCCTCAAACAGCATACAAAAATGTCGGACAGGGAAATTCAGAAAGGTCGCGACAGAGAAGTTGGCGCTCGTAGGGCTCAAGGACGTCGAGGACAAGATGCCGGTCGGAACTTTCCGGCGGGATGAAGAAAAGGGTAGGGCTTGCGCGGGCCATTGCATGGATGCCGAGATAATCCTCTATGACGAACCTACGACGGGTCTGGACCCGATTGCGGCCGATTCGATCAACGATCTGATCGTGGATCTTCGAAAGAAACTCGGCGTAACATCGGTTCGCTATCACACACGACATGCATAGCGCATACAAGATCTCGGACCGTATCGCCATGCTGTACAAGGGAGAGATCCTGGAGATCGGGACTCCTGATCAGATCAGAGAATACGACGAATCCGATCGTTCATCAGTTTATTACCGGGAGCGCAGTGGGGCCGATAACGGCAGAGTGATCCGGATCCAGTTGTGGAGTCAAAATCTAGAGCACCTTTTTTCGAAGACAAAATGTTCAAGCTGCAATCCGCAATCTGAAAGAAAACGGAGTTCGCATGGCCAAACTGAGCGCAGAAGCAAAGGTGGGTTTGCTGGTTATCGCAGGCGCGGTTATCCTGCTGTACATGACCTTTGCCGTCGGCAAGTACCAGTTCGGGGAGAAGAAGGGGTATCTTCTGCAGGCGACTTTTGACTCGGTAGCCGGTCTCGATGTAAAGTCGGCTGTGCGGATGGCTGGCGTGAAAATCGGAACTGTTGAAAAAGTTGATCTTGAGGACAGCCGCGCTCGGGTGACGATGAGGATAGACGAGGGCGTTCATATTCCGCGCGGCACCGAAGCCATGATCAAGACCCTCGGCCTGTTAGGTGAGAAATATGTCGAGTTTGTCCCGGTCAAGACCGGAGCACCCGTGCAGACCTCACCGGGCGAATCTCCCTATTACGGTCCGGGAGAACGGGTACAGGCAACGGTATCACCGAGCGATGTGGACAAACTCATCAACCAGTTATCTGCAATATCAGACGATGTTAAACAGATCACGGGATCGCTTCGCCAGGTCCTCGGCACCCAGCAGGGTGAGCGCTCCATGGAAGACATGCTCCATGACCTGCGTGAGACCACAGCGAACATCAAGGACTTCTCATCTACCCTGCGTAGCGATGGCAGTGAACTGGTTATGAGATTGAACGAACTTGTCGCGAGCCTCAACGGCGTTGTCAATGACAACCGAGATAACCTTAAGGTCACCATGGAAAATGTCAGAGAAGCTTCGAAAAAGGCTGATCTGGCACTTGCTTCCATTGAAAACGCTGCGCAGAAGATCGACCGCGGTGAAGGCACGATCGGCAAGCTTGTTAACAATGACAGCATGTATAACAATATTGACAATGCCGCGAAAGGACTCACCGACTATGTTTCGCGGATCGAGCGCATGAAAACGATCGTCGGGTTTCGGAGTGAGTACATGTTCCCGCAGTCCAAGAGCTACGCCACACTTGAACTCAAGCCGAGGCCGGACACCTACTATATCTTCGAGCTGACGTCCGATCCCTTCGGCAACTATACGAGGACGGAAACGTCAACAACGCCGCCGGGCGGTACGGTCGTGACCGAGACCTACGAGGATAAGTTCAAGTTCAGTGTTGAATTCGCGAAACGGTACGGAAATCTTGCTCTTCGTCTCGGCCTCATAGAGTCCACCGGCGGCATCGGCGCCGACTATTATGCTTTTGACGACCGGTTCAAATTCAGTCTCGATTCCTGGAACTATAACAGCAGGGAGCCTGGCAACGAAAATACTCATCTGAAAGCTACGGCAAACTACAGCCTCAATAAGGTGCTCTTCGTGGACGCCGGGTATGACAACTTCCTTAACCCCCAGCGCAAGTCGGCCTTTGTCGGCCTCGGCCTGCGGTTTGATGATGAAGATCTGAAGTATCTCCTGGGAAGCATTCCGGTACCCAAATAATGAATAAAGTCAGCTCTACCGCGTCTTGCCTTGACATTTTCGGGGCAGTTACATAGAATACCGTTGAGGAGAATAATTATGAACAAGTCGATTACGAAAGCGGTTTTTCCCGCAGCTGGCCTGGGGACTCGTTTCTTGCCGGCAACAAAGGCATCTCCCAAAGAAATGTTGCCGCTCGTGGACAAACCCCTGATCCAGTATGTTGTTGAAGAAGCCGTATCATCGGGCATCGACCAGGTCGTGGTTATTACCGGTCGCGGAAAGAGGGCGATTGAAGACCACTTTGACGTTGCTTTCGAACTGGAAGAAGATCTCAAAGCGAAGGGCAAACATAAATTGCTGTCGGAAGTGCAGCGGATAGCAAACCTCGTGACCTTCTGCTATATTCGCCAGAAAAAAGCGCTGGGACTTGGCCATGCGGTTTTGATGGCGAAACGCATTATCGGTGACGAACCTTTTGCAGTACTTCTCGGCGACGATATCATCGATGCTGAAGTCCCTGCACTGCAGCAGATGATGGAGGTCTACAAGCGTTATCCGGCCACAATCCTTGCCATACAGAAGGTTCCCAAGTCCCAAACGCACCATTACGGCATTATCGACGGGAAAAAGATCGAGGATGGGATTTACCTTGTTCGAGATCTTGTAGAAAAACCATCGCCCGATAGAGCGCCGTCCAACCTGGCAATCATAGGCCGCTATATTCTTACGCCGGAGGTATTCCGTTCCCTGGAACATACCAAACCGGGAAAGGGCGGTGAAATCCAGCTTACCGACGGACTCAAGATTCTAATGGACAAGCAGCCGATTTATGCCTATGAATTTCAGGGAGCACGGCACGACGCCGGCGATAAGCTTGGCTTTCTCAAGGCCACCGTGGAGTTCGGATTGAAGAATGTGGAGTTCGGCGACGATTTCAGGAGTTATCTTAAAAAGTTGAAGCTATAAGAGCAAGTACCTCAGGGTGCTATTTTGTGCAGGGAAGCGTTTAACATGAGGAGGCCAGTTTGGCAAAAACCGAGACAAAAAACATAGATCTCCAGCAATCCATTGAGATACCCAAGAAGATACCTTTGCTCCCGATCAGAGACATTGTTGTTTTCCCTTATATGGTGCTGCCGCTCTTCGTGGGACGGGAGATGTCCATCAAAGCGATTGAAGTTGCGCTTGAGGGGAACCGGATGATCTTCCTGACCTCGCAGAAGGACATCAATGTGGAGAACCCATCGCCGTCAGATCTGTACACCGTAGGCACGGTGGGCGTGATCATGCGGATGCTGAAACTTCCTGACGGTCGCATCAAGATCCTTGTCCAGGGGGTGGCCCGGGCAAAAACGGCCAAGTTCCTCCAGAAAGAACCTTTCTACCAGGTCGAGATCAAGACCTTTCCCGACGTAGCAACGTCGATCAGTCTCGAAACTGAAGCACTCATGCGGAATGTGAAAGAGCAGATCGAGAAACTGGTTTCTTTCGGAAAGGTCATTCTTCCGGACATCATGGTGGTCATTGAGAATGTGGACGATCCGGGAAAGCTGGCGGACCTGGCAGTTGCAAATATGGGCCTTAAGGTAGAACAGGCACAGGAACTCCTCGAAATCGCCGACCCCGTTCAGAGAATCAAGCGCATCAATGAGGCACTCGGAAAAGAGATCGAACTTCTGTCCATGCAGCAGAAGATCCAGGCTGATGTCCGGGGTGAGATCGACAAGACGCAGCGTGAGTACTTCCTGCGCGAGCAGCTCAAGGCGATCCAGCGAGAATTGGGAGAGACCGATGACCGTTCCGAGGACATCCGCGAACTTCGCGATAAGATAAAAGACGCCAAGATGCCCGAGAAGGCCGCAAAGGAGACTGAAAAACAGCTCCGCAGGCTGGAACGCATGCATCCGGATGCAGCTGAAGCTTCCATGACGCGAACGTACATCGAATGGCTGGCCGAGATTCCGTGGAGCAAGGCGACCAAGGACAACCTCGATCTCAAGACTGCCTACAAGGTGCTCGAAGAAGACCACTACGACCTTGAAAAAGTAAAAGAACGCATTCTTGAATACCTTTCCGTGCGCAAGCTCAAGGAAAAGATGAAGGGGCCGATCCTGTGTTTTGTAGGGCCGCCGGGGGTCGGCAAGACATCACTCGGCAAATCGATTGCACGGGCTCTCGGGAGGGAGTTTGTACGCATTTCGCTTGGCGGCGTGCGTGACGAGGCAGAGATCCGCGGCCACCGGCGCACCTACGTCGGTGCGCTTCCCGGGAGGATCATCCAGGGCATCAAGACAGCGGGCTACAATAACCCTGTGTTCATGCTCGACGAGATCGACAAAATCGGCGCCGACTTCCGTGGAGATCCTTCTGCGGCGCTGCTCGAAGTCCTCGATCCGGAGCAGAACAATTCCTTCAGCGATCATTACATTGGACTGCCTTTTGACCTGTCACGAGTGATGTTTATTACAACCGCGAACATGACCGACCCGATCCCGGGACCGCTTAAAGACAGAATGGAGATCATCCACCTCTCCGGTTACACGGAGCAGGAGAAGCTCGGCATTGCAAAGAGCTACCTGGTTCCCCGGCAGTTGACGGAGCACGGCATAACGGGAAAGAACATCAGCATCCCCGATAAGACCATTCTTGAGGTCATTTCCCAGTATACCCGCGAGGCGGGTGTCCGGAACCTCGAACGGGAGATCGGACATCTGTGCCGCAAGGTGGCCAGAAAAGTGGCGGAAGGAGAAACAGGCCTGTTCACGATCACCCCGCAGAACCTTCATACGTATCTCGGTGTCCCTAAATATCTGCCGGAAGTCGAACGGGACAAGGATGAAGTCGGCGTGGTGACCGGACTGGCCTGGACGGAAACGGGTGGTGATATCCTGTATATAGAAGCAACGACCATGCGGGGCAAGGGGAATCTCACCCTCACCGGCCATCTCGGCGACGTAATGAAGGAGTCGGCCCATGCGGCGCTCACCTATGTTCGATCGCGCGCCGGCCTCCTCGGCATCCAGCCGGACGTATTCGGCAAAACGGACGTGCATATCCACGTGCCGGCCGGCGCTATTCCCAAGGACGGTCCATCAGCCGGCGTTACGATGGCAACCGCCCTCGCATCGGTATTCACGAATGCGCCGGTCAAGAAGGACCTTGCCATGACCGGTGAGGTGACCCTGAGGGGAAGGGTGCTCCCGATCGGCGGTCTCAAGGAAAAGACCCTCGCTGCCCGCAGGGCCGGGATCAAGACGATGATCATTCCGAAGGAGAATGAAAAGGACCTTGATGATATTCCAAAGTATCTCCGGAAGGACATGCATTTCATTCTCGCGACGACCATGGACGATGTTATATCAACGGCCCTGAGAAAAAAAGTCGTGCGACGAATTCCGCATAAAAGACTGCCCGGCAGATCAAAGGCCACGCATTGAGCAACAGGGATTATCGTATAAGAGACGAGAGATATCAGAAGAATCGATGAAACTGTCTTCGTTGGGAGAATTCGGGCTGATTGATTCCATACGGAAGTTGTCTGCACGGCAGTCACCCTCTGTGTTGATCGGCATGGGAGACGATGCCGCAGCGTTAAAGATTGCTCCCGCATCAATTCTGCTTGCAACCACCGACATGCTGCTTGAGGACGTACACTTTGACCTCTCCTATACGGATTATTATTCTCTCGGTTGGAAAGCAGCGGCGGTTAATCTCAGCGACATCGCAGCAATGGGCGGCATTCCCCGGTTTTGCCTGACCTCGCTCGGTATCCCACCCTCGGTTCCGGTAGAACAGATAAAGGAGTTTTACCGTGGATTAAACACCGTTCTCCGCAGTCATCGCGCTCTTCTTGTGGGAGGCGATACGTGCTTATCCAGGGAGAAACTTATAGTCAATATCGTGGTACTCGGAGAATCCGAGAAACCGAGGATTGTAGCACGGGCCGGCGCCCAACCGGGAGACCGAATCTTCGTTACCGGGACATTGGGTGATTCAGCAGCAGGATTGGAGCTGCTCAGAAGCGGCGTCGGATCCAGGGGACGGGGGGCAGGGGAAAAGAAACTGATTCAGAGGCATTTACGCCCGGTGCCGCGAGTCGATTGGGGCATGCTGATTGCCCGGTCCAAATGCGCCCATGCCATGATTGACATCAGCGACGGGCTTTCGTCCGACCTGGCTCATATTTGCGATGAAAGCGGTGTCGGAGCAAAAATATTCGCAGAGAACCTGCCCTATTCGCGGTCTTTGCGTCCCGTAGCGGACGCACTCGGGAAAAGTCCGTTGCACTACGCCTTATCGGGCGGAGAGGATTATGAACTCCTCTTTACGGCGCCAAAGAAAAGCAGAATCAAATTGCAGTCAATGGGTATTCCTTTGACAGAAATCGGCGAAGTTACAAAGAATCGAAAACTGTTCCTTGTTGACGGTCAGGGCAAAGAAAAGCCGCTTTTACCCGTGGGATATGATCACTTTGCACATTCACGGTAATGCTGCTGGTCTCACATAATTCACGATGAAAAATTATCGCTATATTCGAGAGCGAGTTCGGGCGCTGCTTGAACTGAACGACCCTCCTCACAAACTTGCACTTGCCTTTTCGCTCGGGGTGTTTATCGCATTTTCACCGACGGTAGGATTGCACATCGTCAGCTGTTTTCTGCTGGCCTGGGTGTTCCGCGTCAGCAAGGTCGTCGTCCTGAGCGCGTCGTTCATTAATAATCCTTGGACCGTTGTTCCCCTGTATGGTTTTTGCACTTGGTTTGGCATAAAAATTACCGGTAATGATGCCCCGGTTCCACATATTGCCTGGAACGAACTCACGATTTCCACTGTGTACGTCACGATGAAACCCTACCTCTGGTCATTCATCGTGGGGACCCTTACACTCGGGACCGCTGCTGCACTCCTCTCGTATTTTGGATTTTTCTGGTTGGTTGTTCGCTACCGAAAACTAAAAAATCAATAATGAGGGCTCATGCCCGTTCTCTATTCACACGCGACCGCTTTGACCATCCAGGTGCTATCGATGTCCAATGAAGGACCATGACTTCCGTGCGCAGCAATAGATTGAAAGTGGTGCGATATTATTTGTTTTTTGGAGAAAATACTTTTCTGCGGTGGAACGCATGTTTAGCATGCCATGCTCCGATGCAGTCTGTGAGAGCCAAGTGATTTATGAGTAAAATATTGACTGTTCGCAGAGGATAGATTATCATAACGAATATTCTCAAGCTGCGCTGAAGCAGTGAAGGAGTTTTTTTGGCCGATCCTATCGTTTCCGTTGTTGTCGTAAACTGGAATGGCAAACATCTTCTGGGCGAATGCCTGGATTCGCTGCTTGCCCAACGGGAGGTTAAGGACGTCGAAATTATCCTCGTTGACAATGGGTCGCGCGACGGGTCAGTAGAGTTTGTTCAGGGACGATATCGAGAACGTTCGCGTGCTCAGCCTGCAGAAAAATATCGGTTTTGCAGGAGGCAATAACGCGGGCATTCAGATCGCAACAAGTAAGTACATCGCTCTTTTGAACAATGATACGAAGGCAGATCCTTTCTGGCTGTCAAGCCTTGTGAAAACAGCGGAAGCTGATAATCATTCTGTCGGGATGTGGGGAGGGAAAATACTTTCCTACAGCAATCCGGACATCATCGATAACGTTGGGCTCCTCTTGTATCCCGATGGACTGGGACGAGGAAAAGGGCGGTTGGAAAGGGACGAGGGACAGTATGATCGTCCAGGTGAAGCGCTGTTTCCGAGCGGATGTGCAGGACTCTACCGCAAGGAGATGCTCGACGAGATCGGCCTGTTTGACGAGGATTTCTTTGCTTATGCCGATGACGTCGATATAGGGCTCAGAGCACGGCTAGCAGGGTGGAGATGCACGTATGTTCCATCGGCAAAAATATTTCACAAGTATTCATCATCATCTTCTGCCTATTCGCCTTTCAAGGCATTCTTAGTCGAACGGAACAGGATATGGGTACTGCTTAAATATTACCCGTTGGAACTGATAGCCATAAGCCCTTGTTTTACATTCCTGCGACTTCTGGGCCATCTGTACGGAGCACTCATGGGCAAAGGTGCGAGCGGCGAATTTTCAAAGCAGAATTCCGTGCTGCAAGCACTGTCAATTTTGTTGAAAGCATGGGGATCGGCACTCATGGCGCTTCCCTTCCATCGTGAAACAGCGCCGGGCAGGCTCCCGGTTGCGCCGCCTTCGCCGGCCTGCTGTCTACAGACTCCTATGCCAGTACCGGTTGTCAATCAGAGAAATTGCCCTGAAAGATTAGTGTATGAAAATATTGATCATCGTGCCTGCATACAATGAAGAAGAGAGTCTGCCAGGAGTGATTGCCGACCTGAGAAAGCATGTTCCTTCAGCCGATGTGGTCGTAGTGAATGACGGATCTCGGGATGCTACAGCTCGAATCGCGAAAGACATGGGTGTGAAAGCCTTGGATCTGCCGTTCAACCTCGGCATCGGCGGGGCTGTCCAGGCGGGATATGTCTATGCTGAACGTCAGGGATACGATACTGCGGTGCAGTTTGATGGCGATGGCCAGCATGTGGGATTAGAAATCGTTAAACTGCTGCGACCACTGGAAGACGGCATTGCTGATATTGTCATCGGTTCCCGATTCTTAGTTCCCGGGGCCTACAAAGCCCCCCTATTCAGATCGCTCGGCATCCAGATTTTTTCCTTTACCCTCTCCCGCATTCTCTCTACGGTCGTAACAGACAGTACCTCAGGATTTCGAGCTGCAAATCGGAGAACAATAGAGTTTTTTGCACGGAGGTACCCTGATGATTATCCGGAAGTCGAATCGCTCGTTCTGGCACACAAGGTAAATCTCAGGATGATTGAAGTTCCCGTCACGATGCGGGAGCGTACCGCCGGAAAATCATCGATAACGCCTTTGCGTTCAATTTATTATATGACAAAAGTACTCATGGCCATTTTTATCGATTTATTAAAAAAAGTGAGGTGACCTATGGACCTTTTGAAAATTCTGGCTATTGTGGGCAGCTGCGCTCTCCTTTTCATAGTGTTTGAGCTTATCAGGAGGGGCCGGCTCAAAGAACGTTATTCTCTCCTGTGGCTTCTCGCGGGTCTAGTACTTCTCCTCTTGTCCTCATCACGGAATACGCTGGAATTCATATCGCGACATGTCGGCATCTTCTATCCGCCATCCTTTCTTTTCTTGATTGCTTTTCTTTTCCTTTTGCTCATTACCTTGCATTTTTCCGTGGTGATTTCCGGCTTGACCGAAAAAAGTAAAAAATTAGCGCAAGAGCTCGCGCTTCTGCGTCAGGAGCTGCAAAATGCGAAGAGAACAGGTCGTGATGATAGTATGAGTGCGTTGGGAAACGGGAAGTGACGGGAAGGGAAAATGCTCTTTACTTTGTCCCATATCCGTGTTACATTTCGACAGTTATCCGCTAAGGAGGAATGGTGGCAGTTATGCAGGGTGTTCAAGAAAAAATAAACAGGTTGTTTAGCGGCAAACGGTTTAATCTGGTCGCTTTTGTTCTGATTGCAGCTCTGATCCTAATTTCGTACTCGAATACTTTTCACTCGGCTTTCCACTTCGACGACAATCCCTCGATCGTGGAAAACCAGGGGATCAGACGCTTTAGCTGGGATAGCGTCGTAGACCAGTTTTCCGGCACGAGACCAATCGTGAATTTATCACTTTTGTTGAATTACCAGTTGAGCGGTTTGAATCCTGTCGGTTGGCATATCTTCAACATTGGCTTTCATATTGCCAACAGTATATTCGTTTATCTCTTCATTCTCTGGACCCTGAATCTTCCTTCTCTCAGCGCACGATATGGCGGAGTACGGGCGAAACGGATGGCCCTCTTCGGTTCGTTGCTGTTCGCGTTGCATCCGGTCCAGACTGAATCGGTGACGTATATTATCAGCCGAACGGAATTGCTTGCTGCGTTCTTTTACCTGGCGACGTTTCTTTTTTTTATTCAAGGCGTACGAACCCGGAAATCCGGTTACTATATCGGATGTTTCTTCATGTCGTTTCTTGCCATGGGCTCAAAGGAATGGGCAGTAACCCTGCCCGCCATGCTTGTGCTCTACGATTTTCTCTTCATTGCAGAGGGAAAGCTCAAGATGGTCCTATCGCGCTCGATGGCATATATTTTGGTGGCCTTGCCCTGGGGATTCGTGGCGTATAATTTAACAACATCTAAGCTATCCGGAGCAGGATTCGGCATCACCGGCCAGAATAATATCACGCCGTGGACCTATCAACTTACCTCATTGAACGTCCTGTGGACCTACATTAGACTTTTGTTCTTCCCTGTCAATCAAAACCTGGATTATTCCTATCCTCTGGCAAGGACCTTGTTCGAGTTCCCAACGCTGCTCTCGCTGATCGGACATATGTGCGTCGTAGTCGCCTCACTTTGGCTCTATGCTAAAAAGAAATGGACTTTGCTGCCGTTTGGGGCGGCATGGTTTTATATTACTTTGTCTCCGACCCAGAGCTTCGTTCCAATTCTGGATGTAATTTTTGAGCATCGTCTGTATCTGCCGTCGATTGGTTTTTTCATCTTCTTTATAACCGCTTTTGAAGAGATCATGGACGCATGGGAAAGGAAGCGATCTGTTTTACGGCGCAGCTCGCCAGTATGACGCAAACCCTCAATTCTGCCATTTGAATGTATGAAGCACTCCTTTACCCCTTCGATCATACAGTGAAAATTTACCTCGATTATTCCGAAGAAGTCGCTAAGTAATGATGAGCGTAGAGCAAAATTCAGATCCTATCCGCATTTCCATTGTCACCCCCTCTTACAATCAGGGAGGGTTTCTTTCCCAGACGATTGAAAGCGTTCTGAGTCAGGAAGGGAACTTTACGATTGATTACATTATCATGGATGGCGGCTCTCGCGACAATTCTGTAGAGATTATCAAAAAATATGAAGGTTTTCTCGCGGATGGAAAATGGCCTGTTCACTGTCGCGGCATACGGTATCGCTGGATTAGTGAGAAGGATGGCGGGCAGACAGACGCGCTGAACAAGGGGTTCAGCCTGGCGCAGGGGGACATCCTTGCCTGGTTGAATTCCGATGATACCTATTTGCCAGGGGCCTTGAAAATCGTTGTCGCTGCTTTCAGCGATAGGCCTGATATTGGACTCGTTTATGGGAAGGCATTGTTTACCGATGAATTGGGAAGCAAATTGAGCAGCGTTAATACCGGCCCGACTGATTTTCGAGGGCTCGCCGTCCTGAACCTGATCTGCCAACCTTCGGCTTTTTTCAGGAGAAGCGTATGGGAGGCCGCCGGCCCGATGGATGTTGCTCTTCATTACACGATGGATCATGATCTTTGGATTAGGATATCCAGAATAGCCAAACTTCTCTATATCGAGCATAATCTGGCAACCTACCGTATGCATGGAGAATCCAAGTCTATGTCGCCACGCCAGGCACTGGGTTTCCAAGCTGAAATTTTAAATACGGTTAGGAAACATTATCACTGGGCTCCTGCCAACAGGGTCTTCGGCTTCAGTTACCACGGTATCCGTACAGTGCTTCCCCAGGGGCTTGCACGATTTCAACCGTTCGTGACTCTTCTGGCGATTTTTTATACTGCCTTTCTCTATATTATTCTGAACAGGGGAAAATTCCGGATTGATGACCTCCGGATGTTAAACCGAAAGAACTTAAGAAAAGTTGCGCAGGGCGAGATTGACAATGAACGATATTTCTTGAGGATAAGCGCTAAAAAAACGGGTCGTCGAAACAGGTAAATGTCGTTTGGGCGAGTGAGTACGAAATGAACGTTGTATTTATCATGCTGTTTTTTAAAACGGGCGGAGGGACCCGTGTTATCGTCGAATTGGCTAACGAACTGGTGAAAAACGGCCATGTCGTTGATATTGTCCTTCCATCGATATCCGATGAACGTCCCACGTTTTCGCTTCATCCCAAAGTACGCGTCCTGCCTGTGGGAAGGACTGCCAGGAATGCCTTTAGTGCGTTCATCAATATCGCGAAGTTGTTCTGGTTCGTCAGAAGGAAACGAAAAGAGAGTGCTCTTATCACAACCGACCCGATGCTGTCCCTGCTATCTTTCCTTCTGAGGCGTAAGCGTGCCTATCGCTTCCTTCAGGCGGACGACTACATCATTTTTGACGATTTGCACCTTCTGCACTACAAGGCATTATTATGGGTCTACAAGGCACTGACAAAAATATCATACAGGTTCCGGATGCGATTCATCTTCAACTCGCGCTTCGTCTGGGAGTCCTTTATCAAGGTGTCCCGAAGGGACGATGTACCTTGTCTTCTCGTGCACCCCGGAGTGGATCGCACGGTTTTTTTCGACAAAGCTGTAAGGAGGCAGGACGAATTGAACATCTGCCTCATAGGGCGGGTGCATCCCTGGAAAGGCTTTGCTGAATTTGTCGAGGCATGGCAAAAACTCAAGGACATTGTCGGGTACCGCGTCACGAATATATTCGTTATTTCTCCTGATGACCTGTCTCAGTTCCCGTGCCAGGACTTCACCCTTATCAAGGCGGAATCCGATGCTGAGATCGCGAACATCTATAACCGTTCTCATATCTTCGTTTCGACATCGTGGTGGGAAGGGTTCGGATTACCTCCGCTCGAAGCCATGGCATGTGGTTGCTCTGTTCTTGTGACAAATACAGGCGGAGTGCACGAGTACGCGGTTTCCGAAAGGAATTGCCTTATGTGCGAACCGAAGAGCGTTCCCGATTTACGGGAGAAGTTGATCATGCTGATCGGCGATGGCAGCCTGCGAAAAAGCATAGCCGAACAAGGCATGATCACCGCCCGTCAGTTCGGCTGGGATCATACCGCCGAGGAATTTTTGCGAATCATCGAACACAAAACCACCTGAATATATTATCCTAAAATCGGCAGTTGACCTCAGTCAGAGCAACTTATCCACACCATACCGGTAGCAGTTCGGACGCCGCAGCGGTTTTCCGCCCAGTAATTTGAAAAATGCACGGCTTAAGATGCGTTGGCACCGCTCATTAGGAGTCAACTGCTCCGCAGTTGTTTTCAGGATGGGCAAGAAACAGGATATCTCGTCGAGAATGCGCTGAACTTTCTCTGATTTTGCGCGCGTGCTCGTAATGGTTACTATGGTCTGTCCATGATGGCGTGTCTGTTTACCAACCGCATGCAGAAGGAGCGGACGGCTCTTAATTGCCTCCAAGTGTTTGTCTGGCGGTGCGGCATAGTGTCTCTTCAGCTTCTTCAGCGCCGGTTCGTGATCCTTCTGGGTTTCGATGAGGAAAAGGCGACTGTCGAAAAGTTTCATCGCCTTGAGCGTTCAGACGCCATTTGACGCACCGACATCGATCACGGTGTTGATGTCAAACCCTCTTCGAATGTGCCTCTTTAACGCTGAGCGCAGAGATAGGGTGTCAGGGGACAGTCCGACTGCATGCAAAATCACAATCAAGATTTGTGGAGTCATTATGAAAGTCGAGATCGCCATCAGTTACTCCAGTACTTGTAGCCTCAATTTTTCTCCACAAAGTCGACTATATTCTTGTACAACGATGCGCAGCGCTGTGCTATAACTAAAGCCGAGTTACAACGCATTGCCCGGTAGGTAAGTAAAGGGGAGTTTATTCGAAATTAGATTGAGCAAACTCCATGCAGCTCCGCCGCGATCATCTTTTGTACCACCTCTTTCATTCTGTACTGCGCCACCCAGCCAAGCTTTTCCGCTGCTTTTTTTGGATTTGCATTGCCCTCAACCAAGTCAGTTGGTCTAAATAAAGCCGGATCTATCTCCACATATTTTGACCACTCCAAATCAAACTCAGAAAACGCAGTGTTTACAAAATCCCTTAAACTGTAACTATGCCCGGTCGCAATTACATAATCATCCGGAGAATCTTGCTGCAACATCCTCCACATTGCCTCAACATATTCTGGTGCCCAGCCCCAATCTCTTTTCACGTTCAAATTACCAAGATAAAGATTTTTTTTGACACCTGACGATATTTGTAGCGCCCCAAGAACAATTTTTCGAGTAACATAACGCTCGGGCCTCAGAGGGGAATCATGATTGAACAAAATTCCTGTACATGCATAAAGTTTATATGCCGCTCGGTAATTAGATACCTGCCAATATGCGGCGGACTTAGCAACCGCATATGGACTTATGGGGCGGAAAGGAGTTTCTTCGTTTGCTCGGCTTCCCCCGGTATTGCCAAAGCACTCACTCGAACCGGCGCTGTAGAAACGGATATCTCTTGCAAGGAAGCGGATAGCCTCCAAGAGATTAAGGGTTGCAAGGCTGATGCTTTCCATAGTCTCGACCGGCTGCTCAAAGGATAGTCCCACGGAGCTTTGACCGGAAAGGTTGTATACCTCATCCGGCATCACATTGCGCAGCGCTTGTAAAACACTCCTGAAGTCATTAACTGCCATAGAGAGAGTATGCACACGTTCCCGGATTTTTAGTGCATGCAGATTCATAAAAGTGGAAACCTGCGAATCGCGAGAAGTGCCGAACACCTCGTATCCCTTGTCAAGTAGAAGCTTCGCCAAATAGGCGCCATCCTGACCGGATACTCCGCAAATTAACGCGCGCTTTAGTGGCATTTAACCCTCCAAGACCTTGCGATAGACACTCAATGTGTTTTTGGCACACTTTTCCCATGAAAACAAGCCAGCGCGCCTTCTCCCTTTCTCGACTAACATGGCGGCGTATTCCGATGTCGAAACCACCCGCTCAATTGCAGCGCGAATTTCAGCTTCGTCGGAAGGGTTAAATAATTCTGCGGCATCGCCGACTACCTCAGGTATTGAACTGGTATTGGCACACACTACCGGACAACCGAGCGACATCGCCTCCAGAGGCGGGATGCCAAAGCCCTCATACAGGGAAGGATAGACAAAGGCCGCGGCTGAACTATATAATCCGGCTAACATTTCGTCAGCGCCGGATAAATGCCGTATGTTGCCTTTCGAAATGCCCAGAGACCGCATCAACGCCAACTCGCTTGCGGAGAACGCACCTCCTCCAAAGCAAACCACAGCAAAATTACTTTTTAAAAAAAAAGAACCCGCATAGGCACGAAGCAGTCGCTCAAAATTCTTATAGCCACGCCTGGAACCGACATAGAGGATGTATGGCATCGGGTATGACGTCAATTCGCCGGTGTTCTTTCGAGAAGTTGATGCCAAGGAACAACCGAGGTAAACCACGGAAATTCTTTTCTCAGGCACGGAAAACAATTCAATTAAATCTCGTTTCGTATTTTCTGAAATGCAGATCACGTGATCCGCTCGATGCACTGAATGTGCTTTGTTTTTTTGAACCTTGGTAGCATCGGGAAAGTATTCTTTGAATTTTTCGTGAATCATATCGAAGACCGTAATTACCCGCTTCGCAGAAACGGGGCAATAATCAGTAAGAGAATAGTATGTTTCATGAAAAATATCCAAGTCATGTCTGGGCTTCACCAGCAGACGCGTTAGAAAAAAATCAATTGGACGAAGGATATAACTCGATCCTGGGAAAGGCGGGATCTTGATACCCCGCGGCCGAACACTGCAGTCATTGCGAAAGTACTCATTCACGTAGAGTGGTGAAAATATTTCCACGTCATTTCCCGGTAGCGCAGCAATCCGATTGGCTATCTCATAGAAGTATCTGGAAATGCCACCGTATTGCTGCTGACTAAACATCTGATGGTCGAATAATATTTTCATGTTTTACAAACGAGATTCGACGAAAGCACGAACGAACAGCACTAGCCAAGATTTTTATTATTTTTTGCAAGATCACGATAAAAACAACTGATCCAACCACAAACATTGCCGAGAAACGTCCGTGATTCGAAAGGAATCCCCCGAGTTAAAATATTCAACCAAGCATTGATCGCTATTGACAGATCATATCATGAAAGTGATCTCAAGATAAACAAGTTGTTGAATTTAATGTGCTGGTCATCGCCAGCATGTTTTTACTTCCCAATAGGAACTTATGTGATTTAGGGGTACTATCCCAAACACTCCATTGATAATTATTATTTAAAGTTGACAAAACCTTTCCAAAGTAGGGTAATTTATCGTTTCAAGAATTGAGCGATTTTTATAATAATTCTCCAGTAACTGCGATAGACTGCATATGCTTCGGGTAAAATACCGGTTAAATTCGCGCACGTGACGGCAAGCCTTACTCTAAAAGAAAAATTGTTTGGGTTATCTTGCACGAGTGAAAGCAGCTCAGTTAACCGGTCGGGATTTTTATTCTCCTGATTTATTATATAGTGAGTCGCTCCAATCCAGCACATAGAGTTCAAAGCAATGAGATACCCATTGAGCACTCTATCAAAGTCTTTGAGTTGATTTTGGTTGAAAGTACCACTTTCCTTTGCGATCCTTCTGCAGTATCCACCGAATTGTTTTAGTGTTTGTAGCTTTATCACACCATCGGAAAATACCTTGCTTTCCGCTTCTTCATGGATTCTTATATAGGCGTATGCATTCCTTTCAAAAAGCAGTCTATCTTTTAATGCCAAGGCAAAGATAAATGCATCATCGCTTCCCAAACCCGTTGAAAAGGTGGGATATCCTTTAATCTCCAGAAAAGACTTGCGATTGAACAACACCCCGGTGAGATAGGTTTCTCTCTTGAACTTTGCACGCATTATCATGTATTCGAAAGCTGTTTCTTCGCGAGGAGACAGCAATGCTTCCCTGATTTGACTTCCCTGCTCATTTATAAATATGCGGTGAGAATGGACGATACTTTTCGCGTCAGAGGTAGTTGCGGTATGCAATAAATTTTTGATAAAATCTTTATCTAATAGGTCGTCATCGCTTAGAATCGTGCACCAGTCAACCGCTTTGGGAAGAAGGTTAATCCCTTTGTTAATGCTCCCGATCATGCCAATATTCTTTTCATTCACAATATAGCGAACGCGCGGATCAGATATCGTCGCCATGAACTCCACAGTCCCATCAGTTGAACCATTGTCAATGACAATGATTTTGAGATTTCTGTAGGACTGGCTCAAAATACTTTTAACAGCGAGCGCAAGATACGTTGCACGATTAAAAGTCGGAATGAGTACTCCAATTTGAATCGCCATTTTTTAAATACCCATGATACAAACTGATTCTCGCGAAATTATTGATTTTGATTTATTTTAAATACCACTGTATACGCGCAGCCTAGATCTTTGCGCCGTTCGACGGGCTTCAGTATCAGAAAATAGATGATGCGCAACGCTCCTACCATGAGTGACTTAACGAACCGAATAGGGAGTAACAGTAAACTCTTTTTAAGTGACAATAATGTTCCGATAGAGGCATCTTTGACATCATCCGATATCTCGATATGAGATTTTGATGCATTCTTAACCTCAGTAAGCAGGAATGGTGCTTTCTCCTTCAATAGATTGCGCACAGAAGTAAACCACCAGCTAAAAGTACTGAAGATGTTGCTGGCTTCATCTGTTGTTGTCGCCATGACGAGATGCATCCCTAATGATTCCATGTATTTTACGAGGACCTGCATCGGAATCAACTCCAAATGACGCGGTGCATCTACATGTACCCAGAATTTACCGAACAACTTGAATTGAAAGGCAGAAGGATTTGGCGCTGTTATCACGAGAACGCCGCCTGGCAATAATTTTCTGGAAATTGCTCCAAGAGTGTCCCAGGGATCTGTCAGGTGTTCGATGACATGCCATAGCGTTATCACATCATAGGGCAATAGCTTTTCTAACGATGCAGCGATATCGCTAGTATTGATGGCTTCCACCCTGACGACCTTAGTTAAATACATGCAACATCGGGCATCCATTTCAATGGCTTCGACTTCAAATCCCGCTTTTTTAGCCAAATAACAAAAGGCCCCATATGATGGACCAATCTCCAAGAGCCTCCCTCTAGTGACGAATTTCTGGATGGTTTCCAGCTTATATTGCTCCTGTACGGCTATTGTTTCAAGCTCTTGCGAAGAAGGCATTTGGTAAGCGGGATATGTTGGTATATAATAAGACCCGAGGTCGTTCGGAACCGGAGATAGAAAGATGAGTCGGCATGAGGGACATCGATAATAGTAAAAGATCGTGTCGGAAATTTCCTGATTCAGATCTCTAACGCTAAAATGATCTAGCGATTGTATCTTGCAGAGCGGGCACAAGGGGGTCATATAATTTTCACCTTTTTCATCCAATTACTGGCAAACGGAGTAGACAATGAAGAAAAGAATATTGCAAAAAAAACCGTCACTACGATCCAGATAAAATTAAAATATGATGACCCGCCCTGCGGCATCAAAACACGGGAAACGCCAGCGACACAACAAACGACAAAGGCAGGAATTCCAATATCTTTGAGATACCATGGCCACATGTCATCTTTTAATATTCGCATATGCATTATAGGAATCTCTACCAGGAAATAACCAGTGTTCAGTGTAATCCAGATAATGGCGGCGCCAATGGCTCCATACCGAATAGCAAACCATATTAGTAAAGGTATAAGTGCAATCACTGCAATTACGTTCTTCACGAATGACAGCTTAGTCCATCCATATGCTAATTGTAAAGTAAGAGGGAGCGTCATAAGAGCATTTAAAGTTGACCCAATAACCAGTAAACTGAGCAATATATATGTATTTTGCGCAATTACAGGGTCACGAACCCAGAGCTGTAGAACCTGAAGAGAAAATAAAGCCAACACACCACCAACAGGGAGAGCAATTATGGATACAAGTTGACAACCCTTATGGTAGTATTCTGAGACAAGATTCTCATTACCTTTCGCCGTAATTAGCTGGGATAGCTTAGGAAACAGTGCCGAAAATACAGGAGTGACGAGTAGACCTACCGCATTTGCTAGGTTAAATGCCAGCACATAATACCCAAATAAAGCAAGTGTCAACAATCTGCTGAGAATAATCTTGTCTGCCTGTGTCAGAATCGTAGCCATAATAGCTATGCTCGTCATCCCTGCAGCGAATCGCCAATTTTTAATCAACAGATACTTCTGAAATATACTTTTCCTGCGAGTGGTCGGAAGAGCTTCCCAAACAGAATATGCCAAAAAAAATGTCTGAACTATGCTAATGAATATTTGCCACGTGAAATATGAAATAATTGTCGGAGATACAAACCAGAGTATAAGAACAGCACCACCATGTTGAATAGTTGCCATAATTGATCGTATACTGTTGAGCAAGACTTGGCGTTGTAAACCGATCAACCCCCCATCATAGAGCGAAGTAGGCCATTGCAAAGCTACGACCAATCCCATAATTAAGAGTGCACGTTCAACTGTCTTTGCAGGAATCCCCTGTGCGTTTATCCAATGGTGGGCAATGACAGGCGCCAGCGATATTATTCCTAAACCAATGATAATACCGATACTCCAATAAACCACCTCCAATGTGCGGACTAAATCTCTCGATTCTTGTGCCGACTTTTCGGAGACAGATAGTCTTGCTAGTTCACGGCTGAGGGTGGCACTTAGGCCCATATCCAAAACAGATAATAAAGCCATCAAAGACGCAAAAATCCCGATGAGGCCGTAAGCTTCAATTCCCATAAACTTTATATAGATGGGAACGAAGACTAGACTCATGATGCTCGTCCATATTCTGCCTGCAAAATTAGCGATTACATTTATTTTGACTGATGTCTCTTTCATGCTTCCTTTGAATCACCAAGCGCTCTATTCTCCCCAGGTAAGCCGTGATAGTTTGCATTTTAATGTGGTGTTCGCGTTTAAGTATGTGCTCGTTTGATTATCGGCAATAAGTAAGTTGCTCTGCTCTCCTTGCCGGAATGTGCCGGACTTGCACCAGTCTTCTTTATTATAACTTTCACCATTTTTACCGACAACCAGGACGTTCAAATTCATTTGTAAAACTTGTTTAGTTAAGCTTTGCTTGCCGCTCTCAAATCTTTGTGCGTCCATTTTAGAAAGAATAATGCCATGATGAATCTTCGCCATCACATCCCGAGAAATGATAAAGCCATTTGTACGTATGTGGTAGTTCGGAAAAGACTCAAAAAAATGTTTATACTTCATTTTTGCCAAGAAATGTATGCAGCGTCTTACAATCTGTGTCTTCGAAAGTCCGATGCTTTTCTGTTCGATAAGAAGATCTGTATAAACACTTTCATAAGACCCAGTCGCGCCGACAAGTCCGACGTTCTGTTTCATCAGATGAGAATGCAGTTTTAACAACCATTCATGATCTAGTATCGTGCTGAATGAATTAAGAAAGCAAAAGTATTTATTGTTGAATTTGTTAACTGCCAAGAAATATGCCCTGATGTCAAAGCCGTAATCATGCATATATAGTGTCTTATGGGAAACATCCTTTAGTAATTGATTGTATTCCGTAGAGCAGTGCTTTCCATGAAACCCCTTGAACACAATTAATAGATCATGATCTTTTCCGCTGCGGTATTGAACATATGAATTAAGAAAATTACGAAATGGTCCAATACTGTTCTTAGCTCTAACCAAATGTACTACGCATATATCCGACATTATGCAGTTATCCTCAAATGATAAGCTGTGATCGAGAAATAGATGGGGGCAACTCATAAAGCGGTTGATGTTTAAAAATTGTCGATACTTTCATATTTATCTTTTAAATACCTCTCTAATGCATCTCGCCAGGGGGGTAGGGTAATCCCAAATTCGCGAGCCTTTGTGTTGGCCAAAGCTGAGTACAGTGGGCGACGCATATTGCCGCTCCTGCCCTTGCGGTCAACTGGTTTTACTAGGACAGAGAACGCCATGATTTTGTAGATGGCCTTGGTAAATTCGTACCAACTACACTCCCCCTCGTTAACTAAATGATAAATGCCCATTTCTTTCGACGGATGTTCTACTAGCTGTAATACAGCCTTACTCAGATCATGCGTTGAGGTCGGGGAGACGATCTGGTCGCATCCCATTTCCAGTGTTGTATAAGTTTTTGCATCTTGAATGCGCTTGTCAACGAAATTGCCTCCTTTCGATTGCGCACCCGATGCTCCGTATAGCCCGCATGTTCTGATCACGATTGCGCGGCTAGGTGCGACGGAAAGCGCTGCATGCTCTCCGACCAGCCGCGACATGCCGTAGATCTGGAGCGGAGCTGGCTTGTCATGCTCTAGATAGGGAGTTCGTTTGTCCCCGCCGAATACGTAATCAGAGCTGAACGTGATGAAGAGGGCCCCGATACGGTTGCATGCGGCAGCAAGATTCCGTACTGCGACGCAGTTAACAAGAAACGCTGTTACGGGCTCCGTCTCGCATAAGGGAACGTTATGAAATGCAGCTGTGTTGATGACTACTTCCGGCGCGTATCTATCAATCGCGGTATTAATGGATTCTAACGACTGGATATCAAGTTCATTACGATCAGGTGCAATAATAACGTGCCCGCTGTTATTCTGCAGAATATCACTGCCGAGCTGCCCGGTTTTGCCGATCAAAAGGATCTTCATTGCGTTGCCTTGATGTATAAAGGATAGGCGCGGTCTTTATCCGACAGGACCGGGTGAGGCAGGGGCCAGAAGATTCCGAATGCCGGATCATCCCACCTGACGCCGCATGCGTGTTCGGGAGAATAAAATTCGAACATCTCATAGAAGACCTCGGAACTGTCTTCAAGCGTCTGGAAACCGTGCGCAAAACCTTCGGGAATGTACAGCATCCGATGGTTGTCTGCAGTCAGTTCGACAGACGTCCAAGAGCGGTAGGTAGCTGATTCCGGCCGTAGATCGATGATGACGTCATAGATAGCGCCTCGCGTACAGCGCACGAGCTTTGCCTCCGCTCTGGGTGGAATCTGAAAGTGCATGCCGCGGATCGTGCCTTTTTTCCTGTTGAAAGAAACGTTGCACTGAACAATTGCCGTTTGCAATCCGTGGGAGCTGAATTCTTCCTGACAAAAACTACGCGCGAAGTATCCCCGTTCGTCAGCTCTCAACTCGAAATCAATCTGATATGCGCCTCGCAGTTTTGTTTCCGTGAAAATCATCACACAATCCTGACATCCGGGATTGGAAGAATGAACTTCCCCCCTTTGCTCCGGTAAGTCTTTTGCTGTTCCAGAATCTCGTCAGCAAAGTTCCATGCCAACAACAAAACATAATCCGGCATGTCCTGCACGAGTTTGTCCGGATGAAATATGCGTAAATGTGCACCTGGCGTATAGAGATTTTGCTTGTACGGGCTTTTGTCTACCGTGTATTCAACAAGATCTGTAGTGATGCCGCAGTAGTTTAAAAGCGTATTGCCTTTTGCCGGGGCGCCGTAGGCCGCTATCCGCTTGTTGGACTTCTTCATATCTTGTAGTAACGTGAGAAGGCGCGTTTTTATTCCGGTTGTCCGTTCCGCGAACGCTACATAAGTCTCTTTTTTGTCGAGTTTTTTATCGAGTTCGGCTTTCACGAGCTCGGTGACAGTCTCTGTCTTCTTATGAGCCCCTTTATGCCCGATGAAATAGATGATTGAACCGCCGTGGATCGCCACGCGCTCGGCATCAAAGACTTCCATGTTGTAGAGCTTGAACAAATAGGACATTGCGCGGACCGACAGGTAGGAGTAATGCTCGTGGTATACCGTGTCGAATTCGTTCTTTTCAACAAAGTCGATGAGATAGGGGGCTTCGATGGCGACTGTGCCATGCGGGGCAAGCAGATTCTTCAACCCTTTGACAAAACCGTGAATCTCCGGCACATGGGCAAACACATGCCTTCCGAGTATGACGTCTGCTGCCCCGTATTGTTTTTTAACATTCTCCGCTGTGGTTTCATTAAAAAAATCATTGACTGTCTCGATGCCTGCCTCTGTCGCGACTTTGGCGATGTTCGAAGCAGGCTCGATGCCGAGCGTCTTGACGCCGGTCTTCTTAAAGTACTGCAATACCGTGCCGTCATTGCTTGCAATTTCGACGACCTGCAACCCTTGGGCGAGGCCGAAGCGTTTTTGAAAACTCTTTGCCAGATAGTCCGCATGTCTGTGAACGAGATCCGATGTAGCGGAAAAATAGATGTAGTTTTTGAAAAGGGCGTCAGGTGGGACATCATACCCGATCTGTACAAGGCCGCATTGCTCGCAAAAATAAACATCAAGAGGATACTTCGGCTCCTGTACCGAAGCGAGTTCCTCCTTGTTCAAAAAACTATTGGCGAGCGCCATCGTGCCGAGTTCCAGAAACTTGAAAATATTATCTTTGCTGCAGAATCTGCAATTCATGAACGACTCCTGGAGAAGAAAATAGTTCGTTGAAACGTGGAATGGTTGAAGAGTTAAACGGTTTTGTTCAACATTTCATCGCATCATCTATTCAATGCGCACTATTCGCGTACTCCTCAATCTGCCGGAAGCACGCCTCCCGTACGTCCTGCTTGTCCATGTACGCCTTTGTCCATTCAATGATGCTGTAGATTGCATTTTCCAGATCCCAGCGCGGGTGCCAGCCGAGCTCGGTCTTGGCCTTTGAACAGTCCAATTTCAAATAAGACGCTTCATGGGGGTGCGTTCCTTTATCAAGCAAGTAAGATGCGCCGTTGCCCCACTTTACGCAAAGACGGTCTACCAACCAGGCTACGGGTTTCGCGTCACTGTCATCGGGACCGAAGTTCCAGCCGCCGCTGAAGCAGGGGCCCTCACTAACAAGTTTCTGTGCAAGCATCAGGTAACCTGAAAGCGGCTCGAGTACATGCTGCCACGGTCTGATTGCCTGAGGGTTTCGAATTACGATTTTTTCCTTTATCAAAATCGCCCTGATGAAGTCGGGGATCAGCCTGTCCGCTGCCCAGTCTCCGCCGCCGATGACATTGCCGGCCCTGGCTGATGCGATTGCCACGCCATGCGTTGCATAATCCTTCTCGTTGAAGTAGGAACTCCGAAAGGCCGCTGTCACGAGTTCGGAGCAGGCCTTGCTGTTCGAATAGGGATCATATCCGCCCATTGGTTCATTCTCACGGTAACCCCATACCCACTCCTTGTTTTCGTAGCACTTGTCGGTCGTAACATTGATGACAGATTTCACGCTCTTCGTGGCGCGAACGGCCTCGAACAGATTGACCGTGCCCATGACGTTGATAGCGTAGGTTTCCACCGGGATTTTGTAGGAATCCCGCACGAGGGGCTGTGCAGCCATGTGGATCACGACTTCGGGCTCTGCAGCCTGCATCGCTTTGGTCAGCAGAGCCCCATCCCGTATATCGGCAATCGTTGTATGCACGAACTTGTCTATCCTGCAGAGTTCAAAAAGACTGGGATTGGTGGGCGGTTTTAAGGCGTAGCCCGTGACGTTTGCGTCGAGACGGTGAAGCCAGAGGCAAAGCCATGATCCTTTGAAGCCGGTATGGCCGGTGATGAAGATCTTTTTGCCCTTCCAGAAATTCGCATCGACCGTGTTACGTTCCGCCCGCATCAGCTCCACACCTTCCACGGAGCGTTGCCGCTGTTCCAAAGCTCCTCGATATGAATCTTGTCACGCAAGGTATCCATAGGCTGCCAAAAGCCAAAGTGCTTATAAGCGACGAGCTCGTGGTCACGGGCGAGTCCTTCCAGCGGTTCTTTTTCGAAAACCGTTGTATCTCCAGTAATCCGGTCGAGCATCTTCGGCTCAAGTACAAAAAAACCGCCATTGATCCAGGAACCATCGCCTACAGGTTTTTCCTGGAAGGAATTTACTTGCAAAGAGGAATCGAGGCTCAGAGCGCCGAACCGTCCTGATGGCTGAGTCGCGGTGACAGTGGCTATTTTCTTGTGCTTTTTATGGTAAGCGAGGAGTTCGGTTATGTTCACATCCGAAACGCCGTCGCCGTAGGTCAGCATGAATGTGTCGTTGCCGATGTAAGAGGCAACGCGTTTCAATCGGCCGCCGGTCATCGTGTCCGTGCCCGTATCCACGAGGGTGACCTTCCATGGTTCAACGTTTTGCTGATGGACTTCCATGGAGTTACTCCGCATATCGAACGTCACATCGCTCATATGAAGAAAATAGTTCGAAAAATACTCCTTGATCATATAACCCTTGAACCCGAGACAGATAATGAATTCATGGAAGCCGTAGTGGGAGTAGATTTTCATGATGTGCCACAGAATCGGCTTCCCACCGATTTCGACCATCGGCTTCGGTCGCACAGTGGTTTCTTCGCTCAACCTCGTGCCCAATCCGCCTGCAAGAATAACGACTTTCATGTCCGCTGTACCCCTTCCTGAAGAGCGAAAAATCTGATGAGATGTTCAGATGATATAGAAGGTTGTATGTTGGTAAAGTCTTTTTACTCCTCATCCAATCATCTGACCATCCAACCTTCTGCGTTAAAAAATCGTCCTGATCATTTTTTTGTCCACTCCGTGGTGATGAGAACCGGCAGATTCTATCTTTTGAAAGAAGGACACAACGATGATGCAGTCATATGTACTGTCCTCTAAAAATCCAGCGGTATTTTATTGAAAAAACGCCATTTTACTTCAGGTCGACGACACCTGCAGGCTTTAAATTGGCCTCCTCCATACCTGACATTCTTATTTGACTGATGTCTGCTTCGTGTACAACTTTCTGCAGACATTGAGGAACCCCATCGAACACATTCTATAAAACCCGCTCTTTACAATTATTATTTATTATTTTCTGACCGATGGATTTTTAAGAAAATCTTCATAGGTTTTCACGAGCCCTTCTTCCAACGAAGTTTTGTGCCTCCATCCAAGTTTGTGGAGACGGGAAACGTCCAGTAGCTTGCGCGGCGTCCCATCGGGTTTGGTTGGATCAAAGACAATGTCCCCATTGAAGCCTACAGTTATCTTGACCAACTCCGCTAGTTCCCGGATTGTGCAGTCTTCTCCTGTACCGATATTTAACAACTCCCCGATATCCTGAGCTGAAAAATTTCCCATGAGAAATATGCATGCTTCAGCCATATCATCAGCATACATGAACTCGCGACGGGGCGTTCCCGTACCCCATACGGTCACGGAAGTTTGCTCCTTGATTTTTGCTTCATGAAAACGCCTCAATAGCATCGGGATGACATGCGCATTTTCAGTATGATAGTTGTCATTGGGACCATACAAATTCGTGGGCATCACGGAGATGAAGTTCGTTCCATATTGTTTGTTAAGAGCGCTGCATAGTTTTATACCGGCGATTTTTGCTATGGCGTAGGATTCATTTGTCGGTTCGAGCGCAGAGGTTAGCAGATATTCTTCTTTAATGGGCTGGGGCGACATTTTGGGGTAGATACAGCTGGAGCCAAGAAAAAGAAGCCTCTGGACCCCGTAGCGCCAGGCGGCCTCGATGATGTTATTCTGGATTTTTAGATTGTCCAGGAGGAAGTCCGCAGGGTAAGTGCTGTTCGCATGGATGCCACCGACCTTCGCTGCCGCCATATAAACCTCATCGGGCCGCTCAGACCGAAAAAAATCATCAACAGCGGCCGGGTTGAGCAGATCCAGTTCCGCACGGGTCCGGACGATGATGTGCCGATAGCCACCACTGGTTAAACGGCGACAAAGGGCACTGCCAACGAGTCCCTTATGTCCTGCGACAAATACTTTGTGCTGTGTAAAATCCATTATAGGCCGAGATAAAAAATAAATGTATTTCTATTAATACTTTCTGAAACAGCTTTTTTATACATCATGGCAAATCCGATTTTTCAGTAAAAATAAACTGAATGTCATTCTTGCTGACTGCAGAATTTCTTAATGCTAGTTCAATGCTTTCACGCTTCAAATAGGAAGTCACGACGACGGTATCATAGTTTAGATTCGTGATAGAGCGTATCGGACTGACGCTTCTGCCAAAAAATATCGTTCCATCGTTTTCATCGTCCACGACGCCGACAAGCTTCAAATCGGTTTCCTGCAGAGTAATGTAGGCAATTTCCGCCACTTCGTCAACGCCCGCAAAAACGAGCCTGTATGAGCCCCTGTTCGCCAGCTCGGAGAATACCTTTTTCAGGTTATTCCTCGCTTCCCGGTATATGCGCGTATAATCCTGAAGCAGGTCGTACGTGAGACGCGACTTTTCTGCAAGGCCTTTCGGCGTTAGATAGTAAGCATATCGTTTAGGGGGAATCGAAGTGACAGTTATATAACCTTTCGCAACGAGATTCTTGATATAAGAATTGACGAGTCCTAAAGCGAAACCAAGGCGTTTGCTCAAGTCGCGTTGCGTGAGGGAGTCGTTGCCTGAAAGCTCGTCGAGGATCTGAAGAGCTCTGAACTGGTCAGCCCCAGAGTGAGAAGAACTATTGATGTTCACGGAATGAACATAGCACGAGGCAATGTCTATGTCAAGAATTAGTTACAGGTTATTCTACAATCCCTGTTGCGAAATTGCATTGAACCCATTGTAGGGGCGATTAAAAACTTTACACGCTCCGGTGGCAATGCTATTATCTACATCGAATCCTATTGAAGAGAATTTCTAGCGTGAGAGGAGTGTCTGATGGGGCCGAAGATTTGTCTTGCGCTTGGTGGAGGGGCCGCACGAGGGCTTGCTCATCTCGGTGTACTTAAGGTTTTCGAAGACGCCAGGGTCCCAATCGATATGATTGCCGGTACAAGCCTGGGTGCTTTGATCGGTGGAATGTACGCTTCCAACCCCGACGCCTCCTACTGGATTAGAAGTGTGGACCAATACCTGCGTAGCTTCCGCTCACGAAGAACCCGTCTTGAGTTTCTTCAGAAACTTGAATCGCCGAATAACAACCACCGGGGATTTTTCAGTGACATGGCATTTCTGCTCAGAAAAGGTTATTTTTGGGGTGTCACTGCCACGAACGCCGCTTTTATCGGCGAGAAAGAATATCAAGACCTGATCTATCCCCTGATTCCCGATATATCCTTCGAAGATACCAAAATCCCTTTCAGCTGCGTGGCCACGGACCTCCGAAACGGTAAACGGGTCATGTATACTACCGGACGGCTCCGCACGGCAATCAGCGCCAGTTGCGCGCTGCCCGGCATCTTTCCCCCTGTCAGAGATAACGGCATGTCCCTCGTAGACGGGGGATGGGTGGAGCGCGTGCCCGTATTGTGCGCGAAGGACATGGGTGCTGATATCGTGATCGCGGTCGACGTCTCAAGCGATGTTGCGACCTTTGAGGACAAATCCGGCCTCGATATCGTGCTCCGCGCCGATGCGGTGACCAGGATCTACCTGAACGAGATACTCGCCCGCCAAGCTGATTTGGTTATCCATCCGGCAGTGGGGACGACGCATTGGGCTGACTTCAGCAATCCTAAAGACCTGATCACTGCAGGGGAGAATGCAGCGCTCGAAAAACTGATCACCAGTCCGCACTCTCATCCATCGGGCCGCCTTGCCTCCGAAAAAACTTTCCGTCCAGCTCCGGTCGATCAAGGACAAGATCATCGAAAAAGTAACCGGGTACTAAGTCGTAGAAACATTCCGGCAAATGTTTTCTTCTTCACCAAACACGGCGTGTAACGTGTAATCCCATTTTCCCACTTCTGTTGAACCTGTCGATGCACGATCCGCAGGAATCTCTGCAAATATTTTGACGTCGTCAACGGTTATTTCGCGGACAGTGCTGAATATTTTCGCTATAATATCTATCATGAGCATGCCACTCGTGATCGCCCATCGCGGAGACGCTTCGGAATCCCTCGAAAATTCACTTGAAGTCCGTTCATCGTGCACTTTCTTATCCCGTTGACATGATCGAGCTTGACCTACGCAAGAGTCGTGATGATGTGCTCTACGTGATGCACGACAAGATGACCGGACGGACTGCTGAAAAGAACATCAATATCGAGCACTCGACGTCCGACGTGATAAGCAAACTGAAGCTGATAAACGGCGAACCGATCCCGACGCTCGGGGACGTGATAAAGACCGTCGCCGGATCGACAGGGCTCAACTTTGAGATAAAGAGCGACGGCGCAGGAGTATTGCTGGCCCGGTATTTTGCATCATCAGATTACCCCGGCTATGTTCTTTTATCGTCGTTCAAAGAAAGTGAAGTCCGTGCGGTGCGGCATATCGTTCCTGCAATGCCGACATCAGTGATCTATGATGTATTTTCGGTCGATGAGGTAACGAATTACAAAAAACGAGGATATGGATATTATCAGCCTGCGGAAAAATACCGTGAGTGAAAAACTGCTCAGGGCTTGTCATGAACAGGGGATAGACGTGTATGTCTGGACCGTGGATGAAGAGGATGAAATGCGGAAGTTTATCTCCTGGGGAGTAGACGGTATATATTCAAACAGGCCTGGAGTGCTGAAGACGCTGCTTATGAGGCTCGAAACAGCGTCTGAAGGTTAGGCCTCGCAATAAGCCGCGTAGGGTATAGCACCGGCCCCATTGAGGAATCTCCACACAGGTCGTCGGGAATCAGACGACGCAACCCCATTAGCCATTATGCAAGAGAATGATCAGGTCTTCGACATTATCATTATTGGCGGCGGCATCACCGGCGCAGGCGTTGCGCGTGATGCAGCGTTGCGCGGTCTCACGTGCCTGCTGCTCGAAAAAGGGGATTTTGCGTCGGGGGTAACGTCGAAATCGACCCGCTTGATCCACGGTGGGCTTCGCTACCTCGCCAATTTCGAGATAGACCTGGTCGCGGAGTCGCTTCGAGAACGGGCCATCCTCCGCAGACAGGCGCCTTACCTCATTCACCCCATCCCGATTTTAATTCCCATCTACAAGGAAGATCCGCATGGAAGAGCAGTGATTTCCATGGGGATCCACCTTTACGATCTGCTTTCACATGACAAAGATATCCCCCGTTATTTTACCTCCAACAGAGAAAAAACACTCCGATTCGAGCCGCGCCTGAACCAGGAAGGTCTTGCGGGCAGCGCCTTGTTTTACGACCACCAGATCCTGATGCCCGAACGGCTTGTGCTCGAGAATGTGACTTCTGCGAGAATGGCCGGGGCTAAACTTTTGAATTACATCAAGGCCGAGAAGATCGAAGAAGCGAATGACAGCATTGTCGTGACTGCCAGGGGCACGCTTTCGGGAACGAAACATATCTATCGTTCAAAAGTCCTGATCAACGCTGCAGGGCCCTGGATCGATGCCGTAAGGCAGGCGGGAAAAATCGATCAGCGAAAGATCATCTACCCAACGAAAGGCATCCATATCGTGATGCCAAAACTCAGTGATCAGGCGCTGTTCGTGACTTCACGAGACGAACGGATGTTCTTCATTATTCCCTTCGGTGGATATTCCCTCATCGGAACAACGGACACCAAATACGACGGGGACCTGGATGAGGTCCACGCAGACGGGAAGGACATTGATTATCTGCTCACCGAAAGCAAACGCATATTGCCTCGCCTGAATATCACGCGCGAAGCGATCCTGTATACCTATGCGGGCATCAGGCCTCTGGCGTTTTCAGGCACGAGCGAATCAAAAATATCCCGGAAGCACAGGATCATCAAAGAAGGCAGGTCCGGAAGAATCATTACCATCGCCGGCGGGAAACTTACGACCTACCGCAATATGGCGAAGGATGTAGTCGATGCAGCATGCAATGCCCTCGGTATTAGGGCGGAATGTACTACCGACCGAAAACCTCTGGCAGGCAGCTTGCCTTTAGATCATGATCTCTATTTGAAAGAAGCGGTGCCGGAGTTGTCATCCCGCTTTGACGTTTCGCATGAACTGGTACATCATCTGATCAGTCTCTACGGTTCGAGGACAGAGCGGGTGCTCGAACTCGTGAAAACCAATACGGTTTTGGGAGAAACGATATCCCGGGAAAGCCCCGACATTTATGCACAGGTCACTTTCAGTGTCAGAGAAGAGGAAGCGAAAACGCTTACCGACATCGTCCTTCGCAGGATGCATATCGGTTTGACAGCCTCCCGTGGCGCTAATGAGGCGGAGAAGATCGCAGGGATAGCGGGCGCGGAACTCGGATGGAATGAGGATGAAAAACATCACAACGTAGCGGATTTTATCAAAGCACTTGCCAGAGAAACAGCATGTCTCATTTCATGACCCGGTAACCTTACGGGCAAGAATACATGATCCGCTTTAATTGCAATAAGGAGGACGTATGGTAAACTGGGCGCATGTGCATCTTATGATCAATCACTTTCCGGTTGTCGGCGTTCTCGGGGCTATTCTTTTGTTTCTCTACGCTCTTGTCAGAAAGAGCGGGGAAATGACAAAGGTGAGTCTCGGCATCTTTGTGCTGATAGCGCTGATTACCATTCCCGTGTTTTTTACCGGCGAAGCCGCGGAGAACATTGTGAAGAAGCTTCCTGGCGTTACGGAGACCTATATCGGACGACATGAAGAATTTGCTGAGTATGCAATCACGGTGATTGAAATTCTCGGTGCGGTAAGTCTTTTAGGCCTTTATTTTATTTTCAGGTCGGGTGCTGTTCCGAAATGGCTGCTCTCGATCGTTCTGCTGTTGTCACTGCTTGCCGCCACCGTCGTCGGGTTTACGGCAAACCTCGGCGGACAGATCCGGCACACGGAAATACGGGAAGGGGCCGGTTACGCGCCTGACTTGCCGCCTGGCAAGTGACTCTGAGTAGGGAAAAGAATTGCTGCAGGTTCAGGCTAAAACCAATCGAAGATTATGATCTCAGATCGGCAGGGCGGGAAAATACTGAAGTCAGAGGACAGAAAATCATTCCCAGTCTGTCCTCTGACCCAAAAGCAGCGCTATTTGGGCGTAACCTGAAGCTCAAGCGCATTGGCGGTTGAGCCGGTCACTTCCACGGTAAAAGAACCGAAATCCTTCAGCACAAGCTCATCGGAAAGGGTCTGGGCGCTGTTTTTCGAGTCCACGGAGATTTTTGCCACTGTCCCGTTAAAGCTCCGCTCGTGCAGGTCTTTGATTCCCCGTACCTGGTTCCTGAGCACGTCTTTGAACTTGACGAACTGGGTCTTATTCAAACCCGAGATGGTGATATTGACCGATCGTGTGCTGCCGGCCTCTTTTGAATAGACAGCCAGTATTTTTTCCATCATCTGGTCTGCTGCGGACGAGGCGGCCTTCCTGAGCGCTTCGATCCCGGCAGTTTCCGGCGTGATGTGCACGGCCGCTGCGTGCGTCGTGACCGCCGCAATGACCTGGCCGGTATCTGTGCGGATCGCTTTTGCTGAAAGGTCCGCCTGTACCGACTTCATGCCTCCGCCGATGTCGCCGTACAGTTTGGCAAGCGCCTTGCCCGTTATGACAACCTCGGCATCCACCTGGCTTCCCAGAGTTTTTGCCTGAGTGGCGGTCAGGTCCTGTACCTTGTATGCAGATGTCACCCGGAATTCTTTCGCGGCCGTTGCATGGTCGATGAATTCAAATCCTTTTTGTGTAAAAACATCGATGAAGGTGTTTTCCACGACACCTATGTCGGTTTGCTCCCCCTGATAACCCCACCACCAGGCATACCATTCGTGCCCGATGTTCTGCTCGGCGATCATGACGATCGTCCGTGGTTTGTGCATCTGGCCGAGCAGGATCCCGATTCCCGAGAGGTCGTCGGTAAGTTGTCCCAGGGAGACCTCGGCGTTAATCGTTACGCGAAGCAGTCCGCTGTCCACGGTCTCGCCCGCGACGTTATACCGTTTGATGTATCCCTTGGTCTGCGAAAGGATCTTGTCGCTGATGAGCTGGTAGTTTTCCACCTGGGTCTGCGAGTCGATCAGGATGCCGATTGCCTGTTCCACTGCCCGTTTCTGAGCATCTTCAATCGCCGCGTCCCGGGCGATATCGCGCGCATTGCCCTGGATGGCTGCCACGCCTTCGGCAGTGACCATTTTGGAGTCCTGTGCCCAGGTTGAAAAAGCCGAAACTGTCACGAGGAGAAATGCCAAGCTGAATATTCTCAGGGGACGAACCATGTTTCCACCTCCGCGAAGAATGTAAGAACGATGGAGAAATAATACCAGAGGTCGCGACGTTGGTCAACCGAGAAACACAGTCGTCGTAAAACCCTCCGGACCGCAATGATGAGGGGGGTGACAACGTTACCCTTCTTCAGCGGAGGGAAATGCCGCGCCTACGTTCCCGGTAATACCGGAGCTCCCGCAGTTTGAGAGTTGGTATGAACCTCGGGGATAAATTTTCTGGATATTTTGACGGATAGATGATAGAATTTAATTCACCATTAAACGAGAACGTGAGGAGGAATAGCTGCGTGCCGAAGTTGTCCGTGAACATTGACCATATCGCAACGATACGACAGGCAAGACAGGGAACAGAACCTGATCCGGTTGCTGCTGCCGTTCTCGCTGAATTGGCTGGTGCAGAGGGGATCATTGCCCATCTTCGGGAAGACCGCAGGCATGTGCAGGACCGCGACCTGCGCCTGCTGCGCAAGATTGTTCAGACCAAATTGAACATGGAGATGGCCGCGACCGAAGAGATGCAGCGGATAGCCCTCGAAGTCAAGCCGGATTTTTCCACGCTGGTGCCGGAAAAACGTGAAGAACTGACGACCGAAGGAGGTCTTGAGGTCGCGTTGCGCATCGATTTTCTGAAATCCTACGTTGCACGGCTGCAGCAGGGAGGGATCATCGTCAGCCTCTTCGTCGACCCCGATGAAAAGCAGATCGCAGCCTCCAAAAAAACCGGCGCCGACTGGGTGGAACTGCATACGGGGACCTACGCGAACGCGAAGACCGAGAAAGACCGTCATCGCGAGTTCGTCAAAATCGACCGAGGCCGCAAAACTGGCAGCAAGTCTGGGGCTTCGCGTCGGGGCGGGACATGGACTGAATTACGTGAACGTCGGGAACATAGCGCCGCATTCCGGAGGTGTCGGAGTTGAACATCGGTCACAGCATCATCTCACGGGCGGCGCTCGTGGGTATGGACCGTGCGGTCAGGGAAATGAATCGATTGGTTAAGGCATAGGATTGTATTCTTATTCGTGGTGAACCGGGCGGGGAAAGGCATGATCGTTGGTATCGGTGTTGATCTGGTCAAGATCGATCGGATCGACAAGGCGGGAAAAAACCATGAAGGATTTTTGGAACGTTTGTTCACGGACCGTGAACGCGAATACTGCTCTCGCCAAAAATTCCCAGCGCAGCATTACGCTGCCAGGTTCGCCGCAAAAGAGGCCGTGCTCAAGGCCATCGGAACCGGCTGGAGCGCCGGCGTCAAATGGACGGACATGGAAGTGCTCCACGGCGAAGGAGGGGGGCCGATCGTGAACCTCACCGGCAGGGTCAAGGACCTCATCGACCTTAAAGGAGTCAAACAGATTTTTCTCAGTTATTCCCACGACGATGGATACGCTGTAGCACAGGTGGTACTCGAAGGAAAACCGCTGATGAGCGGCGCAGACAGTGTTTAGGCCGGCCCGGTAATGCCATGAAAATTGCTACTGTTCAACAAATAAGAAATATCGACCGCAGGGCGATCAGGGAATTCGAAATTCCCGGTCCGGTCCTGATGGAGAATGCCGCGTCCTCCGTCCTGGCGGAAATGGAAAAATTCTTTGACGGACTGGCCGGCGTGCGGGTCGGCATTATCTGCGGCAAGGGAAACAACGGCGGCGACGGGTTCGCTCTTGCGAGAAGGCTCAGGATACGCGGAGTACCGGTGCGCGTGGCGTTGCTTGCATCGTTCACTGCCGTATCCGGTGAGGCAAAAGTCAACCTCTCCATCCTTCGCAGGATGGATGTGGAAATCACTCAAAATGCTTCTGCCCGTTTTGTCGCCGAGGTTTCCACGTGGTCGGATGTCATTGTCGACGCCCTGCTGGGAGTGGGATTGTCGTCGCCGCTCAAAGGCCTCTATGCGCAGGCCGTGGATACGATCAACGCGTCGGGCAGGCCGGTCGTTGCAATAGATGTCCCGACCGGCATCGATGCAGACACCGGTGCTGTCATGGGAACGGCGGTCAATGCCGATCTGACCGTGACCATGGCGCTTCTGAAACGTGGACTCGTGCTTTTCCCCGGCGCCCGCCATGCGGGAACGGTGAGGATTGCTGATATCGGAATTCCTTCAGAAGTCATCGAGAAAGAAAAGATCAACGTAGGCTTGCTGAATAAAGGCGCGCTCCTGGGAATGCTGGGACAGAGAAACCGGGACGCACATAAAGGCGACTTCGGACATCTTCTGGTTGTTGCAGGATCGCCGGGCAAGGCCGGTGCTGCAGCCATGACTGCCAAAAGCGCTCTCCGGACAGGAACAGGGCTCGTGAGTGTGGGAACGCCGAACGGCCTGGTCCCGATCATCCAGCAGCAGGTGTTTGAATCCATGTGCATTCCTTCGGCGGAGAGCATCGACGGCACGATCGGACTCGGGGCTGAAAACGAACTGCTCAAGGTCGCAGCAAAGATGAGCGCATGCGCGATCGGGCCCGGTCTCTCGACACACTATGAAACAGTCCAGATGGTGAGGAGCTTTCTGCAGCAAATAACGATCCCCGTTGTTATCGATGCCGATGGTTTGAATGCACTGGCCGGATCTCTTGAGGTGCTCAGGAAGACCAGGGGGCCGGTCATTATGACGCCTCACCCCGGCGAGATGGCCAGACTGTCGGGCATATCAATATCGGATGTCCAGAAGGACAGGATCGGCATTGCCACGGTTTTTGCTGCGAAGTACAAGGTAACGCTGGCGCTCAAGGGCGCAGGCACGGTGATCGCGACTCCTGACGGCTTGGTATACATCAATACGACGGGAAACCCCGGGATGGCCACAGGCGGCACCGGTGACGCGCTTACGGGAATGATCGGCAGCCTCCTTGCCCAGGGGCATGCTTCTCTGCAGGCTGTGTGTCTCGGCGTGTATCTTCATGGCCTTGCAGGAGATCTTGCAGCAAAGGAAAAGGGCGAAGCAGGAATGATCGCCGGTGACTTAATCGAAAAGATCCCACAGGCTCTGCGAGAAACGATCGAATCATCATAGATATAGACGCTTCTATCAACGTTCTGAAATTCCGTGGCGTTTACCGTGAACATCGGTAGTTAAATTTAATTTATTTGAGAGGTCCTTATGTTGACCGCGAAAGACATCATGACAAAAAAGGTAATAACCGTTACACCCGACACTACGTTGAAGACGCTCGCCTCCTTACTAGTCAAGAACGAAATAAGCGGCGTACCTGTCGTCGATGATTCAGGAATGCTTTACGGCATCGTTACCGAGAACGACCTCATCTCGCAGAATAAACGGCTTCATATTCCCACGGTCGTGAGTTTTCTTGATGCAGCCATCTATCTCGAAAGCTCAAAGAAGTTCGAAGAGCAGGTGAAGCGGTTAACGGCAACAACAGTCAAAGAGATCTGCATTCGCAAGGTCACAACGATATCTGAAGATGTATCAGTCGTGGATATCGCCACGATCATGGCCGAGAAGAAAGTTCATCTGCTTCCGGTGGTCAAAGCCGGCAAAGTCATCGGCATCGTGGGGAAACGCGATATGGTCAAGGCAGTAGCACGACAGGCCGAATAGTGTTCAGCGTCATCACCACAAACCAGGAACAAACCTGGAAGATCGGGGAAATGCTGGGCGCACGTCTCGCTGCCGGCGACACCGTCTGCCTCTATGGAGACCTGGGAGCGGGTAAAACGAGCTTTTCTTACGGTATCGCACAGGGACTCGAAGTGGAAGAGCAATACATCACCAGCCCGACGTTCACCTTCGTGAATGAATACCAGGGCAGGGTCCCGTTTTACCACATTGATCTTTACCGCCTGTCGGATCCCGACGAGCTGCACAACATCGGTTTCGAAGAGTATCTTGATTCCGACGGGGTAACGGTGATCGAGTGGGCTGAGCGGGCAGAGGACGAACTCCCGGCAGAATGCTTAAGCGTCTATCTTTCTTATGTGAATGATCACAGCCGGGAGATAGGCTTCTTGGCGGAAGGCGAGCGGTACCAGAAACTACTGGATGCTTTGAGCAAAGAACTGAAGACAGATAAGCCTGATTCCGTGAAACTCAATAGATAAGGGAGATATTTTACCCGGGTCTGGGACCGAGTTCGGTCAGCATTAAATAATTCCGGTGAATGTGCGAAATGAAAAAGATCGGCATCATAGCAAAGGACATCCCGGCGGCCTTGAAGGCCGCGAAGAAGTTAACAGTTTGGCTTGAATCGCGGGGCAAAAAAGTTTATATCGACAACGAGACCGCCGCGTCTTTAAAAAAGCATGGACATGACCGTGCCGAGCTACCTTCGCTTGTCGAAATGCTGATCGTGCTCGGCGGTGACGGTACGCTTTTGTCCGCGGCACGGCATGTAGCAGACGCCCATACGAACGTGCCCATATTCGGAGTGAACCTGGGGAGCCTCGGTTTCATGGCAGAAGTATCTCATGAAGAACTTTACGACAATCTCGAAAAAGCCATGGCCGGAAAGCTCGAAACAGAGGAACGGATGATGCTCGCCACAACCGTCATCCGGGACGGGAAACGCATAGCGCGATACCGGGTGCTGAACGATGCTGTAATCAACAAAGGCGCTCTTGCGCGAATGATGCAGCTGAAAATTACGGTAAGCGACGGATACCTGACCACGCTCAGGGCAGACGGTCTTATCGTAGCAACCCCGACCGGGTCTACTGCGTATTCGCTTTCCGCAGGCGGGCCCATCATCCATCCGATGATCCACTGTTTCGTCGTAACGCCTATTTGTCCCCATACGCTCTCGAACCGGCCTATTGCCTTGCCCGATACCGTCGTTGTCAGCGTATGCCTTACTTCCCAGAGCGAAGACGTATCCCTCACCTTGGACGGCCAGATCAGCTTTCCGCTCAAGATGAATGATGTCGTGGAGATCAGGCGGTCCCGGTTCAAGATGAGACTTATTAAACATCCCGCAAAAAGTTATTACGAAATCCTCAGGACAAAGCTTAAGTGGGGGAATTGATTTCAGGTTCGTAGTGCGAAGATTGGGTGTGGATCTCATGGATGAAAATCAGCAGGAGCTTCTGGAAATTGTTACGCAGGTCAGGGGGCATCTTGAATATCAGAAAGCTCTTGGCGTGAAAGCGATCGCAGTACCTTCACTAAAAGTAGACCATAAAATCAGACAGCGCAGCGAAGAACGATGTAATTCCACCTCTGTCACGGTTTGCCGGGGCAGGAGGTTCAGTAAAACAAGTCCCTTCGTTCGAGACGGGAGGCGAAGGGAAAATCGTAAAGGTTCAACCGTCCCTTGCCTCGATACGCGCGGAACTGGGAGATTGTACCCGGTGCAAGCTTTATAAGTGCAGAAAAACCATCGTCTTTGGCGAGGGCAACGAGGGGGCCGACCTCGTTTTCGTAGGAGAAGGTCCTGGCTACGAAGAAGACCAGCAGGGAAGGCCTTTTGTCGGGGAAGCCGGACAGTTATTGACCGACATCATCATCAAGGGGATGAAGCTCAAGCGGGAAGATGTGTATATCTGCAACGTTGTAAAATGTCGACCACCGGACAATCGTACGCCGGAGCCGGACGAAATATCTTCCTGCGAAACGTTTCTCCGAGAGCAAATCCAGGCGATCAAACCAAAGGTGATCGTTACGTTGGGGAACGTCCCTACCCATACACTTCTTAAAACAAAGGACGGGATCACGAAGCTTCGCGGCAAGTGGCGGTCCTTCGAGGGAATACCGCTCATGCCGACTTTTCACCCCGCTTATCTCCTCAGGAATCCGAAGGACAAAGGACTCGTCTGGGAAGACATTCAGAAGGTCATGACGAAGCTGGGTATGAACGTGAGGTAGGAGTCAGGAGCCGGAAGTCAGGAGTCAGGAACAGACAAAAGAATGAAAAGCTGGAGGGGCATGAAGAGAACGCCCGCAAAGTGTTTTGAAGACCTGATTGTCTGGCAGAAGGCACACCAGTTTGTCTTGTCTGTTTACCGCATCAGTAACGAACTCCCACGCGATGAGATTTACGGTTTGACCTCGCAGCTCAGGCGTGCTGCAGTCTCTATTCCGGCCAACATAGCAGAAGGTTTAAAAAAAAGGAGCAAAGCGGATAAGGCGAGATTTATGAATATTTCTCAAGGCTCCCTTGAAGAATGTCGCTACTATTTGATTTTGATTAAAGACTTGCAATATGGTGATAGTTCCGAACTTTTGACCCGACTTGAAGAAGTAAGTAAAATATTGGACGCGTACACTTCTTCCATTCTGAATCCTGGCTCCTGACCCCTGCACATAAACTATGTCCGACCTAACACCCCTCATGAAACAGTACCGCGAGATCAAGCGCCAGCACCTCGATGCGATCCTGCTCTTTCGCATGGGTGACTTCTACGAGATGTTCGATCAGGACGCGGTGACAGCCTCGAAGGTGCTCGAAATCACGCTTACGGCACGGAACAAGTCCAAAGGCATCGAGACGCCGCTCTGCGGTTTCCCCTATCACGCGGCGGAAGGCTACATTGCGAAGCTCATCCGCCGCGGGTTCAAGGTCGCCGTGTGCGAACAGGTCGAGGACCCCAAGCTCGCGAAGGGGATCGTAAAACGTGAGGTCATCCGCGTGGTCACACCGGGAACGGTGCTGGACTCGAACCTGCTCGACGCAAAGGACAACAACTACCTGGCGGCTCTCTATCCGGCGAAAGAAGGTTTCGGCCTGTCCTTTCTCGATATATCAACCGGCGACTTTTCTCTCGCCGAAGTTCAGGGCGCTCATAATTTCGCTGAACTGGATACCATGCTGGCACGGTTCACACCGCGTGAGATTGTCATGCCGAGAGGATATCAATTGTCACGACGGCCTCTCAACAGTACTTCGCCAATATACGCAGGCGATCAACGCCTATGATGACTGGAATTTTGACCGGCAAACGGCAATGCGCGCCCTGCTCGACCATTTCAAGACAGCATCTCTTGAAGGTTTCGGCTGCAACGGCATGAAGACCGGCATTTCGGCGGCCGGTGCAGCGCTTCGGTACATCGAAGAAACGCAGAAGACGGCCCTCACGAACATTCGCACGATCCGCCCGTTCCTGGTCCGCGAATACATGGTCCTCGACGCTCCCTGCCAGCGCAATCTGGAATTGGCAAAAAATATCTACGACGGGTCGAACCGGGGAACGCTTCTTGCTGTTCTGGATTTCACCGTCACTTCCATGGGAGGCAGAAAACTGCGCGAATGGCTTTTGAATCCGCTCATGGACGCACGGGAAATAGAGCGGCGGTTCGATGTCGTCGCTGAATTCAAGGACAGCCATCAGCTCCGTTCAGATCTCAGGACGTCACTGGGCGCTGTGTACGATCTGGAGCGTCTTATCAGCCGTGTATCCCTGAGTGCGTCGAATGCCCGCGATCTGATCGCTCTCAAACAGTCTTTTCACGCGTTGCCGGCCATCAAAGAGCTGCTTGCCGGTTGTTCTGCCCGGCTTATCTATGATCTGGCAGAGGGATGGGACGATCTCAGGGATGTATCACCAGATGATCGATACGGCAATTTACGACGACCCTCCCTATACGCTCCGTGAAGGTAAACTGATCAAAAAAGGATTTAACGCAGAACTCGACGACCTGCGCTCCATCAGTTCCGAAGGCAAGGGATGGATCGCGGGAATCGAGCTGCGTGAGCGCGAACGCACGGGCATCGGCTCGCTCAAAGTGAGCTATAACAGGGTCTTCGGATATTACATCGAAATCACCAAGGCGAACCTGGAGAACGTGCCGCTGGATTATATCCGGAAACAGACGCTCGCGAATGCAGAACGGTTCATCACTCCCGAACTGAAAGAATACGAGGACAAAGTACTTGGAGCCGAGGAAAAGATCCTCGATATGGAGTACCGGCTCTTTCAACAGGTGCGCGAAACAGTCTCCGGCCAGACCGTTCGCATCCAGGACATGGCGAGAAGGCTTGCTGTCCTGGATTGCCTCTTATCTCTTGCCGAAGCAGCGGCAAAGAACGCCTATACCCGGCCGACGGTCCTCGACGACGATACGCTCCGGATCGTCGATGGAAGGCATCCGGTCATCGAGCAGCTCTTTGCCGAAGAACGCTTCATCCCGAATGACACGGTCCTCGACTGCGAGGAAAACCAGCTCTTGATCATTACGGGCCCGAACATGGCGGGCAAGTCGACCTACATGCGCCAGGTGGCGGTGATCACGCTCATGGCGCAGATGGGAAGCTTCGTCCCTGCCAAGGAAGCGCAGATCGGGCTTGTGGACCGTATTTTTACGCGTGTCGGAGCATCGGATTTCATCACCCGCGGACAAAGCACGTTCATGGTCGAGATGAACGAAACTGCGAACATCCTGAACAACGCCACGGACAGGAGCCTCATCATCCTTGATGAGATCGGCAGGGGAACGAGCACCTTTGACGGGATCAGCATTGCCTGGGCAGTGGCGGAATATATCCATACCAAGCTCAGGGCCCGGACGTTGTTCGCCACACACTACCACGAGCTCACCGAACTTGCCCTGACCATGGACCGGGTGAAAAACTACACCGTGGCCATCAGGGAGTGGAACGACCAGATCATCTTCCTGCGCAAAGTGATCGAGGGTGGAGCGGACAAATCCTACGGTATCCAGGTGGCCCGTCTGGCCGGTTTGCCGCAGGCCGTTATCAACCGTGCCAAGGAAGTGCTTGCGAACCTCGAAAAAGCAGAGTTTAACGAGATGGGAGAACCCGTAGCCGGATCGAAAATCGAAACACGGGAGCAGGCGACGGGGAGACGGGGGGATAAAAACAAAAACGCCGAAAAAGCTGGCGGCGCTGAAGCGATCGAGCCCGAGCTCGGGCTCTTTGCGAGCGAAGCAGGCCTGCTCTTCAAGGAGCTTCAGGACCTGAACCTCGACACCATGACGCCGCTCGACGCTATGAACAAATTGCACGAGATTAAGAAGAAAGTGAGCGGCGCCTGACCATACCGGCCGTACAGGAAAAAAGTCTATCAGAGGTTTTTCATGTCAACCGACCTTTTCATTTTCCCCGTCGAATAAGTCTGAGATTTTGCGGAGCGGGAGACCGCGAGCCTGGATAAACAGTCCGCGCAGCCTCGGCGTGACCAGCCTTTACGAGAGTGATCGCGATATCGACGAAATGATAAAGAGGGCGGATGAAGCTTTATACAAGGCAAAGAATGCTGGTCGGGACCGGGTAGAGGGTAACCCAAGTCGGTAAGACGGCCAGTTCTTTGCAAAGTGCCTCGCGCACTTCTTTGTTGACACTTTGCCCCTGTTTCTGGTAGTATCGACAATCATTCACTCGAAAGGAGCAGTATCGTCAATGCAGGTTATATTACGCGAAGATATCGACAAATTGGGGAAAATAGGCGACCTCGTCAAGGTTGCCGACGGCTATGCACGGAATTTTCTGGTCCCGAGGAAAAAGGCCATAGAAGCCACGCCAAAAAACCTTCATGCCATGGAGCATGCGAAAAAGATGGTGTCCGACCGCATCCGCAAGATGAAGAAGGAAGCGGCCGTGGAAGCCGACCGGATCAAGGGCATTGCGGTAACGATCAAAGCCAAGGTCGGTGAAGAAGGGAAAGCTCTTCGGTTCCGTTACGTCCATGGACATTGCCGAAGCGGTAAAAGCCCAGGGTGTTGAACTGGACAAACGCAAGATCGTGCTCGACGAACCTATCAAGCGGCTGGGAGAATATACTATTGCGGTGAAACTGCATGCGGACGTGCAGACAGACCTCAAGGTCACCGTGATCGCCGAAGAGTAACCCGCAAAATCCAACCGGATTCAGGAGCCAGGAGTCAGAAGTCAGAAGATACACGCTGGTTTCGGGCTTCTGGCTTCTTTTTTTGTTTATGCCGTATTTGAGGTAGAACCATGTCCATGCAGACCGAAGTTTCCCTTCAAAAACTCCCCCCTCAGAACATCGAAGCCGAACAGATGGTCCTCGGCGCCGTTCTGATCGAAAACGATTCCATCAATAAAGTCATAGAAACGCTGTCTGCCGAGGATTTCTACAAAGACACGCACCGCAGGATCTATTCCGTCATGCTCGACATGTTCGAGACCGGTGAGGCAATCGACCTGGTGACCCTGACCGATGCGCTTCGCGGAAAGGTCGGACTTGATGCGGTGGGAGGGGCATCGTACCTTGCCTACCTCGTCAGCCTCGTACCTACTGCTGCGAACATCAAGAACCACGCCAGGATCGTGCGCGAGAAATCGGTCCTGCGCCAGCTTATCCACTCATCGACGGACATCATCACCCAAAGCTACGAGGACACGAGGTCCGTCAACAGCATCGATGAACTGCTCGACCGGGCCGAGGAATCGATCTTTAAAATATCGCAGCAAAAGATGCGGGACACGTTTGTCGCAGTGAAGGACATCGTCAAGAGCAGCTTCGAGACCATTGAGCGGCTTTACGAACGCAAGGAAATGATGACCGGCCTTCCTACGGGTTTCCTTGACCTCGATAAGATGACCTCCGGCCTTCAGCCGAGCGACCTCATCATCGTGGCAGGCAGGCCGTCCATGGGGAAGACGGCGTTCGCGTTAAACATCGCAGCCCACGCGGCGATGGACCATCACAAATCCGTTGCCGTCTTCAGCCTGGAAATGTCCAAGGAACAGCTGGTTCTCCGCATGCTTTGCTCCGAGGCGCGCGTGGACGCCCACAAGCTGCGCTCGGGCTTCCTGTCCGAATCGGACTGGCCAAAACTGACCATGGCCGCGGGACGGCTGTCCGATGCGCCTATCTTCATAGATGATACCGCTGCAATCTCGGTGCTTGAAATGCGCGCCAAGGCGAGACGGCTCCAGGCGGATCACGGACTCGATCTCATCATCGTTGATTATCTGCAGCTCATGCGCGGCCGCAGCGATTCCGACAACCGCGAGCAGGAAATATCGAACATCTCCGCGTTCGCTCAAGGCGCTTGCCAAGGAACTCAAAGTCCCGGTAATAGCGCTCTCCCAGCTCAACCGCGCCGTGGAAACGAGAGGCAAGGACAAACGGCCGATGCTTGCCGATCTTCGCGAATCCGGCGCAATCGAGCAGGATGCGGACGTGATCATGTTCATCTACCGCGACGAGGTGTACAATAAATGTGAGTGCCCTTACGACGGCGAATGCCTCTGCGGCAGGCGGGGTGTTGCCGAGGCGATCATCGGAAAGCAGAGAAACGGTCCGGTCGGTATCGTGAACATGACGTTTATGCACAAATATACGCGCTTCGAAAACTCTGATAAAGCGGAGCTATTAGCGCTTGCACTGCCGACAAGTGGACATTATCAGACGCTATGCCGTCATAGAAAATTACGAACTTGACCAGGGAGGTAACCAGTGGCTTCTGAAAAAGCGGCAATTGCTGACAAAGTGCAAAAATTCCTCGGCAAATCGGACTGGAAATCAGCCATTGCAGAGATGGAGAAGCTCTTTGCCATTGACCAGGACCCCATCATCCGGGTGAGAATCGGTGACGCGTACCAAAAGCTGAACCAGAAAGTCAGACGCGGTGAAGGAATATATCGGGGCCGCAGACCTCTACGCAGAGAAAGGGTTCGTGGTCAAGGCCCTGGCACAATACAAACTGGCACTCCGGCTTGATCCGGCGAACAAACAGGCGCAGGCCCAGATGGAACTGCTCCATTCCAACAAAACGGTCTCCGAACTCAAGCTCGAACCGATCGAAGACGGAGCGGAGGTGTCGACGCGGAGCGTTATTCCGCTCTTCTCCGATTTTACGCAGGACGAATTCAACGAATTCACCAAACGGATGATCATCCATACTCTGCCGCCCGGCAAGCCCATTATTAAAGAGGGCGATACAGGCAGCTCGGTCTTCATCCTGACCCGGGGCGCCGTTCGCGTGTATGCGACCGTCACGGGAAAGAAAGTCGAACTCGCCACGCTCCACTCCAGCGATTTCTTCGGCGAAATAGCATTTCTCACCGGCAGGCCCAGGACAGCCACCGTTGAAACAACTGAGGAGACCGACGTGCTCGAGATCGCCGAAGAGGACCTTAACGAGATGATCAACAAGAGTCCCCGTATCCGCGAAGTTCTGCACAATTACCACGAGACGAGGGCCAAGAGCACACTGGAAAAAGTACGAGAGGCGATTTAACGCGGAGTACCTTCCTATTTCTCTGCTCAAGAACGGAGACCCGTCCACATGGCATCCGAAAAAGCGCAGTTGATCGATACGATTCAAAAAAATCTGGGCAAGTCCAACTGGAAAGCCGCCATTGCCGATATGGAGAAGCTGTTCGATCTTGACTCCGGATCCTATTATCCGGGTCAGGATCGGAGATGCGTATCAGAAGCTGAACCAGGTGCTCGAGGCCGTGCGCGAGTATGTTTATGCAGCAGACCTCTATGCGATCAAAGGTGTGATCGTCAAGGCGCTTGCCCAGTACAAACTTGCGCTCCGGTTGGACCCCAAGAACAAGCAGGCTCAGGACAAGATGTCGTCGCTGCATTCGAATAGGGCGATGACGGAAAAGAAGCCGGAGACGACTGAAGAGGGCGTCCAGAAGCCCGTCCGGAGCGTCATTCCGCTGTTCGCGGGATTTACCCAGGAGGAATTCGAAGACTTCACTAAAATGATGGCCGTTCATACCCTGCAGCAGGGCCACATCATCGTGAAGCAGGGTGACACGGGCAAGTCCGTCTATATCGTTGCGAGCGGCACTGTCAAAGGTCCATACTGTGGTGCCGAACGGCGAACGGCTGGATCTGGCCGTGCTCTACCCCAATGAGTTCTTCGGCGAAATGTCCTTTCTGACCGGCAAATCAAGGACTGCCACGGTCGAAACAGCGGAAGAAGCCGTCATTCTGGAAGTGACCGAGGACCAGCTTCGCGACCTGATCAATCGCAGGCCGCGGGTCCTGCAGGTGCTGCAGCAGTATTCCGATGCCCGCGAAAAGGGAACGAGCAAGAAGATGCAGTCAACACAGAAACCTGCAGAGCAGCCGGCTGCGTACCCCGGGAACAGCGCAAACATCCAGGGAAAACACTGGAGGCGGCCGCACCGGTTTCTCCAGAGAAAGCGCTGCCTACGCAAAAGCCCCTTGATACCCCGGCGCCGGCTATTGCTCAACCAGCGTACAAAGGCCCGGCAATCAGTCCTTCGGACAAGCCGAAACTCATCGATGCGATCCAGAAATTAGTAAGCAAATCGGACTGGAAGTCAGTCATCACGGAGATGGAAAAACTGTATACCATTGATCCCGATCCGATCATCCGAGTCCGCATCGGCGATGCATACCAGAAACTGAACCAAAAGCCCAGTGCGGTGCGTGAATATATGACGGCAGCGGACCTGTATGCGGACAAAGGGGCCGTGGTCAAGGCCCTTGCCCAGTATAAGCTGGCCTTGCGCGTCGAGCCGGGAAATAAACAAGCGGAAGAACGGATCGCAGCGCTCCATTCGAACAGGACGGTGAAGGAAAACCGTGGAGAGCCCGTTGAGAAGGAAACCGTAGAGAAGGAAGCCCCAAAACGCGCGAGCAGTGTTATCCCGCTCTTTGCCGGCTTCTCGCAGGAGGAATTCAACGATTTCACGAAGGTGATGAACGTCCACCCGCTTCCGGGAGGCATGCCGATCGTCGAACAAAATGACCAGGGGAAATCGGTCTATTTAATCGCAAGCGGATCAGTCAATGTCTTTACGATGCTGCTCTCCGGAGAACGAGTGGACCTTGCCGTGCTCCGGTCAGGCGATTTTTTCGGAGAAATGTCCTTTCTTACCGGAAAACCCCGGACGGCCACGGTCGAGACGGCAGAAGACGCTGTTCTTCTGGAAATCACGGAAGACAAACTCCGCGAAATCACTTCCCAGCGGCCCCATATCCTCAGCGTGCTGCAGCAATTTTCCGACATGCGGTCAAAAGGTACGACCGAGAAAATTCTCGGTTCGAACAAGTAATCCATCCCGTTAGCGATACCTCGGAGGTCCCCATGCTTCGTTCACCGGCAGTCGCAGGGCACTTCTATAAAGCCTCCCCGGAAGCTCTCAGAAAACAGGTCGAAGGCTTCCTCATATCGGGAGCAATAAAAAGGAGAGCCATCGGCATCGTTGTTCCCCACGCCGGATTGATCTATTCCGGGGCAGTAGCAGGTGCGGTGTATTCTTCCATAGAGATCCCGGATACGCTTGTCCTCATCGGACCCAACCATACCGGCCTCGGTGCGGCCGTTTCCCTCATGGCCAAGGGCAGCTGGGAAACGCCGCTCGGCACCGTGGAAATAGACGAAGCATTGGCCGCTTCCATCCTCTCGCAATCGCGCCTCATTCATGAAGACGCGCTTGCCCATCTCCAGGAACATTCCCTCGAAGTACAGCTGCCGTTCATCCAATATTTCAAAAAAAAGTTCAAAATTGTCCCGATCCAGATGCTCGACACCCGGCTTGAAACCTGTCTAGAGGTGGGCAGGGCGGTGGCAGAAGCTATTAAAAAACGCAAAGAGCAGGGGGAAAAAGGCAAGCTTAAAACTGAGGATGAATCGGCAATCGGCAATCCGAAATCCGAAATTCAAGACGTTCTTATCGTGGCAAGCTCGGATATGACTCATTACGAACCGGCGGCCAAGGCAAAGGAAAAAGATTCAAAAGCCATCCATTCCATCCTTAACCTTGACCCCGAGGGCCTGTACCGCGTGGTCCGAGATTATGAGATCACGATGTGCGGCTACGGTCCGACGGTTGCCATGCTGGAAGCCGGTAAAATCCTCGGGGCCTCCAAAGCAGAACTGATCAAGTACTCCAACTCCGGAGAGACGAGCGGAGATTACGACAAGGTCGTAGGGTATGCAGGAATCGTAGTTATGTAATACATTACCTACCTAAGGAAGTACTGAGAATTATCTTATCCTCTCCTCCCGCGTAACCTGCTAATAAATAAAACATTTAGATTGGTATCTGTATTGCAAGAGAATGTGTGGGCAAGTAAAGAACTATGGTAGAGTCAATCATTCTCATTGAAAAGGGGCTGAACCATGGCTGCGGATACACGGGATAACAATAACAAACAAAGCGGTTTTACCCTTATAGAATTACTCATAGCAATTGTGATTCTCGCAATAGGATTATCTGCTGCAGCCGCAATGCAGGCCGTTGCGCTGAATTCCAATTCCGTGGCCAACAGAATATCGGTTAACAGTTTTCTCGCTCAACAAGTCGCAGAAGAGATCAGTTCGCGCAATATATCTGATCCGATCCTGAACTCCGACTCAGGGGGCTGGAAGACCTATCAGTTTGCCGACTGGTCGACAGGCGCTCCACAGCTGGTAAGCAGCTTGAGCATCACCGGTGCAGGTAAATTAACAGCATCCTATAAAATACAAGCGAATACATTTAATGGCGCATTCTTATTAGGGATGACCGAAATACAAGTGACGGTGGGAAATACCACCTACACGACATACAAGATGGTGCTCTAGATGAAAAAACAGACTGTTCATGGCGAACGCGGATTTACATTGATTGAACTGCTGATGGTTGCAGCCATGCTCGGCATCGTGCTGGGGGCCATGTATTCTCTCTTCATTTCTCATCAGCGGACAGCACATGTTTCGGACGAAACAGTGGAAGTGCAGCAGAACCTTCGAATTGCGATGGACAGCATATCCAGGGATATCAGGATTGCCGGTTTACTTCTCCCGGGAGGCAATACGCCGATCAGCAGTATCGGGTCTTCGATGACGATTACCCTCAGTTCGGGGTGTCCCTCGGGGATTATCACGAGAATAACACCATCCCCGTCGCCGCAAACAGGAGCTGCGTCGTCGAATACGTTCCCTGTTGACAATGACGGTTCAGCGAGTGCATTCAGCAATCAAGATTACGTAAGAATCATCCGCCCCGTTGACAAGACCGAGCCGGGAGGGACAGACATAATTTATCAAGTTGCAGGGACTCCAGGCGCCTCAATCACCCTTAACAGGGTAAGCGGTGGTAGTCCGCTTGGTGTCAGTTTTAACTCGGGGGATGTCATCTGCAAACTTACTTCTTCAACAGCTCCAGCGCCTCCTAATACTATCCAATATTTTCTAGGGAACGGCGGAACCTGTCCGTCGGGTCAGCAGTGTTTGGTGAGGATTGATGAAACCAACACCACAAATGTGGTCGCTCAAAACATGGCGAACAATGGTCTTCAATTCCAATACCTCCTGGATGGATATCCGCTCCCGAATGAAACAAATGCGCCGACAGTTACTAATCTTAAACTGATACGTGCTGTTCGGGTAACAATTACCGGCCAGACGGCACAGACGGTCGCCCTTTCCGGCAATGTACCAAAACAAAGGCAAATGGAATCGATTATCCAGATCAGGAACCGCTAGCGGCATAACGGGAAGCCCACAGTGAAGCGATGAAGAGTTTAAAAAAAATATTTGAAAACGGAAGGAAGCTCATCCGATGATCATGCGGAATGAACGCGGCATAGCTTTGATTATGGCCCTTGTGCTGCTTGCACTATTAACCATGTTGGGAGTATGGGCGCTGGATACGTCTTCAACGGACCTGAAAATCGCCGGTAATTACAAGAATGCGGAAACGGCTTTCTCCATGGCGGACACGGGAGCGACATATGCAACGAACCCGGCGAACCTTACAACGGCCTGTTTGACGATATCGGCATGTACCAATTCTACGGGTTCTACCACCAGTTGGCCCTCCCCCTTGATTTCTTTGAGCAGTACCAATACGGCCACAGTGAGGGTGGAATATCTGAATAAAGGCCCGCTGCCGGCCGGATCAATATATGATGCCGATATGGATGCGAACGGCAAGCCAAAATTCAGCGGGGTCTATTTTACGGTAACCGCTTATGGAAATGGGCCGAATAACGCCAAGTCACAGATTGAGACGAACGTTGTCCAGGTGGTCAGCAATTAATAATTGGCCGGTGAGAATGGCTCACTGAAATTGAGCGGGCTGCAATCAATGAACAGAGAAAAGCGTGGAGGTTTTTTATGAAAAATTACTCATTGGTACTTGTCGCGATGTTCGTTCTTGCGTTTTCCCCCGGGAGTAGCATTGCGCAGCAGAATAATCAGGCGGTAATTGGGAGCCGCTACAACCCGCAGGTCCAATATCCGGGAGAAAATAAAACGAACCTGCTTTTTTTTAGATATACGAAAAACGATGCCTGGCGGCGCTTGCTGCATATGGATCGCCTGCGTTATGTATCCTGTCAGGACGCATTGAATCATCTGAACAGCGAAGGCAAATGGCAAGGGAGTCTGAATCCAAACGGCTCATGCGGAAGGAACAGTGTGGAATCACCGGAGTGGATCACTGGCAACCGGCTGAATTATGATGAGTCAACCGGGCAAACTGAGAATTAGTGCCAAAGAGCTTTTAAGAGATAAGAAAAGAACATTTTAAAGCATCGATTTTTTTACCGGTTATTGGCCGGGCTTTTCTTTTGTCGAAGAGGGGGCTGCAGGAAGTCAAAAAGAAATGTCGAGGGACACACGGGAGAAACCACCTAAACACTCCCCATTGTGAAAGGAACCGATATGAGTAAATTAGCCACTTCCATGCTACTTTGCGTTGCACTCGTTGCAATAGTATTACCGACCGCGGTAATGGCCGGCCCGGATTTATACTCGGGAGACACCAGAATTTATGGCGGTTCACCGGTCGTACTTCAGCCGAACGTTCTCGTCATCATAGACGATTCGGGCAGTATGGCCACTTCGATCCCAGGTGGCGGTGGCACCCTTTACGACAATGCAGTTACCTATGGAACAACTTATAACTGCACGGACAGTACCGGGCTCGATGGAAGCTCATGCGATGCCAATACTGTCTATGATAAAAATTATAATTATCTCACAAGCCCGGTGACCAGCCTCCCCACTTGTACTTTTTCTGTCAATTCTTCGAACGATACGGTCATAAACTATAGCAGCCTGCTGCAGCAGTATGGAACCATGGCACAACCGAAACTTAACTTTACTAGCGGCGTCGCAAGCTGTTGTTATCAGAGCAAAAAAATATGCACAGGCGGTTATAGTCATGGCAGTTGCCTCGGTTACACAACATATGCAAATGGTAAATGTAGCAGTGCGACGTATGAACTCGGGAACTATATAAACTGGCTCTATGACGTGTCGGGCTCAAGCATGTCAAAAATCAACATTGCCAAATCTGTGATGTCCTCACTTGTGCAGTCGACCTCAGGAGTGAGGTTCGGGCTCATGACGTACTATTACTCCGGGAGCAACGGCCAAGGCGCAACGTTCCTGAACGCAGTGCCTGTGTCGGGGTTGCCGGATTATACTTCGACGGTTAAAAGTATGGACGATATTTTCAGCGGCACGGTAACGAATCGTGAAGCACTGGCTGATACCATTCAATCACTGACTGCCCTTGACGATACACCGCTTGGGGAGGCGCTTTTTGAGGCCTTGCGATATTATCAGGGTGGCCAACCAGCATTCGGCGCTACGATTGGGACAACGGTTTCAACCGGCGGGACCGGGACGGGCTATATATCACCTATTCAATATGGTTGCCAAAAAAACTATGTCATTCTTGTGACTGATGGTTTGTCGAATGCCGACGATAGCTCTCCCTTGAATTTGATAACGACGACATATGGTTCTAATCATTGGGATGGCCGCTTCTGTACCGGCTATGGAAATCCTCTTTATACTACATGTGATGGGACCAATGAATACCACTCAATAGCAGGCGTTGCGAGATATCTGTATGAACATGATCTAAGCTCCGATATAAGCGGAACTCAAAATGTGACCACCTTTACCGTTGGGTTTGGCGACGTCGGTGCAACTACTGAAGCGTATGACCTTTTGAGATTGGCTGCAGATAACAACCATGGCCGCGGCCACTACTATGCCGCAACGAGCGCGCAAGGATTGGCCAAGGCATTAACCAGCATCATAGGCCAGATTTTTAGCGTGAATACTTCCTTTGTTGCGCCCGTGGTCCCGGTGAGCCCGGAAAACAAGACCTATGCGGGGTCCCGGGTATATATGGGTTTTTTCAGGCCGGAGACTGCAGCCGTATGGAGCGGCAACTTGAAAAAGTTTGGTCTCGGTGTGTATACCAGTCCGACGACCAGCATTGTGCTTGACTCGTCGGCCGTCTATGATGTGGACGGAAATCTCGCGACTTACGTAGACAACAATAATGACGGATTAGATGACCGGGACGGAGCAACGCTGCCTGTTGAAACGCAAAATGGAGGGTTCCGATCCGGCGCTAAATCTTATTGGAGCACTTTGGCAGACGGGGGTGATGTCGAAACCGGCGGAGTGGGAGCTCTTCTGCTGTCCAGGGATTATTCCATCACTTGTCCATCCTGCGACATCACCGGCACGCAGCCGCGTAATATCTACACCTATCTGGGTACCAACACGGACTTGACTCAATCGGTCAATGCCTTCAGCACAACAAATACCAATTTGACAGCTTCGGTTTTGGGGTTGCCGGGAGCTGTTATATTGTCAGCAACAACCTCAGACGTGAAGACGCTCATTAATTACGTATCAGGATTCGATACCTATGATGACAATTTGAACCTGAATTTTACGGAAAAGAGGTCTTGGGTTCTCGGGGACATCCTCCATTCCAAACCCTTAATACTCAATTACACAACATTTGATTATGTGGCTAATCCGACGAGCGAAACAAACTGCTCCGTCAACAAAAGCGTAATTTACGCGGGGGCCAATGACGGGATGCTGCATGCTTTCAAAGACTGTGACGGCACCGAAGCCTGGGCGTTCATACCGTCGGATGTCCTGCCCACTCTCCAGTACCTTCATGGCAATGCACATGCCTATTTTGTTGACAGCACCGTGACGTCGTATATCTATCAGACAGATCCAAATGCAGCGAGCATAAGTGCGGCCGCAGGCGACAGGGTGGTTCTTGTAGTCGGCCTGAGAAGGGGTGGTGGTCTCGACAGTGAGCCGACAGCGGGGTACTACTACGCCCTTGATGTGACTGACCCGACGACTCCCAAATTTCTGTGGAGCATTAGCAATAGTACGAGATGGTCAGGAACCACTAAAACGACAACAACGGATTTCAGCAACATGGGGGAAGCGTGGAGCGAACCGAAGATCGTTAAAATTAAAGTCGGCTCGCTGGACAAGATCGCGGTCTTTATCGGCGGCGGGTATGACAACTGTAATGAAGATGCGCGATTCGGCGCGACCCAGACGTTCAGCGGTTCCTGCGTCGGAGCTGTCACGACCCCAGACAGCGGACTGGATGGAAGCGGAAATCCGATGACCAGCGCGGGGTCGACAACGGTTTCGAGTTTTACCTCGTCGTTATACAAAGGGAGGGCAATTTACGCGGTGGAATTGGCGACTCTGAATTCCGCCGGCGTTCCCAATTTGGGCAATGGAGGAGGGAAGATATGGGGCTATACTGTTGCGGATTCTCCGCTGCTTTATTCAATGGTCAGCGAGCTGACAGCCATAGATTCTAATTTTGACGGCTACGTGGACCGGCTTTATGCAGGAGATTCGGGTGGCAATCTTTGGCGTATAAATGTCCAGGACACGGACACGGATAATTGGACCGTTACGAAGATATTCAGTTCTAACCCGGGTTATACCGGTGATCCCGGCGCGGGTGTTTCTCCGGCAACCGATAGTACAACGGGCAGGAAGATATTTTACAAACCCTCTGTTACTATAGATAAAAACAATTTAATCCGGATTTTCTTCGGCACTGGGGACCGGGAACATCCATTGAATCAGGCAGTGGTTGACCGTTTCTACGGATTGATAGACAAACCGACATTGACAACGACGCTGACGGAGGCGAAGTTACTGGACGTTTCAACGGACCTGATCCAAAACGGTACCCAGACTCAGGTTACTACCATGCAGAGTCTTCTTGACCAGGCATCAAGTGCGTCTGACAGCACCTATTACGGGTGGTATATGCGCATTTACGGAGCCGAACATAACGATGCCACCCAGTACCAAGGGGAGAAAATCCTTGCACCGCCTACGCTTATGAATGGCGTCGTCTATTTTACTACTTATGCGCCGAGTACTGCCGTAACTGTCACCGATCCTTGCCAAACCGGGAATCTCGGGACAGCGCGTTTATACGCCCTGGATTACTATTCAGGCATGGCTGCCTTGAATCTGGATACAAGCAATGATACATTAACTCCTCTGTGGGATAAAAATACTCATGCTCGCGATGCAAAGGGAAATCTGCTGCAGAGGACTGACCGGACGATTAACCTCGGCACCGGTATCCCGTCGGGCGTCCAGCCGAGCGGTCTGGTGGGATGTGGCGGCGGTCTTTGTAAACAGACGCTGGCGCCGGGCGGTCAGGTGTTGCCGCTTTATTGGCGACAGAAATAGGTAACTTAAAGATGAAAAAACATGTACGCTACTTTTGGGGGGATTGCACATTCGACTAATGGTGAAAAAAATTAATATGCTGGGTGTTGTGATCGCTGTCCTGAGCATCTTCGCCTGCACGAAGCAGGAGTCGAATCAGGCAATCGGCACTTCCCCTGGGCAGACAACTTCGACGGCAGCTGCAAAACCTTTGCAAAAATCAACGGGCAGCGTTCCGGTGAAAATATTGCCTGAATCGCCGACCGTCATGACGGACCTCCAGGTCGTTTTTTCCTGTGCAGGAAACGACGTTACCTATGAATGGCGCACGAACAATCAGATCATCGTCGGTGAAACCACGGGTTGGCTCTTAAAAAAACAGTTTGTGAAAGGCGATGAGGTTGCAGTAACCGTTAAGTGCGGTAGTTCGGAAGGTACGGCATCGGTCACGATCGGCAACAGCCCGCCGAGCGTTTTGTCTGTTCCGTTCAGTCCAGATGATATCCATGCCGGGGTGGACATCACCGTCAAGCCGGTAGGATACGATCCCGACGGCGACGCCGTAGGGTTCACTTATAAATGGTCGGTGAACGGCAATGAAATTGCGGATGACTCCTCGATGCTCACGGGTGACCATTTTAAACGCGGCGATAAAGTTGCCTTGACAGTCATCCCCTATGACCGCGATGGGACAGGGGCCCCATTTGCTTCCCAGAATCTGGTAATTCCAAATGGAGCGCCGCGGATCCTTTCCAGCCCGCCCCAGGAAATTCATGGCGATGTCTATATCTATCGGGTCGTTGCCGAAGACCCGGATGGAGACCCTATCACGTTCTCACTGGTTGCGGCACCTGACGGCATGACGATTGACAGCCGCACCGGGGAAATCAAATGGCCGATAACCGAAAAGTCATCAGGCGACCATGTCGTCGAAATCGCTGCACAGGACCCGGGGGGCATGAAGACCACTCAAAAATATACAGTTACCATAGGACTCTCCGGGGGAGGAACGAAATGAGGCAGATTGCCAGGCCGGCATCCATGCAGTCATCAATGGGCTTTACGCTCGTTGAGTTGGTCGTGGTCGTCGGCATTATCGTTATTTTATCCGCCCTGGCGCTGCCGTCCTACAATCAATGGCGGCAAAACCTTGCGTACCGGGATGCAGCTCGAAATGTCATGTCCGAACTCAGACAGGCGAAAAGCCAGGCGATCGAGAGCAATGTATCACAGTGTGTTCGCATTGATACTGTGAATAAACAATACGGCTTTAATAATGACTGCAGTGCCATATCAAACTGGACCAAGCTTAACCTCGCATCTCAGGTCACGATATCCACGGCCAATGATATCACGTTTAGTCCCACAGGGGTCGTGAGTCCTGGGGCAAGCACTGTCTCTATACTCGATTCAACAGGCAAACAAAGGTTCTATGTGCAGGTTGAACAAACTGGTCGTATCTTTATAAAGGGCCCGCTTTAGGATTCGTTTGCTTGAAGGTGATTTTCTCTTTCTTCATCGCCCCTGTAAACTACCTGCCTTTTCACCATGTCCTTCTTTTATCACCAGATCATTCAAAAAGCAGTAAATGATAGATTCAGATCATGAGAAATTTGCTTTTCTTAAAGACCATCAAAAACAAATAGAAAGATAAATAATTTTGTCGGTCACAAAATAACCTGAATTCTGAAATGTCCTGAATACCCTCCTGTGCTAAGTATTGTCCATGAAACGGACTACATTCCACCGATGCAGGAGGTCTCAAATGGACAATGAAGACAGTAAAAAGATGCAGGGAGTATGCGGTTTTACGCTCCTGGAACTGCTGGTCGTCATAGCGCTCGTGCTCATTATTTCTGCGGTATCCGTCCCTGTGTACAGTCAATGGGTCAACAATCTGGAATATCGCACCACGGCCAGAAGTGTGTTTCATGCTTTACGTGAAGCGCGCAGCATGGCTGTCGCAACCTGTTTGGAACATAGAGTAGAATTTGACCCGCTGAACAGACGATATCGTGTAATCAGGGGAAACCGGGGATTCAATAGTAACGACTGGAACACCGTAATCTATGACTGGAGGCAGTGTCCTCCAGGGGTCAACTTTGGCGCTAATATTCCGGCCATTCATCTTAATCCGAATGGGACTGCCAACGCGGGTACAATCAGTATTCAAGATGGTACGCACAAGACACGCTATGAAGTGCGGGTGGGGCGAACCGGCCGTATTCGGATCCCGACATTTTAGTGGTTTTCCTACTGGATAAAAAAGGACGGGAAAGTGCTGAAACTAATTAATCTTCAAAAATCTTCAATAGTCTTTACTTCTTTGCCGATGACATGTTATTATCTATTTATATGTTCTCCTGTTTTTCAGTCATCTCCTCCGGCAAAGTTATGCAGAAGCCGTTTAATGGCGCATTGAAAACTTATATTTTTTCTCTCTTCCTGGTCGTCCTCTCTTCACCCGTTTTCGCAGCAGATATTAATTTTTCGCTGCAGCAACAGAGCGAAGGCAACCGTGTAACCGTTACTGTTCAGAACAACTCTGCCTCGGAAGCAGTTGTATCGGCTGTCGAGGTACAGCTCGATGACCGGAAGTATATAGCCGCGGGCTTCCCCATCCCGATCAGCTCTCATGCAGAAAAAAAGGTAGCCTTTACCGTAGCCTTTCCGAACCTTCCCGGATCCTATCCCCTGGTCGTCACGCTCAGATATCTAAACGACGGTACGCAACTTTCCCTGAATCATGTCGGCTTATTTCATTTTCAGCAGCAGGCGCTTCTTTCCGAATCGTGCGTTGCCGAGGATGCCGTCATAGCGCAAGAAGGGGAGATCATCATTCGATCATCGAATCCCTCCATCTGGAAACCGGTGCTGCCCGATGAGGTGGCCATCCTCTCCGAATCAACCGGCCTTGACCGTAAAATCGTACACGTCAAAAACATGCTGAAGGGCTTTAACAACAACTATCCGTTCTATGCCGTTGCCGCCCAGGTACGGCAGGGGATTCATTATGCCGCTGTCTGCTCGGGCGCCCTGCGGACACGAACCGGGAGCCCTGCCGACGAACCGGGGAATGGAAGGATTTCTGAGTGGGTCCTGCTCGCCGCCGCCGCTATTTTTATCATAGCATTTATCGCGACCGTGAACAGGGCGCAGGAGCAGGGAAGGCTGCTTACTGCGGTCAACAAATATGCCAGCAGACTGTTTCTGATCACGATCGGCTATCTCGTATTAAAGAGCATCGACGACCTGCTGACCCGGATGGGGCTGAGTCAAGACAGGGGCTTGCTCTCTTCCCTGGCTGCCACCTACGAGGTCTATAAAAGGAACGACTTCAGCTACTTTTTCCATTACTTCGTTGACGCCTACTGGATAGCGACCCTCGTGCTGGTTTTTCCCTTTCTGTACTATTTTGATTCACAGAGGACTGTTGAACAGGACAAGTATTCGAATCTGGTCAAAAGCATTTTGTCCTTCGTCACGGGACGGCCCTTTTGGAACAAAACCGCTCGACTCGGCATGCTTACCCTGTTTGTTAAATTTTTTTACATCCCCCTCCTCGTAACATGGGTGATCAATAATACAATGCACCAGCTCTATCTCACGCATACCTTCCATGCGGACCTCGCGACCGTCAACGCTTATCTGGTCGCCCTGTTTATCTATATTGATACGGCGATTTATTGTTTTGGTTACCTCTTTGAATTCAATTTTCTGAAAAACACGATTAAGACCGTTGAGCCGACCGTGCTCGGCTGGGTAGTCTGTCTCTGGTGTTATCCGCCCTTTAATATTTTTTCATTCAGAATATTCGACCACGAGTTCGTTCGTTTGACCCACAGTTATCCTCCCTGGGTCAACGCCCTTGTGCTTTGCCTGATCACGGTTTTATGGGGAATATTCGCGTGGGCCTCCCTGTCCCTGGGATGGAAGGCCTCCAACCTCACCAACAGAGGCATCGTGCGGCATGGCCCCTATCGTTTCGTCCGGCATCCTGCGTATGCCGCGAAGCTGTTTCTCTGGTATCTGCAGGGGATATTCTTCGGCCAGTATTTTATCGGGATCATGTTCGGCTTTACCTTAATCTATATTTTGAGGGCGTGGACTGAAGAACGGCATCTCTCACTCGACCCTGATTACCGGGAATATCGGAAAACCGTCAAATGGAGGTTCATCCCGGGTCTTGTATAGGTTGCACGATGGCCCTCCATTCGGTAGGGATACAATATGAATTTGCTGCTTGAAGGATTCTCAAAAGCGTTTTCCCTTATCCTGCACGGTGATGCGGAACTGTTCGGCATTATTCTGTTGTCCCTGAAAATATCCTGTCTCGCGCTTTGCATCGCTTCAATTGCGGGCATTCCCCTCGGCGCGATTCTTGGCCTGAAGCGGTTGCCGGCAAAGGGGGTCCTCATCAGTCTCTTAAACACGTTCATGGGGCTTCCCCCGGTGGTCGTCGGGCTGTTCCTCTATCTTCTGCTTTCCCGAAGCGGTCCTCTCGGCGTGCTCGGGCTGCTCTATACACCCACGGCCATGTTATCGCCCAGATCATCCTTGCGCTTCCCATTGTCGCTATCGCTTTCGCATTCGGCAATCATCGGCGTCGACCCGATCATACGCCAGGCGGCCATGACGCTCGGCGCATCGCCTTTTCAGGTCACGTGGACCGTAATCCGGGAAGCGCGGTACGGGATTCTGTCCGGTGTTATTGCAGCCTTGGGCGGGTCATGGCGGAAGTAGGGGCGATTCTGATCGTGGGCGGGAACATCGCCGGACTCACGCGGGTGATGACGACGGCGATCGCGCTCGAGACCGATAAGGGAAATTTCGAACTTGCGCTCGCCCTCGGCATCATTCTTCTGGCCCTGTCGTTGCTCATAAATTCACTGCTCCATATCATCCAGAGAAAGGGGCTGTTGCAGACGGAACGATGGGTCTGAACCTGACAGTTTCTCATGTCGTTAAACAGTATCAGGGCAAGGCCGCGCTTGACCACTGTTCCGTCGCGTTCACTCACGGTGTCGTTTACGTGCTTATGGGACCGAATGGGAGCGGGAAATCCACTCTCTTGAGGGCGTGTTCTCTTATCGAGACTGTTGACAGCGGAGAGATTAAGTATTTCAATCAGGACAATGATGCGGTCCTCCTCCATGATCTTTCCCTCAGGCGGAGAATATGCCTCGTGCTGCCCAAGGTCGGCGTTTTTAATACGACGGTTTTCAGGAATGTAGCATACGGCCTTTCCCTGCGGGGAATGGACAAGAAGGGCATTGCCCAACAGGCACAGGAAGCCCTCGATGCCGTGGGCTTGGCCCATAAAAGCAAACAGAACGCCCTGACGCTTTCGAGCGGAGAGACCCAGCGGCTCGGTATTGCCCGGGCTATGGCCATTCGACCGGAAATTCTCTTTCTCGATGAGCCAACGGCATCCATTGATGAGGAAAATACGCGCATTGTCGAGGACATCATCAAGAGACTGAAACGATCGGGCCGTACGACGATCATTATGACGACCCACGATCGCGATCAGGCCCTGCGTTTGGCAGACAGCGTGGTCTCGATGCGAAGCGGAAAAATATCGGACCAGAGCCAAAGTACGTTAGTATGATTCCCGGATCATTGTAAGGAGCATCAGGTCCGTTAAAGTGATCTTGTATAGCTCACCCTATGTCTGAAAACCCAGCCCCAGTCATCATTCTTGCATCAAACTCGCCGAGGCGCCGCGAACTTCTGCGCCAGATCGGGCTTTCATTTGCTACTGATCCGTCAGACGTAGATGAAAAGGTGCTTGCCGGGGAGCCACCGGAAAGCTATGTTGTCCGGGTCGCCCTCGATAAAGCACGGGCTGCGGCTGCGCGGGCAGGAAGCGGAATCATCATCGCGGCTGATACGATCGTTGTGCTGGATGACGGTATTTTGGGGAAACCAGTGGATAGGCCTGACGCCGAGCGCATGCTTTCGCTCTTGTCAGGCAGAATGCACGTTGTCATTACCGGGCTGGCTATTATTGATGCTGCGAAAGGAAAAACGGTGACCGGAACATCGCTTACTCGTGTCTGGTTTCGCGACCTTTCACGGGATGAAATTGCCTCTTATGTAAAGAGCGGCGAGCCGCTTGATAAAGCAGGGGCCTATGGCATACAGGGAAAAGGAGCTCTCCTGGTTAAACAGATCGAAGGCTGTTATTTCAACGTGGTAGGTCTTCCCTTGTCACTTCTCGGAGAATTGCTGCTGAATTTCAGCATCAGGCTTTTTTGACTGAAATGCAACTCCGACCTTGAAAAAGTGTTAATATACCATCCAAACAAAAAAACCGCCCTATCCTTGACATCGCCCGCTATACCTCCTAAAATATAAGTATTAGGAACAAGATGCAGATCGCATAGTACGGAGGTATCTAAGGTGTCAACCATTCAAATAATGATTGCGGATAATGATCAAGCGCAAATTGACGCGATTTCGGCGCAATTGACAAAGCTAGGGGGCTTCGAAGTAATTTCAACCGTTACGGCCCGGGAAACCGCAATAAAGCAGCTATCAGCCGCTCCTGACGTCATGCTTTTAAATCCCGAGATCCTGAAAGGGCACACACTTTCGCGTTTTATCCATTCGATTCAGGCGAAGTCTCCCCACACAAGAGTTATCTATCTCTTGAGGAATCCGGTGCCCGATGATGCCATCATCGCAGATATGAAAACTGGCATCCGGGGGTATGTAAAAGCTACCGATTCTCCGGCGATCCTCGCGAGGGCCATCCAGTCGGTTCAGAGCGGAGAGATATGGGCTGAACGGAGAATCCTCGAAAAGGCTATAGCCAATCCAATGCTTTTGCCTGAAACGCTGCAGTCCCATATCCCGGGACTTCCTCCGCTGACGAACAGGGAGATGGAAGTGCTTACCATGGTCCTCCAGGGGGCTTCCAATAGGGAAATAGCCGACAGGAGCAGCATCAGCGAACGTACGGTAAAGACCCATCTTGTACCGGGTTTATCGAAAACTGAACGTGAAAAGCAGGACCAAAGCTATTGCGCTTTTGTCACATTCATAAATTAAATGCAATTCCAGCAAATGAGACTTTAGGTTGATTGACAAACGTCTTATTTGCTGGTAAGCTCAGAAATAGTACTGCGCTGTTTGTCAGTTCCCGGACGACTTGGCGGCAATGCAACGCGACTTACTTCTTCCCCCCCAGGAAACATGTTTAGTCGCATGAGATTACCACCACGATGCCCCGGTCTTCAGGGAAGATGCACGAGACATCTGGGACAATTCATCCGACGAACAGCGCAGTTCTGAAGGCGTCTCGATGATGCAGCCACGAGAGATTTCCTCCATGGCATCGGGACGCCATTTTTTTGTCCACTTAACTCAGGTTTTTCCTGCTGCTCCTTGACGGCACTTGCGAATACCGGTATGATGGACCCATGTTTATATTGCTGCTCTTGGTATATATTGCTGTTCTCTCCATTCGCTACTGGCTCAGCTCGCTGAATCGCGCATACCTGAAAAAGCACGGTCATACCGTCCCTCCCGAGTTTCAGGGAATAATAGATCCGGACCATCTTCAAAAAATCACAAATTATACATTAGAAAACAGCAGATTCGCGACGATAGAGTCCATTCTCTCCAACATCCTCGTGGTTGTTTTCCTCTTTGGCGGGCTGCTGGGGTACTATGACCACTGGGTGAGTTCCCTAACAGGTTCTTTTATCGGCAATGGGATCATTTTTGCCCTGGTCCTTTTTTATATCGAAACGATCATCGACATTCCGTTCAGCCTGTACCGGAACTTTCAGATCGAAAACCGCTACGGCTTTAATACCATGACTCTGCGTCTCTGGGTCACGGACCTTCTTAAATCCGTGGCCATAGCAACGGTCCTGAGCTCCCTTGTCGTTTTCATCGCCCTCGCTATTATCCAGGCGAGCCCTTACTGGTGGTGGCTCTGGGTATGGGCGTTTCTCCTGGTCTTCGGCATTTTTATCATGTACCTGTCGCCGACGCTCATTGAACCGCTTTTTTTTAAATTCGAGCCCGTAAAAGCGGAAGGCCTGGAAGAGCGGATTCGGTCGCTCATGGAGAGGGCCGGGCTTAAAGTCAGCCGTGTCTTTCAGGTTGACGCTTCGCGCAGGAGCCGGCACTCGAACGCCTACTTTACCGGCATTGGCCGGGTGAAGCGCATTGTCCTCTTCGATACTCTCATTGAACAGATGTCGCAGGACGAAATTCTGGCTGTCCTGGCCCATGAAGTAGGCCACTGGAAGAAGCGGCATGTGCTGAAGAGCATAATTTTGAGCGAGACCATGGCATTCTGCGGCCTCTTTCTGGCATTTCATCTCATTTCGTGGGACGGACTTCCGGGCCTGATCAATCTTCCCCAGGCTTCTTTTTACGCACGGGTGATCATCATTGGGTTCATCGGTTCTCTTGTCATGTTCCCGGTGACGCCTTTTTTCAGCTACTTATCCCGGAGAAATGAACGTGAGGCGGACCGGTTTGCCTCCGAGCTGACCCATCAGCCGGAATATCTCGCATCCTCACTTGTAAAACTCTCACGGGAGAATCTGGCTAACCTGCATCCCCACCCGCTGTATGCCAAGATTTATTACTCCCATCCTCCGGTCGTGGAAAGGGTGCGGGGGCTGAAGACAGAAGTCAGGAGCCAGTAGTCTGGAGTCAGGAGATTGGAGTTGTTTGCCCTCGCGGTTCTCTCTTCCTTTTGCCGGCTTCTGAATTCTGACTCCCGGCTCCTTTCCTCTCCACTTTCTCATTGACCGTTGTTGTCTTCTTGTGCTATTTTTAACCCATGAAGAAGCTTTCTGAAAAAGCGCGGCTCGACGCAAAAGGTTAAACGGCTTTCCACGCTCATCGAAGTGAACGCTCTGATAAGCTCCTCGCTCAATCTTGACCAGATCCTCGAAAACGTAATGTTAATTTCCAAAAAAGTGATGAATGCAGATGCATCGAGCCTCATGTTGATCGACGAAAAGACGAATGAACTCGTTTACGAAGTGGCCCTCGGGAAAGTCGGGTGAAAAGCTTAAACAAGCAGTTCAGGCTCAAGATGGGGCAGGGGATCGCAGGAACGGTCGCGCAGGAAGGGAAACCGCTCCTTTTGGAGGATGTCTATACCCACCCGAAATTCCATCGAGCCCACGACGACGCCACGGGGTATCGCACAAAGTCGATGATCACGGTCCCGCTCAAGGTAGGGGAACGCATTACCGGAGTGGCGCAGGTGATCAACAGGCTTGACAATAGTCCCTTTGATGCCGACGATTTGGAGCTCTTTATCGCACTCTGCAGCCTGGCGGCCATTGCCATCGACAACGCCAAGATGCATAAGAGCCTGATGGAAAAGCAGCGCCTGGTGAAGGACATGGAGTTCGCCCGGACGGTGCAGGAAAGTTTCCTCCCGCAGAAAACACCGGATATCAGCAGCTACAAATTCAGCGCCCACTATACGCCTGCCCAGGAAGTAGGCGGTGATTTCTATGATTTTATCTATTTCGACCGGGAGCGTACGGGGGTCGTGATAGGTGATGTTTCGGGTAAGGGCGTACCTGCGGCGCTCTATATGGCGAAGCTCGGGAGTGATCTCCGGACGCTCGCTTTTACCGAAAAAGACCCCGCATCAACGCTTGGGAAATTGAACGATCTTCTTACCGAGCGGAGCAGGCGAGGTATGTTCGCCACGCTTCTCTACCTCGAGCTTGAATCGGGGAGCCGGAAACTCACGATTTCGAATGCAGGCCATCTTCCCCCGCTTATCAAAAAATCTGACAATACGGTGACAAAGCTTGCTACCGCAGGCGGGTCTCCTCTCGGGATCCTGCCAGGAATGGAGTTCGGGCAGGAAACGGCGACTCTCGAACCCGGCGATACCGTGGTCCTGTATACCGACGGCATCATCGAAGCGATGAACGCCAAAGAGGAGCTGTACGGATATGAACGGTTTGAAGCACTGGTCAGGAAAAGTGCTTCTGATCCGGATTCTCTCAAGTCAGCCATTATCGATGATGTAAACCGGTTTACCGGCCTGAGTCCCCAGCACGACGATATGACCCTGGTCTGTTTCGGAGCAATGAAATAAAAAAGATGCCTGACAACAGATGACGGAAAACAAAGAAAAGACGACTGCCGAGGAAGGGCGGGCGAAAGAAGTGGTGTCGCTCGTTGTGCCGAGCCATCCGAAGTATTTGTATGTTGTCCGAAGTGCGATCTATCCTCTGGTGATGGAAGCGGGTTTCCCCAAACGGGATGCACGGAGAGTTGTTCTGGCCGTAGACGAGGCCTGTTCGAATATCATTAAATATGCCTATGAAGGCGACTATACCAAGTCCTATTCATTGAATGTCACGATAGAGCAGGGAAGACTGGCCATCGAGCTCACAGACTCCGGTAAAAAACCCGACGTTTCAAAGATCGCACCGAGGAAACTCGATGACGTGAGGCCGGGGGGGTTGGGTACGCACTTTATTGCCTCGGTGTTTGATTCGGTGACGTATGATACGAGCCGCGCGGCCTGCACCGTGCTGACCCTGGTGAAAGAGAAACAATAGGCCGGCTATGAGGTCCCCATGAAGGTAGAGATTGCATTGGAAAAGATCAACGCCGGTTTTCTGCTGAAGTTGAAAGGCGACGTGGATATGAACACCTCTTCGGACGTGAGAAATGCCATGGGTGAAGTATTTAAACAGGGACCGTCCGGCATGAAGGCTCTCCTCATCGACCTTTCGCAGGTGCGGTACATGGACAGCTCAGGCATCGCGACCCTCGTCGAAGGCCTGCAGAACTGCATGAAACAGGGGGCACGGCTCAGGTTGTGCGAGTTGAGCCCCCCTGTCCGTGATGTCTTTGAATTGGCCCGGCTGGCGAGTGTGTTCGAAATTTATCCAACGATCACCGAGGCAACGGCGGGACTATGACGGAGCGCGGAATGCGGAGTACGGACTCATGTATCATGAGGAGAAGCTGGAAAGGGCAGCGTTTCCAACCCTTGATCGTGAAACTCCGAACCAATATTCAGGGGTAAGGCGTGAAAAATTTCGTCGGTTATCTCGGCAGGACGTTCATTAGGTTCCTCCAGGACCTTTCGAGCCTCTATTACCTTTTTCGCGAGACTGTCCTTCAAGCCTTCATCCTCCTAACAGACCGCAAGAAGCTTAAACAGGCAAGACTGCTGACGCAGGTGGATGAGATCGGGACGCAGTCGCTGCCGCTCGTCCTTGCAGTCGCCGCTCTATTGGGCATTGCAATGACGGTGTTGATATCGTTCCAACTGAAGGAAGTCGGCGGTTACAACTATATCCCGGGATTCGTCGCTGTGGCAATCTTCCGGGAAATAGGTCCGCTTATCACGGCGCTCATTGTCGCGGGACGGGTCGGCGCGTCATTCACTGCCCGCATCGGGACCATGAAGGTCTCCGAGGAAATCCTGGCGCTCGAAACCATGGCAATCAACCCCGTGCGGTTCCTCGTGGTTCAGCGTTTCATGGGACTTCTGTTTTCACTCCCGGCGCTGACCATGCTTGCGGGCTTTACCTCGGTGTTCGGCGGTTTTCTGTACGGTTCAACACGGCTCGGCATCCGACCCGACACGTACGTGCGTGAGACTCTCGATGTGCTCACGTTTACCGACATCTTCTCAGGCATTGCGAAAGCTCTGGTCTTTGCCGTGGTCATCGTGATGATCGGCTGTTATCGTGGTCTTGTTGTCGAGGGAGGGGCCGAAGAAGTCGGCAAAGGCGACAATGCTCTCCGTGGTCTCTTCGACGCTCACGATCATCGTGCTCGACACGATCATGACCGGGGCGTTTTACGGTTAATAACGGCGAGATATGATCAAGGCGCATGGCATAAAAAAGAACTTCGGCAAACGTGTCGTGCTGAACGGCACGGATTTTACGGCCGAGCGAAAAAAAATCACTTATATATTGGGTACGAGCGGCGGCGGGAAGAGCACCTTATTGAAGATACTTATCGGCGCTCTCAAGCCGGATGCCGGGCAGGTTCTCTTCGGAGAGACGGACATTACGCAACTCGTCGAGAGGGAGCTGGATCCTTTCCGGAAAAAGATCGGCATGTTGTTCCAGCAAGGTGCGCTGCTGAACTCGCTCACCGTCGGAGAAAATATATCGCTCCCGATCCGGGAACATACGCCCCTGGATGAGAACATTATCAAAATCATGGTGAAGATGAAGCTGGAACTGGTGGGGCTCCGCGATTTTGAAGACCTCTATCCCGGACAGCTGTCCGGAGGGATGCAGAAACGCGTTGCTCTTGCCCGGGCCCTTGCCCTCGATCCCGAAGTAGTTTTTTTCGACGAGCCTACTTCTGGCCTCGATCCTATCGTTGCTGCGGTCATTACGAAGCTCATAGCGGACCTGAACCGGGTCCTTGGTATCACCTGCGTTGTCGTGACCCATGCTGTTGAAGAAGCCATGAAGATAGCCGACAAGATTGTCATACTGTATTTAGGCAAAGTGCTTGCCCAGGGGACGCCGCAGGAGATCAAGTCGAGCGCGGATCCGCTCGTCCAACAGTTCATAACCGGCAGCCCTGACGGGCCGATTTCGTTCCGTGCCTCAAGCAAGGACTTCCGGGAAGATCTTCTGACGCAGTGAGATCCGTGCGGATTCAGGAATGCGGAATATAATACTGATAACAATTATGAGGGTTTAAAATGGAATACCGTCGCAATGAAATCAGGGCAGGTGTTTTTCTCCTGCTCTCGTTCGTGATCTTGGCGGTGATGATTTTCGCCGTGAGCGATATCCAGAGCCTTTTCAAGAAAAAGAAGGAAATCAAAGTGCTGTTTCAGTACAGCGACGGGATCGAAAAGAACGCGCCGGTCCGTCTTTCGGGTATTAAGGTCGGCAAGGTAACGAACGTCCGTGTACTGCCCGAGAAGGGCGATAAAATCGAGCTTACCTTGAGCATTTTCAGCGACACGGTCATCAGGCATGATACGAAGGCCGCGATCAAGACGCAGGGACTCATCGGGGGGAAATATGTGGAATTGACGGGTGGCTCGTCGCAGTCGCCTCTGCTTGAGCCGGGCGGCCTGATCATCGGAGAAGAATCGTTAAAAGTGGAAGATTTGACCAAGATGGCGTTAGACGTGGTCGTGAAACTCAAGAACATCGCGAATAATCTCAACAGGGTGCTCGGAGATCCGGCTCTTGCGAAGTCCCTTAAAACAACGATCGCGAATCTCCAGGATGTCTCGTCAAATGTCAAAGTTATGACGTCAAGTAAAGAAGAGGTAGCGCAAGGTCTTAAGAACCTGCCCGAGATCTTGAAAAAACTCGACGCGAGCGCGGACAACCTTAAAGCAATCACGGAAAAGAGTGATACAATCGTTGGCGAAAATAAAAAGAATATTGATGCGGCAATGGAAAGTTTCAGGGAAATGGCGAAGAACCTGAAGGAGACAACGGACGACGTAAAGAGCCATCCGTGGAAACTGCTGAGAAAACCGTGAACTTATTTGGGATTGAGTCACGGATTGTGGACTGAAATTCAAAAATACACTCGTGACTGGAAATCCGCAATTCGCATTCCTGCATCTAAGAGTAAGTGAGGAGTTTGCATGGCAATTCAGGCAATTAAAGGCGTAAAAGACGTACTCCCGGTTGATATTCCGATGTGGCAGCACCTTGAGGCAACGGCTCGAAAGCTGTTTGAGGATTACGGTTTTTCGGAAATCCGGGTCCCTGTTTTCGAATATACAGAACTCTTTGCCCGGAGCATCGGCACGTCGACGGACATAGTGGAAAAAGAGATGTATACATTTGGGGACCGCGACGGCAAGAAGATCACCTTGCGTCCCGAAGGCACTGCAGGCGTGGTCCGCGCCTTTGTCGAGCATAAGATGTACGCGGACAACCAGATAACCCGCCTCTATTATATGGGGCCGATGTTCAGGCACGAGCGTCCGCAAAAGGGGAGATATCGCCAATTTTACCAGATCGGCGTAGAGGCCCTGGGGCTCGATCACCCTCACGTGGACATTGAAGTTCTGGTCATGCTGCACGCATTGTTCACGCGGATCGGCATCAACGGCCTCACGCTCCAGATCAACTCTTTAGGAGACAGCGCATGCAGGGGCGCATATCGGGATGCGCTGAAGTCGTATCTGAAAGAAAAACTGCCGACCTTATGCGCAGACTGCCAGCGACGTTACGAGACCAACCCGCTTCGCGTGCTTGATTGCAAGGTGGACGCGGATAAATTCAACGACTCCCCGGTCATGCTCGATTACCTCTGTGGCCCCTGTAAGGACCACTTTCACACCGTCGAAGCGAGCCTGCGGAAGCTGAATGTTCCTTTCGAAGTGAACCCTCGTCTCGTGCGCGGGCTGGACTACTATACCAGAACCACGTTCGAGCTGGTTATGGGCCACCTGGGGGCCCAGAACACCGTGGCGGCAGGGGGCAGGTACGACGGACTCGTGCAGGAGATTGGCGGCCCTGCAACGCCGGGGATCGGCTTCGCGCTCGGTGTTGAACGGGCAATCTCGCTCATGGATCCCCACGTCGTTGAAACTCCTTGCCCCGCGCTCTTCCTTTCTGCACTGGGCGCCGAAGCAGTGGCGTTCGCACTGCCGATCATTCACACGCTCCGGTCCTCGGGGATCCGCGTTGATACGGACTATACCGGCAGCAGCCTTAAGAGCCAAATGAAGAAAGCCGACAAGTCCCGTGCCGGCCACACCCTGATCATCGGAGAACAGGAAATAAAGAACGGAAAAGCGATACTCCGCAACATGCATACCAAGGAACAATCAGAACTGGCATTGACAACTCTTATCGAAGATCTGAAGAAAACATTCACATTGGCATGAAAATCGGCGTACTATCCGATACGCATGTGCCTTCCATCGTGCCGGCGCTGCCTCCGGTCATCTATGATATTTTTCAGGGGGTCGATCTGATTCTCCACGCAGGGGACATCGTTGAACTCTCCGTGCTCGATGACCTGAGGGCCATTGCGCCCGTGGAAGCGGTTGCCGGAAACGTGGACAGCGCTGAAGTGCAGGCGCGCCTTCCTTCCAAGAAAGTCATCCCGATCGGCAACTTCACGGTCGGCCTCATCCACGGGAAATACAAATTGAATGTTCAACAAGAGATGATCAGAAAAGAGTTTGGCAATGTGGACCTCATCGTCTATGGCCATTCTCACCATCCTTTCTGGGGTGTGAGAGAGGGCGTTTATTTTTTGAATCCCGGAAGCCCGACGGACAAACGGCATGCGCCCTACAATTCAGTCGCTCTGCTGGAAGTAGGAGATGATTTGCGGGCCGAGATCATTCGAATTTAAAAATGATCTTGTACACACCGATCGAGAGAATTCTTTTCAAGTTGCAAAGGTCCCGGCTTTATGATAAATTCTGAACACTCATGGCTATCGAAAAAATAAAATTCGGGACTTCAGGATGGCGAGGGGTGATCGCCGACGATTTTACGGTCGGACGGGTCCGTGTCGTGACGCAGGCAATAGCAGACCACATCGCAGCGCAGGGACTCAAGGACAAAGGCGTGATCGTGGGATACGATACGCGCTTCATGTCCGAACGGTTTGCCGAAGAGGCCGTCAAAGTCCTGGCAGCAAACGGCATCCGCTGCTATCTCTCGAACCGCGACGTCCCTACGCCGGCGGTCTCGTTTGAGATCATCCGGAAAAAGGCGGCCGGCGGCATCAACTTTACGGCGAGCCACAATCCGCCGCAGTACAATGGCCTCAAGTTCTCTCCTGCCTGGGGCGGCCCCGCGCTTCCTGAAGAGACAAAAGACATCGAGTCCCGGGCAAATGTCCTTCTCGAAAAGAACTCCGTTGCTGTCATTTCCCTTGCTGAGGCAAAGCAGAAGGGCATGGTTGACGATGCCGATCTCCGCAAGGCCTACCTCGACGATCTCAAGAAAAAGATCGATTTCGATCCGATAAAAAAGTCAAAACTCAAAATTGCCGTTGATCTGCTGTACGGGACAGGCAGGGATTATCTTGACAGTGCGCTCAAGGACGCGGGATGCGCTGTCACCGTGGTGCATGGCCATCGCGACGTTTTGTTCGGCGGCAATTCGCCGGAGCCCTCGGAAGCGAACCTGGCCGATCTTGCGACAGTATTGAAAAAAGGTAAATTCGACATCGGCCTTGCGGTCGACGGTGATGCGGACCGTTTCGGCGTCATGGACCCGGACGGCACGTATATCAACCCCAACCAGATCCTTGCGCTGGTCCTCGATTATCTGTGCCGCACCCGGGGCTGGAAAGGCGGCGCTGCACGCTCTATCGCAACATCACACCTGATCGATGCGGTAGCGAAAAAACACGGCATCGAGGTCTATGAAACGGGCGTGGGATTCAAGTTCATCGGAGACCTGCTCGTACAGGGCAAGATCATCTTCGGGGGCGAGGAAAGCGCAGGCATGACCATTAAAGACCATGTGCCGGAGAAAGACGGAATCCTTGCTTGCCTTCTGGTTGCAGAAATGGTATCAAGCGAAAAGAAGTCCATTAAGGAACTGCTGAAGCGGCTCTATAAAGAAGTCGGCGTTATTCTGAACGACCGGATCAACATACGTATCACGGAAACCAATCGTAAGGCAGTTGAAGAGCGGTTGAGCCAGCCTTTGAGCGAACTCGGCGGGCTCCGCGTCAAGGGCAAGAAAACTACTGCCGACGGGACCAAGTACATGCTGGACGACGACAGCTGGGTGCTGATGCGCGCATCAGGCACCGAGCCGGTGGTACGAGTGTACGTCGAATCCTCGTCGGACGAAAAAATTAAAGAACTGATCGATGCAGGCAGGAAATTCATTCTGGGACAGTAGGATCATTTATACGAGGGGGTATTCATGAGCGAAATTATTGATGTCTATGCGCGCGAGGTGCTTGATTCACGGGGCAATCCCACGGTGGAAGCCGATGTAATTCTGGAAAGCGGGGTTCTCGGACGGGCCATCGTGCCGAGCGGGGCTTCGACGGGCGAGCGCGAAGCGCTGGAACTCCGTGATGGTGGTCCACGCTATATGGGAAAAGGCGTGCAGAAGGCCGTAACGAACGTAATCGAGCTGATCGGCCCCGCCATTACGGGAATGGACGCGACCGAGCAGGCTGTTATCGACCGCACCATGATCGACATGGACGGCACGGAGAACAAAGGCAAACTCGGGGCCAACGCGATGCTTGCCGTATCTCTTGCCGTAGCCAAGGCTGCAGCCGAGGATGCAGGGTTGCCGCTCTATCATTACCTTGGCGGACCGAATGCCAAGGAACTTCCCGTCCCCATGATGAACGTGCTGAACGGCGGTGCCCATGCCGACAACAACGTTGATATCCAGGAGTTCATGATCATACCCGCGGGTGCGTCCTCCTGTTCGGAAGCCATCCGTATCGGCACAGAAGTCTTCCACAATCTCAAATCTGTTTTAAAGAAAAAGGGATACAATACCTCCGTCGGAGATGAAGGCGGCTTTGCGCCGAACCTGAAATCGAACGAGGAGGCGGTTCAGGTGATCCTCGAAGCCATCGAAAAAGCAGGCTATAAGCCGGGTCAGGACGTGTTCCTCGGCATCGATTCTGCTGCCAGCGAGTTTTTTGAGAACGGTGTTTACGATCTCAAGGGCGAGGGCAAAAAGAAATCTGCTGAGGAAATGGTCGCATTCTACGAGGACTGGATTAAACAATATCCGATCATCACGATCGAAGACGGCATGTCGGAAAAAGACTGGAAGGGATGGAAACTTCTGACCGACAGGCTCGGCAAGAAGATACAGATCGTGGGCGACGATATCTTCGTGACCAATACCTCGATTTTTAAAAAAGGCATAACCGAAGGCATCGGGAATTCCATCCTGATCAAGCTGAACCAGATCGGCACGCTTACGGAAACCCTCGATGCCATCGAGATGGCGAAGCGCGCACAGTATACGGCCGTGATTTCGCACCGCTCCGGCGAGAGCGAGGACGCTACGATCGCGGACCTGGCTGTTGCCACGAACGCCGGCCAGATCAAGACCGGTTCGCTCTCCCGAACCGATCGTATCGCCAAGTATAACCAGTTGATCAGGATCGAAGAGGAGCTGGGAGACGCCGCAATCTATCGCGGCAGGGAAGTATTCTACAGTATAAGAAAATAGTGAGCACTTAAAGCCGGAGATAAATGATCTCAGGCTTTTTTTTATACGCAAAGACATGTAGAATACATCCTGTCGCTGTTGAGTTTCACTGATTTACGAATCGACGACTTCTTCCTGAAGTCCGCGGGAGTTGCCTTATTTTGAAATTACGAACTTCATTTCGTATTCGTTAGCACGTTAGCCATAATATCATGAAATAAAATTCTTCCCCTTTTGTCCTTTCGTCTAAATCACGAGCTTCATTTATTACAAACCTTCAATAAGAAAATATCGCGGTCTTTCCATTCTACGCAAGACACATGCTCCACGTCGATCACAAACGATGCATAATTCACTCTGAATTTACGTCCACAACTAAGTCCAAAGTTGCATATGCACATAGGCACAATTTTCAATTGCCAATCCACCGCTGCAAAAAAGCCGCGCAATCGCTATAATGTAAATAGACTTGATTTCCTGAAGAAGGGTTGGTGATAGAAATGAAAACATCTGCAAACGTAGTACCGTTGAAGAAAACGACAAATGAGGTTGAAGAACACCTGAACACTTTCGACGAACTGGACTACGATGTGTTCAGCAACCGGAATTGGACGAGGCTGCATGAGAGCCATTCAAAGGATGTGAAGGTCAACTGGCCCGACGGGCATTCTACCGTGGGCATTGAAAAGCATATTGAGGATCTCGATGCGATGTTCGTATATGCTCCCGACACGAGCATAAAGGTCCATCCAGTCAAGTTCGGGTCAGGAGACTATACCTCGGTCATAGGTGTGATGACGGGGACTTTTACCAAGCCCATGCCAATCGGAGACGGGAAGTTTATTCAGCCCACAGGCAAGAAGTTCTCAATCCCCATGTGCACCATTGGGCATTGGAAGGATGGGGTGATGAACGAAGAGTGGCTATTCTGGGACAATGCGACATACATGAAGCAACTCGGAATTGGGAATTAAGATCATCATGATAAACTCTGCGATATGCTGCTTTTGATAGAGCAGCTGACGTTGTTAGTCGTAAGAAAAGATGTCCAACAGACAGGCGGATAGAGATGTGGGAGCTGTTCGCCTGTTGGTGAGGACCTTTTTGATCTTTACTTTCTTCCTGTAACATTGGAGTTTTCTCTCCGTGCAACAATCAATACTTCATTCGGAATTAAATAACTCATGATACCCTGAAAATGCCCCTCTCCGGTGATTGACAACTGCATCGATCAGGAATATATTCTTCTGAATAAACTAGTACGGCATGATCATTGCTAAACTGGATAACAACGGAAATCCGGTATTATCTAGGGGGGATGACTAATAACGGATTTTCGTACTTATCGAGGGGGGCTAGTGATCCCCTTGTTGAATCGTCACAAAATTACTGATGCCATATTAGAAATGAGGAGAATTATATTATGAAAAGAATCTATCTTCTGGTCGCAGTGTTTGGTTCCTTGTTCTTTATTCTAACAGCCTGTAAAGGGGGCGACAATAATTCAACTTCAACACTAGTTCCGCGGTTTGCTTATGTCGTCAATCAGACGGATGCCACTGTTTCGCAATACACGATTGAAGCTAATGGTGGCCTATTGCCAATGAGTTTGCCCACTGTTTCGACCGGAGCAGTCCCAATCTCCATAACAGTTGACCCGGCGGGCAAGTATGCATATGTCGTTAATTGGGGTAACAACAGCATCTCGCAATATACAATCAGTTCTGACGGAAGTCTTGCGCCCATGAGTTCTCCCTCAGTATCGACCGGAATGAGTCCTCATTCCATGACCATTGATTCCTCCGGAAAATATGCTTTCGTAGCAAATAGGAACGATAATAGCATATCACAATACGGAATCGGCACACACGGAAGGCTCATATCAATGAGTACTCCTACTATTCAGACAATCGAAGGTCCTATTTCCGTCACTGTTGACCCGTTTGGTAAGTACGCATACGTCGTAAATGACAGCAATACAGGTTCAAGCATTGCACAGTATACGATCAGTGTTGACGGCAGTCTCACCCCAATGAGCGTTGCCACAGTTCCGGCTGGTGTAAATTCCATGTCCATCGCCGCTCACCCCTCCGGAAAGTATGTTTACGCGGTTAATGCCAGTAGCAATAACATTTCGCAATACACGATCGGCGTAGATGGCAGCCTGTCGCCGATGAGCGCCGCCACAGTTACAACTGGGCAAGAACCTTTGTCAATCAGTATCGATCCCTCCGGTAAGTACGCATATGTGACCAATTGGAGCGACAACGGCATATCTCAATTTTCGATTGATGCAAATGGAAACCTCACTCCGCTGGCTGTTACTACTATTGCTGCGGGTCAAAGTCCCATATTCATCGCCGTCGATGTCTCGGGAAAGTACGCATATTCGGCTAACTTCGGTGATGGCACCATATCTCAGTTTATGAGCCGATCTGACGGCAGCCTCTCCTCGATGAGTACAGCAACGATCTCGACAGGATGGTGCCCGACCTTTATAACAACCGTGGGGCGGTATCAGTAATAAATACACTTATATCATACTCTGAAACCGTGGATGAGTCGAAGTTGCCATGAGTGAGCGGTGAACACGAGGTGCCGAAGGATCAAATTAACAAGCGGGTCCTTGCGTCAAGGTAAGCCCGAGACAGTGGGAATCCCGCCGTGAGGCGCGATGAAATCTGTCATTGTTGTCCAGTGGGTGAGAGCGCCGATTGCTCAAGTCCCATCCGACTAAAGCCTAGCCGGCAGGTCGGTAGCGAAGCCCGCGTGCGTTTCCGTGAGGAAAGGTGCGAAGCCGGGCGGAGCAAGTTTGCAGGCCGTGTTATTGAATCCCGAAATATGTATAGTTGTGGACAGTAGGATAACCTTCAAAGCATCGGAGGGAAAGCCAACGTATGGACCCAACGGAAGGCAGCAGTCCCCGGAGCGCTACGGCGAGCGAAAGGGACACCACCGGGATCTTAGAGCGGGGCACGCACACAAAGGGATAACTCGGGAACTTGAGAGAGCCTGATGTTTCCATGCTGAACAGCCGGACGGACACCGGCGGAACAAAGTCCATGGCGTCGGTAACGCGCTCTCTAATGCCGACGATCGAAACCAGAGAGCAAGCATGGTATCGTAGCGCCACCTAAAGCGAAGTGCTGCGAGACGGGCGTCAGGCAGTCTTAGCCGATCATAGTACCGATGGTCCCAAAGCATCCGGGACCGGGAAGGTGGGGAACCGAGGTCCAAGGGACCCACTCAAGGGAAGGAAAGGCCGGGCATAACGTCTTCTGGAAGGAACTATGAGAGATACTCCGGGATCGCCAATCATATCACCGAAACTCCAGAAGGTTGCGGAACAGGCACGGAAGTATCCGGAGATGGTGTTCAACAATCTGTATCACCTGATCGATCATGAACTTCTCTTGGAAGCCTACCACCGGACGAGCAAAGACAGTGCGCCAGGGGTGGATAAGGTCACGGCACAAGAATACGCCGAAGCCTTGTACGGAAACCTCCACGACCTGCACGAACGGCTCAAATCAAGCCGTTACGTGGCTCCGCCCGTCGAACGGGTATGGATCAAGAAGGAAGACGGCAAGCTGAGACCGATAGGCAAACCCTGCTACGGAGACAAGATCGTCCAACGAGCGGTGGTCATGATCCTGGAAGTCATCTTCGAGCCGATATTCCAATCGTTCTCCCATGGCTTCAGAAAAGGTCATAGTCAGCATCAGGCGATACGGGAACTACGAGAACAGTGCATCAAACTGAACATCAACTGGATAGTGGATGCGGATGTAAGCGGATTTTTCGATACCATCAATCACGAAATGCTCAGAAGCTTCATCGAGAAGAAAGTGAAGGATGGAGGAATACTGAGGCTCATCGGCAAATGGCTCAATGCCGGAGTGCTCGACGGCGGGAGCATGATATATCCCGACAACGGCACCCCACAGGGCGGAGTAGCATCGCCGATGCTCGCCAACATATTCCTGCACTATGTGCTGGATGAATGGTATGTACAGGACGTACAGCCACGCCTCAAGGGAAAGAGCTTTCTGATTCGGTATGCCGATGATTTTATCATCGGTTTCGAGCACGAAGCCGACGCCCGCCGGGTCATGGAAGTCCTGCCGAAACGGTTCAGCCGCTTCAAGCTGACCATTCATCCCGAAAAGACGAAGCTGGTGCGGTTCATCCAGCCGTCCCCGAAAGAGGAGACGGAAAAGGAAAATGGGACATTCGATTTTCTCGGATTCACCCATTACTGGGCCAAATCGCTTCACGGTTACTGGTTCATCAAGCGAAAGACAATCGGCAAGCGGCTCCGAAGGTTCATGAAAGCTATATGGGAATGGTGCCGGGAGAATATGCACGAACCCATTGAGGAACAGCACAAAGCGCTGCGTTCCAAGCTGCGCGGCTACTACCAGTACTACGGGATTCGCGGAAACTACAAGATGCTTGAAGTGGTATTTGAGCATACTGAGCGAGCCTGGCGGCGCTGGCTAGGGAGGCGCTGCAGCAAAGGCTACGTGACCGTCGAGGAGTTTGACAGCTTCCACCGGAGGGTCTTTCCGCTGCCGAAACCCAGGATCATCCACAACGTCTGACCGGGCCAAGGGACAGCAAAAGTTATGCGCCAAACGGGGACGCGTCACCTGTTTGGTTAGCCGCGGGCTAAGGCCTGCGGTGACTGACGAACCGGATGCCTTAATCGGGCACGTCCGGGTCTGTGGGGGGAGCGGCGGGCAACCGCTGCTCCTACCCGGAACAGCGACGCGCCAAAGGCGGCGCGTGACCCGCGAGTTAGGCCACATCCGAACATGCGAGAGGAGAATCATGAGCAAAGTATTCGTCAACATTGGACTTAGCCTCGATGGCTACATGGCACCGGAAGGAATGACCATGGAGCAAGCCTGAGTACAAGAACTGGGGCGCGAAGTGGGGTGCGCTGATGGCCTGGATCATCAATCAACAGTACTTCCGCGAGAACCTCAAGCTCGGACCAGGGGGAGAGACCGGCCCGGTCAATGACCTGGTTCGCAGCACCACGGAGCGCATCGGTGCCAACATTATGGGCAAGCGAATGTTCGACCAAGGCGAGGTCGCCTGGCCAGAGGAGGCTCCGTTTCACACACCGGTATACGTTCTTACCCATGAGAAACGCGAACCCTGGGTGCGCCCCGGCGGGACGACCTTTTACTTCATCAATGACGGGCCGGAGCGTGCCCTAGAGCTGGCTCGGGAATCCGCAGGCAGTCGTGATATTCGTATCGCGGGTGGAGCGGATGTGATCCAGCAGTACCTGAACCTGGGTGTCATCGACGAGCTGGAAATCGCCTTGGCACCCGTGTTGTTCGGCGGCGGGCGGCGTCTCTTCGAGAACCTACGCGAGCCCGGGCCGCAGTTTCGCATTGACAAGGTTCTTGATGGTCCAGCCGCCACACACTTGCGCTATGTGCGTCAGTGAGGGCGGCCTAACAACCGGTTGCAGCGGACGGTCCGCTGCACGGCCCGCCGTTGAACCGGAGCGTTCACATGTAAGTTTCATCTGGAATTCTTCACCCGTGTTATATTTCTGTCATCCCATGGTTGTAGGTGTCAACGTCGGTCGAGCCGGATTCGCGTCTTAACATATTCCAATCGAAGTAAATAAGCTCACGCCAAAATACTACCGAAACAGTTGACAAAAAATGCAAAATATACATATAATAAACTCGGACTTCAATAAGTCATTCTTTGATTAGCTTTGTTATGATGACGCTGACTAAACATAACCTGCCTGTCCTTGCCAAGCCGTCATATGTGCTTGCGACGTACAGCATAGGGCACATGATTGTTGATGGAGCATGCGCACTTTCAATTTTGTCGTTATATTGGCTTGCACCTCTGAACTGGGAGGCTATTTATCGGCTCATTATTCTGTATAATGTAATTGCCTTTGGCCTTCAACCGTTATTTGGACATTTGCTTGACGCTTATAAAGCGCATCATTACGGCGCCACTGCTGGACTTTTCATTACTGCGGCGGGGGCCGTCATCGCACCTGCTGCACCATCAGCTGCGGTTGTAATTTTCGGTTTGGGCAATGCTCTTTTTCACACAGGAGCAGGCGCACAGGTCTTCGCGAACTCCGGTGGTAGTGCGACAGCTTCCGGTATATTTATTGCGCCGGGCGCAATTGGTCTTTTTCTAGGTGGAATTTTAGCAAAAGGCCACATTCATCCTTTCTTTTCGTTGCCAGCACTTTGTGTGTCAGCATTACTTTTGCTTCTGTGTCCTTCAATAAAATCTCTTAAAAAGCCGGCAGACATGACAGCTCCCGCTCGTTATGACTGGCGCTTAGTCATAGTTATGTTCCTGATGTTTATAGTGCTATCTCGTTCGGCAGCAGGGTTCGTATTGCCCCTGATGTTGCAGGGAACGCAAAAGCCGATACTGCTTTTTGTCATAGCAGCTTTTGCTGGCAAGTTTTTCGGCGGAGTTCTGGCAGACCGCTTCGGATGGCTTTCCACCACCTTCATCTTCCTTTGTGCAGCAGGTGGCATGGCGGCAATGCATCAAGAGTCCCTTTTTGTGGCATTTTTCGCCATGTTATTTGTTCAGGCGACTACTGGGGTTACTTTGGCGGCCACTCAATCTGTATTTCCTAATCGCCCTGGCTTTGCTTTTGGGCTGCCTTGTATAGCAATCTTGGCTGCAGCATATCCCTTTTCATTGCGATACCCTCTTATAACGCCTCCTGCGGGGTTAGTTGCGTCATTATGCTTTACATCAGCGTTAGTAATAATGGGGATCAAGTTGTTTCCGAAGAGCGAAACCAAAGTGTTTGGACGAAGAAGTGCGACGCAGGCTCGTTGATGTATCCTCATGGGTAAAGATTGAAAATTACTTAGGGGAATAAGAAACTCTATAAACTCGGGAGGTGATTCCATTGAAGAACACTTTACTTTTATTTCTTATCGTGACTTTGTTAAGTATGCTTTCCTGCTCACCGCACACACATCAAGACATTTCTAATACTCCAAATTACTATAACCAGCCGCTCGATGCTAACAACGTAACAATTTCTCTTCAAATCATTCAATAGGGGGTTAGCAAGATGAGAAAAACCTTTGTTGCTGTCATTCTTTTAACTTTCTTTCTGCCTTTAGCCGGGAGCGCTGATATAATACAACCCGGCTATCATACACTTCAGAGAGAAGTTGTCATAACGAATATCAGTTCCTACCCGGACATAGCAATAATAGCTTATCAGACCGGGCCTATGATCCAAACTTATGCAGCCCAGCAGGTCCAAGAAAATGCTGCCCTCAATGTCAGCTATAAGTTCAACGCTCTTAATATTCTTGCAGTTAAACAAGCTTATATTAACGCCGCAGGCGGTATAAACAATATTGACTTCAGCACAATGACACAAAAGCTGAATCTCGACTTCCTCGGGCCATGTATTGCGACAGTGCCTGATAGTATCCCTGTCATCTACGAGAAGATAACCTATGAGTTGCGGAGTGAGACGAGTACCACGCTTACGCTGCATGTTACCCAACGACTACTTCGTTTTAATGACGGATCCCCGGATCGAACAGAAACATACTAATAACCCAAGCAAGCATGTACGAATATCAATTTCTCAAATCGCTTTGCTTGACGATAGCCGTCGAAACTGCTGTCTTATTCATTATAATCCGCTACTCGTTTTTACTCTCCAAGACGGTTATTTCAAGCGGACTTATTTTCTTTTCAGGGGTCATCTCCTCTGGGTTTACTTTGCCTTATTTATGGTTTGTGCTGCCGGCTTTTATAGGACAGCGTAAACTCTATATCGTTGTTGGCGAAGTATCTGCAGTACTCGTGGAGATGATAATATACTGGTTTGTACTCAAATTAAATCTCAGGAGATGCAGCATTTTATCTATAGCGTCCAATTTATGTTCTTACTTGATTGGGGCGTTTCTTTTTGGATTCTAATTTGCAAAGCAGTTATTAAATTGTCCGTTCGAGACGCCTTGAACGAGCGTCCCATAAAGAAGCTTTCCTTGTGAATTACTGCCGGAAATTCGCAGACTAACCGCCGAAGTGGATCTGAAGTTTTGTAGGTGAACCTCTCAGCGATCCTAATTAGATTGAGGTGAAGAATCTTGTTATTATGTTATAAAGAATTATTGCTATAATATTTTACAGCTGCGAAGGTATCGAATTTGCGGCGTGAACGAATTGCAACAATATAGAGGACCCGGGTAATTTTCGTGAAAGTTTCACAGGAGCGTTCATGATACTTCAGTTATTGAATCCAGACAACTATCATTTCACTGTTCATGCGCTCCCGATGCTCATTGTAGGTGTGGCAATCCTCATCCTTGGGTTCTTTGTCATCATCCGGGAGCGTATGTCCCCTGTCGGGGCATCATTTCTTTTCATGTGCCTGTCCGTCAGCCTTTACCTGATCCCAGCTGCTTTGAACAGTGCAAGCCAGGACATCAGCCTGTCGCTTGTGTGGATCAAAATTGAGAATCTGGGCGCCATTTTTATTCCGAGCAGCCTCCTAGTCTTGACGACGGCACTCTTCGGACTTACGCATCGTTATCGATCAGTCATCGCGGCCAGCATCGTTCTATCCATCCTGTTCGCTTTTGGACTTTTCTTTACGGATCTGCACGTCCGACGGGTCCAACACTTCTCCTGGGGCAACTATGGTCGGTACGGCCCTTTCGGATATGCTTTCATATGTTATTTCTTCGCAATAATGGTTTTTATCCTGCGACTCTACTGGCAAGAGTATCGTCGCTGCACAACGGAGCGGCAGATGAAGCGATACCGGGGGCTGTTGACGGCCATCAGCGGCGGGTTCCTCGGCTCCGTTGACTTTCTTGCTGCCATCGGTATCCCCGTCTATCCATTCGGCTATGTATTCGTGGGATTCGTCGTTGCGGTATGCACGTACGTCATTCTGCGCTACCGACTTGTGGACATCACGCCGGAGCTGGCTGCCGGCCAAATCCTCGAGACCATGCAGGGCGCAGTCATTGTCACCAGCACGGATGGCAGAATCAGGGTCATCAACGACGTGGCACTCAAGATGCTTGGGTATCCCAGATCCGAGCTGATCGGCAGGGACCTCAGGAGCGTTCTTCCCGTTCCCCCAGATTTCAGCGCTTCCGTCCAGGCCGGAGAGAGCGCCGCCTCCCGCGAAATGGTCTGGCAGGGTAGAAACAGTAAGTATGAAGTGAACATGTCGGTGTCTCTGCTCTCCGACCCTCAGGATGGCGAGCCGGCAGGGATCGTCTATGTAGCCTCCGACATCACCGAGCGCAAACATGCTGAAAAAAAACTGCGAGAAAGCGAAGAAAAGTATCGTTTGATATTTCATAATAGTCCCATTGGGATATTCAATTATGATACCCAACTCCACATTACCGATTGCAATGACAGTTTCATAGACATCCTGCGATCAAGTCGAAAGAATCTGATAGGACTTGATATGAATATATTAAGCGATCAGAGAGTGTTGCCTGCCATACGCGAAGCAATAGAAGGAAAAGAAGGAATTTATGAGGGTTATTATCAAGCCACAACAAGCCTGGCAGAAATCCATATAGCAATGCACACTGCCCCCATCGTTGGCCAGGATGGTAAAATTAAAGGTGGCGTAGGGCTAGTAGAAGACATCACAGAACAAGCGCGGATGAAAGAGTCTTTACAGGAACAAAAATGGTTCGCCGAGAATTTGATTGAAAATTCAGCAGTTGCGACCTTTGTTTTGGACGCTCAGCACAAAATAGTTCTTTGGAATAAGGCATGTGAAGAGCTTACCGGCTTATCATCCGCTGCTATGATAGGAACCGATAACCAGTGGAAGCCTTTTTATGAAAACAAACGGCCGACCATTGCGGACGTCGTTATTGGCGGTGATTTTGATGAACTTCCTGCCCTCTATTCAAATCATGCGAAGTCTACACTCTCACCGGATGCATTGCATGCAGAAGGCTGGCGATCTAACCTACACGGTAAGGACAGATATATTCTTTTCGATGCCGCACCTCTCTACGACAGCAACGGGGTTTTAATTGCAGCCATCCAGACGCTGCAAGATATCACGGAGCGAAAGCACGCTGAAGAGGAAATTAACCGGAACTATGATACCCAGGCGGTAATCAATTCACTATTGCGCCTCTCTCTGGAAAAGGTCCCTCTCGAGGATATTCTCAATCGCGCCCTGGACCTTGTCCTCTCAATACCCTGGCTTGTCTCTCAATCGAGAGGCGCTATATTTCTTTCTGAAAATGAACATGGGTTGTTAACTTTAAAAGCGCAAAGAAATCTCGACGAACGGATTCAAAAAATGTGTGCGGGTGTTCCTACGGGTAAATGCATCTGCGGACAAGCTGCATTAACACAAAAAATCATGTTTGTCGATAGCGTTGATGAGCGTCATGAAATCTCTTACGACGGCATCTATCCGCACGGTCATTACTGCGTCCCCATAATTTTCGCCGAGAGAACATTGGGGGTGGTAAATGTCTATGTGAAGAGTGGGCATAAAAGCAATGAACGAGAGCAGGAATTGCTCGTAACAATTGCAAACACACTAGCAGGCATCATCGTTCGCAGGCAGGCGGAAGACTCGCTCGTAGAAAGCGAACAAAAATTGCAGGCCATCACCGATACGGCCGCCGATGCCATTATCTTGATCGACCATGAAGAAAAGATCATATACTGGAATTCGTCCGCAAGCAGCATGCTCGGATATTCCCCGGAAGAGATCATGGGGAAAAACATCATGGTCATCATACCTCTCCGATATAGAAAAACACATGCACTGGCATTTAAGATATTTACAGAAACCGGCCAGGGTGCGTTGTTGGGGAAAACATACCAAGTTTTTGCAGTTAAAAAAGACGGCACTGAAATTCCAATAGAGTTGGCCGTTTCCGGTATCCCCCTCAAAGGCCAGTGGCATGCCGCGGGGATCATCCGTGATATCTCTGAGCGGAAAAAACTTGAAAGTCAGCTGATGCAAGCTCAAAAAATGGAGGCGGTCGGCCAGCTGTCAGGAGGCATCGCCCATGATTTCAACAATATTCTTTCGGCAATCGTCGGATACGGCAATATCCTGCAAATGAAAATGCGGACAGATGACCCGTTAAGAGAATATTTGAGCCAGATACTTGCCTCTGCTGAGCGTGCCGCAAGCCTGACCCAGAGCCTTCTTGCATTCAGCAGGAAGCAAGTCATCAGTCCCAAAAACATTGACCTGAACGAGAGTATACGCAAGGTTGAAATGTTCCTTATAAGGACGATTGGAGAAGATATTGTTCTGTCGACCTCGTTAAGTGAAGAGGCACTGACGATATTCTTCGATCCCACGCAAATCGAACAAGTGTTGATGAACCTGGCCACCAACGCGCGGGACGCCATGCCAAAGGGCGGAAAACTCATAATTGAAACGAGACGGGTAATGCTCGATGATGAGTATATACGGTCTCATGGTTTTGGATTGCCCGGCTACTACGCATTGCTAACGGTGAGCGACACTGGTGAGGGTATGGATGAACAGACGCAGAAAAAAATATTTGAACCCTTCTTCACGACCAAGGAACTCGGTAGAGGGACAGGACTTGGACTTGCCATCGTATACGGAATCGTAAAACAGAATAACGGCTATATTAACGTGTACAGCGAGGTAGGTTCAGGAACGACGTTCAAGTTATACCTCCCGTTCGTCAATGCCCAATCGGAAAAAGAGCAGCATCCTGAGGTCCAGCAGCCGCTTCGGGGAGGAACGGAGACCATCTTGTTCGCCGAAGACAATGAGACTGTAAGACAGTTGAACAGAGATCTGCTAAAGGAATTCGGCTATACCGTAATCGAGGCTACGGATGGGGAAGAGGCACTGCAGAAGTTCCGGGAGCACCGGGACCGGATCAGCCTGATCATCCTGGACGTTATCATGCCTAAGAAGAACGGTAGGGAGGTCTACGAAGAGGTAAGTCGAAGCAAGTCGAACGTAAAGGTGATCTTCACGAGCGGGTATCCAGCGGACTTGATTCAGAAAGAAAATGTACTCGAAAAAGGACTGCATTTTCTCTCGAAACCGTTTTCACCTCAGGCTCTACTGCGGACGGTCAGGGGTGTGCTTGATCAATAGCGAGTTGCTACATGAAGCTTTACAGATGCGGGCCTCAAAGGAGCATGGGGAGTAGATAACAAATTCAAAGATCAGGACGAGTTGCATGCACTCTGACACAAATGATCTCAACCAGCGGTCGAGAGGGACAATACACGTCGCGCCCTATACTCATACGTTGATGCATGTTTCAAACGGAATATGGCAGTATTTATAGATGACCGCGAGTGCGGACTTGTAGGTGAAAACATAAAACTGACTCTAATGACTCCTTGAAGATTCCCACCAATCGTTTATAATAGCTTCATGGATCGTTCTTCCTTCGAAAAAATTGTAACACGGTCGCTGCAACGACTTCCTGGAAAGTTCAGAAAAAAGCTGCGCAATATCATCATCGACATAGAAGACCAACCCCCGCAGACGCTCCTGGACGACATGGGTATATCGCACGGAACGCTCTTTGGGCTCTACCAGGGAGTGCCGCTGCCGGAACGGGAATGGAATTACGGGAATGCGCTTCCGGACAGGATTGTCATCTATCAAAAAGTCATTGAACGCTCTGCGACCTCTGACTCCGATATTGAAGAGATCGTCCTGGACACGGTAGTCCATGAGATCGGACATTATTTCGGGTTCGACGACGCTACGCTTCGTTCGATAGAAGACGAGAAGAGAAGGGAAAAGGGAGGAAAGTAACACTCTCTGATATTTACTCAACGATAGGTTTTTAAAATCTTTTCTATGATCCCTGTTGTAGATGCACCTTCCACGTAGGGAACATTAATGACACGCCCGCCTCGGGCTTGAACCACATCTCTGCCGATGATTTTTTCGATAGGCCAATCTCCACCCTTGACCAGCACATCCGGCTGCAATTCTGAAATGATCCGATAGGGGTCCGGCTCGTCGAAGACAGTCACAAAATCAACCATTTCCAGGGCGGCCAAGGTCTCCATGCGGTCTGTCTGTGGGTTTATTGGTCTTTTTTCGCCCTTAATTTTTCTGACCGAAGCATCGCTGTTGACTGCTACAACGAGCAGATCTCCATAAGCTTTTGCCTGAGCAAGATATCGCGTATGGCCGGTATGAATGATGTCGAAGCATCCATTCGTAAAAACAATTTTTTTACCGGCGCTGCGCAGGATCTCCAGGAGGGGACGCAATTCTGCTACTGTTTTAATTTTTTTGTGCATGGGGAACTATAATATAAAACCGATGAGAAATCAAGCAGTCGGTGAAAAGCGGATTTCTGTCGTTTTGACGCATTAACAAGCGTTTCATCTTCCTTGACAACGGCAAAAGTTCCGATATACTTAGTACCATGCAAGTCACACGAGAAGGTGATTACGGGATCCGCAGCGTTTTGTATCTTGCTCGCCAGCCATTTAAAAAAGTCAGTTTCATTAATGAAATCGCGGAGGAGTATAAAATCCCCCGAAGTTTTCTCGCCAAGATTCTGCAAAAACTCGTCAAAGCGAAGATCGTACGTTCCTACCGCGGAGTGAAGGGCGGCTTTTCTCTCGCCAAACAGTCTCGAGAGATTACGGTACTCGAAGTCCTTGAAGCAATCGAAGGGAAGCTCTATATCAATCTCTGTCTCATGGACAAAAAGAAATGTAACTTCTCTAAACACTGCCCCACAATGACGCTGTGGGCAAACGTCCAGACCAAGGTGGCCGATACTCTAAAAAAAGCGAATTTCGAAGACCTTTCCAAACAAAAAGTCTAAGTTGTCAGCGTTTCTTCCATACGACTGGAGCGCCATATGACACCGGATAACCAGTATGACTATCGTGCAATTAAAGGGTTCGCGATTTCATCTCTGTTTTGGGCGGTTGTAGGGCTCCTCGTCGGTATCCTCATCTCCCTGCAGCTCGTTTACCCCTCGCTCAATTTTACGCCTTGGCTCACCTACGGAAGACTCCGTCCTGTCCACACAAACGCGGTCATCTACGGATTCACCGTGCCGGCCGCTTTCTCCCTGTTCTTCTATCTGGTGCAGAGGTTAGGCAGGACACGGCTCGCATTCCCGGGACTTGCACAAGCCACGCTGTACGTTTTCAACGTGGCCATTGTGCTCGCCGCACTCTCGCTCTTTGCCGGCATGAACCAAAGCAAGGAATATTCCGAACTCGAATGGCCGCTCGACATCGGGGTAGTGATCCTGTGGGTGATGTTCTCAATCAACATTATCGGCACGATCATGAAACGGAAAGAGGAGCAGATGTATGTTTCGCTCTGGTACATTCTCGCTACGGTCGTTGGCGTAGCTATCGTGTATATCGGGAACAATATTTCGGTCCCCGTTTCCTGGTTCAAATCCTATTCCATCTATGCGGGCGCGAACGATGCGAACGTCCAGTGGTGGTTCGGACACAATGCAGTTGCCTTCGTCTTCACCACGCTGCCCCTCGCTGTCTTTTACTACATCCTTCCCAAGGCGACCAATGCACCGCTGTACAGCCACCGGCTTTCGATCATCGGTTTCTGGGCGCTGGTCTTTGCGTATCTCTGGACCGGGGCTCATCACCTGATCTATACGCCGCTTCCCGACTGGATCCAGACCGTGGCCATCGCATTCAGCTTTTTCTTGATTGCTCCGTCATGGGCGTCGGTCATCAACGGCTATGGCACGATGAACGGCCAATGGCAACAGATGCGGTCCAACTATCTGGTTAAGTTTATCGTCATGGGAATCACGTTTTACGGTCTGCAGACCATTCAGGGACCGAGCCAGGCAATCCGTTCCTTCAGTGCTTTAATCCACTACACTGACTGGGTGCCCGGTCATGTTCACATGGGCACGATGGGATGGGTAACGATGACGATTTCGGCAGGCTTCTATTATATGATCCCCCGCATTTATAATACGGAAGTATACAGCGTCAAGCTCGCGAATCTGCACTTCTGGCTCGTGCTCGTGGGACAGCTTATTTATTCTGTCACCATGTGGATAACGGGCATTCGACAAGGGGCGATGTGGCAGGCCATGGACAAGGACGGCAGCCTGGTTTATGCCAATTTCGTGCAGACTCTGGCGCCGAATTATCCCTTCTGGAATATGCGTACCGCCGGGGGGATTATTTTCTTTACGGGGTTCCTTGTGTTCGTTTACAATCTTTACAAGACGATCAGGACTGCGCCGGTGCCACAGAAGGCATGAGAACGAGGTGTACCTCCGAGAGCGTGGAGAAAACCATGAATTAGGGATTATCGCCGCGACATGCGTTTTGCTCGATGCCGCACTACAAAGGAGCCGCGAATGAACGTCGATAAAAGACCGGTAATCTTTATTATCCTGGCGACGCTGACGATCCTGGTGGGAACGCTGTTGACGACGTTCATTCCTTTGTTTGTCGGGACTGCGACGCCGTCCATTGAAAAAGTTATTCCTTACAAACCGCTGGAAGTGGAGGGCAGGGACATCTATATTCGCGAAGGTTGCAACAATTGCCACACCCAGACGGTCCGTCCGCTTCCCTTTGAAACGGCCCGTTACGGCGCACCGTCAAAACTTGAGGAGTCTGCCATCGATCGGCCCCATCTGTGGGGGTCCAAGCGGACCGGGCCTGATCTTGCCCGCGTAGGCACAAAATATCCTGCAGCCTGGCATTACCTGCATTTGAAAGATCCGCGGAGCATGTATCGTGATTCGAACATGCCGGCCTACGCATGGCTCAGCGACAGAAAACTGGACACCCAGTATACGGAGAAAAAAATGCACGTTCTTGGTTATCCCTATGCGGCCGAGGATGTGCAAGCCCTGGCAGATAAAACGGAAATGGACGCCCTCGTGGCATATCTCATGCGGCTGGGAAGGGAGTTAAAACAGTAGTGATGGAATGGAAAGCATGGCTTTATTTCGGTTTCACTATTTTGCTCACCGTGGTCTTGATGAGCATTGCGGTGTATTATTATCGCGATAAGCGGAAGAAGACAGTTGAAGAGCCGAAGTACCGAATGCTCGATGAGGATTGACCGGTGGAAATATTTTTTTTATTGATTGCTGATACGCTTCGGGGTGCCACATAAACTGCTGCCGAGCATCAGGAGAAGACTATGAGCGAATATGACGGGATAGAAGAACGAAAAGAGGGGAAGTCAAGGATGCCTCTTGGCATGACGATATCTGTTTGTCGGACTCATTATCTTCGGGCTGTGCTATTTGTATCTCTATTCTCCGCAGACCACCGGCTGGACCCAGGCAAAACAATATGAGCAGCGAATGGAAGCCTTCAAGCAGCAAGTCGTGACCCATGAAACGAAAGAGGTGGAATCCGGCCGTTCGGAGAGCATATCAACTGGACAAGGGCCGGAAATATATAAATCGACCTGCGCGATGTGTCACGGCGAAAATCTTGAAGGAGGAATCGGCCCGGTGCTCCTGGGGCCGAAATTCAAATATGGCGGAACTCTTGCCGACCATGTTCGCGTTATCACGAACGGCACTCCGAACGGCATGCCGGCGTATGGAAAACAACTCGGTCCCGACAAGGTACGCGCAGTTGCGCACTATGTCTTTTTCCGACATACGAAGTAGCCAGGCATGAAAAAGCTATCTTTTCGCGACTACGGCGCAGGCATTGCTGCATGGGTGCAGGCAGCGCTTCTGCTCGCGCTGCCATTCCTTCGGGTGAACGGAGAAAGCGCCCTTCGCTTTGACGTTCCTTCCCTTAAATTATATTTTTTCGGTTCCGTCATCTGGATCAGCGAAGCTTATTTCTTCCTGCTCGTCTTCCTTCTCTTTTTTCTCGGCATCATGCTTGATAACGGTCCTCTACGGCCGCATCTGGTGCGGCTGGATGTGCCCCCAGTCGGTCCTGTCCGATTTCGCGAGACGGTTGATTGCCGTCACGGCATGGTTCAGCCGTCATCGGTACGTCAGGCGGGACGGTTTCGCAGGTTGTCCTCTTCTGTTTCTCGGCAACTCGTCGCGGCCGACTTGATCTGGTATTTCGTTTCGCCCTATGACATGATCAGGGACTCGTTCACGGGTCGCTCGGCCCCTGGACATCAGGCTCTTGGTTATTTTTTACCATGTTACTCTATCTGGACCTGGCCTTTGTTAGACAACGTTTCTGCGGGTCCGTTTGTCCGTATGCGAGATTCCAAAGCGCATTTTTTGATGACAGAACGCTGACGATCGCTTTCGACCGGGAACATGCAGACGAATGCCTCGGGTGCGAAGCATGTGTGCGCTCCTGCCCATCAGGGATAGACATTCGCAAGGGTCTTCAGGTTGAATGCATCAACTGTGCTGAATGCATCGATGCTTGCCGCGCACAGGCGCTGAAAACCGGAAAAAGGCTGCTCGTGCGGTATTTCAAGGGAGCGTCCGGTGAGACGATGCCGATGGGGATGAGGGGCCGGGTGATAGGGCTTTCCATTGCCTTTGCCAGTATCGCCGTGCTGCTTGCATATCAAGTTTATGTTAGAGTGCCTGTTGATTTCTGGGTTTTTCGCGACGAGCCCCAATCGGTTCAACAGGGGGACAATCCTGCCGGCATGATGAATTCCTATTCAGTAACAATTGAAAACCGCGGTCTTAAACCGGCCGTCTACCAGCTCAGTGTTGCCGGAATAAAAGATGCAGAACTGGAAATTTCACAGAATCCTTTTATCGTTCCCTCCCAATGCCGGGATGAAGGTACGAGTTAACGTCTATGTCAAGAGAAAAAACCTCACTTACCGGCTCACACAACTGCGTTTTATTCTTGAAAATCTCATGACACGGGAGATAAAAGTGGAACAGGAAGCCCCCTTTATCTACCCGGACCAGACCGAAGAGGGAAAAGAGATTTAACGTGCTGCACGTTGCTCAGAGAAAAAGATCAGTAGCGAGTTGCGAAATAGGGGATATAATTATACTATGCTCTGGACAGTTATTGCGCTCATCGTTCTCATGTTTTTCCTTGGCCTTGCTGCCTGGTTCATTTTTATCTGGGCCGTAAAGACGGGACAGTTCGATGATATCGAACGGCCGAAACACAGGATGCTGGATGATGACAGTTGATTACGTTGTGGAATAAATAGTCCAGCTCCCGTGATCCGTTATTCTTTCGTGAAATCCTCCCTGGTCTCTGCCTGCCTCAAATCGCTCGAAAAACAGCTTGACACTTCGCCGGGACTTGGTGTATCCTCCCTTCTGAATTTAATTAACCGATTAGTTAAATTATTATGAAGCAACCCCGCTCACAAAAACATTCTGCAGGCCGCCGTCCCAAATCGGGCCGGTCCGAGGGCGATACGCGCGTTGAAATTCTCGCTGCCGCACGCCGGGTGTTCGCGCAGCACGGTCTCGACGGGACTTCGGTCCGCGAGGTTGCCGATGCGGCAAAAGTCAATAACGCGATGATCTATTACCATTTTAAGGACAAAGATGCTCTTTATCGCGCCGTTCTGAGCGACTCTTTCTCTGCCCTGGCTGATATCTGGTCCGACCCTGTTTTCTCATCAGAAACGTCGGTACGCAGGAAAATCGAGAAGTACGTCGAGAGCTTCATCAGATTCCAGATTGGCAATGAAGACCTGCGCAGGATTATGGCCATGGAATTTGCGGGAAGCAGCGGAAACATCGCGTGGATCTGCGAACGGTATTTCGCCGACAATTATGCCCGCCTGGTTAAAATGTTCAGGGACGGGATGAAGAGCGGCGAACTGAGAAAATTCGATCCCTCTCTGGCAGTTGCCTCTCTGATCGGGGTCATTATCCACAATTTTATTTTGCAACCCATGGCGGAGCAGGTGCATGGAAAATGCGTGAACCTCTCTCCGAAAAAATTCGGTGCTTTTGTAACAGATCTCTTCTTTAACGGACTGGCTTTGATTAAATAAACAGGCAAAGCTCACAACTTACAATGAGGTCCCATGACCATGAGAATATTGTACGCATTTGTTTTTACTCTGGCTTGTATTGTATCGGCCGTTCAGGCACAGGCAGGGGACAGGGTCTATACTCTCGAAGATGCCTATAAAGCGGCCCTCGGTACGAATGAAATGGTCAAGATCGCCGAGGAAGACGTGGCGCAGTCGGACGATCGGGTTGACCAGGCATGGACCTATCTGTATCCGCGCCTCATTGCACAGGGGGCGTATACGCATTTCAATGAAGAACTTCCTCCCGGCGGCGGCCTATTTCTATTTCAACCTCTCGACCAATATCAGGCGGCACTGGTCCTGACCCAGCCGCTCTACACAGGCGGCAGAACGTTGGCAGCTCTCCGTACGGCCAAAAAAATGCGCGAGAGCAGCAACAGCAGCCTGCTCCTGGTAAGACAGGACATGATGCTGAACGTTGCCGAGGCTTATTACGGCGTGCTCAAGGCCCAGAAGACAGTGGATATCAGCAAACGGTCACTGGAGCGGATGGAGCACCATCGAGAAACCACTGAGCGTGAGGCCGCAACGCGAAAAACCAAAGCCAACCAGTCTGCTTTACTTCGTGCGAATTCGCTGGTAAGCCAGGCGCGTATCGCCTTAGTGCGGGCACAGGATGGTCTGAATATTGGGCGGGATAAACTGAGTCTGTTGACCAAGCTTCCTGCGGATCTGCAGGTAATGGAGCCACCTCAGGTCGATCAGCCGTCAGGGAGTCTTGAAGATCTCCAGAAGATCGCTCTTGCCAACCGTGATGATTACATGAACGCGAAAATGAATAAAAACATTTCAGAGGAAAACGTCACCATCGTTCGGGGCGGACATTACCCCCAGCTTGCTGCAGTAGCGGGAGCTCAATACCAGGATTCGCGGCCGGCGATTTTCACGGACTCGACGACCTACTATGCGGGGCTTCGGCTCACGATCCCGATCTTCGAAGGCGGCCTGATGAATGCCGAGGTAGCGGAAGCCAAATCAAAGGTCAGACAGGCGGAATTATTCAGCAATTTTCTTCGCCAGTCCATTGATTCCGACGTTCACGCAGCGTATGTGAACCTCCAGACCGTAACGTCGGTACTGGAGACTGCAAAGCTTGAGATGGACGATGCTAAGGGCAACTATGATGCAGTGGAAAGTCTGTTTTCGGAAGGGCTCCTTGCCAGCCTTTCTCTCATTGATGCGGAGCAGACCTTGACCATGGCGGAGAGCGAACTGATGAACGCAACCTATGACCGCCAGATCGCCATCCTGCGCCTCAGAAAAAGCATAGGATTGCTAGGGAAAGAATCATAAGTGCATTTCTTACGTTCAATAAACTGAGGTCTTGCCATGCGTTTGCCTGAAATATCAATAAAAAGGCCGGTATTCATCACGATGATCGGCCTTGCACTCATCGTCTTCGGTATAGTTTCCTTCCCCCGTCTGGCTCTCGACCTTTTTCCCAAGGTCGACTTCCCGATCGTGAACATCACGACGAAACTGGTGGGCGCGTCGCCTGAGATTATGGAGGCGGACGTCACGAATACGATCGAAGAGGCCGTGAACACGATCAACGGCGTCAAGTCTATTACCTCCCAAAGCATGGAGGAGTATTCCATTGTGACGGTGGAGTTTCAGCTCGAACGCAATGTCGAGCAGGCGGCCCAGGACGTGCGCGACAAGGTCGCCGCGATCAGAAACCAGCTGCCTCGGGACTCCGAGCCGCCGGTGATCGAGAAGATCAGCCCCGAGGACCAGCCCATCGTCTGGATCGCGGTCTGGGGAGACCGCTCTATCCGGGACCTGACGCACTACGCGGATAAGATCCTGAAGCGTGACATTGAGAAGATCCCGGGTGTGGGATCGGTGACCATGAGCGGCGGCAGGACCCGTCAGGTGCGCATCTGGATCGACCGGAAGAAGATGGACGCTGCGTCCCTGACCGCCGATGACATCAAGCAGGCGCTGGGACGGGAACACCGAGAAGTACCGGGCGGACGGGTCGAGAATGTCCGCACGGAATATATCGTCAAGACCAAGGGCGAGTACGAAACGCCTGAGGCGTTCAACGACCTGATTATCGCCTATCGGCATGGCAGACTGATCAAGCTCAAGGACATCGGGTCCGCCGAGGACGGGCTCGAAGACGAGCGGTCGATCACCCGGTTCGACGGGAAAATGGCCGTCGGCCTTTCGGTCAAACGCCAGTCAGGCGAGAACACTGTTGCTGTGGCAGAGCGCGTCAAAGCGGCCGTAGCGGCCATCAAACCGCCACAGGGCATGCATCTTGACATCACGTTCGACCAGTCCAAGTTCATCCGGCGCTCGATCGAGGACGTCCAGATATCGCTCTGGCTTGGGGCCGTGCTTGCAGTACTCATCATCTTCGTTTTTCTCCGGAGCGTCAGGAGCACGCTGATCAGCGCCGTAGCCCTGCCGACCTCGGTGATCGCGACCTTCGCCTTCATCCACGCCTTCGGGTTCACCCTGAACATGATGACCATGCTCGGCCTGTCGCTCTCCATCGGCATCCTGATCGACGACTCCATCGTGGTGCTTGAGAACATCTACCGACGAATGGAAGAGGGGGAGCCGCCGATGCAGGCGGCCCTCGAAGGATCGTCGGAGATCGGCCTGGCAGTCATGGCGACAACCTTGTCCATCGTTGCCGTGTTCGTTCCTGTAGCGTTCATGAAGGGGATCGTCGGCAAGTTCTTCTTCGAATTCGGCATTACCGTCACCGTCGCGGTACTCATCTCCCTCTTCGTGTCACTGACGCTGACGCCCATGCTCACCTCGCGCTTCCTGAGCCACACCAAGAAACACGGCAAGGTCTACCTGTTCCTGGAGAAGGGCTTCGACAAGATGTACGACGTGTACAAGCCCCTCCTCGCCTGGGCGCTCAAGCACCGCTGGTCGGTCATCGCGATAGCGGGCGCAAGTATCGTCATAGGTCTCGTGTTCTTCGGGATCCTGGGTAAGGAGTTCATGCCGAATGAGGACCAGGGCAGATACATGGTCAGGCTGGAAACGCCGATCGACTATTCGCTGCCCCGCGCGGACGGGGTCATGCGTAAAATCGACGAAGAGCTTCGCAAAAGACCGGAGGTCCAGAGCACGTTTTACGTGACCGGGTCCGACTTGACGCCGGATGTGAACAAAAGCCGGATCTATGTGAATTTGAAGGAACGGAAGGATCGGAACATTGCCCAGCTGGATTCCATGAAACAGGTACGTGACTTCCTGGCGGGCAAATCCGACATCAAGTCCTCGGTGGAAATGATCGCGATGGTGGGAGGCGGCATGCGGTCCGTTCCGATCCAGCTTATGGTGCAGGGAAGAAACCTCGACGATCTGAACATGCGGACCCTGGCCATCAAGAACGAGTTTGCGAAACTGCCTGGCGTGGTGGATGCCGATACTTCCATCGAAACCGGCAAACCCGAGGTACGCATCCGCATCGACCGCGACAAAGCGGCGAACCTGGGCGTCAGCGCAGCGTCCATCGGCGGTACGGTGAACACGATGATCGGCGGGGAGATCGTCGGCAAGTACAAGGATGAAAAAGAAGGGGAGCGGTACGACATCGTTGCGCGCCTGATCCCTTCCGAACGGGACCGCCCGGACGACATTGAAACCCTCTGGGTCCGTTCTTCGACGGGTGAACTGGTGCGGTTGCAGGACGTGTCGACGGCCAAGACCGGGGAAGGGCCGACAGTCATCATGCACTACAACCGTCAGCGGGCCGCGACCCTTTACGCCGGCACGGACAAGACATTGCCCATGGGCCAGGCCATGAACGAGTTGAACGCCATTGTCAAGAAAAACGTGACGCCCGACATCTCCACGCGCTACGTGGGCATGGCCGACGCCATGCTGGACGCATTCAAGAACATCGCCTTCGCGCTTGTGATCGCCGTCATCATGGTCTACATGATCCTGGCGTCCCAGTTCGAGAGCTTCGTCCATCCCTTTACGATCATGTTCTCGCTGCCTGTAAGTCTTATCGGCGCCATGGGCCTCCTGTTGCTCACCGGAGAGCGCGTCCAGATCTTCAGCCTCATCGGTGTGATCATGCTCATGGGCCTGGTGACCAAGAACGCGATCCTCCTCATTGACTATACCATCACGCTCAGGAAGCGCGGGATGACCCGCGAGGAGGCCCTCTTGCAGGCAGGGCCGGTGCGACTCCGTCCTATCGTCATGACCACGGCTGCCATGGTCTTCGGCATGCTTCCTACGGCCTTGAAGATCGGGGAAGGCGCCGAATCCAGAGCCCCCATGGCAATTGCCGTCATCGGCGGACTGATCACTTCTACGCTGCTCACCCTCGTGGTGATCCCAGTCGTTTATACGCTCGTTGATGATTTGGAAAATTCCTTCCGGAAGAGAAAGGCGGCGTCATAAGCGCTATTACGTGAATCTCACCATGCTTAAACTTGGCCATATCCTTTACTCAAACTGTTTCCCCCCCCATGCGGGAATTGTGCTGCAGAAGGTCGCTTTTCCCTTCAAACTGGTGGAAGGCATCCCTACGCAATTGAACCGGCTGCTTGCTGAAGGTACGATTGATGTGTCGCCGTCATCATCCATTGAGTACGCGGTTAACAGGGGGCGCTACCTACTGCTGCCTGATCTGTCAATCACCTCAAAAAATCACGTTATGAGCATTCTCCTGGAGAGCAAGGTCCCTATAGAAGAGCTGGGCAAGAAGGTTGTTGCGTTGACTACGGCGTCGGCCACATCGGTCGTACTGCTTCGCATTCTCCTGGAAATTCAGTACGGCGTGAACCCGGAATATCTGCTCTATGAGCAGGGCGTTGAAGACCCCTCAGAACGGATCGACGCAATGCTAACGATCGGTGACTTGGCAATTCAGAGGGCCGCTGCCTCAAGCTTTCCCCACTGCTATGATCTTGGGGAACTCTGGCACGCATTTACCGGCCTGCCCTTTGTATTTGCGCTCTGGCAGGTAAACGATCGAAAAAAAATACACAACGATCTTGCGCGGTTGTATGATATTATTATGGAGTCAAGAGCGTACGGGCTTGCCCACCTCCAGGAACTGGCCGAAAATAACTCGGCGCGGTTTAACATCCCGGCTGCGGTACTCTTAAAGTATTGGAATTTGTTCAGCTACAGTTTCGGCGAAGAGGAAAAAAAAGGGCTCCTGACCTATTACGGCTATGCAGCTGAAATTGGGGCAATCGAAGCCGTGACGGAACTACGTTTCTGGTCGCGGGACTGAACAAAAAACTGGAGCAGACACTCATGTCGGTCTCTCATATGCATTCGCAGTCACACGATCATGAGCACGGCGAGGGCCATGGCCATGCTCACGGCCACGAGAAACTCCGTGCGGCTGCAGGCGGCCAGCGGGATCTCTTGATCGCGTTATCGATCACGGTACTCATGATGATCGTCGAGGTGGTCGGCGGTCTCTTATCGAACAGTCTGGCACTGTTGTCCGATGCAGGTCATATGTTTACCGACAACCTCGCCTTGCTGCTTTCCTTTTTTGCAATGAAGTTCGCCACCCTGCCGGCGACGGAAAAAAAGACCTTCGGTTTTTATCGTCTTGAGATTCTTGCCGCCTTGCTGAACGGCATTGTGCTCGTCCTTATATCGCTCTACATCATGTACCAAGCCTACTTGCGGATGGTTCACCCGCAGCCGGTGGAAGGACAGCTGATGCTGGTCATAGCGATCATCGGGCTGGTCGCGAACGTGGCTGGCGCTTTTTTCCTCTTCAAACACAGCCACGCCAGCCTGAATATCAGGGGAGCGTACCTGCATATCGTGGGAGACGCTCTTGCGTCGATCGGCGTCGTGATCGGCGGTGTCATCATCATCTATTTCGGCTGGTACCTGATCGACCCGATCCTGAGCATCATCATATCCCTGATCATCATTTACGGGTCCTGGTCTCTGGTCAAGGAGTCGGTCAATATTCTCCTGGAGTCGGTGCCGTCCCATATCGACATCGACACGGTAAGCGCCGAGATAGCGCAAGTGAAGGGCGTCCGTGAGGCATACCATATCCACATCTGGGCCATAACCTCCGGTGTTTATTCCATGAGCGCACACGTGCTGATCGACGACCAGCTGGTCAGCGGGTGCAGGAACATTATTGACGAAATCCGGGAAATACTGTCGAAAAAATTCAACATCCGCCACAGCACCATCCAGCTTGAATGCGACCGGTGTGACATGAGCCCCGTGTGCAGTCTCCCGAATGATGTTCGGAAAGAACAATGATGCAATTATTTGACTGGATCGAAAGGGACGATGAAACACTTAGGGCGTAAGATCTTTCATCTTCTGGGCGGCTTGGGACTTTTGTCGCTCTATTTTATTTTCAGTAGGACCACGGCCTTTGCAGCCTATGGTGTGCTTATCGTAATCGTCCTCACGATCGAGATCATCCGGCTCAATTTCCCGGCCTTGAACACTTATATCTATACCCGTTTAGGCGGTGTTATTCGCGCAAATGAAAAGCAGAAGATGAGCGGCACGGTGCCCTATATTCTCGGCGTCGGCTTGTCACTCTACGCCTATTCGACGCCGGTGGCCGCGGCTGCAATTTGTTTTCTCGCATTCGGCGATGTCGCTGCTACGACGATTGGTGAGCGCTACGGGAAGACCAAGATCGGGAGCAAAAGTCTTGAAGGCACGGCTGCCTTCATAATTGCGTCGCTCGTTGTCGGCTTCTTTTTACCCGTCGTTGGACTGAAGCTTGCGTCATGGGTGATGGTCCTCGGCGCCCTTGCTGCAGCCTGTATCGAATTGCTCCCGCTTTCCCTGAACGATAATCTCATGATCCCTATCCTGTCCGGCGCGGTTATGGAATTAGCCGCGACTTGGGCCCGCTGACCGGGTTTGAATCTGCTCCCGGTTATCGCACCGATGGCCGGCAGTACGTTGGGAGAAATAAGGTTTAGTTATGCGTGTTCTTGCAGTCATATGCCTGCTGTTGATAAGTATGCTGTCTCCTGCCTTGGCCGGGACAACGCTCACGCTTCATGAATGCATCGACAATGCACTTGCCAACCATCCGTCCATCCGTGCTGCCCGGGAAGCCTGGAACGCGGGGCAGGGAAGAGTGTTACAAGCTGCGTCGCCCTATCTGCCCCAGGTTACCGCGAGCACGGGGTACTCTGAAAATCGAGCGCTGGGAGGCGCCTTCGGCGAAACTATCACGAAGACCTATACAACCACGCTGTCCGTCAACCAAGTGTTATATGATTTCGGCAGAACAGGCAATGCCCTTGACTCAGCGCGATTCGGAACACAATCGGCTGAGATGGACGTTGACCGGGTTGTGCAGGAAGTGGTCCTGAATGTGAAAAAGACATATTTTGCCCTGCTTCAAGCTAAAAAACTGGTTAGTGTTGCCCAGAAGACGCTTGGGCAGACCGAAAGTCACTTAAAACAGGCCGAAGCTTTTTTTCGCGCCGGTTCCAAACCAAGGTTCGACGTGACCCGGGCCGAGGTTGACGTGAACAACGCGAGGCTCGGACTGATCAATGCGGACAATTCCGTACGATTGAATACGATAGCCCTCTACAACGCAATGGGCCTCGATCCGGCGCGTGACGTCGATATCGAAGACGTCCTTTCCCAGCCCGTAGCCTTCCCGTCGCTCGACCAGGCCCAGACGCAGGCGCTGAAAAACAGACCGGAAATGTTGAAAACGGGATCTGACATCGATGCCGCACGGTCCCAAGTCAAGTCAGCACAAGCGAGTTATCTCCCGACGCTTTCAGCCAATGGGGCCTACAGCTGGGCGCATGGGACCACGCAGCTCGGTTCCTTCAACGGGATTCCTCTCGAAGGCGATGTTCAGGACAGTTGGAACGCCGGCGTAATGCTTTCGATGCCGCTCTTTGAAGGCGGGCTGACGAAGGGCCGCGTGAGCGAGGCACGAGCGAACGAACATTCGCTTGAAGCCCAGCGAGACACGCTAAGGCAAACCATCCTCCTCGAAGTCAACCAGGCTTATGCAGATCTGGAAAGCGGTACGGCCCGGATTGCCGTGATGGAGAGCTCTCTCAAAAGCGCACAGGAAAGCCTGGACCTGGCCGAGGGCAGATACCGGGCCGGCGTGGGCCCTTCTATCGAGGTGACTGACGCGCAAGTCGCCGCCGCGAAGGCAGAGACCGATTATGTGCAGGCCCTCTATGACTATCAGCTCGCGGCGGCGAGGCTTGCGAAGGCCATAGGAGCGGGATTGGAGCAGTAATGCCGTACTCAATTCAAAGTGAGAATTCGGAGTAGTCCATTCGGTTAAAAATCGCTTTTAAAAAATCTTTTCCGTCGTGGCCCCTTTCGTGAGGAGACTCTATGCCAGTCAAAGAGGTTGTTTTTACCGTAAAGCTGCCTATCAAAAGCGTATGGTCATTCATGAACGATCGCCCCGAAGTGGGCTGTTTGTTCCCAGGCTGCTTAGGCGTCAAGATCCTGAACGAGCTTGATTCGGTCTGGACGATCAGAATGTCGCTGGGGCCCTTTACGCGGACCATCGAGATGTATGCTCACACGACGGAAATGATTGAAAACCAAAGGCTGGCATGGACCGCAACGCATGAACACCTTATCACGTCGGGAGTCACCGCCTTCCGCAAGATAACAGAGGACGAAACCGAAGTAACGTACCACCTGGAGGGGCATATTACGGGACACTTCAGTTTTCTCCAGGAAATCGTTGTTGCAGAAAAATTGGGCGAGGTGACAAGGGCCTTCATGAAAAATATCAAAGAACGGCTTGAATACAGTGCTGACAAGGATCCGAAGGGATCATGATATGGCTATAGGGTCCGCGATTCTCAAAAGCAAAATAACCTGGGTTGTCGCAGCCATTGTTGTCGCGCTAGCAATCGCCGTGGTAGGCGGAAAAAAGCCGGTCATGGTCAGGATAGCTGAACTCAAACCGGGCGAACTCCGCGTCATTGTGAACGCAACGACAACGTCCACCGTAAAATCGGAGACCGAGGTCGCTCTCTCGGCGCAACGGACAGGCAGGGTGGTCAAACTTCCGGTGAAGGAAGGGGACACGGTCAAAGCAGGAGCGCTGATCGCGCAGCTCGACCTTACCGAAGAATCGGTGCAGTCCGAAAGCGTGCTCGGTCAGAGCAAGGCTACGTACCAGGAAGCGGACAAAAATCTCAGGCGCATGCAGGACCTTTTCGACAAGGGCATGATCGCTCAACAGGACCTCGATGCCGTTAAGCGCGCCTACGAGGTCGCGAAGACCCAGTACGAGGCTGCCCAGGAAGACGACCGGGTAAAGAAGGACTATTCCGTTATCAGAGCGCCCTTCGACGGCGTGATTTCTAAGAAATACACCGAGGTAGGGGAGCTCTTAATGCCGGGAAAACAAATCGTTACGATCGTCAATCCCAACCTCATTTACGTTCTCGCAACGATCGACGAGGTTGACGTGGGCAGGCTCCGTATTGGCCAGCCGGTCACGATCACCGTGGATGCCTTTCCCGGAGAAAAATTTCAGGGGACCATTAAGCGTATTTCACCGATCGTGAGCGGCGGCAAACTAGAAACCCGCACTGCCGACGTATGGATATACTTCAACGAGAAACAGCCGAAGATCAAGCCGGGAATGTCGGCAGACGTAGAAATCCTCGTCGCGACCCTGGAGAACGTGCTTTCCCTTCCTTCTCAGGCAGTCATCGAACGGGAAGGGAAAAAGCAAGTCTTTGTTGTCGATGGGAGCCCGCTCAAACCCGGCTCCCAAGCCACAGTAAAACTTCAGCCCGTTGAAATCGGCGAGACTAACTGGAGCTATACTCAGATAACCAGCGGTCTCAAGGCCGGTGATTACGTCATTACGACGCCGGAAGCGGCGGGACTGAAAAACAGCGTCAAGGTGAAGGTGGAGCAATAACGTAGTTCAGAGTACAAAGTTCAGAGTTCAGGGTTTTGAAGCCTTGCTCGTCTTGACTAAGAACTTTGAACTCTGGAACTTTGAACGATTTTCCCTCATGATCGACCTTTCCAACATCACAAAAACTTACCGTATGGGCGATTTGGATATCACCGTCCTCGCCGGCATCTCCCTGAGCGTCAAGCCGGGTGAACTCATCGCAATCATGGGGCCGTCGGGCTCGGGGAAATCGACACTCATGAACATCGTCGGCTGCCTCGACAGACCAACAAGCGGGGTCTATCGTTTCGAAGATCGCGAGATCAGTACCTTATCCGATGATGAGCTTGCGTCAGTCCGCAACGTCAAAATCGGGTTTGTATTCCAAACTTTTAATCTGCTGCCGCGGTTCTCGGCCCTGAAAAACGTCGAGGTCCCGCTTATTTACAGCGGGGTGCCCGCCCGTGTACGGAGAGAACGGGCTGTGCCGCTGCTCGAACAGGTTGGGCTCGCCGATCGCATGTATCACAAGCCCACGGAGCTTTCAGGCGGGCAGCAGCAGCGCGTCGCCATTGCCCGCGCGCTCGTGAATAACCCACCGCTCCTGCTCGCTGATGAACCTACGGGCAATCTGGACAGCCGTTCGGGAGAGGAAATCCTGAACATTCTGACGGGGCTCAATAAACGGGGAGTCACGATCATCATCGTCACCCACGACTCGAACGTGGCGGCCCGGTGCAAAAGGAACATTCATCTGAAAGACGGGCAGATCTTAGACGACCAGGTGATCTCATGAATTTCCTCGAAACATTCCGGGTGTCCTTTGAAGCGATCCTGTCCAACAAGGTCCGCTCAGGCCTCACCATGCTTGGCGTCATCATCGGCGTCATGGCTGTGATCCTGCTGGTTTCCATCGGAGAGGGCGCACGGGTCTACATCACGAAGGAACTCACAGGCCTCGGTACGAACCTCCTCATTATCACGCCGGGCAAGACGAGTGCCAGCGGCGGATTCCACCCGCCGTCGGCAGGCACGGTCCGCAAGTTGACCTACGACGATTCTCAGGCCCTCAGGCGCCGAGCCTGGCTGTTGACCGATGCAGTGCCGCTCGTGCTCGGGACCGGAAGGATCAAGTACACGAACCTCGGCCGCGATGTCATGATCATCGGCGTCACGCCCGAATTCCAGCGGGTGAGAAATCTTTTCGTCGATTCCGGAAGCTACGTGACCCAGGGCGACGTGGATTCCAAGTTCAAGGTCGTCGTGCTCGGGACAAAAGTAAAAGAAGAGCTCTTCGGGGACCAGAACGCGCTTGGCAAGGTCGTCATGCTTTCCGACGTCCGGTACCGCGTCATAGGCGTGATGCGGAAGAAGGGGACCAGCCTCGGCATGGACGTGGACGACGTCGTGTATGTACCGGTCACGAGCGGGCAAGAGCTGTTCGATACGGACGCACTGTTTGAGATCATCGCCTCAACGCCCCGGGCCGAAGATACGGACCGAGCCATTGCCCAGATAAAGGACATCCTTATCAGACGCCATGCCCATAGAGAGGACTTTACGATCCAGACCCAGGGGGCCATGCTGGATACGATGAACACGATCCTGGGCGTCTTGACCGCGGTGCTCGGCGGCATTGCTGGTATCTCGCTATTGGTCGGCGGCATCGGCATCATGAACATCATGCTGGTCTCGGTGCGGGAACGGACGCGGGAGATCGGCATCCGTAAGGCCTTGGGCGCGCGGAACAGGGACATCATGGCGCAATTCATGATCGAGGCCATGACCTTATCCGGAGCAGGCGGCGTGATCGGCATACTCATCGGCGTCGGCCTGGCGCTGCTCATCCCGATGTTCATCGATGTCCTGCCTACGAGCGTCTCGCTCTGGTCCATTGCGATGGCCTTCATTTTTTCCGGGGCGGTAGGAGTCTTTTTTGGCGTGTACCCCGCGCGCAAGGCGGCCTTGCAGGACCCGATACAGGCACTCAGATATGAGTGATAAAGTTTATTGATTGAAGCACTCCTCAGCAAACCGCCGGCTAGCAAGTTTTTAACTCTCCCCTCTCTCTGATGGGAGGGGACCAAGGGGTCGGATCCAAGCTATGGGAAATTTCAAGCTAACAGGAAAAATAAAAAAAGCTGCAGCAAAGCGCTAATGTAGAGAATGGTATAGATTCATGAGGTAAGGCAGTGAAAGAAACCAGGTATTCCATTTTTGATGACGGCAGAGTAGTTTTTCGTTACAACAACATTGGACGTGAAACCCCTTTCGAAGTTGAGATCCACTGTCCGCTCAAGAGCAGGATGCACGAAAAACACGACGAGATAATGGAGCAACACCGTCGATGGGCGCGCAGCTTTAAGATCCCGCCGAGTGATGACAGTTATCAGCGATACTGTGATACCCGCCTTGACCTGCTTGCCTCATTTCAGCTCTACGATCTGCCGATCGAGGCAGCGGTCATTCACGGCCATCTCATGACGTGGTTTTTCGTTTTTGACGATATTATGGATATCGATCATGGACTGGAGGGTGAAGGCCGGACCTATACGTCCAAGTTATGCAAAAGACACCTGGAGATTCTCGGACGACGTTGGCCCGGATGACGGCGACCCTGGCGTCATTCACGCCTTTTACGATTTTCTGCAAAAAGTCAGGGTGCTCAGCGGCGAGCGATTTGCGTTCTGGTATGAACGCATGAAGCACCATCTCCGGGAGTACGTCCTCGGCGCATACTGGGAGAGCTTGATCGGCCCTACCACGGGCGTGAATACCAACACGGCGATGTATCTTCAGGTCAGGCACATGGCGGTTGGTGTCTCGCCCTGCCTTGATCTGATGGCAATGGCAGCAGGGATACCGGGAAGGCCGCTTGCAGACAACTTCTTTATCCAACGACTTGAGAGACTGGCGATCAACTACAGCATCTGGGTCAACGACCTCGCGGGTCTGGGACGCGATATGAAGCGTGGCCTCGGCAATGTCGTTTTTACGCTGCAGCGGGACCATGCACTGACGTTGGAGGAAGCGACCCGGATGCTGGCTCGACTGTGCGATGAGGAACTTAATGCGTTCCTGCAGGTCGAGAGTCAATTGCCGATGCTGCTCGGGAATGACTATGAGAAGGATAAAAAGATCTATGACGCGTATATCGATGTTCTGAAACGATGGATGCGCGGGCTTCTGGACTGGTCTGCTCGGAGCGAGCGGTATCAGCGGCTGGATGTGAATATGGCACTGCAGGATCATGCCTCGATACGGCGCGCCTCACATAAATATTTCGCTGATTAGCCTGCATCCTCCGTGGGATAGTACTATTTCCTTTTCACGGTGTTAGATTACAATAGGATTTTACCGTCTCTGATCATAATGGCCTTGCAGTTTGAGCCGGCGCAAATGCCGGAGAACACCATCGAGAATGGGACAAGTGACCGGATTGGAGGCACTTGGGTAAATGTTACGGGAACGAGGAATATGCCGACACATGAGACAGGAAAGCACAGCACCCAAAAAGGTGATTCGGGAGATCAGGATCAACCCTATCGTGCCGACCGAGTCGGTGCTGGTAGCAACGGCGCGCAGCATGCGCCCGAAAAAGGAAGAGCCGCCCGCGCCTCATGACGCGCGTCCGCACGTCGAGACCTGTCCTTTTTGCAGAGGCAACGAGGATAAAACGCCCTCGCCGATCGCCGTCATTCCCAAAGAAGGGGATTGGCAGATCAGGATCGTGGAGAATATGTATCCGGTCCTGGGTGACGACAGCGAGAACCCGAACTTCGCGTTCGGATTGCAGCAGGCGATCAACGGATACGGCCGGCATGAAGTCATCATCGACAATCCCTCGCACGGCATCCGGATCCATGAAATGACCGACAGCCATCTTGCGATGCTTCTGACCGCCTACCGTAACCGGATGGAACAGCTGTATCATTCCAATGACCGGCTCAAATATGTTCTTGTGTTCAAGAACTTCGGTCCGGCCGCGGGCGCCAGCATCGGCCATACTCATAGCCAGATCATTGCCATGCCGGTCGTGCCGCGCAATGTCCAGGCGGAGGTCCGGCATAGTACGCTCTTTTACGGAAAAACGCACCAATGCATCTTCTGCAATTTGATCGATGAGGCGCTCACCTTCGAAGCGACTCTCTACGACCGGGAATCGGGAGAACTGAGGCGCAAGATCAATGTCGGGCAGTTCGTGATCGAAAAGAGCAGGAAGTTCATCGCCGTCAAGCCGTTCGCAAGCCGGTATGAGTGGGAAGTCCATATCCTGCCGCTTATGCATTCCGCTGATTTTCTCTCTTCAATCTGCCGACGATCTCGCGGACCTGGCCCTGCTTTTCAAAAGGACCATGGCCAGGTTGAACGTCTTGTTGGGCGGAGTGCAGTATAATTTCTTTATCCATTCTCTGCCGCATGGAGCAGAGTACGCAGGAAGCACACCGGCCTTCCATTGGCACATCGAGATCTGCCCGAGAACAAGCATCCCGACAGGGTTCGAAATGGGATCGGGCCTGTCGGTAAATACAATCGCCCCTGAAGACGCAGCCGAGCGCCTGAGGAGCGTAACGTTGGAAAGTCAAGCGTGATGCATTAAAAAAAAGTAATCACCACGGAGGCACGGAGAAAAAACTTTCTTAAATTAGTCGGTTTACTCTGTGTACTCCGTGACTCTGCGGTTAAATCTGACTCTTTACAAGATCAACAGGCTTGTGATTCTGATTGGAGGCTGATTAATCTATGTCCTATCTCCTTAAACCTTTAAAAGTGCGTGCAATGAACCTGGCCAACCGGCTGGTAATGCCGCCGATGGCTACCGCAAAGGCCGAGCCTGACGGAAAAGTAAGTCAGGCGCTTCTCGACTACTACGAAGAAAAATCCCGCGGCGGCTATATTTCGCTGATCATCATCGAGCACAGCTACATAACCCCGGAAGGGAAGGCTAGCAACAATCAGCTTTCCGTTTCCGATGACGCGGTGATCCCGGGTCTCGTCAAATTAGCGGAGGTCATTCACCGGAACGGTTCAAAAGCAGCAATGCAGATCAACCACGCTGGAAGCGCAGCTCTCAAAGAGGTCATTGGGACGACGCCCTTGGCCCCTTCGGCAACAGCGAACCCGCGGCGCGGCGACATGCCCCGCGAGATGACTCTGAATGAGATCAACGATATGGTGATTGCCTTTAAAGATGCCGGCCGCAGGGTAAGGGATGCAGGCTTTGACGCCGTGGAAATACACTCTGCACACGGTTATCTTCTCAACCAGTTTTTGTCTCCCCTGACAAACAAGCGGACAGACGAATACGGTGGAGATATTTCCAATCGCATTCGCATTCATTTGCAGGTGATCCACGCGGTGCGCAGCGCAGTAGGGCCGGATTTTCCCATTCAGCTCCGGTTGGGGGCTTCGGATTATACAGATGGCGGAACGACAATTGAAGACAGCAAGATTGCCAGCCGGGCCTTTGAAAAGGCAGGCGTGGATGTCATCCACATTTCCGGCGGGTTTGTCGGGTATACTCCTCCCGGCCTCATTGGGCAAGGTTATTTTGCCCCCCTCAGCGAGGCCATCAAGCGCACGGTTTCCATTCCCGTGATCCTTACCGGCGGGATTATCGAAGGAGAAGCTGCAGAGAAATTCCTGACGGAGGAGAAAGCAGACCTGATCGGCGTAGGAAGAGCCATCCTGCAAGACAGCACATGGGCGGAACGAGCAATTGAAAAACTTCGATCAAAGTAGAATTCAATGATCCAAGCGGCTGCATTAGTGGAACGCACATAGTTACATTAGAATGTCATCATGCCTTAATACCGGCTACCGCCTTGTCTTTTCCCGGTCCAAAGAGGGACGCCTTTATCATCACGGAGCCTCAAGACTTCGTCACCCTTTCTTACCTGGCCGGCAAGAAGCGCCGGACGGCCGTCGAGCAAAATTCTTACCCCTACAACTTCCACACTGTCTCCCTCGTTGATCCTGACATTCTGCAGATCAACATAAATGTGAGGACCGAGATAGACAAGCAGGGGTTCACTGTCGGTTTGGAGTTCCAAGCCGACGCCCGTCATCTTTCCGTTCCTGGATTCGAAGTCTTTTACCGCGATGACTTGGCCACGCACGGACTCTGCCTGAGTGGGATCATAATTCCCTCGTTCCTCACCCCGTGATCCTCCTCTTCCTCCCATGCGACCAAAACCCTGCTGTGCGGACAATGTCACTGTAACGAGAGCGACAAACGCGAATGCAACCAGACCGGCAACAACGTATCTCATCATATAATACCCTCCGCAATTATCACGCGATCAAAAGTCATGGTGGTTTCCTTAGTGTTTCTAACGGGCATATCGAACCTAACAAGATTTTAGAAAAAGCGCTGCGTGAGAAGCAAGCAAAGCGTTCCGGTTTGTCGGTTAACCGCGTGGCCATGATATTTTGATGTCTGACATATCAATGCCTTTGCGCTTGGCAAGTTTATACTCCGTCGCTCCTCGACTACATGAGAGACAGCGACTGAAACTGATTCGGGCAACGTTCTTGCGATTTGCTGCTGCAAACCTGCGTGCGCAAAAGAATGCGGCGTGGGCCGCCAACATGGTGACGCCATACTTCCAGCAATTCCACATTTCAGTATTGTCAATTTTTGTCAGCGTGTTCATCTCTATTTGTAATCTCCTTCATATTACTCATACCTGAGCGCATCGATCGGATTGAGGAGCGATGCCTTATAAGCCAGATAAAAACCAAAAAAAATCCCCATAAATCCTGAAAAACAAAAAGCCAATAGAATGGAAAGGACCGAAACCACGGTCGGCCAGCCCGAGAAACAATACTGGCAGTAATTTGTGATTCCCGGTTCAACTTAACAAAAAGTTCCATGATCTCGGCGCTCGTTTTCGTATCGAGATTGCCCGTAGGTTCGTCGGCCAGAATGATGGGCGCTTCGTTCACGAGTGCCAGGGCAATGGCCACCCGCTGCTGCTGGCCGCCGGAAAGCTGGTTGGGATTTCACGCACCTCAATTTAGGACATTGTTAAAACATCCTTGGCCCGGCCTGCGTTGACGGTCCTTTTTCTTTACGTAATACTTCCACGATCAACGCCTGTCCTTCACGCAGATTTCCAGACACCACTTCCGTGTAGGTCCCATCGGTGATACCCGGCGTCATTGGAGTGCGTTTGGGCCTTCCATTCTCGAGGACCCAAACAACCGGTTTTTTCACTTCTGCTGCCCCGGCAGTTCCCGCGCTTGAAGACCGTTCAGGGAACCGAAACCGCAGTGCGGCATTCGTGATTCTGAGAACATCATTACTCATTGAAACGATGATGTTTACGTTGGCAGTCATCCCAGGCATAAGTTTAAGATCACGATTGTTGACTTGTATCACGACGTCGTAGGTGACCACGTTCTGGACGGTGATAGGGGCCTGTCGAATCTGCCAAACTTTTCCCTTGAAGGTGTTGTCAGAATAAGCATCCACTGCAAATTCAACATTTTGTCCCACTTTAACGACCCCGACATCGGACTCCGCAACATTCGTGTCGATCTGCATTTTCGTCAGATCTTCCGCAATCGTGAACAGGGTGGGGGTCTGAAAACTGGCGGCAACGGTCTGGCCAACATCTACGTTTCTCGATATCACAATGCCATTTACGGGAGAAACGATCTTCGTGTGGTCCAGATTCGTTTTGTCGTATTCAAGCGCGGCCTTTGCCTGTTCCACAGCCGCCTTAGATACGCCTATTTGCGCCTGTGCGGACAGGTAATTGGTCTCTGCCGTGTCCAGGTCACTTTGCGCAATAAGGTGCTTTGCGAGGAGTTCTTTATTACGTTCGAACGTCCGTTTCGTGTCGATGAGAGCAGCATTCGATTTATCAAGATTCGCCTGGGCAGCAAGCAGATTCGCCTGTGACTGCTGTACCTGAGCCTCGAACGTTGCCGGGTCGATCCGGGCAATGATCTGTCCTTTTTTGACCCGGGAGTTGAAGTCCACGTATAAAAGTTTGATTGTCCCTGACACCTGTGTGCCGACTTGAACCGTTGTGACTGCGTTGACCGTGCCTGTTGCCGTCACAGTTTGTTGGATATCGCCTTTGGATACGGGCTCCGTCCTGAATGCGGCGGCTCCGCTCTTTCGGCCCAATACAATGATGCCAATAGCGAAGATGGCCAGAATGATGGCCGAGGTGATTATTATCTTTCTTCTCATACGTTCCTTTTTACCGCGCACCCATTGCCTTTTCGATGCTGGCCTGGGCGGTCTTGTAATTAGCCAGGGCTGTGGTATAGCTGGCCTGGGCCGTGACATAGGTGGCAAACGCATCGGAGACTTCGATCGGGCTTCCCACACCCGCTGCGTACCGGCCGTTCGCCAGGTCCAGGTTTTCCTTGGCCTGCTTAGAGGCTAGTTCTACAGTTGCGATGCTGGCCTCCGCTGCCTGCAGGTTAAGGTAAGCCTGCCTGACGTCGAGCAGTATCTGCTGACGTAAAGATTCTTCATTGGCTCTCAGGGTGTAGAGACTTGATTTGGCCTCTGCTACCTGCTGCTGCGTCAGGAAACCGCTGAACAGGGGAACGGTCAGCACCACCCCGGCATTCCAGCCGTGCTCCATCGAGGAGGTTGTTTCGCCTATCCAGTTGTAGTTTGCGACTCCCGATAAACTCGGGTAATAATTTGAACGCGCGAAACTGACATTTTCATCTGCTGCCTGCCTTTTCGCGATGGTCGACTTGAGATCGGGCCTGTTTTCAAAGGCGCGCGCCGTCGCCTCCTCCAGAGTGATCGCATATTTTTGGAATGAGAGGTTGTCCTCAATCGTGTATTCGGGCGGATCAGGCGTCCCCATAGCGTTGTTCAGGGTAACCCAGGCTATCTTGAGCGCATTCTCGGCATTGATGAGGCTGAGCTGCGCGTTGCTCAGATCGACTTCCGCCTTGATAACATCGATCTTCGCATTCGTGCCGACCGCATAAAACCCTTTTGCCTGGTCCAGGTGGAGTTGAAACTGTTTTATGACGTCTGCGGCCACATCACGATTCCGCTTGGCCTGCAAAACACCGTAATAGGCCTGCTTCACGCTCAGAATTATCGTATCCTGCGTTGTATTCAGATCTGAGCGGGCGGACACGAGATTATACTTCGAAATATCGACTTGTGACGATGTCCTCCCGAAGTCCAGGATGTTCTGGTTGAGCGATACGCTGCCCGTGTACTGCTCGTAAGTGCTCGTTGACGTCGCAAATGACACCGGCTGGATCCTGTCGTATGCTGCCGATGCGCTCAGCTGCGGATAATAGGAGGAGCGCGCCTCGCCGACCCTGCTCCGGGAAACATCCACACCATACATCGCAGCAAGGATGCTCGGGTTTCTCCTGAGCGCTGTGTCGATGCATTCGCTCAGCGTGAGCATCGTGACGGTCGGTGCGCTTTGCACGGTCGGGGTCCCCTGGCTCGACGGCTGGACCTGTACAGTCAGAGATTGGCCTGTTGGCGTGGATTCTTCAGCGCAAAGAGGTGTTGGAATACCGGCCAGCATCAAAAGGCACATCGAGCAGGCTAGGACAATCCCGGTAAAATCGTGACGCGCCTCTGAGCTAATCTTCTCTGACATCCCTCGTCCCTTGTTTCTTCTCATATTCATATGGATCTATTCGCTCTTCCTTCAAAAACGGTCTGAAGCCTGGCCTGCAATTGATGCTCATCACCCATGAAACGTGTTACGTTGCCGTCGCTAATGGCTGTCTCGTGACAGGAAACAACGGAGTCAGTCGCAAATGAGGTTGAGTATTCTCGTGAAACATTCATTTCTGTCAAAATGCGAGTTGCGCCGGCAGTACTGCGGTTACAGGTACACATTAAATTAGAACTCCTTCTTGCGATGATTTACTGGCACAGACTTATTTCAGAGAGAAAATTCCCGGATTACCGGTATAAGCATCGTGTTTTTTGTAAGTAAGTTCGCATACTTTGACACGGATGTTGAGAAAAGGTTTAAGCATTGCAGTCTTTTCCAGAAGAAATCAGCAAAGGTAGGAAAAATTTTCCGATAAGACTTTAATAGGGAAATTGCTGCCGCTTTGACGATTGCGAAGTGTCGAATGCCGTTTTCTAAGGGCCCGTTTTATTACGATTCTTCATGCGATGATTTCTTGCAAGCCCCTGGTATGGAAATTGCTCGTGAGAATATCAGCGTTTTAAAGGTTGATTGCTGATTAAGGAAAGGAGGTGAACATTATGTCTATACAGCCTGTCAGTAGCAGCACAAACAATCCATATGTAAGTAATCTCGCCAATGATTTCCAAACCCTTCAAAATGACGTTCAGGCTTTCGAGAACTCTCAGAGTTCAGGGAAATCGGATCAGGTCAGTCTTTCTCAAGATGCTTTAAACAAAGCAATGACCCAGGTCCAGAATGACATCGCCAGTCTCTCCCAGGGGACGCAAAGCACTCAGGGCCATCGCCACCATCACCATCATCACGGGATGAATGCAGCAGACAGCAGCGCCAGTCCCGCAGCAACGGGCCTCTCTGCGACCGCAAGCAACAGCTATGGCCCGCAATCTCAAAACAGCGCGAGCACGATTAACCTTACCGCGTAATTTGCTCATGATGCAAAGCTGGAGGCGGAGGGGCTTTCACGGCCCTCCGCTTTGTTGTTTGATTCAGGTCCAGACTTTGTCGTCTTAAAAGACAAGGAAGTTATGATACAGAAAGGTGCGCACATTAAATTTAAAAAAAAACGAAAAGACACTTTTCTTATGGGGCACGAAGTAAACTGTCTTTGTTTGATACGGTGTCTGTGACATTTACTCAGCATTCCACCACCCTCCGCCGAGTGCAACAAATAAAGCGGCCGTATCCTGATAACGCTGGGCCAGCGCCTGGAGATAACCGATCTTCGCCTGCTGGTACTGGCCGTCTACGACAAGGACCTGAACATAGTTAGCCGTGCCGGCCTGGTAATTCGCTTGAATCATTCGCAGCGCTTCCTCCGCCGCACTCTGCGCACGTGACTGGGCATACACTAATTCTGCGTCATGTTCCAGCGCTCGCAGGGTATCTGCAACCTGGGCAAAGGCGCTGAGAACGGTCTGCCGGTAATTTGCCGCAGAGAGCTGATAGGCATCGAGTGCGGACTGTCGTCCGAACCACAACGTTCCGCCGCGGAACAGAGGGGCGCTGACGTTTGCACCGAGGTCCCAGAAACTGCTGTTCCCCTTAAAGAGGTTGCTCGGAGTATTGCTTCCGACGCCGTAGGAGCCGTTCAACGTAAAGCTGGGGAATAATGCCGCAGTGGCAACTCCGATTTCAGCGCTGGCACTGTGGAGCTGTGCCTCAGCCGCAAGAATATCGGGACGCTGGCGAACGAACTTCGAGGGAAGGGATATCGGCAGCTCCGCAGGCAGCGTCAGGTCCGCCAATGCGATCTGCTGAGGAGTCCACTCCGCCGGCATGCGGCCTACCAGGGTTGCAAGCAAGTGCTCGGTCTGGCTTATTTTCTGCCGGAGCGGGGGAAGCGTTGCTTCAAGAGAAGCAAGCTGGCTCTGGAGACTAAGTACGTTCACGTACGGGACCGTACCCGCCCGGGCCTGCGCCTCGGTAAGTTTTACCTGCTCCCGTTGCAGATCTAGCAGGTGCTCCGTGGCATTGATCTGTTCCTGGTAGCCCGCCTCCGCTATCATCGCGTTCACCACGTTGCCGGACAGGGTTATATAGGTGGCCGAAATCACTGCTTGCTGAAAATCCACCTGGGCGCCGAGACTTTCTACGGCGCGGCGTTCTCCCCCGAAAATGTCGAGAGCATAGCTGACCGTAGCCGAAAGGGTGAACAGGTTAAAGATGGAGCTGGGACTCGCTCCTCCCGTGAGGGCCGGAGAGGTTTTTTGGCGAGAAGCTTCCAAGCCGGCATTCAATTGGGGATAAAACACACCATAGCCTGCGCGGAGGATGTCCTGGCTTTGGCGCAGACTGGCCTGCGCAGCCTGCAGGTTCTGGTTATTCGCGATGGCTTCTTTTACCATTGCGTCGAGCTTGGGAGAATTAAACAGCCGCCACCAGTCCGCAGCTATCTCGGCACCCTGTGTAAAGCGCTGCGCCTTGCCATCCACAGGTATCGTTGCGGTCGGCGTTGCCCCCGTGGTGTAGCCCTCAATCGACGGCGGTTTGGGACGCTCGAAATTCGGCCCCACAGCGCAGCCGAGCATGAAGCACAGCGATACGGCGCAGATCCACTTGCGTGCCGGCATTACTGCTGTCATGCTGTTGATCTTTGCTGTTTTCGAGCTGCCTGTCGGCTTTTGTTGATATAATGGCATTGACTTATCTCTGAAAATGTTTTCGCGGTCACTGCTGAGTGCCGGTACTTCTTGTTTTCTGGCCCGTTTCTCCGATGTAAACATCTACCAGTTGACCGGGATAGATATCAATATTTTTCGGCCTCTCAAACCTGAATATGACCGGCAATACTCGCACGTCGACCCTTTCAGCCCTTTGGTTCGATAACTCAATTTTGGGCGACACGTAGGGCTGTAGCCGGACATATTCCAGAGGAATGCTGATATCGGTGCCTCTGATGTGCATCGTTGCATTCATGTGCGACGTTTCGGGCAATCTATGTATAAGGATTTCGTCGATGTAACATCTGACCCCGACATATGCTTGCGATCCACCCATGACCAGAACAGGGCAGAATCCCTGCGTATAGGTGTCATAAGTGCCTTGCGCCGATATGTAGCTGCCGACTGCAGTATTGATCGACAGGATGGTGCCGTCCGCCGGCGCCCTGATGGTATACTTGGACAGCAATGTTTGCGCGAGTTCATGCTGCTTCCGCATTACTTCCACGTTTGCCCTTGCCACGTTCACGGCGTTTTGCGCGTTGTCCAGGTCGTTCTTGCTCACGGACCTCGAATCGATGTCGTATGATTGTCTTTGTTTGTCCAATTGATCCTGAGCGCTCTTGAGGCTTGCGCTCGCGAGCTCCACCTGGGCCATCTGCTGCTCGCACGTCGCCCTCTGAACCGAATCATCGATCAGGATCAGCGTGGCCCCCTTTTTGACGGCTTTCCCCTCGCTCACGAGGATGTGCGCGATCGTGCCTGGGACCTCAGGATAAATATTGATGTTCGCGCCGCTTGTTTGAAAGCTTTCAACGATCCCTTCGGCATAGATGCCGTTTGCATAGGGATTGGAAGCCGGCTTAAACGCAGGGGGCTGGGGCTTTTTCTCAATGCCGAATATATATGCGCTCACCAGGCCGATTACCAGCCCGACAAATGCGAGAATGAATATAATCTTATTCCTCACGTGCTTCTCCTTTTTCGATGCCGATGACCTTCCCGTCCTCCATTTTCATTATCCTGTCCGCGTATTCGAATATCCTGCTGTCGTGAGTAACGATGATGATGCATCGCTTCTCGTTCAGGATGTTTCTCCTGATGAAATCCACAATCTTTCTCCCGGTGTCCCCGTCCAGAGAAGCGGTCGGCTCGTCGAATATCATGATATCGGGACTGCTGGCGATGGCCCTTGCAATAGCCACCCGTTGCTGCTCCCCGCCGGAGAGTTTGACCGGCGGGAGAGGCGCGCGACTCTTTATCCCCACGATGTCAAGACACTCCATGGCCTCATCCAAGGCTTTATTCCAGTCATGCCTTTTCAGAATAAGAGGGATGGCGACGTTTTCAACTGTTGTCAGCCTGGGGAAAAGGTGGTAATCCTGAAACACGAATCCAACCGTGTTTAATCTGAAATCAGCGAGCTCGTTGCTTGTCATGTTCCAGATATCCTTGTCCTCGACCTGCACCGAGCCCGAATTCGGCCTGAGAATTCCCGAGATAAGGCTTAACAAGGTTGTTTTACCGCTCCCAGAGGGGCCCTCAATATAAAACATTTCCCCAAGGTTAGCCTCGAAACTGATGTTGTTGACGGCAACTGTTTTTGTTTCTCCTTCTCCGAACCATTTGACCAGTTCGTAGGCCTTTACCGCAACTGTAGCCATATTATCCTCTGAAAATGTCGAACGGCTCTATTTTGAGCACTTTTCTGACGCCGATATAACTTGAAATGCCGGCAATGATCAAAACCATGCCAAAGGCGAAGCCGAGATTCCAGTAGGTTATTCTGGCTGCGTAAGTGGCCAGTCTGAGTCTTGCGGACAGGATCATGAGGGCGGCGAGACCGACACCCAGGCCATAGCCTGTAAGCGCCGCAAATGTCGCCTGGAACAGGATCATATAGACCAGTTCCTTCCCTTTTATACCGATCGCTTTTAATGCGCCGAATTTTTCCAGGTTCTCCAGGATGAAGGTGTAAAACGTCTGGCCTGAAATAGAGAGGCCGACAATAAAACTTACCACCGTCATGATGAGCACATTCATGCCCATGCCCGTCTGGTATTTGTAAAAATTGGAAGTTTTCTGGATAAATTCCTCTTTCGTCAGCGCCACATATCCGAGCTTCCCTACCTGCTGCTTGATATACGGCACCGCGCCGCTGTTCTTGGGATCGATGAGAATATATGCTGCGGTGAATCTCATGGAAGGTATATAGGTGGTGGCTCTCCGATATGTGGTGTAGAGGGTCGGCACTCCAAACAAACCGCTGGACACGACTTTTGCAATACCGACGATGACTCCCCGGTGATCGTTTATTTCAAATTCGGTTCCGACCTTTGGATTTTCGAGTTTGTAAAATTCCGCATCCTTAACTACGATAAAAGCATTTTCTGCATAGATATCATCAATCTCCCCCTCGATGAGCTCGGGCCTGCCGTACAGGCTGGAATCATCCAAGCCGAGGACCGTCACCGCCTGATACGCTCCGCTGCGTAGCTTCACGAGCGCCATGCCGTAATAGAGGGGTACTGCGTATTTGACACCATTAATGCTCCGTACCGCAGACAATACATAATCCGGCATGGGGATGCTGTTCGCCGGGGTATTGACCGCTGGGTCCATCACCCAGAGCTGGGCACCTACATTGAGGACAGTGGCGGATGACCGGTGCAGCATACCGGCGAACATCGAGGTCATCTGGATCATCAAAAAGACCGCGAAGGTAATGCCGACGAGCAAGGCGGCGAATTTACCTTTGTCATTCACCAGCAGCTTATAAGCGATTTTGAGGATCCCTTTCACAGCTGTTCTCCATTTACTGCAGCGCAGCGACGTGAGCGGAGGCGATGGTCTGTTATGAGAAGACTCTCTAACAAATCTTAGCACACCATTCGTTTTTTTGTTTGAACTTGATGCGTAACTCGTCTTTTGCATTCTTTTCCGGTCGCAAAGTCGGTATAGTTGCATAAAAAAACGACATCAATTTGATATTCTTAGGCGACATTATCGATTTGTTGTTCATCGTAGATCAACCTGAGAAAAGTTGTCTCTAACTGCGACTTAATGTAGGGTAACAATTAAACCTTTAGTGAAATCCAGTGTCACAATTGCATCGGACGATCGAAAAACAGACAGCAGTTTCGCGCCGCAGTAATAATCGTTACCTACGGGAAAGGAGAAGTAAAAATGAAGAATTTGAGCAAATCGCAAAAGTACGGTCTTTCTATTATTGTTGTCCTGGTGAGCTTGACGTTGTTGGCTTCAATACAGGCTTTCGCATTCGAGGCACAGAAGCCTGGTGATGGTGGCAGGGACGCAGACCATCCCCGCTGTTGTGATCGGGCCATGTCATGCCATGGGGCCGGAAAATGGCAAGCGGGAATGCACCATCATAAGCAGCATCGCATATGGTCTGCTCTTAAGAAACTCGATCTCACAGATGGCCAAAAATCTGCGTTTCAGGAGATCAGGATGTCAATGAAGAAGGACATGATTAGAAAACGCGCAGATCTCAAAATCGCACAAATGGAACTTCACGAACAGCTCCACAAGGACACCGTGGACATGAATGTTGTCGAATCGCAGGTTAAAAAAATCGAGGGTTTAAAAGCCGCGATGATACTTAATGCAATAAAGTCACGGGAAGAAATTAAATCTAAGTTGACGCCTGACCAGCGGAAACATTTAGTTGATCTCATACAAGATTCACACCAATCTCCTGATCGCCTTCACCAGGAAGGGTAGACCGGAATTTATCAAGCTGAGAAGCAGGCATCTATTGGGCACGAGTCTCTGCTCTTGCATGAGAATCGTGCCCAACTTTTTTTAAGTCCTTTCGCTGCATCCCTGTCAGGTTATTTTGCTACAATTACAGTACTATCGCTAAATCGTTCCTGTTGAACAGCATCATCATCGCGCTCCCGCGTCAATTCAGCCCCAAAATCCAACTCTCTATTGATACAGTAATCAGCTGCAGGTCAATTTTCAAGCAGATAGAATCAACTCTTGCCGCATCATTCTTCTAAAGAGAATCATTCCAGTGCGTTGTAGTCAATTCTCGGATGACAGTATGTCGAATCACTGATTGTCGGACGTTGACGCTAATAGCAAAATGGGTTAAGATGAAACGTTGCAGAAGCCCAAAGGAGAACAATGCAAAATTGAAGCCCTCATTAAATAATTCATCCAGAAACGGTAATTGCAGTGCAGCAAACTAACGCAAGGCAGAGAGATTTCTATACGGTGGTTAGTATCGGACTGTCGAGCGCCATTTGAGTAGAATTATTGCAATGCAGAACGTCTCTTATATGTGATTTACGTTGACAGAGGAAAGAAAGGCATGACATGAATTGGAAAAACACAAAGCTTCAGAGATACTTATACTTCACCAGTGCAGTCATTCTGCTTGCCGGTTTGGGCAGTGCCATCATGATTTATCGGGCAGCTGTGAATGACCCGGACGGCAAATCGGGTTATGAAATCGTCGGTGGATTTGTATATTCGTCTACGGGTGAAAATACCAAGAAGTACGTACATGATTTGCAAGTCTATGGCGGAAATGCAGCTGTGCTTTTAGACGAGTTCACGCGCTGGTTTGATGGATTATGGCGAGGTGAATCACTCGCGTTCACCGTTGCCTGGATGACAATTATTCTCTCTCTCGGGATTTTTTTGATTGCTAAGAAATTGCCAATCCTCTGGCATTCCAGCGCCCACAGTGAAAACACGGAGGATGGGACCAAGTGAAGTAGACAGACCGGGCCGCAACCGGCTAAAACTTGTCCGCTTCAGCCTCCAGCACGGCAACAGGGATCAAGTATTTTCCGTTCTCCATCCTGCCTTCTATCTTTATGGGAAAACAACTTCCCAGACCCTTTTTGAGATTATACACGGAAAACTTCATATCGCAGTGCCGGCACACGATGGAGCCATCGTCACAGCGATACCCCTGCTTGTGCGAATAGCAGCTTGCGCAGGCGTCGAGGAACGAGTTGACTCTGCCCTGGATATTGAGCACAAAGTAATTGATGTTTTTACCCTGGAAGTGATAGGTGTAGAATGTAGGGACTCCGGGCTCAAGATTCGTTGTATCGATGATGATGTTCTGACCCTTTTGTGCGGCGGGGGGATAAGATGGGGAGCGCGTGCAGGAAACGGCAACCAGAATGATACCTGCAATCGTCAGCAGGGTCGAGAACGACATCACACGCAACAAAACGCCTGCGGTTCTGTACCTGAGTGGTAAGTCACAAGTTGTCATATGTTTATGATAAATTCTTTAATATATCTCTGTCAAGATCATTTGACGGAAGGCTGCAACCAATCCGGTCTGGAGGGAATAATTCCGTCCGACCGGCATGTACGCCCCGTTGGCGCTTCACGAAAGAATGACGGAAACAGTTTGAGAGCTTATATCTTCACGGTCTTAATAGTATCCTTTCAGCGTAAAACTCAAGAACAGGATAGGCCAGGTAACAATAAGTGTAAACAGAATGATCAGCACGATTGACAGAACTGCCCATTTTTTCTGGGCCGTTAGAATGATGTCATGCAGTGATGGTATGTTTTTAAACGGCTCAACCAGGCCGGTACTGATTCCGAAGAATACGCCTCCGAAGAGCGTGATGTATAACGGATAACCAATAAAGTGATATCCTGACTGCAGAATGTCAAAAGGGCAATGGTGGGTCGGTATCTCATAAAAATAGAGAGAAATAAATGAAATAATTGCTGTAATAGATACGATGAAAAGCGAGAACGACACTACCGGAAAGACATACCGCAATATCCTGTTGTGATACCGTAATGTCAATGCGGCATTTACCAAGAAAAGAATAATTGTGCTGTAAAACAGAGCCATAACCGGTTTGATGGGGAGGGAGGAAAGACCGCCTGCTACGCCGCTCCCGTTCTCGCTGAACAGAGCCCCACAGCAGGATGTTATGATATCAGGCTGCAGCCCCCTGAAATATTTCAGCTGAAAATACGCGTCGAGGAGGACGATGGGTGCTATAGGCAAAACCATCGCGTACTTGATTTTGACGAGCGGGTAGTCATCGGCTTTCTGATCGATGTAATTAATCGCAATCCAGATCGCTGAGGAAAATAAGATGATGATTTTTGTAAAGAGCACGTACCAACCGACAGGGTTAGCATTGAGAGAACCCGTCGCGCACATCGCGCCGATGAATAGACGGTGAATGTCGTCAACGGTATAGACGAAGAGGAGAGAAGAGAAAATTTCGAAGCCGAAGACATAATTCATAATGGTTGAAATCAGGTATGTTTTCCTTTCAAGGGCGAGCTGTGCAGAGGAACTGCTGCTGATGTTCCACTTTGTTATGATCAATACCCCGAGAAAGGAAGCATAGATCATCATCGATGCGACAATAAACGAGCCCGCAATTAGGGAAAGGATTCCTGGGTGAAGTATCACTGCACAACCACCTCTTTTACGATGCCGTCCCTCATCTCCACAATCTTATTGATAAACGTCTTTTCATAGACGATAGGATCATGAGAAGCAATAATGATCGTTTTGCCCTCCCGGTTTAATTGCAGCATGATATGGATAAGGGTTTCAGAAAGCTTCGTGTCAAGATGCGCTGTCGGTTCATCGGCAAGGATGGCTTCCGGGTCGTTAATTAAAGCTCTGGCGATCGCGACGCGCTGCTGTTCTCCGCCGGAAAGCCGCTGAATTTTGAAGTCTTTTTTATGAAGGATATTCAACTTGTCGAGAAGGCCTTCCGCACGTTTACTTATATCGGAGATCGACCTCTCTGTTGGATAGAGCGGTAGCATTACATTTTCAAGGACGGTTACGCCCTTGATAAGGTTGAATTGCTGAAATATAAAACCGAACTCTTTGCGGCGTATCTTTGTAAGAAATCGTTCGGGAAGTTTTGCAACATCCCTGCCATTGATAATAATCCCACCCTCTGTGGGGCGTGACATGCACCCCAGAAGGCTTAAGAGGGATGTCTTGCCAGATCCACTCGGCCCCTTTAGCACAACGATTTCGCCTTTATTGATTTCTATTGAAATATCCGATATCGCCTTTATCTCGTCCGGCATCCCCGGATTGTACACTTTCATGACGTGCTCGGTCTTAATCAGCATAGCAACGAGACCTCTTTTGTGATATGGCTATGGTTCCTCGATCTCTTATTCATCTATACTATACCTTCGTTGATACAGGCCTTCAGGGTCCTCGCAGCGTTTCAACCCCTCATGACAACGTCCGGATCGGTGATGGCTGATTTCCAGGAGGGAATAATCGTACTCGCAACATAGGGGACGACGGTCAGAAAAAACAGTGTGAACACCTGATACATGTCGAGGTACGGGATCAACCTGAACGAGGGGAATAGTACCGACCAGCCTTTCAACGCAGGCGCCAGAAGAAATGCACCAAGATAGAAAACGTGAACATACGCTACGAGCAAACCCGTCAAAAATGATGCCAGCGAGAGGATGATGCCTTCCCAGAATTTTAATTCGAGAATATCCGATGTTTCCCATCCGAGGGCCTTCAGAATTCCTATCTCCTGTTTTTCTTCTGCGCTGAGCCCCGTTGCTTTATCCCACGCGAGAATGCAGAAGGCTATGATCGACCCAAAGAACATCGTAAGAACCATTCCGCTCCTCCAATTGAATACAGTGTCATATGTCCTGATAATTTCACTTTTCATGATAGGGCGTGTGTCGGGCAGCATTTGCTTGATTTTGCGGGAGATGGTAGCCGTTTCCGATGTATTATTAATCTGCACCACGATATCTGTTGCTGCGTTCGATGGCATTCCAAAGAGGCGCACGATATCCTCTTTTCTGATAAGAATAAGGTCATTGGTGAGCATATTCGACTCGGACGTGAATACACCGACTATCTGGAAGATTCTCCACGTGCCGTCGTTATTGGTGAGAACGATATCTCCCCCTATATCCGACAACTTCATATCGGCAACGCCTCTTCCTACGGTGCATTCCCCGTTGTGCAAAGGCATTCGCCCGTTCAGTAAGGTGAGTCCGTCAATATGGTTGTCAATGCCGATTATCGTATAATTTCCCCGCGTGATAGTGTCATAATAATAGCCCCAATATCTCGGGACAATCCCGCGGATACCCGGAATATCTTTGATCCGGCGTATATACTCGGTCGGGATGAGGTCGTGCCTTCCCCCTGATACTTTTTGAATGATTAACTCCGGCGTCCCGTCGAGAACATGGAAAGCCTCTGTTTTGAAGGCTTGTGTAAGGAAAAGGATGGAAGCAATAACCGAAACAACGAGGCTGAAGATTACCACCAGCGAGAGGTTTTTGTATCTTCTCCTGAGGAGAGAGGACAGGGTGTATTCGAGTATTTTGCTATGCCGTCCCATGATTTTATTCTTTCTCTATGGATCAATTTACGTCCAGGGCCGAAAGATTGATATTGTCAAACCATCCCGGACTGAAACGTCGCCTTTGCCGTCATCGATGGACTTTATTGCCTGCGCGGATCTCCGTCCGTTCATTCAGGTTTCCCGGAGCAATAATAGAGCCAGCTGGAAAGTGGTCAATCGAGGAAGGGAAGTCTTGAAACGGTGAAAACAAGTCAGCCTGTGAAGGGTTCCTCGTATAGCGAGCTTCGGTCCAGACGGAAAAGTCCGTCAGCATGAGCTTCTTTACGATATCCTGCTTTGCCCGCACTTCCTCCTGTCTCGATCTTATGGTTGCCCGGCCCGAAACATACAAAAGCAAAAGTACAGCGATTTCCGCAATAATAAAGCTTATGAATACTTTGTGTTTCATAACCTCAAACGTCCTGCATGATCCCGGCCCAGCGACCGTTTGCTGAAGAGCATTAGGGGATGTCCAGAGCGGTGATTTCGTTAAATTGAAGCATTTTCTTTCCTCCGTGATCGCGCATGAAGGTCAGCGCCTCGCGTTTGCCTTTTACAGGGACGAGTTCTTTTCCCATCGGCCCCATCACATCGCTGCCCCGTATGAAGTAAACATCCTTTGCATCCATCATGTTCGTCGTATAATACTCGGTAATGTATGTCCCCGATATGTCTTTGACAGTTTTAGTATTGTTGTATCGAGATATATTGAAATAGTATTTGAGCAGATCCTTCGGACCGTCAAACACTGCATAGGTCCCGTCCTGAAACACAATTTCCGCGGTCCATGACGGATACAGTGAAACGAACATCCCGCATACAGGGCACTTGTCTCCGGGTTTCGGCTTTATAGGCTCTCCTGCATACGATAAACCGGAAATCAGAACCGGACTCATAAGGACGAAAAACCATAACAAAAAGTTCCTCTGGGCCAATGGAGTGCTCCTTCATTCCTCTATCTGATGTAGTAACGCCTCAGTGAACGACAGTATTCTTCCGCCATGCTTTTTTTGAAATGTCACTGCGTCGATCTTGCGACGGAAGGCGATTCTGCTCGTATAGCTCATGACCCCGGGGATATCGCTTCCCTTGTGGGGCACACTCGACCGACCCAGACGCGCTATCTGCAAAGTTCACTCAAGAAATATTCGGCATGTCCCTTACCAGATCGATGCGGATGGACCACACAAACCCAATTACCTATGACAAACGGTTGACGGCTAATGAAGTTCGCCGGACGCATCGTCCCGCGCGGCAGCGAGACACTCTTTCCAGGACGCGATCGTCCCGCCGTATTCCCCGATGAATGCGTCTGCAGCGGCCTTTGTCTGGAAGGCCCACTTGGGCCGTTGTGTCATCACGCCGCGTTTTCCGCCTCCCATGACCCAGACTGCTTGTTCCGCGTCGATGAGCATTCTGGTGTCGCGGTCCGCTACGAAGATTGACTTCACCGCTCGCCCCCGGTTCACATTCAATTCCAAGACCGCGCAGTGCAGGCTGCAGACGCCTACGACGGTCCCGTCTGCGTATTGGAGCAGCATCCGGCTGTACCCGTAGGCTTTTCTGTCCATACCGCAGTAGGCGCAGTCACGGTGCTCGTCGATATCGGCTTGGGCCATGGCGGACACCGCGGCAATGCAGAACGTAAGCACGACGAACATCGCCGTAGCAGCTGATCGTTTCTTTATCACAGAAGTCACTCCTCGTGGTGAATGGCTGTTGCCGTTACGGCAATCCGGCGAGAACGGATTGCAGCCGGACGCCGTCTTTATAATCCTCGTTCATCTGGACAACACCGTTGCTGTCTATGACTATCGTGCTGCCCATCGTGGCATGGTACAGGTTCAGCACGGTCTGCTGCGTATCAGCCAGTACCGTAAATCCCGAGCCGGCAAAGCCGTTCGAGATTTCCGCATTCCCTGCTTCGGCAGCGCTGGCCGAAACATAATCGATTGCGAAAAACCGAACGGCCGGGAAACGGGGGATCACGACGTCCCGCATATTGCTCATATGGGTGTCGCAGGTAGGACACCACATCGTGAAATACAGGACCGTCCCTTGCACCCCGGCGGTCGCGACAACGGAAGAGAGTGTGACGTTGTTTCCCAGGGTGTCGGACAGCGTGAAGTCCGGGGCGAATTGGCAAACATCGGGTCCCGGGATGCCGCACTGGACAAGAGGACGCTTGTCAGCGCCCGACGGGTAGAGATCATCCAGCATATTGCCGCATCCGGCAAGAAAGGCCGGCACGAGCAGCAGTGACACAAGCATTCTAGCGGAAACCATAGCTGACTCCTACGGTATAGATATCGGTCGTTGGAAAGTTTTCTCCCCACCCGTTTTGACGAATTGCGTGGCTCCACGAACCACGCACGATCCAGTCACTATCCGTGCTTGAATAGGCAATGCCCCCTCCGACGGCGTTTTTTTGAAAACCGCTGTTTGGCTCCCGCTGGCCGGCAATGGTAGCATCCTCTTCCTGCAGAGAAGAAAACGATGCGGTTCCGGTCAGGGTGTCTCCGGCCGTCCCGATATAATAAATATAACTCAGGGACACCGATGCGGACGTGCGATTCCCCAGTTTTTTCCGGTAGGGTTCCACGTAATTGCCGTATTCCCTGTTTACCAACCGATCGATGTACGTGCCATAGCTAAGAGCGAGAGAAGCGCTCCAGGGATGGAGTGTTTTCGAAATGAGAACATTCCCGTCCAGGCGGTAGAATCCTCTGCCTGTCACATCAAAACTGCTGCCGACGTCGTCGTAGGGGGAGATGCCCGTCGGCACGAGCAAAGAAGGTCCGATCGTGACAGAAGGGACCAGGTCTTTCGGCTCGCGAATTTTCCATGCAGAGTTGTCGTCGAGGGCTTCGTACCAGAGATTCAACGACGTGTCGCCCAAACCTTTTGTACGGGAGGAAAGACCCGAGTAAGTATTGTCGTTCCAAACATAGGGGACGACGACGCTAGCCTGCCAGCGCGGGGCCAGACGCCGCGCATACCCGAAGTTCAGCCGCTCCTGGCGCAAATCAGATCCTTCGGGATCATGGGTGTACGTTCCATGCTCGTTCCAAAAACCGTCATATTTTTCAAAATCAAAAGACATATCAACCATGGATTGATAGAACTTCGGCAGCACCAGTGTCGTTCCTCCTCCGCCGCCGCAGCACGAGCCGGCAAAGGCCGGCGGAGAAAAGAGGCAAGCGGCCCCCGCAAAGAGGGCCGCTATGATGACTGCACGTGATTGCCGTATGATGTTCACTCGTTCACCGCGTCAATGGGAAGTCACGACGAATGTCTGATACGCGTTCGTGCCGGATGCGGCAGCGCCGTTCGTGGTCTTGTCCTGGCCGTTGACCTGGAGTTTCACGTAAATGGTGTGCGTTCCAGCCGTCGCAAGGTCTGTTATCCCGGCGAGGGACCAGTGGCCGTTGCCGTTGTCGGTGCCAGAAACGACATTCGATGCGAAGGTATTGTCTGCCGATGCCTGGACAGATATCGAAGTTACTGAAACCGTCCCCGTGGCATCACTCAACAGGGCGCCGGAAGATACCGGTACGAAGTTCATGCTCATGTCTTCGCCGTGCGAGATGTAAAGCATGAATGTCGGAGAAACAGCGCTGACCGGTCCGTCGCAGAACAGATAATATTTATTGTACTGAGTGCCCGACATACTGCTGACGATATCGTCGGGGCCGTACAACAACGCGCGGACTGTGTCGTTGCCCATTGCCATGTTTACGTCGGGCGTGAATGTCGTCGTTTCTCCGTTCACCGTTACCGCCATGTCCCACGTTCCCATGGTCGGGCCGGAAGCCATGAGATAATAGACGGTGCAATCGTACCTCCCGGGAGTACCGGACTCCGCAACGCTGCCGATGGGCGTCGAGTGCATATCGCCATTCGTCATATGCATCGTGAGCGCAAGGGCAGGGGACAGACCGGTCGCGGGGCTGCCGTCGCTCTGTTTCGTGATATTGAGCTGAAATACGGTCTTTCCCTGGACAGGGGCATTCATGCCCGTGCCGGGGAGATATTGGACTTTATACGCGTTCACGGTGTTGTTGTCAGATGATGATGACGACGTGCCGCAACCGGCGGCGGAAAAAACCGCAAGGCCGGCAATCACAAACACCAGCATTTTTTGTATCACTTGCATGGAGACTCCTCCTTGAATATTCAATATCGGTTATGGCTATGGTCGCTTCAGCAGCTCTTTTATTTCTTTTTCGTATATTGGGACGAATTCTTTGCCGAATCCCCGGTGAACGTATTGGATGATCCCGTCTCGTCCCACGATGACGCCCGTTGGCAGACCGGTCACGCGATAGGCTTCATTCACATCGCCTTTGTCGAGGAGGATCGGAAAGCTTACCGGGACTTTGTGCAGGAAGGCTTCAACGTCCTTTTGGGAATCGTCTACGCTGATGCCGATGACCTGAAAGCCGTCCTTGACGAATTTTTTGTGCAACCCCTCAAGCGCGGGCAGTTCATCCCTGCAGGGAATGCACCAGGGCGCCCAGAAGTCCAGGAACACGACTGTTCCCTTGAACTGGTCGAGCGTCACAGTGTTGCCGTTCACGTTTGGAAGACGGAATGCCGGCGCTGCTGATCCTATCTGTCCCGGATAAGAAACAACCGGGAACAGGATTAACAGGCTGAATATGACAATAGTAGTTTTTATCATCCTTCTATTTCCACAAGGGTATTTCAGGCCAGCGGCAACCACCCTCGCCCGTCTGCCTTCAAAATAACGTTATTTTTTGCAGATGGCGGCTATCAATCGGTCTGGTCGATGGATAGGGTGGCTATTTCCGAAGTGGAGCCAAGCTTAAAAGAGGAGGTCGGCTATGACTGCCCGGCCTCGGAGATGCCGTGTACAGGCGTACACAAGTATGTGTGCGTACCTGTTGCGGAGCACAAGCTGACAGACTTCGGTTAGGAATGCAGATCAGACTTTCGGAGGACGTTCGTCTTGAAAGGCAATGAAGAAAGGTTTGAAACGAGGATTTACCAGTTCAGCAAAAGCGTTCTGGGGCAATGGGAGAGGCCGGCACGGGCATTCGCTCATGCAGGGCATGTCACCGCTCGTCGAAAGGGCCGGCGTTGATGAGTGGCAGACGTCAAGAATTCCAATCGCACTGTGGCCATCGTGCAAAAACGTCATCGGCAACGAAGGAGGACCGACAATGCTGAGCGCGATTGCCAGGAGAACGATGACTGCTTGCCATCTCATAGAGACACTATAATAATATTAAACAGGGCTGTCAATATAAAATTAACATTGTGGCCTTTGTTTTCGTTAAAGCATTGATTTTCCATTCGCCGAATGTGTAAAACAGTAGCTCCCCGGAAGGCCGGTGAGGTATTTCCTCCGAAAGGTGGGGACTACGGACAAGACAGCCCCTCCGTAATTTGCGCAACTGCCGACGGATCATGAGTACGGAGCCAGCCCGGATCGGTGCCGCCCCTCAAGGAAAAATCGGCTTCCCGATGCTCTTCGGGAAAAGATCATCGATGAAGAGGTGAAATAATGCGAACAACCCTGTGCCCGCTCCTGACCGCGAGTTCATGGGAATCTCGGCGGCGAGGCCCAGTTCTGTATATTTGCCGATCCAGGCGATCCCCGGGTTGACCGTTGAGGTCGTCTGGTTTTTACAGTCTGTGTTCAGGCAGGTCTCATTGGGAAATTCTACGACCGCGACCATCCTGTTGAGCGGCGTGCCTAGCCCTACGTCTTTCACTGCCGACTGGAGATACATCAGACTGTATTGGACTGTGAATGACCAGGTGAGTGAAGTCGGATTGTCGATATTGTCGGTTGTCTTTTCCGTGGGGAAGTTTTCGCCAACGACCCCGGTGATCGCGAAAGGCCTCAGATAGCCGACCGATGCCGGCAGATCACCGAATCCTTTTCCAAAATAGAGCGCAGGGGATATGGTCGAAAACGTGTCGGCACCGATCTTGCGGGAACCAGTGTGGCCGATCTCATCGGACACACCCACGGAAAGAATGGTCTCGTGTTCCGCGTTTGTGTAGAATTGATATTTCAGATTTACTCCGAGATTTCCGAAACCGCTCTCCGTGCCATCCCCATCCGTGTGCAGGCTCTGGTAGGATTCATCTATTTCGATCCCGAAGGAGGGTGTGATGCGTTTGGAATATCCTAAATCCAGCGACGAAGTCTGTATCTGCGGACCGCCCCCATCATCATTTATCTTTATGGTGTTATAGAGCGCAGAAAATTCGTCAGAAATGAACGGATCATCGACGGCAAAGGTTGTGGGGAAAAACCGCTGACCGGCTACTCCATGGGCGAACGAGGTTGCCGGTAGTGCAATGAGGAACATAATTATTGTTGTGCAGACTAAGTAAGGCAGCAAATCCCTTGTAATCGTTTTCACGGCATCCCCCTTCATAAAAGAGCATAACATAAAACCAACGTATTACAAGCAGGCGACGAGATAAATGTTATCACCGTTTTTGCCAGATTAACAAACACGACCCGACGTAATGCTATAAACTTTTGCTCACTCTATGGTGAGTTGAAGCCAGAAAATTGGAGTGGATAAAAAACCGAACAATCAACTGCTTAATCTATTTGTTCTATGGAGCGACAATTTTTCTACGTACCCTTAAAATACCCTTATCGGGCGATTGCCACTGACCTGAAAATTAATTAGTATCTCTCCACAATGGATATTGGGATCTATGCCGGCTCAACCGTAAAAGTTTAATCCCACCAGCAGCAATAGAGGTGCAGCTATGAACAGGGAACATATCCCGATTAGAATGATACCGTTTCCAAGCTTCAATGCCAGCGGCATGCCCCTAGCGTCAGATTCAGGATCCTATGACGCCTATCTGACTGTTGCCGATGTTGAACAGGTTACCGGATTGACAGGGGTAAAGCAAGTTCAATTTAATCCCCTCCAGTTCCTCGGGAGCGACTTGAATTTCGTCGCCAACGATGGAAGCAAGATCCTCAGTGTCGAGTTTTCGAACGTCCGTCATTACAACACGTACAAGGTGTTCGTGCCGAAAAACATTAAGATACTTCTTCACGAAATCGGAGACGAAGCATTTGTCGGTCCTGACATCGAGAACCGGATGCCCTATCTGCTTGTGTTTCGTCAAGGGAACTACGCCATTTCACTGACTGCAGCCACTACCTGCGATGCTAAAAAAAATATGCTGACCCTCGAGCAGCTCATCAGTATTGGAAAGATCATTGCAACAAGGCTTGCAAACGCGGCATAGTCTCCTTCTCAAACAAGAAGACCCATTCATGAACCAGGGAACAGTCTGCCGCCCATTTCCCCCTCCGAGTTGCCCCGGGAAGTCGTTCCTCTCATCGTTTTCTCTTGTCGATCGCCTTTTTTGCGTAGGGGTAAACTGTTTCTGTGACTATTCGGTATCCCTGTGCCGTCGGGTGAATCCCGTCGGCCTGGTTGAGGGACGGGTCACCTGCGAGGCCTGCAAGAAAAAAGGGGACCAGAAGCAGATTATATTTCTTTGCCACTGCGGGATAGTTGGCGTAGAATGCATCGGTATACCTGTGCCCCAAATTTGTGACCATGCGCATGCCTGCAAGTATCACGACAACATTGTTCTCTTTCAGAATGCGAACAATTTCGTCGATATTCTTTCTGGTAATGCGCGGGTCGATGCCCCGAAGACCGTCATTGGCGCCGGTTTCAAGAATGACGATATCGGGTTTGAGTTTCAGCACCCAGCGGACACGCGAGAGGGCGCCGCTGCTCGTTTCCCCGCTGATGCCCGCGTTGATGACCCGCCAGTTATATCCCGTGGACCTGAGCTTCTTCTCAAGCCGGGCGGGATAAGCGTTATCTTCATCGACGCCCAAACCCGCAGTAAGACTATCGCCTACGGCGACAATCGTGCCTTCAAAAGCAGGCTGTGGAGGGTGTACCGCGGGAGTTGGTTCGTTGTGCCGTTCACATCCGATAAGAAAGAGCAAAAGAAGAATCAATGCCGTTAACCGCAGTATCAAACCATTCATAATTTACCCCATTTCAACATGCAACTACTAACTGATGTCTACAGCCCTACTGTGTATAACCGTGTTCATGTAGGGTCGTCCTGGCGTATCACTCCTCAGTCTGTTCCCGAAGGAACGCTGCCGGCCTTTGCCGTATGATTGAGAGGGAGGCCGCGAGACCGACAACAATTACGAGACCGGTCGTTGCGAGGACCATCACGGTACTTATGCCAGCCAAGACATTGTAGGATACGTCGAGAGCGTGCCTACAGACAAGCCAACTTACCGCCTGGGAGAGAACGAGCGCGATGAGGCCGCTTGCGAGCCCGATAAGCAGGCTTTCCACGGCAAAGACGGACAGGACGAATCGGCCCCGGGCACCCAGGATCGTGAAATAGACAGCTTCCTGGATGCGCGTATAGCGTGTGGCGAACACGGAGCTTATAATGATAAGAATGCCGGCGACGACGCTGAAGAGCGTGAAGAAGCGGACGATCAGCGTGAGCCGTTCCATGACCCGGGCGAATACTCTCACGGTCTCCGTCACGTCGATGACGCTCACGTTCGGGAAACGGGAAACAATACGATTTTGTAGCGGGGCAATCTGTTTTTTACCCACGCGCACGGCGGTGAAGACCGTCTGGGGAGCGTCCTTGAGTACCCGATCGGGGAAAACGAAGTAAAAGTAGGGCTGGAGTGCAGCGTGTGTCCTGGTCCTTATGCTCGAAATCCTGGCCTCGATCGGGACCCCCTGGATGTTGAACGTGATCCGGTCGCCGATTTTCATATCTCGCATGTTCAGCACTGTGTCAAGGACCGACACCTGCGCCTCCGTCCAGTCATTACGAAAAAGCTTTTTTCCTGCGACGATCCGTTCGTCTTCCAGCAGACCTTCCCGATAGGTCAGATTGAACTCTCGTGCCAGGTTATCACCTCGTTTTTGCCGCTCCGCGTCCCGGTCGATCGGCTCGTTGTTCACTGCCGTGATGGTCCCCCGGACAACAGGGTAGTATGTGGCCGGGATCGCCAGGAATCGGCTGAATGCGTTCTGCTGGTCCGGCTGGATATCGATGAAGAACAGGTTGGGGGCATCGGGGGGGTAAGACCGGACGAAAGTCGCGTCGAGGTTCTTCTCCACAAGGGTGATTGAGAAAATGACCGCCAATGAAGCGGTAAGAGTGACGATGATCGACCTCGTCGCGTTCCCGGGACGGAACAGTCCTTTTAAAGCCTGCCGCAGTATAAGGTCCTTTGTTTGCAGCATTGTCGCCAAACGGAGAATTGCCTCGGAGCAGATGACGGAGATGAGTACGAGAAGACCGACTCCGATGACAAAGTACAGTCCTGTTTTTATCTCGCGTATCCGCCAGAGGACCATGGCAATGAAAAAGATAATGCTTGCGCCGCCGGTGAGCCATGTTGCGCGGCTCTTGGCCTGCCGCTGGTCTTCCTTGCCGAAAATGGACCGTGGTTTGATCTCTTTGAGACGGTAAAGAGGGAGCAGGGTGAACAGAATCACCACGAGAGAACCGATTATGAGACCTTCCGCCACAGCTCCCCGGGGTATGGTCATTTCCACGTTGGCGGGAATGAGCCCGCGAAAGATGTACGGGAGAATTTTTTCAAGAAAAAAACTCGCGGCGAGTCCGAGGAGCGTCCCGACGGAGCCGAGGACTGCCACGATAATGAAATAATGAGTGATGATAAAACGGCTGCTGGACCCCACTGCTTTCATGATGGCGATGGTCCGCTCCTGTTCCTTCAGAAAAGCGGTAAGAGAGCTCTGGATGCCTATCCCGGCGAGGAGCAGCGTAAATATCCCTATGAGGTTGAGAAAAAAAAGGAAATTGTCGAAGAAACGTTTCACTCCGGAATCGGCTGTCCGAAAGGTTTCTACACGTTCACGATCCTTGTTTGATGCGGCCCGGAGTTGATCGGTAATCCGGTCCAGCTCCGTCTCATGCAGGACTTTAATGAGGATGGTGTAATTCACCCTGCTTCCCTTTCCCACAAGGTCAAGAGAGGGGATGTCAGCTGTGGAAATGAAGGTCCGCGGGCCAAGGGCAAAGAAATTTACCGGCCGGTCAGGCTCCTGGAGCACGACGTCACGGATGGTAAGGCGGGCGCTTCCAACCCTGAGACTGTCGCCAAGTTTGAGGTGGAGGCGGTCGAGAAGTGACTGTTCAACAACGATGTTGCCCCGGGTCAGCATGTTCCCGAAGGGCGCCCCGGAGGCGAGCTCCAGAGTGCCGTAGAAAGGGTAGCCGGGGTCCACCACCTTGATCCCGGACAGGAGGGATTCTTGATTTTCATAGGCAGCGGCTGTCTGAGGCGTTCCTGCGCTCCGTCCCTCGGCGGTTTCCTGAAGCGCTTGCCCGTTTGACCTTGTTGTTTTCCCCTTTTTTCCCCCGGGATACGGCCCTCCTCGCATTCCTGTCAGTCTGCACAACCGAGTAGAATTCGTAGACGCGCGCGCTTTCTATTGCTTTTCGCTTTTCCAGAGAGTCGAGCTCGTCGAGAAGACCCGATGAGAACGGGGCATGCGAATGGATAATAATATCGGCGGCATGGAGGGCCCGGGCATCATGGAGAAAAGACGTGTGTACACTCCTGCTGAACCCGCCCAGAGACACCAGCGTTATCATGGACAAGATAACGCAGAGGACCAAGACGGCTGACTGGTGCATTGATCCGGCGATTTGGCGGCGAATAAAATGAATATTAAGCATGGGCGACGTCCGTGTTGATTATCCCATCACGGAGGGTGACGACCCGGTCGGCTTTTGCGGCGATTTCCTGGTTATGCGTGACCAGGACTAGGGTGGTCTTCCGTTCGCGGTGGAGCTCAAGAAGCAAATTCAGGACGGCCCTGCCATTTACCGAGTCGAGGTTGCCAGTCGGCTCATCTGCAAAGATGATCCGCGGATCGTTGACCAGGGCGCGGCAGATGGCGCAGCGCTGCTTTTCGCCGCCCGACAGCTGATGGGGAAAACTGGCTGCACGTTCGATAAGTCCGACACGGGTGAGCAGGGCCTCCGCCTTCTCACGGGCGCGGAGATCTCTCCGCAGTTCAGCGGGGAACATGACGTTTTCCAGGGTCGTCAGGGAGGGGACCAGGTGAAACGATTGGAAAACGAAACCAAAGGTGGTATTTCTGAGCGGAGCGAGCTCGTCTTCATGAAGATTGGTGATGTCCCTTCCTTCGATCAGGACACGGCCCTGGTCGGTCGTGTCAAGCCCCGAGAGAATCGACAGAAGTGTTGATTTCCCACTGCCGCTTTCACCTTCCACAACAAGAAATTCACCTCGGGCGACTGAAAGCGAAACATCGTCGAGAACCGTGATTCTCCGGTTGCCGATTGTGTAGGTCTTGGAAATATTGTTCACTTCGAGGATAGACATGAATGCTCCGTGTAGAGAAAAAGTGTCCGCGTTGGAAGGGCTCGGGTGTTCCTGCACCATTCTGGTAAATAGTAACATCCCTGAAGAAGGTAGTCAATTCCCGGATATGAGCAGGCAGTACAACTCCACGGCAAATTACCGCTGCAATTGACTTCATAAGGGATTACAGGTAGAATAAAGACCGTAAAGACCATGAACAAACCATACTGAAATTTACCGGGAAAACCCTCTTCCGAACAGGTCCGCCAATGAAAAAGGTACTGCTGACGAATGATATAAAAAAACTCTTTACCGACCAAGGCAACTTTCTTGATCGTTCGGACATTAAGGTATTAACTGCGGCCACGAACGCCGAGTTACTGAAGATCCACCGGGAGAAAAAGGTAGATCTCATTGTTACCCAGTTGGAGGCGCCGGGGATCAAGAGCGAAAAAGTCTTTGACATCATCAGAGAGAACGAGGAACTGCGAAAAGTTTCCGTCATTATAATCTGCAATGATACTCTCGCGCACCGTGAGCGCTGCAAGCTGTGCCGTCCTAATGCGGTTTTTAGCATACCTGTTGATTTGCCCTTACTTTTCATAAAAATGCAGCAACTTCTCGATATTGCGCCGAGAAAGCACTATCGGGCCGCTCTCGCAGTCGGTATCCAAGGCAAATTCAAGGACCGGCCGCTTCCGTTTTGGACAGAAAATATCAGTGCCAGCGGCATGCTGATCAAGGCCGAGGAGCCCCTGTCAAAAGGCGATGGGATTTTTTTCTCATTCTTTCTGCCTGACGGGACGCATGTCAGCGGATATGGGGAAATTACCCGCGTCAATCTTCCAGGAACGGAAGAAGGTACTTATCTTGACGGGATCAAGTTTACCACCATAGACCCGGGGATTCGGTCAGCTATAGAAGCTGTTGTAAAGAAGAAAATACGGACATTGTCCTGATCCTGAGAGTGAAATCGGTTTACAAAGTTTGCTATTATCGGCAGAGAGGAGACTGGTGGGCAACTTTCTGCTGCCGATTGGGACCGAACGGTACGGGAGTTGCCCTCAAGAGATTATTAAGAAGTGCGATAGATTTTCTGAAATGGTTGATAATGCGTGAACAACAAGAAGTAAACCTGTTTTTGGTGTTGGCTGGAAATAGGGTAATGTGGCTGCCCTGCGGCACCTGATCATAAATAGGCGCAGGCATAAAAACAAGAGATAAAGCCTTGGGACTAAACTCAGGGCCTTTTTTATGCGCGTAAAATGTAAAAATTAACCAGATACTTAAGTAGGATTGTGAACACAATATTATGCAGTAGTCTTTGGAGTACCCAGCTTAGAAGCTGAATAAGAAGCTTGACAGATGTGACGTAAGAGATTATCCTATCCAAAAAATGAAACCAATTTTTATTGGATTCTATCTCGAATTTGCACCCTCCTTCCTAAGACAGATTTCATTGAACTGAATTTTATTTTAGCCTCGAAAACAGACGAATCGACTGACTGCGAGGCTGCTACAAAACAATGAAGTGCTTCGCAGGCATGCTAACCCGCTCCGCTTAGCATCGGGAAGAATATTTTACACGAGCATTTTTATTCATGAGCAAATATTTGATCTGATGGCGTACCCGGCATCCGAACAGCTTGACTGCATCCCAGGTTGCCGAACCGAAATTCATCTGTTGACTGATGCAACAAGTAGCTCACGGCGGGAGGGAGGCACAGCATACTTAAAGCCCAGGGATAGTCGACGCCGGACAGAATAATTCACAAGGAGGATAATCATGGAGAATCTAGGGACCTATCGAGGGGAAGAGGTTAAACGTGGCATCGGGTTTGTTGAGGAAAGAGCAAACCGGTATACCGCACTTCTTTACGCAAAAACAGAGCAATACCTCAAAGAGCTGAGAGATTTTGAAGTGAGATGTTCTCAGCCAGGGGCGGACGGGGAGAAACTGCTTGAAGAGATGACAGCCCTGAATGAGTCGATGCTGCAAGCCTGTGCACAATTTGAACATGACGTGAACGATACATTTATCATTAAATCAGCACAGGTCGATTTCCGGGAAAAAACAAATCCTATCCTGTCCAAAAGCTATTGCATCAACCGGGCCAGGGTATGGCCTCAAGGTCATCAGGGAGATTACAATACCTTGGAAATTGCGTACAAGAATTCACCAATGTCCGACGGCATAGGATATTACCTGGACAAGTACGCGTTCAAGACGACAATTGCAGTCGCCGTGAGAGAACGGATCGTGACCCTGCGGGAACTTCTGAGAAAAGAGCTTATCAACAGGCGCGGGCAGAAAGTCCTCGACGTGGCCTGTGGTTCCTGCCGAGAGGTCTTCGAATTGGCACCCGAGATCAAAGCATCAGGTGCCAAGTTCACTTGTGTTGATTTGGACGCCGATGCCCTGGATTTCGCCCTTGATCGTTTCGCGCTTGCAGGCCTTTCGGAAGATTACGTGGAATTGCGCAAATACAACGCTCTCAGGATATTCGACTACGAGACAGCGGTCACGGAATTCGGAATGCAGGACATTATCTACAGCGTCGGCTATTTTGATTATCTCCCCGACGATTTCCTCGTGAGATTGTTGAGTTCACTGTATAAGATGCTCACGCCTGGTGGAAAACTCATTGCAGCCTTCAAAGACGTCAATCGTTACCGTCCGCAATTTTACCACTGGATCGTCAATTGGGACGGGTTCCTGCAGCGCGCCGAGGCCGATTTCGAAAGATTGCTTCAAATCGCCAAAATCCCCGGCAGTGCTATATCGATGTCCCGCGTCGATTCGGGGGCAGTTATCTTCTACTCTATCACGAAAGAGTGATTTGCTGTGTGGTGGAAATACCTGATGGCACGATGAACGCAGGGAAGGGCATGCTCCCTTGAGCAAGCAGCAAGGTTTTGCCTTGTAAAGGCTGGGGAACCGTGTTATAAATGTCACGTTAGACCATCCACTCATTTCGGGAGCAGGGCCTGAGACAGAATTCGCTCTTTAATAGGGTCGCGCTCGTCACGGGCGGGACGAGGGGTATCGGCCGGGCCATAGTCCTTGCTGTCTGTGGCGAGGGTGCTGATTGCGCATTTACGTTTACCAAAGACCATGCGGCAGCAGACTCCCTCGTTGAAGAAATCATTCGAATGGGCAGAAAGGCACTGCCCTTTCAACTTGATGCGCGGGATTTTGACGGCGCTAAAACGCTCGTTGACGAGGTGAAGAAACAGTTCGGAAGGCTCGATATCCTCGTCAACAACGCGGGAATAACAAAGGACAAGTCCCTCATGATGATGAACAAGGAGGACTGGTCCGAAGTAATAGACATTAATCTTACCGGCGTTTTTAACACTGCACGAGCCTGTATCATCACCTTTCTCAAACAAAAAAGCGGGAACATCGTGAACATGTCATCAGTCAGCGGCATACACCCGCTCCCCGGCCAGGTCAACTACGCGGCGGCAAAGGCAGGCGTGATCGGCTTTACCAAATCGCTGGCCAAGGAAGTGGCTCCCTATAACATCAGGGTCAATGCCGTTGCTCCCGGCTTTATCAACACGGAGATGACGGCAACGCTCAGCGAAAAAAACAGGGAAAGATTTTTGAACATGATACCGCTCCACAGATTCGGGTCCTCCGATGAAGTGGCGAAGGCAGTACTTTTTTTGCTCAGTGACGAATCCCGGTACATAACCGGGCAGGTACTGCAGCTCGATGGGGGGTTGGGGATTTAATCCAGTAATGAGCCGAAGAATAGTAATTACCGGCATCGGAGTTCTCTCGCCTATTGCGATCGGCAGAGAAGCATACTGGGAAGGATTGCGCCAGGGCAAAACGGGATTTCGCCCGGTGACTCTCTTTGACACTGCACCTTTTCGTGTCCACCTCGCAGGAGAGGTCCCTGATTTTGATGCGGTTTCATTCCTCGGCAAGAAAGGCCTGCGGGACCTCGACAGGAGCACAAAATTGGTATGCTCTGCCGCCAAACTCGCCATAGAGGACAGTAACCTTGAGATAACCGAGGCGAGTACCCACACCACGGGGGTCACCATCGGAACGACGTTTGGGAGTCTCCACAGCATCTCACAGTTCGACCGCTCGGGCCTCATCGAAGGGCCGCGGTCAGTCAATCCCTCGCATTTCCCGAACACCGTGATTAACTCTCCTGCCAGCCAGGTGTCCATCCGGTTTAAGATAAAAGGGTTCAACACCACCATTTCAACGGGTTTCTGCGCCAGCCTCGACGCCGTCTCTTATGCCACGGACTTCATACGGCTAAACAGGGCCGACGTTGTCCTTGCCGGCGGGGTTGAAGAATTGTGCGAGGAAACCTTCATGGGATTTCATAACCTCGGTTATCTGTCGGGTGGAGACGGCTCGGAGCCCCGCTGTTGTCCCTTCGACGCCCGAAGGAACGGAACCATTTTGTCCGAAGGAGCGGCCATTCTGGTCCTAGAGGATGAGGAACATGCGGTGAAAAGAGGCGCGACAATTCTCGCAAGCGTTCTGGGGTACGGCAATGCCTTTGATCCTTCGGCAGACAGCTCCTTCGATCATGCAGGACAAGGGTTAAAAAATGCCAGTACTCAAGCCTTGAAAGATTCCTCTCTCAATCCGAAAGACATAGACTATATCTGCGGCTGCTCCAATTCAACGAAGGGGCTGGACAGAATGGAGACAAGGACCATAAAGGAACTTTTCGGCGAACATGCCTTCAAAATACCTGTCAGTTCAATAAAGTCCATGGTTGGAGAATGCTATTCGGCTTCCGGCGCGCTATCGCTCGCTGCAGCAGTAGGCGCGCTCCGTAACGCATTCATCCCACCCACAGTAAATTATCATGAACGGGATCCTGAGTGCGATCTCGATTATGTCCCCGGCAAGGCACGGCAAAAGCAGATAGAGAATGTACTTGTAATTGCAGCAGACCCATACGGCCAGAATACCGCCATCGTACTAGGTCGACACGCCTAGCACGCAGTGCATGCAGCAAGAAGTCTGACTTTTTTTGCACTCTGCACATGCCGAGATCAGGTGAACGATGCAGCTTGACTTTGAAGAGATACAGAAACTCATACCTCAGCGATTTCCCTTCATCATGGTCGACAGGGTCCTTGAGGTCGAACCGGGGAAACACGCAATTGCCGTGAAGAATATTTCAGGCAATGATATGGTTTTTCTCGGCCATTTTCCGGAAAAGGCCATCATGCCCGGCGCACTCATCCTCGAGGCAATGGCGCAGACCGCCATCATTCTATTTGCGACAGACAGAAAAAACGAGAACGCTGACAAAAAACCGCTGTATTACTTCGGGTCGGTCAAGGCGCGATTTCTCCACCCTGCGGTACCCGGTGACCAGTTAAAGATTAAGGTCGTAAATGTTAAATTCCTGCCGAATGGTGCCTATGTGTCGGGCGAGGCATTTGTCGACGATAAAAAAATAGCCGAGGCGGAATTGGTATTCAGCATAAAGAATGAATAAGAGAGTCGTCATAACAGGCTTGGGAGTCATATCTTCCATTGGTATCGGCAAAGACGCATTCTGGGACAGTCTGCTTCAGGGAAAGTCCGGCATAAGCCCTGTTACTGCCTTTGATACGACAAGCCATTTTACCCATAATGGAGGTGAGATAAAAAATTTTCATCCTGAAGAGTTCATCCTGAAGAAGCGGTTAAAGTTTATGAACCGTGCTACGCAAATGGTATTGGCTTCAACAAAACTTGCTTTGGAAGATGCAACATTAACTCGTGAACAACTAGTGGGCTATCGGGTTGGAGTTTCTCAAGGAACAACAATGGGTGCAATCCATGCGATAGAAGAAATTGATCAAAGGCTTGTTAAGTCTGAGACGGTAGATAGGGAATTATTATGTCAGTTGCCTACGCATACGGTACCCTCAGCAATTGCTCGTGAACTGTCATTGTATGGTCCTAATGTTATGTTTTCCACAGCGTGTGCTGCTGGCAATTATTCTATCGCTTACGCCTATGATCTAATCAGACTGAATAGAGCAGATATGGCGATTGCTGGAGCGTCGGATCCGTTTTCCCGAATCGAATTTACGGGTTTCAACCAGTTTTCGGCGGTCGCTCCTGAGAAATGTCAGCCTTTTGATAAAAACAGGAAGGGTATGATCTTGGCTGAAGGGGCTGGCACGCTTATACTAGAATCTCTAGAAAACGCCTTAAATAGAAAAGCCAACATTTATGCTGAAATTGGAGGCTATGGCCTTAGTTGCGATGCTCATCATATGACAAATGCTTCTATCGAAGGAATTGCGGAGTGTATGCGAAAGGCATTACGGGAGGCAAAGATTTCCGTGGATCAAGTGGACTATATCAGCGCCCACGGTACGGGAACACGAGCAAATGATCGCGCAGAATGTGCGGCCATTAAAGAGGTCTTTGGGACACGGTATAGAGGAATTCCTATTAGTTCCATCAAGTCTATGCTCGGCCATACCATGGGTGCAGCTTCTGCTTTAGAGGCAATTGCTTGTGCCCTTGCCGTAACCAATAATGTAATACCTCCGACGATAAATTTTGAGACGATAGACCCTGAATGCGACATTGATTGTGTGCCGAATCAAGCAAGAAAACACACTGTTAATATAGCCTTAAATAATTCATATGCTTTTGGTGGCAATAATGCTTGCCTGGTCTTAAAAAAAATAGCGGCTAAGGAGGATTAATTATAACAATGCCAGAAAATGTGGAAAAAGAAATAGCTTCGATAATCTCAGAGGTATCAGGACTTGATCCAGAAGAGATCACACCTGAAAAAAATTTTTTTAAAGATCTTGAAATCGACTCTATAAAAGCTATCGAGATTACCGTGGCAATTGAGAAAAAATTTAAAATATCAGTAAGAGATGAAGACGTCCCTAAAATAACAACCGTTAAAGAGGCCGTAGAACTCGTAAATAAATTAGTAAACTAGGGAAGTATCTCGCATGCTAAAGACTAATAAAGATGCTTATGATGCGGTGATCATCGGGGCTGGAATCAGCGGCCTAGTATGTGCCTGCTACCTTGCAAAGGGTGGCATGAAAATTCTTCTCGTAGAACAACATCATAAAACGGGAGGGTACTGTACTTCCTTTAAAAGAAAAAATTATAATTTCGATGCCGCGGCCCATTCTTTTGGCAGCTACCGTGAGGGCGGCATAATGAGAAAGATTTTGAGAGACTTGGAGGTGGACAAGAAACTCGGCATCCGGCGATATGATCCTTCAGATATTATTCTTGCGCCTGGTTATAAAATCAGTTTCTGGGCTGACAATCGCAAAACAATAAGTGAATTACAGGTGGCATTTCCTCATGAGGCTGCTGGAATAAGCAGTTTTTTTCATTTTTTACAGAGGTTCAGGTCCTTTTCAAATGGCGACCTTGCGAAACAAAACTTTCAAAGATCTTTTAGATCAGTATATTACAGACGACCGGTTAAAAGCGATTCTTTCGTTTCCCATATTAGGAAATGGTGGCTTGCCATCGTCACTGATTTCAGCCTTTACGGCTACAATATTGTACACCGAGTTTTATCTTGATGGTGGATATTATCCTGAGGGTGGTATGCAAGCGTTACCGGATGCTCTTGCAACCAGGTTTAAGGAACTTGGTGGCGAGTTAAGGCTCTCATGCCCTGCAAAAAAAATTAAAGTTGAGTACAATAAAACTGTTAGTGTGGTTGTTGGCGATGGTGAAGTCGTATCTACCAGATACGTAATATCTTGTTGCGACGCACGACAAACGTTTTTGAAGCTTGTGTCTTCTACAGCCTTGAATAATGATTTTTCGCGTACCATTCGAAAATTGCAGCCTTCTCCATCGTTTTTTATTGCCTATCTCGGCACCGATGGCTCCCCCCTGCCTTCATTGGAGCCTGGAGCCAGTGTATGGGTCATGCCAGATTATAAGATTGAAGCATTGTATGGTTCGTATATTAAGAAGAACGCTGTTGATAGTGCATCGGCCTTTATGCTTCGCGTCCCTCCTGATAATAGAAGTCTGCAGGCGTTTATCATTGCGCCCTATAAGAGCAAGCAATATTGGCGCAATAATAAACGTGAAGTCCTGGAGAACTTTGTTGCGAGAATCGACAGAATTTTCCCGGGTTTGTCCCCTCATATTCAGTACCGGGAAGCGGCTACGCCTTACACACTATACCGATACACCTTAAACTATGAGGGTGCAGCGTATGGGTGGGCAAGTATGCCTTCGCAGTTGTTCAGTCGAGGTTTAATGCAGACGACGCCCATTGAAAATTTATACTTAGCTGGCCACTGGACTACGCAGACGCAGGGGATTTCCGGTGCAGCTTATATAGGGAATGAAACAGCAAAGTTGGTTCTTAAAAAAGCGAAATCCCAGAGGGTTGTCGTACCTGTTTAATATAAGAACTTTATGGATAAAAAAAAGCTTTACATAGAAGAGAAGTTCAGCGAACTGTCAAAATTCTGGCTTGGCACGGTCCTTCTAATCGGCTCTGGACTTTTTTTGTTGCTAGGTGTTATGGATTATATAAGTACGCCAGAAAATTTTAGCAAGTTTATCATGTACAGACTTTTCGTCTCCATCTCCCTTGTCATATTGCATTTCTTCTCCAAAAAAATTTCCAATAGAAGACATTTCCTCATCATTTTTTCATTGGCAGTCATAATCTCTGCATTCAGTATCGAACTCATGATACTCGACTTCGGCGGTCATCAATCTCCTTATTATGTGGGGCTGATTATTTTAGTTGTTTGCGTTTTTCTGATCCCGATTGATCTTGCTTTCTCATTATGGGGAATCAGCCTGATATATTTTATATATTTAGTACCTACTGTACTTTTCGACCATATAATCCATTATCGCGTTTTTTTTACTTCCAATGCCTTCATGCTCTCATTCTTTGTCATAGCCGCCATTTGGCGCTATTGGAATCAGAGAAGTATTATCAACGAATTGTCGCTTCAGTACGATCTTGAGCAGCAGAATAAAAAACTCGAAAGCTACTCCGTCCAGCTCAAAGCCATGGTCGAAGACAGGACAAAAGAACTGGTCAAGTCTGAACAGTGGCACCGGTCTCTTGTTGACAATGCAACTGACGGGATCGTCGTCCTCGACAGAAACGGCATGATCATCAATGTAAATGATAAGGCCTGTGAAATGCACGGATTTACCCATGAAGCGCTGGTTGGCACCCACGTCAAGCTTCTTGAATCAGACAGCAAGAAAGAAGAGATGGCCGAAAGAATGAACCGCATCCTGAATGGCGAGAGCCAGGTCTTCGAATCCGTGCACAACAAAAAAGATGGAACGCCTTTGTATCTTGAGATCAGTTCTACGGCGATCACCATCGGCGATGAGCTGTTCATTCAGTCCTTTTACCGTGATATTACTGAAAAGAAAAAACTCCAAGAATATCTTTTCCAATCCCAAAAAATGGATTCGATCGGCGTTCTCGCCGGCGGCATTGCCCACGACTTCAACAATATCCTGACGGCAATTCTCGGTCATGCGTCAATCATGCGCCGCAGTGTCTTGGAGGACAAGGCCATGCACAGCCTGAACGTGATCGAAGATGCCTCGCGTAGGGCGGGGAGGATGATCTCAAAGCTTCTCGGCTTCGCGCGCAAGAGCAACTATGAATTCGTGCCGCTCGATCTGAACGATATCGTCTACGAGACGGTGAAGCTTCTCGAAAAGGTCATTGACGCGAAGATCAGCATCAGTGTTGACCTCGACAACCGCCTTCCGTCCATCCAGGGAGATATGAACCATATCGAACAGGTCGTTATGAACCTCATTGTCAACGCCCGCGACGCCATGCCGAACGGCGGCCGCATCGTCATCAAGACGACAGCGGTAGAAATCGTCAAGGGCATGCCTGACGTGCCGCCTTACGTCCTGCCCGGAACGTATGTTCTGCTGAGCCTGACAGATACGGGTACGGGCATGTCCAAAGACGTCTTGGGCAAGATCTTCGAGCCGTTTTATACGACGAAGGAACGCGGAAAAGGCACAGGCCTCGGCCTGTCTATGGTCTATGGGACCATTAAGGAACACAAGGGATACATTACGGTACAGAGTGAACTGGGCATGGGAACCGTCTTTACCATCTATCTTCCCGCCTCAATAGCCGCCGTTCGAACGGAAGTGAAGAGACCGGAAACTTCTGTCAGCGGGCATGAAACAGTACTGATCGTCGACGATGAGCATGATATCTTGGGAGCGATGCAGGAGACCCTCTCGAGCCGTGGTTACAGAGTGTTTGCGGTCAACGATCCAAGTTCGGCTATCGACCTAGTAAAAAAGATGCCGCACGAAATAGACCTGGTGATAACGGACATCGTCATGCCCCGGTTAAACGGCAAAGAGCTTATCAGCCAGATAAAAACGATCAACGCCGACGTCAAGGTCCTTGCCATCTCCGGGTATACAAAATATGTCTCGCAGACAGATGAGATCGGGGAGATCAACGGATTTCTGCAGAAGCCCTTCGAGTCATACTACCTGCTGTCCGTGGTACGACGCATTCTCGATGCTCGACCCAATGATTTGGTCAAGACGTGACAGCCGTGTTTCCCGAAAAGTGTGTGTTTTATAGGTGCAGATTTGCGGTGTGTGGATTGGATGAATTGGGGTCATCGTCGGCCGAGATCGCACTCATGTGCGCGTGAGTACGGCCGTCATTGCTCGTGCGTGCGGTCAAGTGAGAGGGACAGGAATTAATGAAAAGTCCATTTCAGACACAATGTACCGCCTGTTTCTTTCTATTTGGAGAATTCGGTCAGAAACCCGTAAATTATGAAAAGTAGTGCCGCTGACCGGAATCTCACTCGATTTGCTTCCCGATGAGGCCTGCCCCCTAAGGTGCTCCCCCGAAGCATGGGGTATCTTTCACCCTATTCTCCCCGTTGTTCAACCCCGCTCAGCAGAGAACAAGTAGGCAAGGAGGAATTAATAGTGCCGCTGACCGGGATCGAACCGGCAGGACAGTTGCCGGTGATGAAATAGATGAAAACGGTGCACTCGCCCTGCATAACCCTGTGCAGATGGATATCGGATAAAAAGTTTTTGCGATAGCGGTGTCCGCTCTTCGGCGTATTCCGAAGGGACAAGGAGGTAAGTCGTGACAAAAGAACAGTATGTCGATGAGCGTTACACTGCCCAACTCCACTACTGGGCAACGCTCGGCCTCGGGGTGGGCTCTCTCATCGTCCTCATGCTTGTTCCTCTCGACTATGCGACCGTTCCGGCTCAATTCCGCTCATTTTTGGTATACCGTCTCGTCGCCGCAAGCATCCTTTTTTTGCTGTATCTGGTCAACAGAAAAAGAGTAAATAGTGGTCTGCAGAACAGCTCCATAGTCACAGCAGGCGCAGTGGTCGCCGCCATGGTGGCCGCTATGGTCCACGACTTCCACGGTCATGAGTCGCCCTATTACGCTGGGTTCATCCTCGATGCCATATACGTCGCCGCTATCGTCCCGACATCATTCGGAGTAAACGTGCTCGCCGCGCTGCTCGTCTACTTCATTTACCTAGCGCCCATCCTTGCATACGACACGATCACGAACAAGCCATACTTCATGTCGGCGAATATCCTGATGCTTGCCTCATTTGCATCGCTGCTCCTGCTCCAGTATCTTAGGGGCAAGCAGACCCTGAAACAGTTCGATCTCGAATATGAGCTGCGCGCGAGCGAAGAGGAACTGCTTTATTTCCAAATGGCTGTGGCCAGCGCCACAGATGCAATAGGTATATCTACGCCTGATGGAAGGCATTATTATCAAAATGAGGCTTTTACTAATTTGTTCGGGTCATCGGTTAGTAAAGTAGCCGGTGCTTCAGAGCCACCGGCAACCATATACGCCGATGAAAAAGTGGGAAGGAAGATTTATGACATAATTATGAAAGGTGGTTCGTTCGCCGGCGAAGTGCAAATGTTCGATAAGAATAATGACCTAAAGGATATTTATGTTCGGGCATATTCTATTAAAAATAAAGAAGATAAAGTTGTCGGCCTAGTCGATATGCACACCGACATCACCGAGCAACGGCAGGCTGAGAAAAGACTCAGAAAGAGCGAAAGTCAATTACGCGAGTCCCAGAAGGTCGCCAAGCTGGGGAATTGGGATCTCGATCTTGTTTTGCAGAAACTTGAATGGTCGGATCAGACGTTCAGACTGTTCGATAAAAACCAAAAGGAGTTTGTGCCGTCCTTTAATGAGTTTACCCGGTTAGTGCATCCAAACGATCTTGATACGATGATGACCAATTTTGATAATGTGCTGAACAGCGACTCTCCTCACTACCATACGGTTGTCCGGATCATCAACGACTCTGGTCGCGAGTGGGTAATGGAAGCCCTTGGCGTTGTCAGGCGAGATACTTCCGGTAAGGCCCTCAGTATCTTTGGTACCGCTCAGGACATCACCGAACGTAAGCATGCCGAGAAGAAAATTCGACAGAGCGAGCAGTTCATCCGCAACATCCTCGACACAGTGGACGAAGGATTCATTGTCATTGACACTAATTATCGCATCCTGATAGCCAACAAGGCATACTGCAGCCAGGTGGGCGGTTGCGTTGAGAATATTATCGGACATCACTGCTATGAGATATCGCACAAAAAATGCCGGCCCTGTTATGAAGAGGGCGAGAACTGCGCGACACACCAGGCAATTGAAACGGGCAAGCCTCATTCCGCATTTCACTATTACAAAGACGCCAATGGAAATATTCTTTATGTAGAGACCAAGGCCTTCCCTATCAAAGATGCATCCGGAACCGTAACCTCTGTCATTGAGACGATCAACAATATCACCGAAAAGCACCTTCTGGAAGAGGAAAAGAGACACCAGCAGGAGAAAGAGAAGATCCTCATGGACATTCATGACGGGATCGGCGGCATAACGACCAATATCAGCCTGCTGTCCGAGGTGGCCCGGAAGGCGCAGTCCCCGGAAGACGTCAACAGGGCGCTCGCCACCATCGCGAACCTGTCGCGGGAGGGTTTGGGTGAGATAAGAAGCCTCATGCACAGCCTTGACAGTAAGGACCTGAGCTGGCATGCTTGCGTCGCGGAATTGAGAAACCAGGGCATGTCGATCGTCAAGGCCCACAAGATATCCTTTGACATGACTTCACAAATTGATGACGTCAGCGGCGAGCCCGGAAGCATTTTATATTTGAACCTATTCAGGATTTACCGTGAAGCCCTCACCAATATCGTAAAGCATTCTCAGGCAACCAAAGTCGTCGTCAGTTTCCGGGTCTGCATGGAGGACCTGACTTTGACCGTGCAGGACAACGGCCGGGGACGGGATCGTTCTGCCACCCTGAACCGAGGCAGGGGGTTGACCAATATGAAAAACCGGGCAAATGAGATCGGGGGGGCAGTCACTGTCTCGACGGATGAGGGGACGTGCGTCTGTGTCACGGTTCCACTCCTCATGAAATCCCCAACCAGCCCGATTGAATTTTCGAAAAAGGTTCTCGAATAAGGATCAAGTCCTTACTTTTTTACTACGTTTTGAAAATAGAATTGATTTTTACTGATGAGAAAAATGCGGTAAATTACTGATTTTGTGGTGCCGCTGACCGGGATCGAACCGGTACGACAGTTGCCCGTCGAGAGATTTTAAGTCTCTTGCGTCTGCCAATTCCGCCACAGCGGCATGGGTGAAGGAAATTTCGTTGTCTTGAATATTATAGAATCACCCCGATTTGTCAAGAAAAATATGGGAAACTCAAATGAGATGAGGCGGGTTGGTTGGCAAGGTTTGGTGTATCGATATGGTCAATCAGGGAGGAGCGAAGGGGCGGTTTCCCGCCCCCTGCTCGTGTATCACCGTTGAAGCTATTCCAGGGATATTGCCGTCACCGGGCAGCTGTCCACTGACTGCTGGCAATCGCATGTATCACAGGCATTCGGGTTTGTGACCCATGCCTTGTCATCCCTGAGCTCGAACACTTTGGGGCAGAGTTCAGAACAGAGCCCGCAACCGATGCAGAGATCCATATCAACTTTTGGGGTGGCCATGATTACTCCTTTCTCATAACATAGATGATTTCTTGAAAATTGGAAACCTTTCTACTTTCTTTACTGACACTCTATCATAAGTCGGATGGTGCCTCCATGATTTATGTCATACCTTCCCGTCATGAACGTCCCCCAGCATATCCAGTACCGCGTCCGTGACCTCTTTCACCGATATGCTGTTCATACAGTCAAGATGGACAGCATTCGAGCACGTATTGCTTCTACAGGGAACACAAGGGATGTTTTTGGCTTGAATGACCCGATGGCCGATTCCCACCGGCCCCGTACGGTCCGGGTCGACGGAGCCGAACAGGCCCAGAACGCGGGTACCGACAGCGGTGGCGAGGTGCAGCGGCCCCGTATCTCCACTGACCAAGAGATCGCACTTCCTCAAAACAGCGCCAAGCTCGAGCAATGTCGTCTTTCCCGCAAGCACCAGCGGCTTTGCCTTTCTGGCGGCATTGGCGATTGATTCTGCGAGGGCTGCATCCTCCTTTCCCCCGATGATTACGATCTTTGCTGAGATCTTTTCCGCCAGGGTATCAGCGAGCGCAGAGAATTGATGAGCGCTCCATTGCTTCACGGGATTGCTCGCGCCGGGGTTAAGGGCAATAACGATGCCTGTCGTATGTCCTTCGCGCAAAAAAAGGTCATCGGCAAATTTATCGTCGTCCTTGCCCGTATAGAGTTCCAAGGTGCGATTTTGTTCATGAATCCCAAGAGGCGCGATGGTCTCCAGGTAATTGTCGAGGACGTGGACGCCCTGCTTCCGCGACTTGTGATACACCAATACGCGGCAGGGGAGGGCGGCCGACGCGAGAACCCATGTTTTCAGGTTGCTTCGCTGAAAATGGATTACAAGATCGATTTTTTTGCTGTGCAGGGTCTTCCAAAGTTTCAGGAGCGAGGCGAGGGACCGGTGCTCTTCCCGCTTATCAAACACAATGACTTCGTTCACATGGGGATTATGCTGAAACAGCGTTGCGGTGGCGTATGTGCCTACCAGGAGGGCAATACGGACACCGGGATATTTGGTTGAAAGCGCCCGGATAACCGGAGTGAGTTCGAGCAGATCACCGATGGCGCCGGGTTTAATGATGAGGATGTTCGATATCGCATGCTCTTTATTCATACGCAATTGGGCCGCTTTGATAAAACAAGCAGGTGGCATAATAATATAATTCCCGGACCTCTGCAAGGCAAAATGTATTGCCGCAATCTGAGCGCGGAATGATGCTTTACAATAAAAGTCTTTACAAATGAACGGGTTTCAAATATTATATCCCCGTCCGTGGGGAGATATTTAGTGCTTCATGGACATGAACGGAGCACTATGAAGCGAGTCTCGTTGATTTTCTGTGCATTGCTGGTTGTGGCGCAAACGTCAGGGGCCGAGCCTACCCGCCCGGTGCTGCACGATAATGTAAAGACCGTAAACCATGCTTTCTCTGCGGGAGAAAAGCTGACTTACAGCGTCAGCTGGTCCACTGTCATAGAAGCCGGCATCGCCGTCCTGGAGGTGAAGGAGGGAAACGAGGTCGAAGGCAAACCGACATACGATCTCCTTTCGAATACGAGGTCTGTCGGCGTCCTCGATCTGGTCTATCCTGTGCGGGATACGGTTGAGAGTGTTATCGATGCGCATGAACTGTACAGCCTGTCGTTTCGCCTTCAGGAAAGTCACGGGAAAAAGACGCGGCAGCGGACCATGGACTATGATCGCGCCAAAGGCACGGTCCGCGTTTCCGTAAATAACGGCACACCGGCAATATACGCCGTGCCGGACCGTATTCAGGATGCGCTTTCTTCGCTCTACTACGTCCGCACGCGGGATGATTTTGTCATCGGGAAGGCGATCGTTGTGGACGTTCACGACGGCGACAAAACCTATGCCGTCGAAGTGCACGTGATGGGCAGGGAACATATCAAGACGCCCGCAGGAGAGTTCGATACCATCAAAGTCAAGACCTATCCGAAATACGAAGGCGTATTCATGCACAAGGGCGAGATCTACATGTGGCTTACCGATGATGCGCGAAAAATACCCGTGCTTATGAAGAGCGAGATAGCCATAGGCTCCATCGTGGCCACGCTCGTTGATATACAAGAAAGAAAGGACCAGCCATGATTTCAAAAACGGAAAACAAACGGTTTAACAGCGTCATCGACCGTTTTCCGTCCACCCGCATTCTCGTCGTCGGTGACATCGTGCTCGACCATTATATCTGGGGAAAAGTCTCCCGCATATCGCCCGAAGCGCCGGTCCCCGTCGTGAACGTGACCAAGGAAAGCCTGCTTCTGGGCGGTGCAACGAACGTTGTGCAGAACATCCATGCGCTCGGCGGTTCGGTAAGCGTGTGCGGCGTGATCGGCACGGATGATGCGGGGAGGCAACTCCAGCGCCTGCTCCGTTCCCAAAAAATTACCACCGACGGCCTCATTATGGAACCAACCAGGCCGACGACAATCAAGACCCGCATCATCGCGCATAGTCAGCAAGTCGTACGCTTCGACCGCGAGACAAAAGACCGCATCGGAAAAGACACACACCGGAATGTATTCGAGTTTGTCAAACGCCGGATAGCGGAGGGTCTCGACGCAATCGTACTGTCCGATTATTGCAAGGGCGTCGTCACCAGGGAACTCGTGAAGGACATCGTCCGGCTGGCAAAGAAAAACCGGGTGATCGTGTCCGTGGACCCGAAAGTGAGCCACTTCGGCATGTACAGCGGCGCCACGATCCTGACGCCGAATGCCAACGAAGCCGCGATCGGCTCCAAGATCGAGATCCAGGATGACCAATCTCTCCTTAGGGCGGGAACCCTCCTGCTTAAAAACCTCAGATGCGCCGCCGTATTGATCACCCGCGGTGAGCAGGGGATGAGCCTTTTTGAACAGGGGGAAAGGTCACCCACATTCCGACCGTCGCCCGTGAAGTATTTGATGTGACCGGTGCAGGCGATACGGTCATCAGCGCCCTTACGCTTGCAATGGCGGCCGGCGCCAGCATGCTGGATGCGGCCAGGATTTCGAATTATGCGGCCGGCATCGTTGTCGGGATCGTCGGCACAGCAACGGTAACACCTGAAGAATTGAAAGAAAGAATAACTCATAGCTGATAGTTAGGCCCGCGCATTGGCTTTACTCGTTTTTTTTGTATCCTGTACTCTCCCTGGTTCCAAGGAGCATTTCATGAAAGGTATCATCCTGGCAGGCGGCAGCGGAACGCGGCTTTACCCCATAACACGGGGCGTGTGCAAACAACTGCTGCCGATTTACGACAAACCGATGATTTATTATCCGCTGTCCGTGCTCATGATGTCGGGCATCAGGGAGATCCTGATCATCTCTACACCCAATGACCTTTCGCGTTTTCAGGACATATTCGGCGATGGCAGTGACCTGGGGCTCCGTTTTTCCTATAAAGAGCAGCCCCATCCCAACGGTCTTGCCGAGGCGTTCCTTATCGGAGAAGATTTTATCGGTACAGACACGGTCTGCCTCGTCCTCGGAGACAACATCTTTTTCGGACACGGTCTCACGGAACTTTTGAACAAAGCAATGCGCGAAGTAACGACAACGGGAGGCGCAACGGTCTTCGGGTATTACGTAAAGGACCCCGAGCGGTACGGCATTGTTGAGTTCGATTTGGACGGGAAGGTGTTGTCCGTCGAAGAAAAACCGAAACAGCCAAAATCGAGATATGCGGTGACCGGCCTCTATTTTTATGACAACGACGTGGTCCGGATCGCGAAAAGCATAAAACCTTCCGACCGGGGCGAGCTCGAGATTACCGACGTGAACAGGGAATATCTTATCAGGAAGCAGCTTCGAGTCGAGCTCATGGGCAGAGGATACGCCTGGCTCGATACAGGCACCCACGAAAGCCTGCTGGAGGCAAGTGAGTTCATAGCGACCATCGAGAAGCGCCAGGGGCTGAAATTGGCCTGTATCGAGGAAATCGCCTACAAGCTCGGCTACATCGACAAGCAGAAGCTGCTCAAGACGGCCGAAGGTTACAAAAAGAACGCTTACGGCGATTATCTCAAAATGGTAGCGGAACAAGGGGTGCCGAATGCCCTTTGAGTTTGAAAAAGTCGAAATTCCGGGACCCGTACTCATTCGTCCCCGGATATTCGACGACGGCCGCGGTTTTTTCCTCGAATTGTACAAACATTCGGACTTCGTAAACGCGGGGATTACGCAGCACCTCGTCCAGGACAATTTATCGAAGTCATCGCAAGGTGTGCTTCGGGGGCTCCATTATCAGAAGAATCCCAGGGCCCAGGGGAAAATGGTCTTGTGCATCAAAGGCAGGATCTTCGACGTCGCCGTGGACATTCGCAAGGGCTCGCCGCATTTCGGGAAATGGGTGGGTGCGGAACTTACTGAAGAGAACCGGCACCTGTTCTATGTGCCGCCCGGCTTTGCCCATGGGTTTCAGGTCCTGAGCGACACGGCAGAAGTGATGTACAAGTGCACGGAAGAGTATTCACCCTCCGATGAACGGGGGATCATCTGGGACGATCCGGACATTGCCATTGCCTGGCCGCTGCCCCAACCGGTCCTGTCGGACAAGGACAAGATCAATCCCCGGTTACGCGATGCAGACAACAATTTCGAGTATTCTCCTTCATTATGAAATATCTCGTTACGGGAAAAAACGGACAGCTCGCCCGGGAATTTATTCGTACGTTCGAAGAGCAAGCGATCGATTTCATCGCTCCTGATGAAGCCCATCTCGACATCACCGCTTTCGAAAAGGTAAAAGCCGTAGTGGGCGAGTACCGGCCTGATGTCATCATCAACTGCGCTGCTTATAATCTTGTTGACAAAGCCGAGCAGGAAAAAAGCGCGGCAAATGCGGTAAACGCAGCAGGTCCGCATAACCTGGCGCAGGCCGCGAACGCACAAAAGGCCGTGCTCGTGCATTTCGGTTCCGACTACGTTTTCGATGGCGCGAAAGAGAATGGGTTATATTCCGAGGACGATGCCGTCAACCCGCTGAACGAATACGGGAAGAGCAAGCTTGCCGGCGAACAGCATGTTCTGGAAACGAACGACCGGTCTTTGGTCCTGAGACTGAGTTGGGTCTTCGGCCCGGGGAAACAGAATTTTCTCTTCAAGCTCCGCGAGTGGACCAGGAACAGCGAATATCTCAAGATCGCCTGCGATGAGTTTTCAGTGCCGACCTCGACCGCCACTGTTGTCGACTTGACGATGAAGGCTCTCGCGCAAGGAGTAAACGGACGTTACCACCTGACGAACAGCGGCTACTGTTCCCGGTACGAGTGGGCCAGGGTGGCGCTCAGCCGCATGGGCATCAGGAAATTCATCAGGCCGGTGTCCATGGATTCGTTCAACCTTCCCGCGAAAAGACCGAAGTTCTCGGCCATGAGCAACAGCAGGATCGCGAGCACCCTGAACATACCGATTCCCTCATGGGAAGAAGCGGTCGAATCATTCCTGGGAAAAGGCGGATTAATTGGTGAGTAATGTGAATACGCGGGGAGCAGAAAGTCTCAATCTCCGGTCGGCGAATATCCTGGTGACGGGCGGCGCGGGGTTTATCGGTTCGAATTTCGTCAGGCATATATTTGAGAAAACCGACTTCAAAGGGACAGTCGTTAATTATGACAAACTGACCTATGCCGGCAACCTTGCAAACCTGAGGGATATCGAAAGTAAATTCGGCGGCAGGAGCTATTTTTTCGAGCGTGGCGATATTAACGATTTCGAAAATATCGGAAACGTTTTTAAAAAATACAGCATTAACGTTGTTGTCCACTTTGCAGCTGAGAGCCATGTGGACCGCTCGATTTTCGGGCCAAAGGATTTTATTGAGACGAACGTCAACGGGACCTTCAGCATGCTCGAGACGTCACGTCAGGCCTGGTCGAATCGCAAAGACGTGCGGTTTCATCACATCAGCACGGACGAGGTCTACGGATCGCTCGGCGACAGGGGCTTTTTTTACGAGACGACCCCTTACGACCCCCGGAGTCCTTATTCGGCGTCAAAGGCCGGATCGGACCATCTGGTAAGGGCATATTTTCATACCTATGGATTGCCGGTCACCGTCTCGAACTGCTCGAACAATTACGGTCCTTATCATTTTCCCGAAAAGCTGATTCCGCTGATGATATTGAACGCCGTCGAAGGAAAACCGCTTCCTGTCTATGGAGACGGCAAAAACGTGCGCGACTGGCTTTATGTCGGGGACCACTGCGAGGCGATCTGGCAAATACTGGAAAAAGGCAGGACAGGGGAGACCTATAATATCGGCGGAGAATGCGAAAAGCAGAACATCGAAGTCGTAAAAACGATCTGCGACCTGTTGGAAAAACTCTATCCCCTGAAGGACAACAAAGGCATTCAAAATGCAAAGCTCAAAATTCAAGACTATGGCGAACTCATCACATTCGTGGGCGATCGGCCGGGGCATGACCGCCGGTATGCCATCAACTGCGACAAGATCAAAAAAGAACTGGGCTGGAAACAGCAGCATAGTTTCGAGGACGGCCTGAAAAGCACGATAGAATGGTACCTGGAAAATACCGCCTGGATTGACAATATCAGGAGCGGCGGCTATTCGAAATGGATTGATAAGAACTACGGCGGAAGATAGCAAAGCGCAGAGAGCCGAGGACATAGCGCAGAGAGTAAAAGCTAGACTCCATGCCCTATGCTCTATGCTCTATGCTTCTACGCCATGCCCTATGCGCTCTGCTTAACTCTTAACATGCGAGGAGGATTATGCGAATATCAGTAATCGGAACCGGCTATGTCGGACTGGTGACCGGCACCTGTCTTGCCGAAAGCGGCAACGACGTCATCTGCATGGATGTCGATTCGAAAAAGATCGGGATGCTCAACTCCGGGAAGGTACCTATTTACGAACCGGGACTCGAGGAACTTATCAAACGCAATGTGGAACATGGGAGATTGACTTTCACCACGGATATGGTCAATGCCGTGCGGACCTCTGAATTGATTTTTATCGCCGTAGGCACCCCGCCGGGAGAGGACGGATCAGCAGACCTCAAGTACGTTATCAGCGCTGCCAGGGAAATCGGCAGGCATATGAACGGTTATAAGATCATCATCAACAAGAGCACGGTACCGGTAGGGACCGGCGACAAGGTCAGGGCGGCGATTGCCTCTCAAACGAAGCGTAAATTCGATGTGGTCTCCAATCCGGAGTTCCTGAAAGAAGGGGCTGCCGTGGAAGATTTCATGAAACCGGACCGCGTCGTTATCGGCGCCAACAGCGCCAAAGCAAAGGAAATCATGCTGGACCTTTACGCACCTTTTGTCCGCAAAGGGGACCGGATCCTCATAATGGACATCAAAAGCGCTGAAATGACCAAGTATGCATCCAATGCGATGCTGGCAACCAAAATATCGTTCATCAACGAAATGGCGAATATTTGCGCCGGCCTCGGCGCCGACATCGACAGCGTGCGCCGCGGCATGGGATATGACAGGCGCATCGGTTTCGAGTTCCTCTTTCCCGGCGTAGGATACGGGGGCTCTTGCTTTCCGAAAGACGTAAAAGCCCTTGCCCAGACTGCGCAGGACATCAACGTCGATGCACAGCTGCTCAGATCCGTAGAGGCGGTGAATGAACGTCAAAAAAGCCTTCTCTCCGGCATGATCCTGCGTCATTTCTCCGGTTCGGCAGGACAAAAGAGCGTGAAGTCCAAAAAACCGCTGACCGGGAAAACAATTGCGGTCTGGGGCCTGTCGTTCAAACCGAAGACCGATGACATGCGCGAAGCTCCTTCGGTAGTCATAATCAACAACTTGCTCCGCGCCGGAGCAGCGGTCAACGCTCACGATCCCGTTGCCATGAACGAGGCGCGCAAGATCTTCAAGAACAGGATCAACTACATGGAACAAGATTATGACGCTCTCCGAGGGGCTGATGCTCTGGCCGTTGTGACCGAGTGGAGCGAATTTCGGAACCCCGATTTCAAGAAGATAAAAAAACTGATGAAAAAACCGGTCATTTTCGACGGCAGGAATATATACACCAGGGAAGAGCTGCTGAAAGCCGGGTTTACGTATTACGGTATCGGAAGAAGATAAGATATGGAGCGAGCCGACCATGTCGGCGTAAAGACGTTAAGGCGTAAAGCTTAAAGAACGGCAACACGGTTGCCTTGGTCCAAGAGATATGGAGCAAGCCGACCATGTCGGCGTAAAGACGTTAAGACGTAAAGCTTAAAGAACGGCAACGCGGTTGCCTTGGTCCAAGAGATATGGAGCAAGCCGACCGTGTCGGCGTAAAGACGTTAAGGCGTAAAGCTTAAAGAACGGCAACGCGGTTGCCTTGGTCCAGAAGATATGGAGCAAGCCGACCGTGTCGGCGTAAAGACGTTAAGACGTAAAGCTTGAAGAACGGCAACGCGGTTGCCTTGGTCCAAAAACGCCTTGGTCCAAAGTTCCCTTGGTCCGAAAATTGAGGAGAAAGAATGAGAATACTCGTAACCGGCGGCGCCGGATTTCTGGGATCACACCTCTGCGAGCGGCTGTTGGCAGCAGGAAATGAGGTGCTCTGTCTCGATAATTTTTTTACCGGCAGAAAAAAGAACGTGCAGCACCTGCTGAACAAGCCTTATTTCGAGCTAATCCGCCACGATGTGACCCTGCCGGTCCTGCTCGAAGTGGACAGGATCTATCATCTGGCTTGTCCTGCATCCCCTATTCATTATCAGTACAATGCCATTAAGACCATCAAAGCCAATGTGCTGGGGACGATCAATATGCTCGGCATGGCAAAACGGGTAAAGGCGAGGATCCTCTTCGCCTCCACCTCGGAGGTGTACGGCGACCCCACGGTGCATCCCCAAAAGGAGGACTATTGGGGCAACGTGAACACCATCGGGATCAGGAGCTGCTACGACGAGGGCAAGCGCGTGGCAGAGACCCTGATGATGGACTACCACCGACAGAACAAGGTCGACATCAAGATCGTCCGCATATTCAATACCTACGGTCCACGCATGCTGCCCGATGACGGACGTGTCGTGAGCAACTTCATTATCCAGGCGCTCAAAGGCGAGGACATCACGGTCTACGGAAAAGGATCCCAGACGCGTTCATTCTGTTTTGTTGACGATCTTGTCGAAGGTATGATCCGCATGATGGACAGCGAGAACTTTACCGGACCGGTGAACCTCGGGAATCCGGAAGAATACACGATCCTCGAGTTCGCCCAGAAAATTATCTCTATGACGGGATCGAAATCGAAAATATCGTATAAGCCCCTTCCGTCCGATGACCCCCAGCAGCGCCAGCCCGATATAACGCTTGCAGGCCAAAAACTGGGATGGAAACCCGTCGTTTCCGTGACGGATGGACTGAAGAGAACCATAGACTATTTTGAGAAAGAACTGGCGTCGTAAAGGCAGGGCGCATGGGGCAGAGGGCATGGTGAAAAACCCCATGCTCCATGCCGCTTTAAACAGGACAATGAAAAATAATCAAAACCGCATCGTTGCCCTTATCCCCGCCCGTTACGGGTCCACCCGTTTTCCCGGCAAATCACTTGTCTCAATAAAGGGAAAACCCATGATCCAATGGGTTTACGAGCGCACGCGGCTCTCGCGCCTCATCAATCGCGTTGTCGTTGCCACCGACGATGAGCGGATTATGCAAGCCGTCACGGCCTTCGGCGGAGAAGTTGTCATGACTTCGTCATCCCACCGGACCGGAACGGACCGTATCGCCGAGGTCGCGCGGAAGCTGGACTGCGACATCGTGGTCAATGTGCAGGGAGACGAACCGTTGATCCAGCCTGAGATGATAGATGAGGCGGTCCGACCGCTCGTTGACGATGCTTCCATCCCCATGGGCACGCTTTGCAAAAAAATCGAACGCCGTGATGAGGCCTTCGATACGAACGTGGTCAAGGTGGTCTTTGATCAAAACAACTTTGCACTGTATTTTTCCCGCGCGCCGATCCCCTGGGACCGGGACCACTGGTCAGGCAAAGAACCGCTCACGGAGATGGTTTTGGCAGGCACGATGTACAAGCACATAGGGTTGTATGTCTATCGCCGTGAGTTCCTCCTGACTTATGCAGCATTGCCGCAAACCTCGCACGAAACATCGGAAAAGCTTGAGCAGCTCCGCGCGCTCGATCATGGACACAAAATAAAAGTTGTGGTTACTCCATACGAGTCCTTTGGTGTTGACATCCCCGATGATTTGGGTAAAATACTGAAACATCTTGAAGAATGTTGAGGGCGGCCATGGAAATGAAAAAGAAGGAAACAAAGTACATTTTTGTCACAGGCGGCGTGGTTTCGTCGCTCGGGAAAGGCCTTGCCGCGGCATCTATCGGCGCGCTCCTTGAATCACGGGGCCTCAAAGTGACGTTTCTGAAGCTCGACCCCTACATCAACGTGGACCCGGGGACCATGAGCCCGTTTCAGCATGGCGAAGTTTACGTGACCGACGACGGCGCCGAGACGGACCTGGACCTCGGGCACTACGAGCGTTACACGAACGTTACCACGGCCCAGAAGAACAATTTTACGTCCGGAAGGATCTATAACAACGTCATCACGAAAGAACGGCGCGGCGACTACCTCGGCGGCACGGTGCAGGTCGTGCCGCACATCACCGACGAGATCAAGCGCGCAATCACCGATCTCGCTGACGACGAAGACGTCGTGATCGTGGAAATCGGCGGCACCATCGGCGACATTGAGAGCTTGCCGTTCCTTGAGGCCATCCGACAGCTTCGGTACAGCCTTGGCAGGCATAACGTGCTTTATGTTCATCTTACCCTCGTGCCCTTCATCAAAGCGGCCGATGAGCTCAAAACCAAACCCACACAGCACAGCGTCAAAGAGCTTCTCTCCATCGGAATCCAGCCGGATATCCTCGTGTGCAGAAGCGACCGGAATATTCCGAAAGATATGAAGCGTAAGATCGCGTTGTTCTGCAACGTGGACGAGAACGCGGTCATCACGGCTCAGGACGTTGATACTATTTATGAAGTGCCCATTTGTCTGCACGAAGAGGGGATCGATGACCGCATCGCTGAATTGCTGGATTTGAAGGTTTCGAAAATCGATCTCAAACCGTGGGAAAAGATCATTGAACGCGTCAAACATCCTTCGAAGAACGTCACCATCGCCCTTGTCGGTAAATATATCGACCTCAAAGAAGCGTATAAGAGCCTCTGCGAAGCGCTCACGCACGGCGGTATTGCCAATGACACGAGGGTGAACATCTGCTGGGCGGACTCTGAAGACATAGAGAGCAGGGGAACCGAGGCCATGCTCAAAGGCATGGACGGTATTCTGGTTCCCGGCGGGTTCGGCATACGTGGGGTAGAAGGGAAAATCGCGGCTGTCAAGTATGCCCGGGAAAACAAGATCCCGTACTTCGGCATCTGCCTCGGCATGCAGTGCGCCGTCATCGAGGCCGCGCGCAACCTCGCCCATCTCGAGAAAGCGAACAGTTCGGAGTTCGATCTCAAGACGCCGCACCCGGTCATCTACCTGATCGAGCAGTGGTATGATTACCGAAATAAGAAAGTCCAAAAAAGGGACCTCACGAGCGACAAGGGAGGAAGCATGCGCCTGGGCGCATATCCCTGCAAGCTGGAAAAAGGCACGCTCGCCTATCAGGCATACGGAAAAGAGGAAATTTCCGAGCGACATCGTCATCGTTACGAATTCAATAATAAATATCTGGAAACGCTCAAGGCTGCCGGTCTCGCCATAAGCGGGGTTTCTCCCGACGGAGCATTGGTGGAAATTGTGGAACTCAAAGACCACCCCTGGTTTCTTGGCTGCCAGTTCCATCCCGAGTTCAAATCAACGCCGCGGAAACCGCACCCGCTCTTCACGGCATTTATCGGAGCGGCCCTTAAAAAGAAAAGTTCTTAGTTCGCCCCGGCAGTTCTTAGTTTTGAGTTTTTAGTTCTTAGTTGACTCATAACTCACCACTACCATCAAAAGAGAAACAAAGTTGCCTAAAAAACTAAAAACTCAAAACTACAAACTGAGAACTTAAAGGAATGCCTTGATTAAAGAAATAAACATTCGCGGGGTAAAGATCGGCGGCAACAAACCTTTCGTTCTGATCGCGGGCCCCTGCGTAATCGAATCGGAAGGTGCGACGCTCGATGCTGCCGCGCGGCTCAAAAAAATCACGGCTGACCTCGGCATCCCGTTCATATTCAAGTCGTCCTATGACAAAGCGAACCGCAGCTCCGGGAAATCCTATCGGGGCCCGGGCCTGAAACAGGGGCTTCAAATTCTTCAACGAGTGGCAAACGAGCTGGACCTGCCTGTTCTTTCAGACGTGCATCGCTTTGAAGAGATCGCGCCGGCGGCGCAAGTGCTCGACGTCATCCAGATCCCGGCCTTTCTGTGCAGACAGACGGATTTCGTGATGGAAGTGGCAAAAACCGGGAAAGTGGTCAATATCAAGAAAGGCCAGTTCCTGGCGCCTTGGGACATGAAAAACGCCGTAGAGAAAGCCGTGGCCGCCGGGAATGATAAAATCGTTATTACCGAACGCGGCGTGTCCTTCGGATATAACAACCTTGTTGCCGACATGCGCTCGCTTCCCATCATGCGGGCCCTGGGCTACCCGGTGATGTTCGACGCGACCCATTCCGTACAGCTTCCGGGCGCAGGTGGGACCGCATCGTCGGGAGACCGGAAGTTCGTGCCCCATCTTACGCGTGCCGCAGTGGCGGCAGGTGTCGACGCTCTTTTTATGGAAGTTCATGCCTGCCCTGACGAAGCTTTGTGCGACGGACCGAACATGCTGAGTTTGGATGACCTCCCGGGTTTGCTGAAACAGGCCCAGGAGATAGACAGGATTGTGAAAAGAGGCGCTTAGGGCAGAGTGCAAAAGGTTTCTCACCATGCACTATGCACCATGCGGGAATCAACTATGTCCATAGAACAAGCAAAAAAAGTCCTGAGAATAGAGGCAGAAGCCGTTGCCGCCCTCATCGAGCGGATCGACGAAAGCTTTGATAAGGCCGTTAAGATGATCCTGAACTGCGAGGGCCGCGTGGTCGTCACCGGCATGGGCAAGTCCGGCTTGATCGGGAAAAAGATCGCCGCTACGCTTGCCTCGACCGGGACCCCGGCGCTCTTCCTGCATCCGGCAGAAGGTATCCATGGCGACCTCGGCATGGTGACGAGGGGAGACACGGTCATCGCGCTGTCCAACAGCGGGGAGACCGACGAGCTGTCGCGCATGCTGCCGTCGCTTAAACGGCTGGGGATCGAGATCATCGCCCTCACCGGCAATGTCGATTCGACGCTGGCGAAAAACAGCGATGTGGTCATCAACGTCGGAGTGAAGGAAGAGGCTTGCCCCCTCGGTCTGGCGCCGACGGCGAGCACGACGGCCGCACTTGCCATGGGGGATGCTCTGGCAGTGGCCCTATTGGACAAACGGGGGTTCAGGGAGGAAGACTTTGCCTGTTTCCATCCCGGCGGAGCGCTCGGCAAAAGGCTCCTCCTCCGCGTTCGCGACCTTATGCACACCGGAGATGACGTTCCCGTGGTTGCCGAAACAACGTTAATTAAAGACGCCATCTACGAAATATCGTCGAAGAAGATGGGGGTCACAGCGGTGGTTGATGCCGCGGGAAAACTGATAGGCGTGATCTCCGACGGCGACCTGCGCCGATGGATGGAAAAGACCGAAAAGGCCGGTGAAAACCTTCTCGCCAAAAAGGCCGCTGACATCATGACCGCGAATCCAAAAGTCGCGAACAAGGATTCTTTAGCAGCAGAAGCTGTTTCCATTATGGAAAAATATTCCATTACCTGCCTCATCGTTACCGATCCAGGAAAAAAGCCCGAAGGCGTGATCCATCTCCACGATCTGCTGAAGGCGGGAGTGGTGTGACTCTGATTCTGCAGGGGGGAGTGAGCAGAGAGCATAGAGTTCCAAGTTTTGAGTTTTGAGTTGTGAGTCATTAACTTTGAGGCGGCTAACGAGTAGGGCTAATTCAAAACTAGCAACATCGGACTGAAAACTGACCATAAGCGCCATGCTCCATGCACTTTGCGTGATACTGATCAACACGGTTCCCTTGGTCCAAAATTGCCTTGGTCCCAAAAATAATGAGAAAATCCAGACAGAGCCTCCAATCAAAAGCGAAAAAAATCAAACTTCTCCTGCTTGATGTGGACGGCGTATTGACCGACGGAACAATCATCCTGGACAACCAGGGAAATGAGCTCAAAGCCTTTCACGTCAGAGACGGGCACGGGATCAAGCTCGCCCAGCGGGCCGGCATTGTCATGGGCATTATCACCGGCAGAAAGTCCGAAGTAGTAAACATCCGCGCCCGGGAGCTCGGCATCGAGGAAGTGCACCAGGGGGCCCTGAAGAAGATAGAGATCTACGAGTCCATTCTTGCCAAATACGGTGTCCACGATGAAGAAGTGGCATATATGGGAGACGACATCGTGGATGTAGACATCTTCAAGCGCGCAGGTGTTGCTGTTACGGTATCGGATGCCGACCCCTCTGTGGGGCCTTACGTCGATATGATCACGAAGAATGAAGGGGGCAGGGGAGCAGTGCGTGAATTCATCAACCTGCTCCTGAAAAGCCAGGGAAAGCAGCTCTAGCATGAACGAACGGCTGCTTCAGGTAAGAAAGCGCATTACCCTGGCCGCACTGATTGCGATCACCTGGCTCATCAAACTGTTTTCCCTCATCGTACCCTATAGAATCGGTGTCCGTGCAGGCGGGGTCCTGGGATACATCACCTATTATCTGCTTCCCAAAGAGCGAAAAAGGGCCATCGCTCATTTGACCCTGGCATATGAAGAACGCGGCCAATCGTGGATCCGCTCCACTGCACGGCGTTGCTTTGTCCATTTAGGCAAGTCTATGCTTGAAGTCATGCTCATGAAGCCTGGCAGGCTGGCAGGCGTAGTCGAGATCCGCGGGGAGGAATGCCTCCGGGATGCCCTCAGCCGGGGCAAAGGGGTCGTTTGGGTCACCGGCCACATCGGCAACTGGGAGTTGATGGCCCATGCGATTGCGCAAAAATATCCCGTCAGCGTGATCGCCGCGCCGATCGAGCCGGAACAGGTCAATGACATGATCGTCGGCATGCGTGCGCGTATGGGTGTCAAGACGATCTTGCGCACCAGACCGGGGGCATCGAAGGAACTGATCCGCGCGTTCAGGGAAAACCTGGTCCTGGGCATTCTGATCGACCAGGACACCGATGTGGAGAGCGCCTTCGTCGACTTCATGGGGAGGCCGGCCTGGACGCCCACTGCTGCGGCATCCATGGCGATCAAATTCGGAGCGCCGGTGATTTTCGGCCATATCAAACGCGGGGCCGGCGACCGGCATGCCATCGTGATCGAAGGCCCCCTGGACATTACCATTACGGGCGACCGGGAAAAAGATATCATCGCGAATACGGCCATGCTGACAAAAAAAATAGAGGATTGCATACATAAGGACCCCGAACAATGGGTTTGGATGCACCGACGCTGGAGGAGACAGCCGTGAAGATCTTCAATGTGCCGAATATGCTCTCAATCAGCCGCATTTTGTCGGTGCCGGTATTTATCGTGCTTATGCTCGAACCGAACCCGGTCCGTGCTTTGGCTGCAGGGATCGTGTTTTCCCTCGCCTCAGCCACTGACTGGCTCGATGGGTACCTGGCGAGAAAGTGGGGACAGGTGACCAAGATGGGCAAGCTGCTGGACCCCATCGCGGACAAAATATTGATCATGTCGGCGCTGGTTATGCTGGTCGAAATCCGCTCCGACGTCGTACACGCCTGGATTGCAATTGTGATCATCGGAAGGGAATTTGCCGTTACCGGCCTCCGCGCTATTGCGTCGAGCGAAGGGATCATCATCCCGGCCGAGACCGTGGGGAAATACAAGGTAGGGGCCCAAATCACGGCTGTGCTTTCGCTGCTTCTCGATTATTATTTGCCGAATGAACGGCTCAGGGAACTCGGTGCCGCTGCGCTCTGGGTAGCCATGGTCCTGGCGGTCTACTCGGCTGTGCGTTATTTCATGCGTTATTGGAGCCAGCTGGACTACGAAAACAGTTAATAGTTTTTAGTTTTAAGTTTTGAGTTAAACTGCTCGTCCTTAAAACTGAGAGACTAAATAGGAAATTAAGAACTAAGAACTAAGAATTAAGAACTAAGAACTGAGAACTATTTATTATGATGCACATGTTTGAAATAGTTGCCGTCATAGCATCCTATCTGATAGGGGCCATTCCATTCGGGCTCATCTTTTCCAGAATATTCTTAAACATCGACGTACGGACCATCGGAAGCGGGAACATCGGCGCCACGAATGTGTTGCGCGCTGCCGGGAAAAAGGCCGCAATCCTGACCCTGTTGGCCGACGCGCTCAAGGGGTTCCTTCCGGTCCTCATTGTTCAGCACTTGTTCAATGCAGAGCTGACGACCGCGCTTTCAGGCGTTGCTGCGGTCCTGGGGCACAACTTTCCCGCGTACCTCAAATTCAAAGGCGGGAAAGGCGTGGCCACGAGTTTCGGCGTGCTCCTTGCCGTCTCCCCGTGGATAGGGCTCGTTTCGCTGCTCGCCTGGCTCGCTGCGGCCGTCATCTGGCGCTATTCATCGCTCTCCGCGCTCGTAGCATTCGCGTGTTATCCTGCCTTGACGTTTACGGTCACAAGAGAGGTTTCTCAACCGTACAAAGCCCTATCGTTGTTTATCTTCGCCATGATCTACTACCGGCACCGGGAGAACATAAAACGGCTCATTGCGGGCACGGAGCCGAAGATAGGGAAAAAATGAAAATCAATTGCCGACGGATTAGATATGGTAATAATTTTATCGCTGTTGTCGTAACCACGTTATTTTTTTTAGTACCTTCTCTTACCGGCATTGCCCATGCAGACTATGCCGAAGACCTGAAAGATAAGACTGCTGATTTTTCCAAAGTTCAAGAGCCATCTCCCTATGTGATCAAGCCGATCAGCAGGCTTACGATGCAGGATTTTTATTATTCAGATCATGCCGACCGACCTTACTGTTTTGAGAACTCCGAAGGAAGGTGTCTTGATAAGCAAAATAACTTTTTTACGACTCTTGAAGGAAATGGACAATACAAAAACAGGTTCTATGTTTATTACAAATCAGAGTTAAATGGGGACGGCCAGTTAAGGCTTAAAAAAGGCTATGGACTGGTCAAAATGGGTATTTGGTCCTTTGAAGCCGGCAAAGACACGATATGGATAGGGCCTGGTTACCATAATTCTTTTCTTCTCTCCAACAATGCCGAAGGGATCAATCTCTTCAGGTTAAGGACTGATGAGCCTTTCAGGCTTCCCTGGATATTTTCCAACCTCGGTGAATTTAAGTATGATATTTTCAGAGGTTTCGCTGACAACTTCAGCATATTAGGACATACTTTGAGTTGGCGGCCAGTACCGTTGCTCGAATTAGGCGCAAATCAAGTCGTTTATATTCCTCCAGATAAACATTACAGTATTACAGAATATCCACACATATTTTTTTCGAACAGCGAGAATAGTGGCGGAACACAGGCGACAAACCCCTACAATAATGATCAGAAAGTAAGTCTCGATATCGCTCTTGACATGCCTTTTCTGAACAAAGTATCTCCTTTTGTCAATGGAAGGATATATGCTGAGTATGGAGGAAACGATTCTTATGCTATATGGCAGCATGAAGACACGGCAAATATGCGGAAAGAACCGCTGAGAAAAAAATTGATATGGCCATTCCAATTTGATTTTCTCAACATCGCCTGGCTGTCAGGAGTATTTTTAACTACAGGAGACGTTGATTTCAGGTTTGAATATGCCCAGAATTACACTAGCTACCCTATTTTTTATGATTTATACAACGAATTGGCTAATTTTAACAGACGGCATGGCTACTGGTATTCGAGTCTCAATACCAACTACGGTATGATCACTGGCGCTGAAATGGGCAATGATGCAGATGACTATTATTATGAAATTACCATTCGACATAATCCCGGTTCTCTTAAAATCTATTTTGATCAAGAACGCCATGGTTTATCGAAAGATATCACCTATCCGCCGGAGAAGAGAGACGAATACGGATTGAGACCGGCTTATCAATTCAAAAATTATACTTTCTTCGCAGATCTCGTATATAACCACTATAAAAACGTGAATTTCAGCTCAGATCCCACAGTGATTGATATCCATGCCGGTACGGAACTTGACGAGTTCATAGCCGGACTCGGTGTGGAAGTAGGTTTTTAAACTCTATCAGTCAATTTCGTTTTTCCGGTTTGTGTAGTTTATTTGGTTTGTCTGGTTGTAATAACAGCAAATGGGAGAAAACTACCATGAAGATAAACCGTTTCGAAGACCTCCAGTGTTGGCAGGAATCACGCAAATTGACGAACATGGTATATAAAGCAATACACAACAGCAAAGCATTCCAATCCGATTATCGATTAAAAGACCAAAGCATCGGCGCTGCTGTATCAGTAATGGGTAATATCCCTGAGGGTTTCGTTCGCCGCTCCAATAAAGAGTTCATTCAGTTTTTATTTATATCGGTAGCGCCGCCGCAGAATTACAATCACACTTCTATGTGGCTCTTGATCAGGGCTATATAAGCCAAGAGGCTTTCGACACTATTTATCAGCAAACTGAGAAAACAGCCAAGATTATTTCCGGTCTGATAACATATTTACGTAGCAACGTCAAAAAGCCCACACAAGCGAAATAACAAAACAAACCAGACGAACGACACAAACCAAAAAAACCAAAATCCATCCCCTAAAAATACCCTGCCAAAAGTTATGATTAATCTTTACTTTCCTGGATATTTCTCTTATAATCAATAGGTTTGAAATAAAAATATTAATACCTATTCATTGGGACGCTAAACAGTTTATTGCAAATAATTCATGGAACAAGCTTCTTCTAAAGATGCTGCGCACTGGTATGCAGTGCATGTGAAATCAAGGCATGAATTTCGGGTATACGAGAGATTGACGGGGGCGGGGATCAACACGTTCCTGCCCTCGATGAAACGACTCAGCAAGTGGAAAGACAGAAACAAGCTCGTCGAATTCCCTCTTTTCCCAGGATATCTCTTCGTTCAAATCGACAAAGGCCACGATTCGCGCATAACCATATTAAAAACTCAAAGTGTCGTTCGTATTCTTGGCACAGTTACCGGTGAACCGGAACCTGTGCCCGAGGAGCAGATTCAGTCCTTGATGAAGATTATCGATGCCGGCGTACCTCTTGATCCTTATCCCTATCTTCAGGAAGGTCAAAGAATCAGGATAAAGAGGGGACCCCTTGCAGGCATCGAGGGATTGCTCGTTGAAAAGACCGGCCAGCAGAAGCTGGTACTATCCATAGACATCCTCAGTCAAAGCACGTCCGTCACCATCCAGGCATCGGAGGTTGAGAGAATATAGATCAAGTTGCTTTCGCTTTGTTCTTTTCGAAATACACCTTGACACTTGATAATGCTGCATGTACAATGCATTGTTCAAAATTGAACAATGCATTGCTAGGAATCTTTTCCGTAACGTTGGAGTTTACACCCAATTCCGAAATTTATGAAGTCCACATTACACAGCACGCAGATATTACGGGATATATCAAAAAACCCAAGCATTTCTCAACGAGAGCTTGCGTTAAAGAACAATATCAGCCTGGGCAAGGTGAATTATGCGATCAGCGCATTGATCGAAAAAGGGTACATTAAAATACAGAATTTTAAAGGCTCGAAGAACAAGCGAAACTATATGTACATCCTCACTCCGAAGGGAATGTACGAAAAGACAAAACAGGCGTCTGATTTCTTGAAATGGAAGATGGTAGAGTACGAGCGCATCAAGACGGAAATAGCTGAACTGGAAGCGGATATCAATGGACATCAGGAGCATGGCTCGATAGTTCAGCAGCAGGAGACGCAGAACATTTTCACAGAAGAGATGTAATGTTAGTGGTTGGAAAGCCCATAGTTCCTTTTGCGTAGCTGCTCGGCTTTTTGTCATGCCGGGATGATAGCCAGATACATTGAGGACTCGATAAATTTCGCAAAATTGATAGACCTGTCAGTCAATGTGACTGAGAGGGCGGAGCTGTGTAAACAGGATTTCATACTATTTTTGCTACTCGCAATAAGCTTTTAATTGAACCGAGGACCTAACACTCGAAACTACGATCTATCGATAGCGAAAAATTAACTATGACTCATGAACTGCAGTAGTTTTATGGAAAAAAACTCAAAAATCTACATAGCCGGCATCAATGGCATGGTTGGTTCAGCAATCAAACGGCAGACTGCTATCCGAAGGGTTTACGAACGTCGCGGGACACTCATTCAAAAGAGCTGGACCTCACCAATCAGTCCGCGGTAAATGAGTTTTTTCCAAAGAGAAAAACCTGAATACCTGTTCCTGGCTGCCGGCAAAGTAGGCGGTATATATGCCAATAACACGTATCCCGCGGATTTTATTTACACTAACCTGATTATTGAATGCAATATCATTCACGGCGCATATAAAACAGGCGTGAAAAAACTTCTTTTACTGGGGTCATCATGCATCTATCCGAAATATGCGCCACAGCCGATGAAAGAAGAGTATCTTCTCAGCGGTACGCTTGAACCGACCAATGAGCCCTATGCCGTGGCTAAGATCGCGGGGATCAAAATGTGCGAATCCTACAATCGGCAATATGGGACCGATTTTATTTCCTGCATGCCGACCAACCTTTACGGGCCGAATGATAACTACGACGCGATGAACTCTCACGTCCTGCCTGCATTGATCCGGAGGTTTCATGAAGCAAAAGTGAATGGAGCACATGAGGTTGTTGTGTGGGGCACCGGGACAGCGCTGCGTGAGTTTCTTTACGTTGATGATCTGGCCGATGCGTGCTTGTTCCTCATGAACAATTATACGGGGAACGAGACCGTGAATGTAGGGTCCGGCATGGAAGTCTCGATTCGTGCATTGGCTGAGACCGTTCAGGAGATCGTGCAGTTCAACGGGAAGCTCGTTTTCGACAACACGAAGCCCGACGGCACGCCAAGAAAACTGCTGGACACCTCGAAGTTGGCAGGAATGGGGTGGAAGGCGAAGACGCCCCTAAAAGAAGGAATTAAGCTTGCTTACGCGAATTTCTTAAAAAATGTTGAGTTTTGAGTTTGAAGTTGCGTATGAGGAAATAACCTCGTGAAGATAGATGAGTGGATATTGGATTTAGCGTTACTGATATAGAATCATACAGATACTTATGAAAACGGAATCGTTCTCTCGAAACAACTTCTTAGGTCCGGAACATCTATAGGCGCGAATGTTACGAGGCGCAGGCTGCCAAAGCAAAAAAGATTTTGTCTTCAAGATGGCTATTGCGTCAAAAGAAGCGAGGGAAACCGACTCTGGTTGAGATTACTCGAAGTCGGGTTTTTTAACTGATTTCGATAACAAGATAAACGCTTAACATGAAGTAATCGCGATCATAGATATTATAACGAAAATTGTTAAAACATCCCGAAGCAAGTGTCGATAGTGAGTGTTCGTTCTGATTGAGTCCAAACTGCCAAAAGCCTACTCAAACTCAAAACAGCGTTATATGGACAAAGGTCATCCAAAACCCAACACCCAACACTCAAAACCCAAAACAGCACTTATCACTGGTGTGACCGGCCAGGACGGCGCATATCTTGCCGAGTTCCTGCTCAAAAAAGGCTACGAAGTCCACGGCATCAAGCGCCGGTCTTCAATGTTTAATACGGACAGGATAGATCATCTGTATCACGATCCGCACGAGAAAAATGTTAAGTTTAAACTGCATTATGGCGATCTGACCGATTCAACGAACCTGATACGGATCATTCAGGAAGTGCAGCCTGATGAAATTTACAATTTGGCTGCCCAAAGCCATGTGCACGTGTCCTTTGAAACGCCGGAATATACGGCAAACGCCGATGCTATCGGCACGCTCAGGATTCTGGAGGCAATACGGATTCTTGGCCTGACAAAGAAATGCAAGTTCTACCAGGCATCGACTTCAGAGCTCTACGGTCTGGTACAGGAGACTCCACAGAAAGAAACGACTCCCTTTTATCCGAGGAGCCCCTACGCTTGCGCAAAATTGTACTCCTATTGGATAACGGTGAATTACCGGGAAGCATACGGAATCTTCGGGTGTAACGGCATTCTTTTCAACCACGAATCTCCTCTTCGCGGTGAAACGTTCGTCACGCAGGAAAATTACCAGGGCTGTTGCAAGGATTAAATTGGGATTCCAGGAAAAAATCTATCTCGGCAATATTAACTCGAAAAGAGACTGGGGACATGCAAAGGATTACGTCGAGGCCCAGTGGATGATCCTGCAGCAAGACAAACCGGAGGACTTTGTAATCGCTACCGGAGAACAACATTCAGTCAAGGAATTTGTGGAAGCTGCTTTCCAGGAAGTGGGGATGCAGGTGCGGTGGGAAGGGGCGGGCATAGCGGAAAAAGGATACGATAAAATCTCCGGGAAAGTTCTCGTAGAAGTCGATTCTCGTTATTTCCGCCCAACGGAAGTTGAGACGCTTCTCGGCGATCCCACCAAGGCCAAAACAAAACTTGGCTGGAAGCCCAAGGTCACGTTCCATGAGTTGGTGTCGGAAATGGTAAGAGAAGATCTTAAAGAAGCGGAGCGAGATCAATTGTGCAAAAAGGAAGGCTTTCAGGTGATGAATCATCATGAATAGCTATATGGAAGGCGAGGAAGAAAAGCTGTAATGCAAAGTAAGAAACACACCTCCAGATACTCAAAGACATCAAGAAGGGAAATCGCATGCAAAAAAAAGTCTCTATGAGCCCCGATGGCGTGGAATATCCCTTACCCGGAAAAGAAGAAGAAGCACATGAATTTAAGAGGGTTTCAATGAGCTGCCGCGACGGCGCGAAACAACGGACAAGAGGTTGTCGTCGTGATGGGAGTCGGTTTTGTCGGTGCAGTGATGGCAGCAATTATTGCCGACTGTGTCGATAAATCGGGTAAGCCGACCAAATTCGTCATAGGAATGCAGCGTCCTAGTGTGCGCAGCTATTGGAAAATTCCTTTACTAAATCAAGGTGTTTCGCCAGTGAAGGCTGAGGACCCGAACGTCGCTCCCCTGATTGAACGGTGCGTAAAGGAGAAAAAGACGCTCATGGCGACCTTTACCTACGATGTATTGTCTCTTGCCGACGTCGTCGTCGTCGATGTACAGTGTGACTATACAAAAAATGAACTAGGAAATGTCAAGAACGGCCAAGTGGACATGGCCGCCCTCGAAGAGGCCTTTGAAATAATCGCTAACAAAATCAATCCCGACACGCTTGTGCTGATCGAAACAACAGTCGCACCAGGGACAACGGAACAGGTTGCCTTTCCGATTATGAAAAAAATATTTTCGAAACGAGGTATTCAGTCAGATCCTCTCTTGCTCATAGTTATGAGCGGGTCATGCCGGGAAAGAATTATGTCTCGTCCATACGTGACTTTTGGCGGGTATGCAGCGGGGTCAATGAACATGGCAAAAGATAAAGTGGTTAAATTTTTAAAGGAAGTGATCAATACTGACAAATTTCCTTTAACAGTACTTGATCGTCCAATTGAATCTGAGACTGCAAAAATCGTAGAAAACAGCTATCGCGCAACCATTCTCGCATTCATGGACGAGTGGAGTCTTTTTGCGGAAAGAAACGGTGTCGACATTGTTAAAGTGATCAATGCAGTAAAAATGAGACCTACGCACAGCAATCTGATGTTCCCTGGACCAGGCATCGGCGGCTATTGTCTTCCTAAAGACGGGGGCTTGGGGGTATGGTCGTATAAACATATTCACGGTTTTGAGGACGATATTTTCCGATATCACTCCGCAAGCAATCGATATTAACGATACCAGGCCACTTCACAGTGCCCAACTTGTACGCGATGCATTGCGAAATATGAATGTTCCCATTGCTGGAGCTGAAATATTGATTCTCGGCGCATCTTATCGAGAAGATGTTGGTGATACACGTTACAGCGGTTCAGAAGTTCTCGTCCGGAAGCTTGCGGAAATGGGGGCTGAAATTCGTGTCCATGACCCTTATGTAGATCAATGGTGGGAATTTAAGAATCAAGAAGTATATCCGAACAGCAGTAAGAGTGTTTTTTTTCGGAATCAGAAAAAACTGAACGACTTACAGGTTCAAAAAGATCTGGGAAAGGCGCTCACCGGCATCGATGCATTAGTTTTGGCTGTTAGGCACAAAGAGTATCTCAATTTGAAGCCTGATGAAATAGTTCGTTCGGTAGGTAAACCCCTCGCAGTGATTGATTGCTTTGGTATTTTAGATGATGACAAAATTAAAAGATATCTTGAGTTAGGCTGTGAAGTAAAAGGAATGGGAAGAGGACATATTCGGAGAATAAAGGAATCTATCAAGAAAGAAAGTGTTGAGTAGATTCTATGCCAATTACTTGACATCATGCATTCTATGTGCGGAAATCAAATTTTAACAGATGAGGTTGCTGTGACTGAATTATTTAGCAGAAGCAAAGGAAAAACTGAAAGAAGAACCAAAACAGTGGCTTATTACAGGCGTCGCAGGTTTTATCGGATCAAATCTTCTTGAACATCTTCTCAAGCTTGATCAAATCGTTGTTGGATTGGATAATTTTTCCACAGGCAAAGAAGAATAATCTAGAAGAGGTCAAATCTCTGGTTAATGAGCAGAACAATGGTCGCGCTTCAAATTTATTCAAGGCGATATTCGAGACCTTGATGCTTGCCAGGAAGCATGTAAAGGCGTTGAATATATCCTTCATGAGGCGGCACTCGGCTCGGTGCCCCGCTCGTCTTGAAGATCCTATCAATACCAACGAAAATAATATTACCGGTATGCTGAACATGCTGGTTGCCGCCCGTGACTAACAAAGTGAAGCGCATGGTATACGCAGCCAGCAGTTCCACCTACGGAGACCATCCCGGACTTCCAAAAGTAGAGGATAAGATTGGAAAACCGCTTTCTCCCTATGCAGTAACCAAGTATGTAAACGAACTGTATGCTGAAGTCTTTTCCCGCTGTTACGGTATGGAAACAATCGGACTACGATACTTCAATGTTTTTGGACCACGCCAAGATCCGGATGGCGCTTATGCAGCGGTCATTCCTAAGTGGATTTCAGCAATGATAAAGAATGAGACAGTTTATATCAACGGTACTGGAGAAACGAGTCGGGACTTTACTTTTGTAGACAATGTCATACAAATTAATCTTCTCGCTGCCGTCACAAATAACCCCGCAGCTATCAACCAGGCTTACAATGCTGCTGTAAACTCGCGCACTACACTGAATGAGCTATTTGAAATGCTAAGGACTCGATTAATATCGAGTCATGAACATTTACAGAATTTTAAGCCGATTCATCGTGATTTTCGACCGGGAGATGTAAAACATTCACAGGCGGATATTAGTAAGGCCGCACAACTATTAGGATACTCTCCAACTCATACTATTAATCGGGGTCTCGATGAAGCCCTGCCGTGGTACTTGGCAAATGTGACCTAACTGTTGCTTATCAATACAAGATTGCAAGTCCAACCCAAAGTAGTCACTCTTATGAAACATAAGACAAGTTCACACCATACCCGATTGCCAAAATTGCTGGTACGCCTTTTCCAGCACATCAGTCGCCGTCGACGGTACCAGTTCGCAGCGCTACTCGGACTGACGCTGCTTAGCTCCTTGGCTGAGGTCGTGAGTCTTGGTGCAGTCGTGCCGTTTATCGGCATTCTCACTCAGCCGGAAAAAGTTTTTAACGCACCGCTCATATCAGGCATTGTTCAAAGATTGGGTATCTCATCGGCAGCGGATTTGGTGTTGCCCTTGACCGTTGCATTTGCTGTGGCCGCGCTTATTGCCGGCGGATTGCGCATATTGTTACTATGGATTAGCATTCGACTTGCAAATGCCACCGGCGCAGATCTCAGTACTGAAGTCTATCGTCGAACTCTCTATCAGCCATATCGCGTACATGTGGCCCGCAGCAGCAGCGAAATTATCAGTGGAATAACTCAAAAGGTTGCTACTGCCACAAACGTGTTGACTTCTCTAGTCACCGTCATTACATCAGCAGCCCTGTTTATTGCAATCTTGATAACATTGATCGCTATTGATCCAGTTGTCGCCTCCGTAGCCTTAATCGGTTTTGGAGCCAGTTATGGAATGATTGCCTGGAAAACCCGCCGGCGACTAGTCCGCAACAGCCAGTCCATTGCGCAACAGCAGACCCAAACTGTTAAAGTGTTGCAGGAAGGTCTAGGGGCTATCCGCGAAGTTCTTTTGGACGGTACTCAGGCTGTCTACAGTGGCGTTTACCAAAAAAGTATCCAGCTGCTACAACGGGCAACCGGCGAAAACTCATATATTACGCTCGCACCAAGGTATGTCATGGAGGCGTTGGGTATGGTGTTGATAGGCGTCTTTGCCTACGTTATGAGTCATCAACAGGGCGGGGTAGGCGCGGCACTGCCGGTATTAGGAGCGCTGGCTTTGGGAGCGGAACGCCTCCTGCCTATTTTGCAACAACTTTACGGCAACTGGACGTTTGTAATCGGGTGCCAAGCTTCATTAGTTGATGTGATTGATTTGCTTGAGCAACCTCTGCCGGACGATGCCTATCGACCAGCACCTGAACCTCTTTTGTTTCAGGACACAATCACTTTCGACAATTTGAGTTTTCGTTACGGTGATAACAGCCCTTGGGTCCTTAACGGCATCAATCTCACCATTCCTAAAGGGGCACAGAATCGGTTTCGTGGGCAGCACCGGCAGTGGCAAAAGCACGGCACTGGATCTGCTTATGTCTCTACTAGAGCCCACGCAGGGAAGGATTCTTGTGGATGGTCAGCCGATCAGCGGCGAACTTCGAAGGGCATGGCAACGCACCATCGCCCATGTGCCGCAAAGCATCTATCTTGGCTGATGCCACCATCGCCGAAAATATCGCCTTTGGCGTGCCGCCAGAGCGAGATCGATCTTGGATCGTGTCCGACAGGCCGCCTACCAAGCCCAAATTGCCGAATTCATTGAAAGCCGCCCCGAAGGTTATAGCGCCTTTGTAGGCGAACGCGGCATCCGCCTTAGCGGTGGCCAGCGCCAGCGTATTGGCATTGCCAGAGCGCTTTATAAGCAGGCAACAGTGCTCATTTTCGATGAAGCCACCAGCGCTCTGGACAGCGCCACTGAAAAAGCGGTAATGAGCGCCATCGAAAATCTCAACCGTGAACTCACCATTCTGATTATTGCGCATCGGCTCACCACACTTCAGCATTGCGACATGATTGTGCAGCTGGAGCGCGGGCAAATGGTAGCTCAAGGCTCCTTATGATCAATTTAAAAATAGTCCACTAGCAGGCCGCTGAAAAAGTGGCCTTTAACATAAAACTTTCTACTTGGTGATTGATTTTTCTTGGATCGTGATGCCTATGATCGACTTTGTTGCTCATTTAAGATCGCCTTTCGGCCCGTCTATGCGGGATTCCGCTGCCCGTTTGCTATGTGGCGGCTGCAACTCGTCGTTGGATGTTTGCTATCCGCATCAGGTTATAGGCAGCTCCGACGAACCAGGCTTGAAGATGGGTTCGATCTCTTCCTTTGTACCGTGTTCTTCTGAAGCCGCCGATGGTCTTGAGCCATCCGAAGATCTCTTCCACTCGTTTTCGGACTCGTTGACTGATTATGTATCCTTCATGACGGGTGGTGCGACCGTCGATCGCAGAACCGCCTCTTCGCTCGGTGTTGGCCGCTACATGTGGGGTGATCTCTCGGTTCCGCATGGCTTCAATAAAACCCTGGGTATCGTAGCCCTTGTCAGCTCCAAGGGTGCTGGGCTTCACTCGCTTCCGGGCTTGGCGGGTCAGCATCTCCTTGGCCGCTTCCCGTTCCGCGTCTCCTGTTGCCGGGGTAACGGTGATGTCGATCAAGAGGCCGTTCCGATTCTCCATCAGGGCATGGGCACCGAAAGAGAGTTTGGCCTCCTTGCCCCTGCTTTTCTTCATCAAACGGGACTCGGGATCAGTGGTGGAAGCATGAGTCTTGTTCGATCGCTTCTCGCCATGGAAGTTCACCGAGGGGTTTCCCGGATCATCGTCAGTCGTCGGCCTGTCAGAAGGGTCTTCGTCCTTGGGACGAAAGCTCTTGAGGCTCGCGCAAGCCTCGATCAGGGTGCCGTCCACGGTAAAGTGATCATCCGAGAGCAACCCGTCCTTCCGGGCGATGTTGACCACGCGGTCGAAGAACTTCACCGCAATCCGGTGTTCCAGAAGCCGATCCCTGTTTTTCGTGAACGTCGTAGGATCGAACGACGCCTCTTCCAGGTTCATGTCCAAAAACCAGCGAAAGAGGATATTGTAGTCCACCATCTCGCAGAACTGGGTCTCGGAACGAACCGAATACAGGGCAATCAGAAGCTGGGACTTGAGGAGCCGCTCCGGTGGAATCGATGGCCGTCCCATCTTGCTGTACATCGAATCAAAGATCGGAGAAAGCTCGGAAAGAACTGTATCCGCAAGGGCTTTGATCGCTCGCAAGGGATGCTGGATCGGTACCCGCTGTTCAGGAGAAAAGTAACTGAACATCCCGCTCTGAATATCGTGTTCACCGCGCATGTGGCCTCCTTGTCAACTGCCGTTGAGCCACTATACGCATTTACATCACATTTGAAAAGGACTTTTTCAGCGTCCTGCTA
>CAVWHO010000011.1:0-110551 GCA_963754875.1 Nitrospirota bacterium
CTAGTTGCTTCAAAAAAGAGGCCGGCATGCAATGGAACATGCCGGCCTCGGGAGGATAGACAACGATCTCTCAAATCGTCGTTTCTCCGCATATAACCTCTTTACACTGCGTTAAATTGCTACTTCGCCCTTCTCGCCGGTCCTGATCCTGATGATGTCCTCGATCTTCGAAATGAAGATCTTGCCGTCTCCGATCTTGCCGGTCTTGGCCTTTTCCTGGATGGTGGAGATGACCTTCTCCGCAATGCTGTCCGCAACCACTACTTCTATCTTCACCTTCGGAATGAAGGATACGTCGTACTCCGCGCCGCGGTAGAGCTCGACATGTCCCTTTTGCCTGCCGAATCCCTTCACCTCGGTCACGGTCATACCCTGGATGCCGATTCCGTTGAGTGCGTCTTTCACTTCATCGAGCTTGAATGGTTTTATGATAGCTTCTATTTTTTTCATGGCATCCTCCTATCGGTGCGTGTGGCGTAGTGAGAAATCGGGATAGGCGCTGACCGCCACTTCTGCCTGGTCAAGTCCTTCGCGTTCAATCTCCTCAGACACCCGGAGCGGGACTATCTTGTCGAGGACCTTGAAGAACACATACATGATGACGAACACGAAGATAAAATTCGTCAAGACACCAACCACTTCGGCGACAAACTGAGACCCGCTACCGTAGAAAAGACCCTTGACCGTGCCGGCAACGCCGTTCAGGCCGTCACCGTACGTACCGTCCGCGAACAGGCCGAGCGAGATAAGACCCCAGGCGCCGTTCACGCCGTGGACCGAGATGGCACCCACGGGATCGTCGATCTTGAGCGTCCGCTCTACAAAGAACACGCTGATGCAGAGAATGACGCCCGCCATAGCGCCGATGATAACGGCCGATACCGAGTTCACAAAAGCACAGGGTGCGGTGATGGCCACGAGTCCGGCCAGCAGGCCATTGGCAGCCATGGAGATATCCGGCTTGCCGTACTTGAACCACATATAGAGCAGCGCAAAAAACGCGCCCGAAGCAGATGCAAGCATGGTGTTTGTCGCGATCACGCCGATCCTGAGATCGCCGCCCGCGAGCGTCGAGCCGGCGTTGAAGCCGAACCAGCCGAAAGCCAGGATAAAGCAGCCGACCATGGCCATCGGGATGTGATGACCCGGGATGGCGTTCGGCGTGCCGTCGGCCTTGAATTTGCCGATGCGCGGACCGAGCACGATCGCTCCTGCCAGTGCCGCCACGCCGCCGGTCATATGTACAACCGAGGAGCCGGCGAAGTCAAGCGTCCCGTGACCCAGGCCGAAGTTCGTGCCGAGCGCTGAAAGCCACCCGCCGCCCCATACCCAGTTCGCATAGAGCGGATACACTGATTCCGGCGATAAAGAACGAGTAGACCACGAAGGACTTGAATGTCCAACGCTCCGCCATGGAACCGGTCGGGAATCGTCGCAGTCGTGTCCATGAACACCATCTGGAACAGGAAGAGCGTGAAGATCGCCGCGTCATAGGTAACGCCGGACAGGAAGAACCCTTTCATGCCGAAGAGCCCGAAGGTCTTGCCGAACAGATGAATGGTAAACTCACTGTCAAGAAGGCCGAGCGTGCTGCCCAAGGTACCACTTCCGACACCGCCCATCTGGAGCGCGAACCCGCAGATCCAGTAGCCGAGCATGCCGAGCGCGTAGACCATGAAGTTCATGGCCATGGTATGTCCGGCGTTCTTGGCCTGGGTGAAGCCCGTCTCCACCATGGCGAACCCGGCCTGCATGAACATGACCAGGAAGCCCGTTACAAGCGTCCAGATAATGTTGATGGCGAATCCGGTTGTGGCCGATCACATCCGCCAGCTTCGCCGCGAGCGGCTCGGTCGTGGCCAGTTTTTTCAGATCGTCGGCCGTGGGTGCTCCCGCTGAAGCGCCGACTACGTCCGCTGCGCCGCCGGTGTTTGCGCCGGACGGATCAGGCTGGAGCGCCGGGGCCGCAGGTGCGGCTGGCGCCGCTGCGGCAGCGGGCGCCGGTGGAGCGGCCTGGTCGTCGGCAAATACCAGCCCGCCGACGATCGCAACCATAAGAGACAAAATCATCGCAACAATAAAACGTTTTTTGCTAAAAATAAACTTCATGATAAACCTCCTATTTTCTTTTCAATAATTCCTTACCATCGATACATCGCGGCGAGCGCGACGGTGTCCTGGGACTTCTTCGTGCCGTTGTCGAAGGACTGCTTGTTCGACGTGTCATGCCGGTACTCAGGCATCAAAACCAGCCCGCCGCTAAGCTTGATCGTCGGGGTGATCGTCACTTCGGTCAGTTTCTGGACCGTAAGGGTCCTTACGCCGTCCTTGTCGTCGAAATACTCGCCGCGGATCGCCAGGCTGTAGGTGTCGGTGAAGTCATACTTCGCGATGGCGGACACACCGGACCACTCCGCGGTGCCGCCGGTCGCCGACGAATGCTGCTCCTGGCCGTTGTCGTAGTTCAGGATGAACGAAAGCGGCTTGATCGGAGTGATCGTCGCAATGAGATCGAGAAGCGACCTGTTGTCGCGGGTATTATTGGTTTTCTCCGGGCCGGTCAAATAATTCACGTAGCCGGAGACCTTGTCATTCGGCGTCAGGTTTACGGAGAGGCCTACGGACTTGCCCGTATTGTTGTCGTTCATGTTGTCCCAGCCGTTCACCACGAACAGGGCCGCGTTTATCTTGTCGGTGAACGTGTAGCCGGCCTTCACGCCGGTATGGGTAAGCGGTTCAGCCCAGGTGAACAGGAACGAGCGGGAGTAGTTGGGATTGTCGATCGCTTCCATCACTTCTGCGCCCACGAAGGTGCCCATCTTTCCTGCATCGAACCGGAGCCCCTTGCCGATTGGGGCAAGGTAACTTACATATGCCTCCGTAACGTCGATGGAATCCGGTGTCGAGGCGCCCAGGCCCGCGGCATTGATGATCCGCGCCGTATCGCCTCCGGAAATTTTCACCTTGTAGCCGATGGCACCCGCGGCAGGGTCTTTTGCAAAAACCAATTCCAATAGATCGAGTCCAAAGCTGTTCGCTTTTGTGTCGAACGCGCGCAGATCATTTACTTGACCGACGCTTGCATTGCCGTTGTACGTGTAGCCGCTCTGCAGATAGATGCTCATACCGAGCGCCTTCTTGATGTCGTCTGCGCTCACTAGCGGTGCTGCCGGCTTCGCGTCTTCTGCGAAAACCGGTGTTGCCAATGCTGCCGTGCCCGCGAGCAAGGCGGTGCACATAAAACCGATAACCTTTTTCATACTCCCTCCTGTGATATGTCGATTGATACCCGCGACCGCAGTAGCGGGCTATGGTGTCCTGTGAAAGCCTCCGGAGCTTTCCAAACGTTGGCTCGCTGCAATGTTCTGTATATGTATTTAGCAATGCTCATGCCAGGAGCACCTGCGCTATCTCGCATACACAATCTGCTGATTTCATGGCGGTAATTATCGGAATGGGAAGATGACTAAGGAGGGATCAACAGCCTGATGAGGATACGATTTTAGGCACGCGCTTAGAATTTAGGCAGAGATAAGCAGAAAAGGCAGGCCTTTGGGATTATACCGGCGTTCCCAACGGTGATTAGACCTTGACAACAGAAAAACGTGAATATATGATTTTGATACATTTTCGTTCACGAATGACGGAAACATCTCTATAATCAATATGCATTGAGGTGGTTTGTGAAGCTTATTGAATGGATAGGTATTGTACTGTGTTCGGCGTGTTTCCTGTTCCCCTTTGCAGTACACGCTGAGGACCGGTATTACGACGATGAAGAAGAGATCAATTCCGCCGTCGCTCTGGAAGGCTGGCTGTCGCAGGCCGATGCCAAGTGGCAGATATCCTTTCCCTACGTCACGAGCGCGGGGCAACCCGGCCAAATCCAATCTCGACTGGATTTTAAAAAGATCGACAGTCCTATAATCATCTTTTCGGCCGGAGGCAAGGTTAAGCGGGGATTATTCATTCGATGTGCTCTATGGGACCGGTCCGATCAGCGGCGGTCATGGCCTGGACACGGACCGGTTCATTCCCGATTCCGGGGGCGGATACGACTTCTCGCAATCCACAAACGACAGCAAAGGCGATGTAAGAGAATGGGGGATCAATTTCTACTATAATAATAAGCGTTATGGCGCCACTCATGCCGGACCGTGGGGAATGGTCCTGGGCTACCTGCACTACAAAGACAGCCTGAGCATGACAAATGGGGTACAGACGCTGCCGCTGAACTTTGAGGGGCTCACCCAGGCGGCCGGACCTTTTCCCGGGCTGAACTCCACTTATGATTTTACCTGGAACATGCTCAGGATCGGAGCACTCTACCAGCCCAAACTGACCGAGACACTTTCTCTATCCGGCATGTTCTCGATCTATCCCTACGTCAGCTATGAAGGTGACGGATACTGGAATTTACGTACAACGGGGTCGGGCGCTTTTCGCGCGCAATCGCCGAACTTTATACAAACAGCTTCGACGGCATATGGGTACGATGCCTCGCTGGGGCTGACTTATCTTGTATCGGAGAATCTGGAACTGACGGCGGGCTACCGGTACTTCTATTTGTATGCGCGAAACGGGACGGACACAACGTACTTTGCCGGCGGAGCGGAATATCAGGACAGGCTGGACTGGGTCACGGTAACGCGGCACGGCGCGTACGCGGCAGCGGTGCTTAAGTTTTAAGGGCTTGCAGCAGGTCAAACTGGTTGTATGGTTGTATGGTTTTTTTCGTAATAGAGTTGAAACGAATTAGTTGATCTTAATTCCGTAAAAACCTCCACAGGAGAAATGGAGGAAAAGAGGGGGAAATGGGCGGGACTTTTTGAATAGTTTGCGTTCCCCTTTTCGCATTTCAATTCACCCTTTCCCCTTGATGGAATTTAGGTTTTATGATCATGCAAAATTAAATACGAAGACTCGTTTATATTGATCAAACAATAACAACAACGGGCGCTTGTGGCGCACACAGGGCTTCGCCGCACTACAGCCTCGGCATCGGCTCCGACAGCGTGCCGCCGAGACTGAACTGGTAATACCCTTCCGCATCCCTGTTCTTCAGAAGTGATAAAATTCCCGCTTGTTCCTGAGCGAGGCGTTCCGAAGGCTTAAGTTTCACGGTAAGGTTGATCGTGCCGCGCTCGCGGAGCACCAGGTCTCCCAGACATTGGATCTTGAGCTCCTTGCCGTTCATTTCCAGCTTCCTGATCGTCAGCCGGTCGCCTTTGAGATCGGCTTCGATCCAGCATTCGTCGAAGTCCATATCCGGGACCGGAAAACCCTTTATCTTCAGCTCGCGTATGGCCAGGCCTTTGAGCCAGATCCTCCCCTTGCCCGTATCGTTGGTCACCTCGAAATTCCCGCCGAGCTTGCCGGTCAGCTTCAGTCCCAAATTTTTCAGGAGCTGGTAAGACCCGATGTCCAGGCCGTTTGCGTCGCACAGGAGGTACTGACGGCCGGGACCCTGCTGGATCTTCAAGGACAGATCGCCGCCGTACGCTTTGGCTTTCAGATCTGCGGCAAGGTTGCCGCGCAGCAGGCTGAAGAGCGAGATCGTCGTTCTGACCGAGGGGCTTTCGAACAACACCTTGCCGGTTTGATCGGAAACGACGACATCGGACAGGAGGAACGCTGTTGAAGAACCGCGGTGAAATGCGGGAGATATTCAGTTCCACCGGAGTGCGCTGGCGGACTTCCGACTCCAGCTTTGCCTTGACCCGGTCAAAGGGAAATAAGAGGAGAAGGAAGATGAGAAAGGCTGCTGCGAAGTATGCAACGAACGAAGCGCGTCTGATGAGCAGTTTTTTATCGATCATGTCCTACCCGGCGCTCGAGACGAGGATCGTCGCGTTGAGCAGTTTGGGATTGTCATAGCGGGGCTTGAACTGGAGCTTCCTGATCCGCAGCGTGTTTTTTTCGAGCAGATAGACGTAGTTCACGATATCGTAGAGCGTTATGTTCTCAAGCTTGATCTCGACGATGCTTTCCTTGAATGCCGCGGTCTGAACGCCCGCCTGCGGCTTGAGCGACACGATCTTGCTGCTCAGGTTCGCCTGTTTCGAGAGGTTCTCGATGTCCGTGAGCAAGGGGCCGCGCTTGGCCGCTTCTGCCTGAGCTTGCTGCAATTGTTTTTGAATCTCCGTGTACTCCGTCCGCAGCGCCTTCATCTCCTCAAGATCTTTCTGCTTTCTCGGGATCAATTCCCGCTTCCGGGAAAGGTCGGACGTGAGCGGAGACAGCACGAGCGCATAGAGCAGGATCACGATGGCCGCCGCGCCGCCGAAAATAAGGAACTTTTTATCTCGTTCTTCTAGTTTCAAGAAACACCTCGAATGCTATTTGGAACCACAGATGAACACAGATGGACACGGTCAAACAACAAGTCTTTGATATTCTAATTTTGGCTTTGCAAAGTTTAAAAGCAGTCCCACGCGTAGACCGGATATCCTCAAATAGTTCAATATCTGTGCACGATGGACATCGTCAATTTTTTCTACTGATTTTACTTCCACTATCACGCTGTCTCCGACAACGAGATCAGCGTAATATTTACCAACTTCCTTGTCCCGATAAAGCACGTTAAACGCATGTTGAGAAGTGACATTCTTTTCCTTAAGCTCCAAATCCCACGCAAGCGCATTTTCATAAACTTTTTCCAGCAGCCCGCAGCCTAATGCATTATGGACTTTGAAAACCGAGTCCATAATTTCCCTGGTCAGATCTTTATAGAGGAACTCCTTCTCAGACTGCATTGTTTTTACCGTGTTAATCTGTGTTCATCTGTGGTTTCATGAGCTCACATCGCCTGCTTCAACTTGAAATCGAACCGGAACTTCACCTTATTGTCCACGCCCATTCTCGTGTCCAGGACCTGCACCTCGGCAAAGGCGCCGGACTTTTGTAATTCGGCTTTCATTTTATCGATGGACTCGAACGATGCGGCCTCGCCCTGAAGCTTCAGGTGGTCGCCTTCGAGGAGAAAATCCTGAAAAATCACGCGGACTTCCTTGGGGATGCCCTCGGTCACGGCCTTCATCACGTCGAGCACGGACGTTCCCGACCCGAGCGCGCCGAACTTCTTCTTCGATTCATCCAGCTTAGCGCGGAGCTGCCGCACCGGGTCGGCAACCGACTTTGCTTCAGGGTCCGTTTGACGATAGATCTCCTTGATCTCACGGTCGAGCTTACCGTAACTCGATTCGACCAGGTAATATTTCACGCCGAGGTTTGCCACGACAAAGACCACGGCAAACGCTCCGGCGATGATGAGCGTTCGCCGTCTCTTGCGCGCGCCCACATCGGCGAGCCGGTATGCAAACTCGCCCTTCCGGAAGTTTATCTGGTCGCTGAGCGCAAGACCCAGGCTCGACGGGATCCGCCGGCTTTTTCCCCGCGAAGTCCGGCGTTATCCGCTCGGTTGCGATCCCCAGGTCGGCAAGATCGGCATGCAGCCCGTCGTTCTCGGAAATGAGGTAGGCCTTCTCGATCTGCGTTTTCTGTTCAGTCTCGAACGCTTTTAGCGTATGCCGGATGCCGCCAGCTGCGCGCGATGTGGAGAAGCTCCTGCATGCAATCACGTTGCTGCCGATCTTGAGGCAGAGATCGGTGCCGTCAATGATGACGGCTGCGCCCTCCACCGGGATCAGCTTTGCAATACAGGAAAGTCCTACATAGGACGGTATAATGACCTGCGGGTCAACGCCTGCCGTGGCAAGGAGTTCCAGGTGCTGCCGCAAGGCGGTTTTCGGTAGCATGATGCCGAGCACAGCCGATTCCTTCTTTTTATCGGCCCCTGTTTCGGCCCGGTCCAGTACGACATGGTCCAGCTCCACGTCTTCCAGAGCAAACGGGATGTTGTCTTCCAGTTCGAACGGCAGGGCCTTTTCCACGCGCTTGCGGTCATTGAAGGGAAACGTGAGGGTCCGCTGGCTGAACTTGCTGCCGGGAATGGACGAAACAATGCGCGCGCCGGCCCAGTCACGCGCTTTTGCGCTCAGGATGTCCGCCAGTTCGGTGTCCGTGGCAAAGGGAACGCTGTAGGAGTCTTTGAGCTCCGTCTGGCGCAAGCCCTTCTCCACAACCGACACGGCAAGCTTCCCTTTCTCGATTTTGAGGCCAACGATTTTCACAGCGTTCTCCAGTAGTTTACGGTAAAGCCGTTAGTTGACCGGGTGATGACAGCCTCGACCTGCTTCGTGAAGCCGCCTACGGTAGCATAGGAATTGACCTTGAACACGTTGCTCGTGGTCGTCAGCTGTCCCACTGCCATTGTGTTCGACGGCCCAAGGAAATCGGCTATCTCCTGAGTCGTTTTAAACGGTTCCTCGTTCCTGCGCTCCACTATCCTCTGTGCCATCCCTGTTTCCACACCTATGCTCCTGAGCACATCAACAGACGCCGTGTTGACATTGATCTGCGTCACGTTGGCAAGCGTTACAGCGTCCTGGATCTTTCCGAAATCTTCATCGCTCAGGAACTGGTGAAATTCGGTAAGCAGGTAAAAACTGCTTCGCTGCTGTTCGGTCATCCAGGCGTCGATACGGTCGAGAATTTCCTGGTTCACCCCGCGATTGGTAAAAAGAATCACCAGCCGGTTGTACGTAAGGGCGGGGTTGGAAAAGCTGGTTTGATCGCGCGGCTTGATCACACTGCTGATATTGATCTTCCCGCTCTCGTCCTCCCACCGCACCCGGAGCTCGGTATCATTGCTTCCCGTCATGATCGGCACAACCTGCCAGTCCCGTTGTTCGATGTTGTCCTGCAGTTTGCCCTTCATGAGATTATCGCTCAAGAGCAAACCGGCAAACGTCACACCTGAGCGGGCCAGGTAGTAAGCGCGCTGGCTGTCGCGAAAGTTGACGGCCGACCGCAAACTGATCCTCGTACCGTAGGCGAACTCGAAAATGAGCGCGATGAGAAGGGCCGTGACCAAAAGCACGATGATCAACGCAACGCCCCGGTCTTTTTTCATCCTGCTTTTCTCAATCGGCAACCCGAAATCGGAGGTCGGCATTCTCGCTACCGCCCCACGTCCACCTTCGTGATATAGGAGGAACCGTCATCGAGCAGAAGCGAGATCTCCACAACGTTGGGCAGGACGGTCTTATTGCTCCAGTCGTCGCTCCACGTTGAACCGTTATAATATCGGAACTGAAGGCTTTTCACCCGGTCGGTCATCGCGTACTCGAGGCCGCCTTCGAGCGCCGGAACGTCTTTGCTCAACTCGCGCTTTTCCCTTCGCATCATGACGTATCCCGATCCGTCCGGTTTCTGCTTGAAATAGTAGCCCACTTCCCACAGGTCCGTCTCTTTCGTGCCCGGCCTGCGCCAGTTCGTCAGGGTAGTCAGGTAGAGTTCATCGAATCGGACATTACTGTCACCCGTGTCAGGCTGAACCTTCTTGCCGTAAAAAACAGTAAGGGGATACATCCCTGTATTCACATAAGCATTCGCGATGTCGATGGAGATCTTCGAAACCAGGGTGCGGACCAGGTCCGATGCGTCCCGCATTTTCTCGGCCTGCTCGACGTTCCGGCTCGCCGTGAAAAAACTCGTATAGATCACGGTCACGATCCCCGCCATGATCGTCGTGGCGATGAGCACTTCGATGAGTGTGAATCCCCGGAAACCGTGAGGCGTGAAGCGTGAGGCGTAAGGAGCTTGAACTGCCGTGCACGACGCACTCTCTACTCCCTGACCCCTGACCCCTGACCCCTGATCATTCATAGCTCAGCAACTCGACCGTTTCCTGCCGAGTGCCCTCTTTCCACAGCACGGCAACCCGCACTTCCATGATCTGGATAAGAGGTGTGGGTACGATCATCCTCTTCCAAGTATAATCCTTGAACTCTTCCTCGGGAAACACGCCGTCGTCTTCCGTGGGGGTACGGAGCCTGGTCTCCGTCGTCGTCTCCACCATCTTCCGTTTTGCCAGCATCGAGGCCGTGGTCATGTGCTGCATCAGCAGCACGTCCTGCATGCTGCTGTTCTTCAGACCCAGGAGAGTGACCAGCACCATGGCCATGATCGCCACGGCGACCATCACTTCGAGGAGCGTGAAGCCTTGCGAGTTCGCCGTTCGGTGTCCCGAGTTCGGATAAGAAAAACTCCGCAACCTACGCACAGTATTCATACTCTTTATTTCTGCGTATCTCAACTCCATGAACTTTTCGAATTCATGCAGTTAGCTTTCGCGCTCCTCAATGTAGCCATCACGGAGTTCGGTGCTTCCCATGAGCGGGTTTACGAGGAGCGTAAAATCCTTTTCGTCTCCGTCCCGCAGGTGGATGGCTGCGTTCTCCACCCAGCCGTCGGGCGTGAACTGGATAAAGGGATCGTCCGGATGGCTTGCGGCCTGGACATCACGAAACGTCGTCTGGCCGGACAAACTCCCTTCGGACCCGATCTCGGATTGCATCCGCACGAATTCCACGGTCTGATCGCTCGTCAGGGTCATGACCTCGGCCCAGTAACGCCCGCCCTGGACGTCGAAACGAAGCCGGTAGACCTCTTTCCGCGCCTGGGATTCGTCACGCAGGAAACGGATCATGCCGGTGAGGTGTCTGGCGCTGCGCTTCACATTCGCTTCGCCGAGCTCGCCGAGCCTTGGAATGATCAGGGAGAGCATGACGCCCAACACCACGATCACGATCATCAGTTCGATGAGCGTGAAGCCCTGCGCTGTCTTCCCTTGCCCCTTGCCCCTTGACCCTTGACCCTTCATTTACTGCATCTTCCAGCTCTCGATGTCGGCGTTGTTGCCATCGCCGCCGGGCTCTCCGTCAGCGCCGTAAGAAGTGATCTCGTACTCCCTGTTCTCGTTTCCCGGCGCAACATAGACATAATCGTGGCCCCAGGGGTCCTTCGGTATCCTGGCTGGTTTGAGATAACCGCCGTCCCGCCACTTGTCAGGGATGCGTCCTGTCTGGGGCTTGTTGATCAGCGCATCGAGTCCCTGGTCCGTGGTGGGGTAGAAGCCGTTGTCGAGCTTGTATGCGTCCAAGGCGCCCTCAAGTGACCGGATCTGGGTCTTGGTGATCTCGATTTTTGCCTTCTCTTCCTGCCCCAGAAATTTGGGAAGCACCAGTCCCGCGAGCAGTCCGAGGATGATGATGACCACCATGATTTCGATCAGGGTGAAGCCTTTCTGATTTTTCATACGAACCTCCTCATAAAAATTGAACCCTCAGATGAACGCAGATTAACACAGGTATCAAATTCAGGAAATCTTCAAGTCTTTAACAGTGTCCATCTGTGTTTATCTGTGGTCAAATGTCCTATGCTTTACTGCACTCCGGAACTCATCTGGAGCATGGGCAGCATGATTGCGATGACGACGAACCCGATGATCAGCCCCATGACGAGGATGATGACCGGCTCCAGGAGCGCCATGAGCCCGGTTAGGCGCGTTTCAACGGTGCGGTCGAAGGAATCGGAAATCTTGAGCAGCATTTTTTCGAGCTCACCGCTCTTCTCGCCCACGGCGACCATCTGGACGACGACGGGCGGGAAGAGGCCGCTCCTCTTGAGCGGATCGGCGATCGGTTCGCCTTCCCGCACGTTCTCCCGGGCCTGCGAAATGGCGTTCGCGAGGACCGTGTTGCCGACGACGCTCTTCACGATGTCGAGCGCCGCGAGCGTCGGCACTCCGCTTTGGAGCAGGGTCCCGAGCGTGCGCGTGAACCGCGATACGGCGATCATCCGGATCAGCGAGCCGAAAACCGGCGCCTTGAGCAGCCGCGCGTCGAAGTTCTCCTTGCCCGACTGGGTGTTGAGATACCGCCTGGCGTAGTAGACCGCTCCGGCGATGGCAATCAGGATCGCCCACCAGAACGACGACAGGAACCGCACGGTGCCGAGCAGGATCACCGTGATCAGCGGAAGCTGCTGCTTCATGTCCTCGAACATGCCCACGATGCGGGGCATGACGAAGCTGAAAATAAAGAACAGCATGCTGATGCCGATGACTGTCATGAACGCCGGGTAGGCAAGGGCTGCAGAAATCCTGCCGCGGAAACGGACCTGTTCGTCCAGAAAATCCGCAAGCCGGTCCAGGGTTATTTCAAGGGTGCCGCTCGCCTCTCCGGCGGAGACCATGTTCATATACAGCTGCGAAAAGACCTTGGGGTTTTCCTTGAGCGCATCGGCGAGCGAAGCGCCTTCGCGCACCGAATCACGCACCGCGGACAGGGCGGATTTCAGCGCCGCATTTTCCTCCTGGTCCACCAGCACCGACAAGCTGTCCATCAGCGGAAGGCCGGAGGACAGGAGCGTGGCCAGCTGGCGGGTGGCATTCGCGAGATCGGTGAGCTTCACGCGCGTGCCGAAGGTGATCGCGGTCGTTCCCCGGCGGGCGGCGCGGGCGGAGGCGCCCTCGCGGATCTCCAGGACGATGACGCCCTCTTTCTTGAGCTTCGTCTTAATGGCCTTCAGGCTTTCGCCGTCCTGAACGCCGGAAACCTTTTTTCCTGCAGCCGTAACGCCTTTATATTCGAATACGGGCATGATTCCTAATCCAGTTCACAGTTCAGAGTGCAGAGTTCAAGGTGAAAACCTTGGGGTTCGCTGTTCTTACGACTCTGAACAATGAACTTTGAACTGTGAACTAAGTTTACGCCTCTCTCTGCGTCACTCTTACCACTTCATCAACGGAGGTGACTCCTTCGAGCACCTTGGCTGCGCCGTCCTGCCGGAGCGTACGCATGCCTCTCTCCGTGGCCAGGGCCTTGATCATGGATGCGTCGGAATTCTTCATGATCATCTGGCGCATCTCATCATCCACGGTCATGAGCTCGTAGATGGCGCTCCTGCCGAAGTAACCGGTTTGGAAACAGGCTTCACAGCCTTTTGCCCGGTACACCGTAGCGCCCTCCGCGCCGGCCTTGATCTCAAGCTCTGCGATCTCGGACGGCGTCATCTGGTAGGGCTCCCGGCACTCTTTGCAGAGTACGCGCACCAGCCGCTGGGCGAGGATCGCTATGACCGATGAGGAGATGAGGAACGGTTCGATCTTCATATCGATGAGTCTCGTCACTGCTCCGGCCGAATCGTTCGTGTGGAGCGTCGAGAACACAAGGTGTCCCGTGAGCGCCGCCTGGATTGCGATCTCGGCGGTCTCCGAGTCCCGGATCTCGCCCACGAGGATCACGTCCGGGTCCTGGCGGAGAACGGAGCGGAGCCCTGCTGCGAAAGTCAGCTGGATCTTGGCGTTCACCTGGATCTGGCCGATGCCTTTGAGCTGGTATTCGATGGGGTCTTCGATCGTGATGATGTTCTTGTCCGGGGAATTGATCTTCGAGAGCGAGGCGTAGAGCGTCGTGGTCTTGCCGCTGCCGGTAGGGCCCGTCACCAGGATGATCCCGTGGGGCCGCTCGATCATTGCGTTGAAGCGCGTCAGCGTGTCGCCCGAAAAACCGATCTGGTCGAGCGGCAAGAGGGCGCTTTCCCGATAGAGGAGACGCAGCACGATGCGTTCGCCGAAGGCCGTAGGAACGATGGACACGCGGATGTCCACATCCTTCCCGCCGATCTTGATGCGCATGCCGCCGTCCTGCGGCAACCGCTTTTCGGCGATGTTGAGGCCGGACATGATCTTGACGCGCGACGCGATGCTTGCCTGGAATCGTTTCTGGATCGTCAGGATGTTGTAGAGGATGCCGTCTATGCGGAACCGCGCGATCATCTCTTTCTCGAAGGGTTCGATATGGATGTCGCTTGCGCGTTCGCGGATGGCCTGGGACAGGAGCGAGTTCACGAGGCGGATGATCGGGGCGTCGTCGGTGACTTCCAGCAGATCTGTGGGCTCGTCGAGTTCGGCCGCGAGGAACGACAGGTCTTCCTCCTCCATCTCCTGCACGGTATCCTCGGCCTTGTTCATGTCCTCGCTGTGGAGCCGGTTCAAGGTATCGAGGATCTTCTCAGAAGGCGCAAGACAGAGCGATATGTCGTCGCCGAGCAGCGCGGAAAGATCATCCAGAGCGGATAGGTTCAGCGGTTCGGACGTGGCTGCGAGAACCGCGCCGTTATCGCGCCGAAGCGGCAGGACCAGGGCTTTTTTGGCGTACGTAATGGGCAGTTTGAGCGCGATTTCCCTGTCGATGTCGCCGAGTTCGGATTGGTACGGCAGGCCGAGCTGCTGACCGAGCGCCTTCAGCACGTCTTCTTCGGTCACGAAGTTGAGGCGGATCAGACAGCGAGCCGATCCGGCCCCCCCGTTTTTTCTGGAGGTCGAGCACCTTCTTGAGCCGCTCCGGTGAAAGTCCGGACTCAACGAGTATCTCACCGAGCAAGCGACTCACCGCGCTCCCTTCGCGGGGGGCCGCCGGTTGCACGGGAGAAGCATCGCCGGCCTTATTATCCGGTGTCGCTTGGGGAGGAGCAGTCGGCACTTCGTTCGATTTCAGTTCTGAAACAGGCTTTCCGACAGCGCCAGCAGGGACGCCGTTCCCGGGAGCGCTCGTCACCGGCATTCGACTTCAGTTCCGGCGTGGGCGTTTCGGAGGACTTTCCCGGGGCTGCAGCAGGTGTGGTTGTCACCGCATTCGACTTCAATTCTGGAACAGGCTTTCCGACAGCGCCAGCAGGGACGCCGTTCCCGGGAGCGCTCGTCACCGGCATCGACTTCAGTTCCGACGTGGGCGTCTCTGATGACTTTCCCGGGGCTGAAGCAGGTGCAGTTGTCACCACATTCGACTTCAGCTCGGCTTCGGGCTTTGCAACTGCTTTGGTCGTCGCGGTTGCCGAAGGTCGTTCTGCAACTCCACTCGTGCCGGTGTGATACTGGGCTCGGAAAATTTTTTCTCCATACGGTATTCTTTACGGAACTCTTCGAGGGACTCATTCTTCCGTCTCGTCAGTTCGCCTGCCTCGTTCTCATCCTTGATGATATAAGGCGTTATGAAAATCATGAGATTGGTTTTTTCAATACTGGTTGTTTTTGATTTAAAGAGCCAGCCGAGAATGGGAATATCTCCCAGGAACGGCACCTTTGACGTCGATGAGGTGAGGTTATCGCGGATAAGGCCGCCGATGACCATGGTCTGGCGGTCCTTTACCACGATGGTGGTGCTTGCCGAACGTTTGCTCGTCGTCGGGCCCGCTGGATTATTTGTGGAAGACGCAATGACGTCGGAAATCTCCTGGTTTACTTCGAGTCGCACAGTATCGTCTGAAGAAATTTGCGGTGTTAGCGTCAACTTAATGCCAACGTCCTGCCGATTGACCGTATTAAACAGTGCCCCGGTGCCTGTTGTTGCATTCTGTGTCTGACCTGTAATAAAAGGCACGTTCTCACCCACCATGATCTCGGCCTTCTGGTTGTCCATGGTCATGATGTTCGGTGTTGAAAGCACGTTCACGTCGCCGTCAGTCTGGAGCGCATGAATGAGCGCGCCGACATTCAGGAAGGTCTGATTGTTATAGGTGAAGGTCCCCTTGATCACGCCCACGGCAAGTCCGCTCATATTGCTCAGGGCCGCCGGACCGCTGGCGACTAAGGGGACGATGTTGCCGAAGTTCGTACCGCCGAAGGCCGTTGCCGGCGATCCCGGACCAATATCCCCAGGCGCGGTCAGGAACTCCAACCCGATGTCGCGCATCTTTGACAGACTCATCTCGATGATCGCCGCCTCTACGTATACCTGACGGCGCTTGATGTCGAGCTTTTGGATCACGTCCTTCACGACTTCGAAATCAGCCGGCGCAGCGACGATGATCAGCGAATTCGTGGACTTGTCCGCGCTGATGTTGACCGGTCCTTCCAGGATCGTGGCAGGCCCGGCCGGTTGCATTCCTCCTGCCGGCGGCACGGGCAGGCGCGACACGAGCGCCTGCAGCTGCTTGGCCATATCTTCCGAGTTCGCGTTCTTCAGGTAATAAACGTTGATCTTCCCTTTGCCTTCCGGCGCAGCGACATCCATGATGTGGATGAGGTTTTCAAGTTTTCTGAGGTTGGAAACGGCATCGGTGATGATGACGGAATTCGTAACCGGATAGGCGATAATGGTGCCGTCTCTGCTGACAAGGGGCGTTATCGTGCGGACGATCTCTTGGGGGTTCACAAAGGTCAACCGGATAAGCTTGGTCACGTAGCCTTCCCCTTCAGTGCTGCCGTCCTGGAGTACCTTGAGCCCGCTCTGGCGGGCCGACGCTGCGGGGATGATCCTGGTGACCTGGCCGTCTTCGATTGCGGTAAAACCCTTGATTTCGAGGGCCGAAAGAAAGACCTGGTACGCTTCTTCCGGCGATATTTTGTTCGGCGTCATGATCGTTACCTTGCCGGTCACGCGCTCATCGAGGAGAAAGTTTCTGCGCGTCAGCTCGCTCATGACCTTCACGAGGGCGCCGATGTCGATGTTCGTAAAGTTCAGCGTAACGTAATCGTCGCCGGCTTTGAATTTCTTGATGTCAATCTGGCTGGTAGGGAGAGCAGAGGAAGTCGGCGCCGTTACTTGCGCGAATACTACCGGTGCATTCACAAGCCCAATCACAAGCAGCAGGGCCGCTATTTTTTTCACTCTTGTCCTCCCGCAGATCGCTTTTTGGGTAAATATCGAAATCCAAATCACAAATCGAGCCCTTGTCCGTCCTCTCAGCAATTGCCCGATTTGTGTTATAGGGATTTAGGTCGAAGCTGGACGTTGGTTGTTGAACCGTAGATCAGCTCACCGTATATCGTAGGTCAGTGTCTGGTGCTGGCCGCCCCGGAGCAGATCGATGGAAATGCTTCGTTCGTTCTTGAGCCCCTGATAGAGTTGGAAGAACTTGCCCGGATCGTCAACATCCTGCGAATTGACCTTCTGGATGACGTCCCCATTCTGGAGCCCGATCTTCTCGTATATGCTGCCCGGGACGATCTCGCTAATCTTGAACCCTACGGTTTTCCCCTGTTCCACGTAGGGCAAGGCGCGTGCCTGGGTCAGGATCTGGCTCATATTTTCGGTGCTCGCGAGGACTTCCCGCTGGTCAACGGCGAACTTCCCATCCGCTAGTTTCCTGACTCCCGGGCCGCCGCCCGTTCCGGGCTTCTGCATCGTGACGATCTTGGTGTCGTCGACGACTTCAACATCAACGAGCACACCGTCGGACCGGCGGATGGAGACCTTTTCGTGCATGACCTTCACGATGGCCGATCCGTCGGGCAGTTTCTGGTTGATTCGGTAGAAAGCCTGGCCGGTGCTGTCCTCAAGCACGGCCCCGGAAAACTGCGCGCCTTCTACCGTTCCGATAAGTTTGTACGACACCGATGCGGCAGCAGCAGGACTGCTCGATGGGCCTTTGCCTTCGCCGAAGAGCCCGCGATCCAGAATGGACGAGTAATCGCTCAATTCCCGTCTCGGCTGCAGGGCGGTTCGGTCGCGTTCCATGGGTGTCGTGAATGTCGGAGCCGCTTCAAGGCTCCGTCCGATCATGGCGTCCAGGGTATCGGCAAGAAAATATGCCGAAACCGTGAGGAGCATTACGAGAACCAGGGTATACAGTTTTTTTTCTTTCATGACTTAAGTAGTATGCTGCTCTTCCCTTATTAAATCCACCGCAAATTATACTCTTTTACCATTGCTCTTGTCAATTATTAACAATTTGATAAGAGGATGATTTCGGCTCGTTTGTCCGATATCCGGTCGGTCAAGATACATGAGACTGTAACAGCCGGCTGTCGGCTTTAATCCTTAAAAAAAAGAGCGTAAAATTTTTCCGCCCGCTCACGATAGGCTCGGTAGATTTTCCCCGAATCCGCGGCAATTGTCGGGAAATCAATCCCCCGCTCGGCAACGAGCCAGTCATGGACGATGAGCGGTGTGACTTCGATATGAAACTGGAGCCCGTAGACGCGGTCATTGTAGCGGAACGCCTGGTTCGGGAAAAGTTCGGACGATGCAAGCCGCACGGATCCCTTGGGCAGATCAAAGGTATCCCCGTGCCACTGGAAGACCGGGGCGTCGTTTTTGCCGGGTAGTGCCAGCATCGACATGCGGGGATCTTGCATGCCGTCAGGCGTAAGCGCCACTTCATACCACCCGATCTCCTTTTTGTGCCCGGGGTAGACCCGCGCGCCGAGCACGTGGGCCAGCATCTGCGCACCGAGGCAGACACCGAGGACATGCTTGTTCGCCTGGATCGCCGCGTTCATGAGCAATGCTTCGTTGACCAGGTAGGGGTACCGGTGCATCTCGTAGACGGCCATCGGGCCGCCCATGATGACGAGATGGGTAACGGCATCCAGCGGGGGCACGGCATCGCCAATGCTCAGGTCAATGACGGAAAAGGATGCTGACTTGGCCCGCAAATGGTCTTCGATGGTGCCCGGGCCTTCGCTGAAGACATTTTTTATGATGAGAACGTTCATTTGATCCTCTTTTCGCCAGGGTCACAGTGACGATTTTGTTAACTTCTGCGATTTCCGAAACCTCAGTGGCAAATCTTTACTTTTGATTCTTCGCAAAAAAAACGAAGGCCATCGTCGGCCGTTTGGATGAGACCTGTGTGACGAACTGGATGCTCTCGAAGGCATATCCCTTCGCAGTCCACTCGTTCAGGATCCGTTCGATCTCTTCGTCCGTCACCACGCTCGTTTCAATGATCTTGTAAACCATGGCCCATTATAAATGAGGAGGATACTTTTTTCAATGGCTAAGAGGGAGGCGCCAGATTCCTGTTGCTATTCCTGATTATCGGCAATATAATCCGCTCATGCCGACACGCAAAAAAGGCGCGCAAACCGGCCTTGATCTCATTGACAAGCACTGGCCCCGGGAGCTTAAGGGCGCCCGAATCGGTCTCGCGGTGCATCCCGCATCGATCAACAGGAAACTCGAACACGCAGTCCCGGTCTGCGGGAAATCGAAAAAATTCGAGATTACGGCTCTCTTCGGTCCCCAGCACGGTATTTTCGGCCAGACCCAGGACAACATGGTTGAGTGGGAGGGTTTCCATGACCCGGCCACAGGCCTGCCGGTTTACAGCCTCTATGGCGCGACCCGTAAACCCAGGATCGAGATGCTTGAGGATATCGACATACTGGTGGTTGATTTGCAGGATGTGGGGAGCCGTTATTATACGTTCATCTGGACATTGGAACTTTGCATGGAGGCTTGCAGGGAAGCGGGCAAATCCGTCGTCGTGCTCGACCGGCCAAACCCGATCAATGGGCAGTCTGTTGAAGGCCCGGTGCTCAGACCTGATTTCGCGTCCTTTGTGGGATTGAGGCCGGTTCCCGTGCGCCACGGCATGACCATCGGCGAAGTCGGCGCATACTTACAGGAGAGCTTTCATCCCGGTCTGGACTATCGCATCATCCCTATGCAGGGGTGGAAGAGGAAAATGTGGTTTGATCACACAGGCCTGCCCTGGGTCATGCCGTCGCCCAACATGCCCACGCTCGATACCGCGCTCGTCTACCCTGGGATGTGCCTACTCGAGGCCACCAACATATCCGAGGGCCGCGGCACGACGAGGCCTTTTGAGATCTTTGGCGCACCCTTCATGCATCCGGAGACGATCGTACGCGTTCTCAAGGAATTCAAATTGCCCGGTGTTGTTTTCAGGCCCCTTTCGTTCCAGCCCACGTTTCAGAAGCACGCCGGCCTTCTCTGCGGCGGCGCGCAGATCCATATAATAGACCGGCAGAAGTTCAAGCCTTTTAAGACCGGCGTTGCGATCCTCAAAGCGATCCACAATACCTATCCCCGCGACTTCAGGTGGAAGGAGCCGCCCTACGAATATGAGGAGGTCAACCTGCCGATCGACATCCTGGCCGGCAGCGACCGGTTGCGGAAGGACATCGAGTCATGGAAGGACCTCGGCGAAATGGAGACGTGGTGGAAGGAAGAAGCCCGGGCGTTTGAAAAAATAAGAAAGGCCTTCTTCCTGTATTCTTAGTTAAAATAAGTCATCAGCCCGTTATGCTGATATCCTCTGCGGTAAAATACATATATGTCTAAATTCCCCCTCACCATCTTTCTTCCGGCAGCGGGCCTCGGCGAACGCCTCAGACCGATCACGAACCATCTGCCCAAGCCGCTCCTCCCGATCCTCGGCAAGCCCTTGATCGAGATCATCCTCGAGCGGCTCACGGCAGTCTGCGACGGGAGGATCGGGATCAACCTGCATTGGAAGCCCGAATTGATCCGGGCATGGGCAACGTCTTCTCCCTGGAAAGACCACATCCACTTCTTTCCCGAAGACCCGATTCTCGGCACCGGCGGAGCGCTCAAGAACGCCGAGGCGTTCCTGGCAAACGGCCCCTTCATCGTGCATAACGCCGACATCCTTCTGGAGATCGATTTTACGCGATTGATCGAGACCCATCTGAAGTCCGGGAACATGGCCACGCTCGTAACCCATAGGCATCCGAAGCTCAGCAATGTGGTCGTCGATGACAACGATCTCGTAGTTGACGTGGAAAATCCAGGGGCCTCCAGGCCCGACCCGGGCAGGATCGCGAAGAAGGTCGCCTATACCGGCATTGCCCTCTACTCGCCGGAGATCCTGAGATTCCTTCCGCACGGCGTGTCCCACGCGACCGTGGCATGGGTCGATGCTGCAAAAGCGGGGCATCGGGTGCAGGCGCTCGACTTTTCCGGGGCCTACTGGAACGACATCGGTACGCCTGCCTCGTACGTCGCCGGGACGTTCGACGCTTTGATGCAGGACGGAGAAACCGTGTATGTTTCTCCGGACAGCCGATGCGGCAAGATTGGAATCGACGGCTACGTTGTACTCGAAGCCGACAGCGAGGTCAAGGACAAAGCCCATCTCAGGAACTGTATCGTCTTGCCCGGCGCGCGCGTCGCAGGCAGGCACCAAAACAGGATCCTTGGGCCGGACTATGCCGTCGATCTCGAGGAAACAGCAATGCAGCCGTCAGCCCATGCCCGGGAGCGGAAGACAGTATCCCTTGCAGGCCCTCTCTTCGCCCCCTACTTCGGAATAGCAGGACTGCCGACCGACACTGATGATGACGCAGACGCGGTCCTCATCGGTCTCGGCGGTTCGGACAGGCGTTACTTCCGCGTGAGCAATGGAAGGAAGACGGCCGTGCTCATGGAATGTAGGCCCGATGACGCGGATTACGAGCGCCACCTCTCGTATACCCGTTTTTTCGAAGCCCATTCCGTACCGGTGCCGTTCCTCATTGCTTCCGCTGCTCTTGACAAGAGCGCGCTCTTCGAAGACCTGGGCGACACCAGCCTCTACGCCTACCTGAAGCTCCCTCATGATAACGACCATATCGAAGACATCTACCGCAGCGTGCTCGATATCCTGATCAAGCTCCATTCCCGCGTCACCGGGCATGTGGAGGAATGCCCCCTGCTCCACGCTCGAATTTTTGACTATGATTATTTGCGCTGGGAGACAGCTTATTTCCTGGAGCGGTTCGTCGTCGGTTTGCGAAAGGGATCGATCAATAATCGAGCGGCAATCGAGGACGAACTTCACCGCCTTGCACAAAAGACGGATGCCTTTCCGAAGGTAGTAATCCACCGCGACTTTCAGTGCCAGAACATCATGATCACCCGAGGCGGCATCCCTCGCGTCATCGACTTCCAGGGTGCACGTATGGCCCCTGCCGCCTACGACGTCGCTTCCATCCTCTGGGACCCCTACTGCCGGCTGGACGACGGCGTACGCACGAGGCTGTTCGATTACTATATGAGTGAAATGAAAAATGCGTCTGGAGAATTCAACGAAAAAATATTCCTGAACAGTTTGCTGCCATGCCGCCTGCAGCGACACATGCAGGCCCTGGGCGCTTATGGCTTTCTCGCTGGTGTGAAGGGAAAAAAATACTTCCTCAAGCATATCCCGGAAGCGCTCAGGCTGCTCAAAGAGGAAACCGCGGCCGCAAAGAACGAGTATCCTGCATTATATGATTTGGTGAGCGGTCTGATGTAACGAAGCCTACACAGCACCCTTTGCCTTGAGCGCCTTCTCGATTGCCGCGATCTCCCCGTTAAAAAGCCGGCATTCTTCCTCATACTCGGCGGTCATGTTTTGGGCCTGTTCGGCGCCGATATGCACGGAGGTCTTCCCGAAGGTAAACGCGTGCATATCTTCAACATCACAGAGATTGTCCTTGAGCCGTTTGAGCTCTGCCTTGAGTTCATCAATAGTCATATCTTCAATTCTCTTATCCATAAAAAACCTCAAATCTAAATTTTCACCGCGTCTTCTGCGGTAAAACCGAATTTACTTCAAGTTCTTAAGATAGTCAAGCGCTTCGGTCCGGGTTGTAAGCCTCCCCTCTGCCCTGCGCTCCTTGATCTCTTCCAGTATCTCACGGAACCGCGGCCCCGGCGCGAGCCCCAGCCTTATCAAATCATCACCAGTCACGAGTGGTGTGGCCTCTGCCTTTAAAAACTTCGTATAGTAATAATCGAGCACAACAGCCATGGACTTTTCTGTGTCTGTAAATTTTTCCTTCGGCATGATCTCGTAAGTTGCACGGGCATCGGCCTGCGCGAGGACCAGGCCCTCGGGCAGCGCGTCGCCGAGGTCGCGGCAGTAGCGGTACAACGCGTTCCTGCTCGGTCCGCCGGGGGTGGAGAGGTTGAATAGCCGCATATGCTGTTTGATGACACGGGTGACCACCCTCTCCGTATCCCGTGACAGCCTGAAGCGTCTGCACACAAGGGCGGCTTTTCCCGCGCCTAAGTTGTCGTGGCCGTGAAAACGTACTCGACCGTCCGTATTTGTAAACGTGTCCGGCTTCGCCATATCATGCAGCAGACAGGAAAAACGAAGTGCCGCCTTGCGCGGCAGGAGGTGTTCGATGTTTTCTTCAAGGTGCGCCAGCAGCTCCGCACCATGCTCCGGCGATATGTTCTGCAGATCGTCGAGAATGCTGTCTACATATCCCGCTGTTTTGATGACATGGGTCAGGACATCGTGGACATGGTACATGCCGGGCGCAAAGCCCCGGAGCGGTTCCAGTTCCGGCAGGATCCGGGAGAGCAACCCTAGCGAATCCAGAAGCTGAAGATATTTCTCCGCGTTCCTCTCGGCAAGGATAAGAAAAAGCTCGTCTCGAATCCGTTCAGGCGCCGGCTTCGTAATGAGGTTTGAACGACCGCGAATATGTCCTGCAGTTTTCTCTTCAATAGTGAACCCAAGGGTCGCAGCAAATCGGACCGCACGCACCAGCCTGAGCGGGTCTTCATCGAGGACCTCTGGCTTCGTTACTCGGATCAGCTTGTTTTTAACATCCTCATTGCCGTGGAACAGATCGATCAACCCTTCAAGAGACTTGTTTATGATGAACGCCTGCAGATCGAGGGCCATGGCATTCATGGTGAAGTCCCTGCGTCCAAGATCGGCATTCAGGTCCGGGCCTTCAAAGTTGGTAAAATCGAACTGAATAATTTCAGTGCCAGCTTGTTTTACGACGCGGGTGATCTTCCGCGCTTCATCGAGGAAGAAAAAACTGCCGTTGATCATGTCGGCAAACCGACGTGCAACGGCTTCAGAACCCGAGGGCATCAGGACATCGATGTCCTTGATGCCCTGATTGCCGAGCAGCAGGTCGCGGATTGAGCCGCCGACGAGATAGATTTTTTGGGATGTGAGAGAAAGAAGTTGCGAGAGGTATATCAGCGCCGGAAATTGCATGATGCTAGTAATTATACCCGATTTCAACGGCCCGTTCGAGATCCTATAAAAAGATCGGGGCATCCGACGAGCGTACCCGAAAATTGACTGCACATCGTCTTCCCCTCGGCTTCAGAAGAGAGCGTGTGAATACTTCACGTTGAAACGAAACTCTCGACATAAATATTAAGTGCATCCATTCTGCACTTTTTTCAAGGCGTCGTATATGAGCAATGGTGTTGCTTAAATGGCCTCAACCCCGACGGGGGCAGTGGAAAGATTGGAATAAAACTGGACAGGCTTCTTCTCTTGTGCCTTCATGAGGTTCTGACCTGATCCAAAAAAGTTCGCGATGCCACGGCACTCTACACCATTTATCGTACTTGATTTCCCCGCTCCCGCACCTCGATACGCTTCCCCTTCGCATACCCGCTCGCCATGTAATCCGTGGTATGCATGATCGTGAAACGACCTTTCTGGTTCAGAGCGATAAGGCCGGCCTGACCGTTCATGCGAAGAAGAGCCTTCAGCGCCATGCGCGCTGCTGCAGCAGGCGTTCCGCCCTCCATCAAGAGGGAAATCTCTTTCGCGAGCGTCCTCCGCAGGATGTGTTCCCCCGATCCCGTGCAGGAAACGGCAGCAGTCCCGTTCTCTGCATAGGTCCCGGCGCCGATGATCGGCGAGTCCCCTATCCGTCCGGGAAGCATTGCGTAGGTTCCGCCGGTGGATGTTCCCGCTGCGAGGTTCCCGTCTGCATCCAGCGCAACAGCGCCAACGGTCGAAAAGTATCTCCGGTAGAGACGGACGACCTCTTGCTCCCGCTGGAGGAGCTTCTTCACTCTTTCCCGCGATCCCTTTGACGGCTTGGGAAGCCGAGCGAGACCGTTTGCGATCCTGCCTGCACCGATATTCGTCATGAGGACATGCGGTGTATCCATCACTCGTCTCGCCGCCTGGATGGGATTGCGGAAACCTTCGAGTCCGGCAACTGCACCGGCTTTCAGTTCTTTTCCTTCCATGAGCGAAGCATCGAGCCGCTGCACGCCGTCGAGCTGCAGCACTCCGCCAAGGCCCGCGTTGAACATGCCCGAGTTCTCCATGATGGTTACAGCCGCGGCTACGGCATCAAGACTCGGTCCTCCCTTCAGGAGGATCGCGTAGCCTCCTGCAAGGGAGTCTGCAAGGACGTCGAGAGACTTTTTCCTGGGCGGCCTGTATCCCGCGCCCCCGTGTACAAGGATTACGGGATTTGCTTTCATGACGTGAGCCTACAATAACGATGGCGAAAAGGCAAGAAATGTTCTTGGTGGGTACTCGTGTGTTTGAGTGGAGCCCCTCCGGCTCCTGCAGGAAGGGGCTCCACCGACGATTGTGACAAAAGGATTACGAAAATATTTATTGTGCAAGGGTTCCCTGTCAGATTATATTGGGAACGCTGCTTATCCATGTGATGGGTGATTGTGATGTGAAGCACAGTTTGGGATTCCGGCATCCGGTATAATAAGTCGGAGGCGGGCAGTTTGTTCACTGTTGCCTGATAGAGGTGCTTCATTTTTCTAGGGAGAATTCTGAGGAGGGATTGCGAAACCATGATAACCAGAAGGAATTTCTTAATAACTATGGCACTTATTACTCTTTCCGGTTACAGCGGGACTGTTTTCGGGCTTGAGGAAAAGGAAAGAGTACTTGATCTGTATAACATCCATACCGGCGAACGACTCAATGTTAAATATTATTCTTCCGGCACCTACGATCGTGACGCCATGAACGAGATCAACTATCTCATGCGGTGTCATTATACCAATGAGGTAAAACCCATCGATGCGAAAGTTATCGACCTTCTGTGCAATATCAAGGACAACATCGGCAAAGACAGGGAGGTACACATCATATCCGGATACCGCTCGCACGAGTATAATGAACATCTGAGGCGGATTAGCCGGGGAGTGGCATGCAACAGTCTTCATCTTCAGGGCCGTGCAATTGATTTCCGCATCCCTCGTATCGATAACCGAAAGCTTACTTCCCTTGCGAAATCCTTTTATACGGGAGGTGTAGGAAGGTATCCGGACTTCGTCCATATCGATGACGGACGTGTGCGCTATTGGTGATGTTTTCAATCTTTATTGAACGGGTCTTTGGACCGTTACACCCTGCCTGAAATGAGACCCAAACCCTGAAGCTTGCCCAACAATCAGGACTCTAGGACCATCTTCGAGCTCATGTAACCCATTGCCGTTAACAGGCGTTGGTATGGCCCATTCATATAGTTTCTTCGCGTCTTCCAGGACGGGTTTATCCGGATATTTGTAATATGAGTGCTGCATATCCTCGTCGTACAGTCCTATACAGCCGTGCGATGCAGGATAGCCAGGTAAATCACGGCCGTGAATCCAATAGGATACCCCGTCTCCATCTATGTAAAACCGGAGTCCATAGTTTATAGGGTAATATTCGGTCGTGCGCTCCATCTGATATAAGGACGATTTATGTATTTTACTGTATGCGGTGATCGTGAATTCACCTACGGGCGTCGAATTATTTTTTGTTCCTCCTGCGATAGGTCCTGAGAACATCAATGCCCCGTACTCATAAGCACCAAAGAACTCTTCCGACAGGTCAACGAGGATGAATTTAGCGTCCGCCTCGGCCGGGTAATAATGACGAGGCATCGGTGTATAGTTCCGGATATCGTTCAGCTGCTTGGGAATCTTCAGGTATGCACCTGGATATGCGTGACGTCTGTCGATTCTGTTGAAACGGGCAACATCTTCCCACTGCTCCCCAAACACGTTTTCAAGAGTTTCTCCCTTTTCTATGCGTCTGCAAACCCAATCTATAGTTGTCTGGCTTTGGTACTTAAGGTTGCAGAGCGAAGAGATTACCTTTGCATTGCCACTATCCGTTGCGCTTATTGAAAACAGCAGCGACAGGGCGGCGGCTAATAAAAACGGAAAAACTCGTAATCTCGATTTAAACATTCTGCCCTTCCTCAAATGCATCCTAAAGTATTTGAAATTGGGGTTTGTCGTTTATTACGCAATCTCAACCACGACCCTCCTAAAACAATTTTAGCAGTATTTTATACAGATGCCAGGTGCCCAATCTTTTTTTCACGTCGATTCATCCTGATCAAGCCCACCTGATCGGCCTTTTCGTCATTAGCTCTCTAATCCGCGATCGACTACTCGTCAAAAAAATCATGACGGGAAAGTACGCAACGATCCCCTATGTTGGCGAGGAGGGAACAAAGGAGGATCAAGAGGCATCGCGTATGAACCCAAACGATGCTGGCGCTATTTTTCTTCTTGCTGGGGATATTGAGACAAGCGGATATCATGAGAGCAGGCTACTAAGAAAGATGAAAAAGTAATTTCCATTGAACCTGGCCATGCCGAGACTTACTGAAATATGTACTTGAGCGAGCGGAACAGGGATCTTATAGCAAGGAAGCAGCGCGCTACGGGGACGAACTTATTGCAGACACTGCATTATCAATACAGCAACGCCCCGGCGATTCCAGCCCCAAGTATTATCAAAGTAGGATCAGCTTTCGTAAATGCAATTATAGTAAAAGCGCCGAATGCAATTGTTCCTGTCGGGATGTCAACAAGAGAAGTCTTCCCCAGGGTTATAGCAACGGCGGCAAGAAGGCCTATTACGGTAGGCCTTATGCCCTTAAAGCTCGCGTTGACAATCCGTGAGTTTTTAAACTGCAAGTAATAATGGCTGACAATCGTTACAATAACGATCGATGGCAAATAAGTGAAGATGACCGCTCCAAGAGCACCCCACAATCCGAAGATTTTATAACCGATAAATACGTTCATGATGGTCAGCGGTCCCGGCGTAACCTGACCGACAGCCACGCTGTCGATGAATTCCTTATTGGTGAGCCAGTGATAGTGGTCAACGACCTCGAGTTGAAGGAGCGGCAGCATGACGAAGCCGCCGCCGATGGTAAAAAGATTGATATAAAAAAGCGTCCAACAAAATTTCAGGATTTCCATTTAGCACTCCTTTCGTACAGGAGGACGCCTGCAATGGCCGCGGCGATGATCAAGAATATAGGATTGATTTTGAACACCGCAAGGCATACCAATGCCAGTACGGCAAACGTGATGCTTTTATAATCCTTCAAGATTTTTCTGCCCATGTTGTAGACAACAGACGCAATAAGCCCAACAACAGCCGCTCCGACTCCTTTTAGTATGGCCTTTAAAAGCGCAATCTCCTTATACTTGATATAAATGTATGCGATAATCAGCACCAGGATGAAGGAAGGAAAAATCTGTCCGAAAACCGTAGCAAGCGCTCCCCTCAATTTCTTGAGGGTATATCCTATGAAGATGCCCGTATTGACGATGGGCGCGCCCGGTGTAAGCTGGCCAATGACGACGCTCTCGGCGAATTCATCATGACTGAGCCACTTCCTTTTCTGCACGAGTTCCCGTTCAAAAAAGGCGAGCATGGAATACATGCCACCTAAAGCAAAGGAGCCGATTTTGAGAAAGACGAGAAATATCTTTTTTATTGTTACATCAGCTCTAGAGAAGGCTTCCTGCATAATCACCTCACGTCATAGCTTTCTTTCAACAGGGAACTCGTTTTCGTCTTTTAAATGGTACCACAAATCTGCCTGTATCAGGCTGGTGAATTGTCCCCTCGCCGCTGCTGTTCCCCGTGGACACCGATACCGCCGTTTTCAAGCTCGTTCCGGATCACTTCAATGATAGCAATCCACAATCAGGATCCCCCGGGAACTTCACTCATAATATTTGTTTCAGGCTCATTTTCCGTCATGAGAAGGGGCAAGGATCTGCGTCAAAGGACAACGGCTGCAGGCCGCGGCAATTGCGGTCTTGCCGGCGAACCCGCGCGGGCACGTGTTCTGAACCAGGAGTGAGCAGGCAAGGAGAAATATGATTATCTGTGTTTTTAGCATGAGGCATGAGTACAAAAACTATATTCTCCACTTGTACCAATGTCAACCCTGAGAAACTGGGGGATCAATAACATTGACCAATATCATCCGAATCCGCTTCTTTCATATTCGTGTCCCTTGTTCTTTCACGACTGCGGCTGACGATCGAGTCGGCCATCCTTCAAGTGGTAAACACGGTCAAACCCCTCGATCATCCGTACATCATGCGTCACCACGATGACCGCCGACTGATTCTCCCTGGCGATCTTCTTCAACAATTCCATTACCCTCTTTCCCCTGCCGGTGTCGAGGGAGGCCGTCGGCTCGTCGGCGAGGATCAGTTTCGCTTTGTTAGACAGCGCGCGCGCGATGGCAACGCGCTGTTGTTCACCGCCGGAAAGACGCGCGGGCAGATAATCGGCCCGGTCCGCAATCTCCATGTATTCCAGCAGCTCCGTCACCCGTCGGTCTGCTTCTTCTTTTTTCATGTCCACCAAGCTCAGGGGGAAAAACACGTTCTGCCGGGCGCTCAGGAAGGGAATGAGGTTGTGAGACTGGAAGATAAAGCCTATTTTTTCACGGCGCAGCCGGCGGATGTCCGAAGCATGCCCCCCATTCTTGAGGAATATATCATTGCCGTCAAAAACGATCCTGCCGCCCGTCGGATCCAGGATCAGACTGATGCAAAGAAGGAGGGTGGTCTTACCGGACCCGCTCGGACCCAGAAGCGCCACAAGCTCGCCCTGCGATACAGACAGACTGATGTCTTCGAGCGCTCTGACCTCCAGATGTCCGGACCCAAAAATCTTGGACAGTCCTTCGACGTTGAGAATCTCCACTAATCGCCTCCCAGAGCCATGGCGGGTTCGGTCTTCAGCGCATGCATGAGCCCCAAGGTGCTGGCAAGAATCCCTCCCACGAAAGCCACGATGAACGTGAGAAGATCGTCGCCCGGCACTCTCATGATGGTCCTTGGGAACATTTGGTAGGTGTTCTGGATCAGGATCAGAGCGAACAAGAAAGCGCTCACGGTCAGAAGGAGCGATTGTTCCATGATCATGCGGACGATCACTGAATTCGGCGCGCCGATAAGTTTCATTACCGCAATGCTGCGGATTTTTTCCATGGTAAAGGTATAGACCACCAGGGAGACTATGACTACAGAGATGATCAGAAGCAAGGTTCTGAAGAGCAGGAGCTGCTTGGACATACTGGCGAGCCGGCCCTTCAACATCAACTCAATCTCATCCTGCGTGGTAAATGCGGAGAGGTACTGCCATTGCTCGATCCGGTGCCCTATATCGGCACGATCTGTCCCGGGTTTTAATCGGACCAGAATAGCATTGATAATGTGAGTGTCGGGCCGCAAGGTCGTAAGCAATTTTTCGGCCTGGCCTGGAGATAAGTAGCTCTGCCCGGTAAGGGCCCTGAGTGACCTTTCCTGCTGGTTGCGCACCTCTTCGTTGTCTCTCTGATAAAGCACTTCCTGGGCGTCAGGCAGGGAGAGATACACCAATGCTTCTCCATCCGAAGAAACGGCCTCCTTCGTCATGCCTACTACCGTATAGGTATGCAGGCCCAAAGAGATCCTGTCTCCGATATGCGCTCCCAGCTTGACGTGAGCGACCATCTCGTAATGGGCCTGCTGGATGCCTCTGCCGGCAAAAATCTTCTGCGGACCTCCGAGCCCGTCGAAGACATCATATCCGACTATGCTGAAATGCCGGCTTTTCCCCTCTATCGGCCTTTCTACAGTATAGTAGATAAAAGGACTGGCCTTCTCCACGCCAGGAATAGCCTTGATACTGTAATGGTAAAATTCCGGAAGGGTGGACTGTTCATTAAAGGGCCCGCCCCGGTATCGTTCCACGACCCACAGATCGGGATTGGTCGCATTGATCAGGGCCAGGCCTTCGAAGATGTTTCCCCGATAGAGACCGTTCATGGCTAAGACGATAGTAAACAGCAGGCCCACACCCACGATAGTGACAATGAACCGCACCCTATGGAGCTTCAGGTCATGTACCGCTAAATCCATAATCCCTCTCGATGCCCGGCTTCGATGCCGTGATCCGTATGGAATTCATTATCCGCCGGCATTACCGGTTCTGCTTCTCCATGCCCGACTTGATCTCAGGCTTGATTTTCCTGCCCGGCTCGATTCCCCCTGGATTGATAATTACCCTGTCTCCTTCTTTGATCCCCTCCAGAACAGTCGCCCGTTGTCCGTCCTGCAGCCCGGTAACGACCGGATGGAAACTGGTTATGCCGTCGGAAATCACCATCACTCCTTTGGCTCCGTTCCGCTCCGTTATGGCGGACAAGGGCACAGCAGGAGCAGTCTGAACGCCCGTATCAATATCAACCCCGGTTTCTTCACCGATGACCAGGGGAGCGGGAAGAGTGTCAAACATCACATCCACCTCCAGTTCACGTGTCACCGTGTCTGCCTCTTTGTTGAGGCGAATGACTTCTCCGGGAAAAACCCGCCCCGAGCGCAACGTGATTACCGCTTTCTGTCCCTCGCGCAATTGGGCTATCTTGGTCTCGTCGATCCATGAGGCCGCCCAGATCTGGTAATTTACCATTTGAAAGATGGGCGCGCCGGGAGACACGGTATCACCCGCTTCCGCCTTGCGCACGGTGATGACGCCGTCCATAGGTGCGACAATACGCGCATAACCGGAGAGCGCTTCAGCTGCATGAGTTTCCGACTCCGCCTGGCTTACTGCTGCTTCCATGGCATTCACGGCTGCCTGCTGAGCGGCGACATCGCTTTCGGCCACGCCAAGAGCGGTCTTTGTAGTGTCAAACGCAGCTTGCGAGATGTAACCAGGCGTGAAAACTTCCAGGTCCCGTTGATAATTGCTTTGTGCAAGGGCGAGGGTGGCCTTGGCCCTTACCAGGTCGGCCTTGGCCCGGCCGAGGTCGCGCTCTGCGCGGTTCCTGGCAGCATGGGCTGCGGCCTCCCTCGCACGCAGTTCGGCAGAATCCAGTTCTGCCAGCAGTCGGCCTCTTCGCACCTTGTTTCCCTGGTCCGCATAGAGCTTCGTTATGATGCCAGTAATTTTAGTGCTTACTGTCACCGGCACCTTCGACTGCACGGTGCCGGGCCCGTGAACACTGCCGTGAATATCCATTTTTTTCACCACGATTGCAACTACGCTCGGATGACGCAGAAACATCCGGTAGCCGACAAACAACAGGACAAGAGCGGCAACAACGGCGATCACAATCACTTTTTTCCCTGGCAGCTTCACTTTTCCCGACCTCCATTCTCTCTTTCCCCGACTGTAAGGCGCTGTTTCGATCCCGCGATTTGTTCGACCCGCGCTCGTGCAATCTCGTAATTCACCGCGTACCTGATGAAATCGAACCGGGATGCTGTCAGGTCCACCTGTGCCTGCAGCACATCCAAACCGATTGCCTTTCCATAGCGGTAAAGGGTCTCGGAGCTTTTGTACGCCTCTTCCTTGGCGACCAGGGTTTGCTGCGTAGCTGTCACTCCCTGACGGGCATTTTCCCAGTTCTTCCATGCGGTCGACAAATCCACGTGGAGACCATTGAGGCGGTCCCTTTTTCGTTCGATCGACTGAAGGTATCGGGAGTCGGCTGCTGCGGTCCGGGCCTTCGTCAACCCGCCCTCAAAAAAGGGGAACTCTAAAAAAATCCCGGCCATCCATTCGCCCCTGGTGCCTCCCGTGTCCTGGTAGCGCGTCCCCATATTCCCCTGGAGGCTGACTTCCGGGAAATAGCCGCCGTCGGCGGCCCTGGCGAAGGCACGGCTTTGTTCAACCTCCAGATCGAGCCGCCTGATTTCCGGATTGTTTTTCAGAGTCTCCTGCCACAACGAGTCAATCCCGGGAGCCGGCATGAATTCCTCGGGCAGCCCTTCACGAATGTCCACTGTCGCCTGCTCTTTCAGACCCATGATCCGGGCCAGGATTTCGCCTGCCAGAGAGACGGCGTTTTCAGCTTCCGTTCTGGCCAGTTCCGTGTCCGATACCTGCGATTGTGCCCTGAGACAGTCTAGTCTGGTCACCTTACCGGCCTTGAAAAAGGCTTCGGTAAGAACGGCAAAATCCTGCCTTTGTTTCAAAGCCGCCATAGCCGCCTTGAGGTCCTCTTTAGCCTCTACAAGACGGTAGAAAGCTTCGGCTACGGCGTACGTCACTTCGTCGGCAGTCCTCAGTTCCTCCTGCCTCTGCGCGTCCGCGCCGATTCTTGCGGCTTGCGTGTCGTATTGTGTTTTCCCTCCGTTGAAGAGGACCTGTTTGCCGGTAACGCTTACCAGCCCTTCCTCTTTGAATAATGCCATATCCGGATTGCCCCCTCCAGGCGACAACCGGTCTGGGTTTGCTCTTTCGTAGTGGGAGACCAGGGAAAGCTTCGGGAAATATTCTGATCGAGCAGCCTGATAATCCGCGAGCAATTCTCGGACTTTTTCCGCGGCGCCGCTCAGGAGCGGGCTGTTTTCCCGTGCGAGTGCAAGACAATCTTCGAGGCTAAGCGACTGATATGCGCCGTCTCTGGCCGTTTCAGCCTGGGCATTCGCCCATGGTGTGAACAGGAGCAATACGCAGAGAACAAGGAATTGCAGGCACGTTCCGGGGCTGTCTTCTGTGCATTTCGACCAGGGAAATTCGCGCTGCGACTGTCCAAGGTCAGTCAGTTTTTCGATGGTAGACATCCCACCTGCCTCCCGCTTTTCATCGTCTGTTCTATCAGATCGAGGAACTTCTGCTGCTGGTTCGAGTCGAGAGACTCCTTTATCTCCAATATGTGGCCGACAATCATCCGCTGCATCTCTTCCTGTTTTTCGCTTATCTCCTTGATCGTGGCATCAATCGCCTTTTTATCGGGTTTTTGATAACGCATGAGCGCCACTAACTCCTTTCTTTTTGCGTCTATCTCCTGCCTGCGTTTATCTATCTCCGCACGAAAAAGCATTGCTTCTTTTTTCATTACCACCATTTGTTCGGGCTTCAGCGACAACTCTTCAAATAAAAACCTGTCTTTCTCCATGACCCCGCCGAAGGGAGACACCCATAGACGGGACTGCGCGTAATACCGGTATCCGGCGGTCGCGAATATCGTCAGGTTCAGGATTAAGGAAACGGCCAGGGTGAACTTGAGGAGGTTATTTTTCATTGCTGGCCTCCGTCATGGCTAGATACGCGCTGCCCAGGGATCCGGGAGGAACCGGATCGAACAGATCGAGGGAAAGCGATGATGCAAGGTTCGCTGTATTCACGGTTGAATGGCCGTTCGTCATGACCTTCCCTGCAAGAATGCCCACGGTGATGACAAAGAGCAAGACAGCCACCTCCGCGGATCTGATGAAAAACGGAACAAACCATGGCGATTTCTTCCTCTCCAGCGATGCGGTCCGCGCCATGACCCTTGCGGCGAATCCGTAGGGGGCATGATGGCGCTCCGCTTTTGCAAACGCAGCTCGCAGTGAGCGCAGCTCCTCAAGCGTTTGCGAGCAGATGTCGCAGCCTTGCAAATGGCTTTCAAACGCGGCCTTTTCACGAAACCCCGGTTCTTTATCAAGGTATGCCGAGATAAATTTTGACTTTGGACAACTCATTTTTATCACCTATCTGTCAAATGTCAGGACATCGGTTACCCGTTTCTAATGGTCCGAAATGTCAAGACATCGGTTACCCAAGGCTGGTAACGGAGTCCTCAGGTAGTAAGTCTTCAGGCAATCGGTACTCGAAAGTATCGACAGTGTCGTTCCCGAGGTAGAGCTGCACTGAATGGATTTTCGTCACAATTTGTGCCCTTACGTAAGAGTATACGAGGTCTTTTGATACCTCGAAGCGTTCACCGAAGATGTCGAGTTTCCGATCACTTCGAATGAACCGAATGACAGAAATACATCCATCCGGAATGAAGCTGAGGTCAGGCATCTTGGTATTCGATCCTACTGTTACCGGCGTAAAATTGTAGGCGGCCTGCCTCATCTCAAAAGGGGTTTTTCCCTTAAGGAAGCTGTAACGGTGATACTTGTTGTGAAACCGCTGGAAATTCTTGCTCTGCCGCTTCAGAACGGTATAGCTTGAAAACCATTGTCTGTGGTAGAACTTTTTGTCGTAGGTGTTGTTAAAATGCTCAACGACGCCGTTGCGCCACGGTTCGGCAATCGGGATAAAGACCGGATGGACACCATAGGCCAAGCAAAGCCGTATGACCATTCCGAAAGATCGGGGGTAACGATTGCTGCCGCGGAAGTTCAGCGCATTGTCCATCTGGAGATAATCAGGAATCCCCATGGTCTTCCAGCAGCGTAAAAGCCCATGGCAGACGTGGGAATCCTCCTTTGTTCTTTGAGCCTCTATGTATACTTCACGGTCGAACAGATCGATAACGTTCATCGAATAGAATCTGCCGTCTCCTTTAATGTAACGCGGTCCTACCAGATCCATCTGGTGAATGTTGTTGCTGCACAGAGCTTCGATGAAGTAAGGGTATTCGACCCCTTTCGGTACATAGGCTGTTTTTTTTTACGAGCCCTTCGCGCTTCAGCACTCGGTTAATTGTACTATCCGAAGGGAACGGTAAATCCTGCTTCTTGAGTTCCCACTTGATGGCCGAGACACCGATCTGGGAATAGGGAGCAGCTACCAACTGTTGTCTGGTCGAAAGGATGCGCTCTTTTTCTTCCTGGTCGATCTCTGAGGGCCTTGTTTTGGGAGCCCGGGATTGTTCTTTGTACCAGTCTGGTGCTCCGGTCTGATAGCGGTTCAGCCATTTGAAGAACCACTTTTTGGATCGGTTCAAGCTGGTATAGACATCCTTGGGTGATTCACCTCCTTGGATGTGTCTATTAATTGCGGTTTGTCTTAGTTCTTCTTCCATCAGTGCTCTCCTTTGACGATCTCGGATAAGGAGAGCATGATAGCATTAAATGCAGACTAGGACACCGATGTCCTGATGTAAAAAAAATGACGTTTCGGGTAACCGATGTCTTGACACATCTGGGTAACCGATGTCCTGAAACTTGTCACCTATCTATTAAACGATCTACTATGGATTTTGTTCCCTGAATTTTTTCATTAATTTTCGCAGCTCCTCCCGCGCTCGCGCTATGCGAGATTTGACCGTTCCTATTGAAATATCGAGAGTATCCGCGATTCCCTCGTAGGACATCTCCTCAATTTCCTTGAGGATGATGATTGCCCGCAATTTCGGCGACAATTTCCCAAGACTTTCCTGCAATGCCTGGTCTATCTGCTTTGACTGGTATAGTTGCTCCGGAGATGGCGCATCCGAAGCCCGGTCATGGACAAGCCTTTCCCCTTCCTCTGAACCGCCGAAAAGGGATTCAAAGATCGGCTTTTTCTTATAATCAATGCAGGTGTTGGTTGCGATGCGGTAGAGCCAGGTATAGAGCGATGCTTCGGGCTGGAATTTGGTCAGGGCCTGGTAGGCTTTCAAGAACACATTCTGCGCGGCGTCCTCTGCATCTTCGGCGTTCCCAAGCATATGACGGCAGAGGTTGTATATCTTGTCCTGGTATTTGAGGACGATATGTCCGAATGCAGATGTATTTCCTTTTTTAAAGCTATCTATAAGATTGAGATCATCAGCGTTTTGCACGGTCAATATGATACATGACTATCATAAAATATTCCATAAGAGACTGTTTTAACATACTGGGGCGGGTATTTCGGGATGAAGATTTTAACGAATTCGGAATGAGTCTTTATGAGTTTCAGGAAGCGGCAACCACAACACCTTCAGGATCAGGTAATGCACCTTGACTGGTCAGCTATTATGTACAAGCTTCAGGAAAGCTATTGTCTGCACGTTTCAACCGGATTAATTCTTCACTTCTGTTTGGTCGGAGCCCCATGCGGAGCACACATACAAACACGGGTCGCGATGGGTTGCAACTCGAGCGAATTCGGTTGTAATATTCACATACTACATTGCCCCAGAAGGACATCCCTTAGCCGAATCCGTTTTACTCTATTTTGAAAAGCACTGCCCCATCGTCGCGGTATACTTCCCGAAAGGGCGCGGCGCGGAGTTCAGGATAGCGATCCACGCGATTCGCCCGAAGAATGAGCCAGTGAGCTTGAAGCATGTCCGCCAACGCACGGCCGTCCAGGCGGGTCAGATGGCGCCTGAAGTTTTCAAGCTGGACCGCCTTGTTTCGGTCGTAGCGGATCGTGTAGGTGGGATCGAGGCCCCAGATGTACCGCTGCCGCGGCGCGGCATAAAACAAGTCCGGGAAATCGTCCCAGAATAGATTGATCACAGTTTCGTCCGACGCCAGATGCGGCTCCATCCAGAGCGACGCCCCCTGAAAAAAAAGCGGCGGGGCGGCTTTGGTCTGATAATACACGTAGAATTTCATGGAGTAGACGTGAAAGGCCAGGAGCATGCCGATTGCTACAGCAGCAATAAACCAGCGCAGACGTTTGATGATCGCGGGCAAACGCGGAACAACGTCCTGCGCTGAGAGCGTGTCCCGCGTCACGAAAGCTATCGCAATGGCCAGGAGCAGCACCGAATACTCGACGAAACGCGCCGATGCCATGGTCATTCCAAACCAACAGAGCGCCGACAGGACAACGCCGAGCGTTTCCGGAGACAAACGCTTTCTGCGAAGCAGCACGAACAGCACGAGCAGCGGGATCAGGATCACAATCAGGGGATAGATGTTGAAAAAAACACTCAAAGAGTAGGGATAGATTTCGTTGCCGAGTTCAAAGCCGGACTTGGCGACCCCTTGCAGCCCTATTCGGAAAATCTGCACATAGGTGAGGAACGTCTCGAGAGTCATCGGTGAATAGGGGTGCAAAGTGAGGCCCAAGATCGAGCCGATCCCCGTAGCAGCAACGGACCGATAATCCAGCCCGCCCCTTCCAAGCCACTGCCCCACAGCGAATGATGCGGCGGTGATAAACAAGACAAAGGGGACCGTGTAGCTCCAAGCAAACACAAACCCCAACACGAACAAGGCCCTCCATCGTCGATGCAGCAGGAAGTGAATGCCGAACATGAGCAGCAGCATGCTCAGCACATGAGACCGGATCATGCCTAGCCGTGCGATGAACAACCCACCCATGCCGAGAGGCAATGCGCTAAAGAATAGGGGCCAACGGACCTTGTTCGCGTGAAGCACCCAGAAGAGCGCTCCAATGACCGCCACCGAGAGGAGCGTGGCAAAAATCCGTGCGCCGAGGATCGGCTCGCTGCCGAGCTGGGCGAACGGCATCATCGCAAGGTGATACAGAAACTCCTTGTCGCAGTAGTGGTCTTTCCAGGTGCTGAGCTGCGTCCAGGGAAAGCTTTGAGAAATCAACCTCCCCGGCATCAGCTGGGCGAGACGCGCATGATAATAACCGTCTCGCTCGAACAGGCCGTTTTGAAACAGGGCTGTCGCTGCATATAAACAAAATACGTAAACGAAAAACAGCACCCTTACTAGAGGTTCTGCTACCGAGACTTTCTTCATACGCCATTCAATGTAGTACGACGTGGTTTTAGAGATTACGGCCGTTGTAAAAGTAGCCCGCTAAAGGTAGACGATTTTCTCGCTGGAAAGTATTATAGAAACCTCATATAACCGAGTTACGATAATAACCACTCTTATGCCATATAACGTATCCTCATTCACCTGGCCTCACAGAGAAACCCTGACTTTGTAAGGATGCGTAGCGGCAGATATCCCCTCCGTATATTGAGATAAGGGGAATGGCCATGGCCTGTGCGTATTTGGCAGTCACGGAGATGTTATCTCCTGGGATTGAATCAGCTTAGCTATAAAACTTGCCACGCCATTCATTAATATTTATGTCAAATATATATCGAATGCAATTTTATGTCAACGTCAAATGGGTATTTTACGGGTATAACGTTAACGAATATTAATATTCCAATCGGAATCTTTCATTGGAAGGACCACGGACAACAGCCGATATCACTCCACTCATACAGCATTGGAGGAATACATCGGATGTGCTGGAAGGCATGATCAATTCATATCTCGTGTCCGCTTACTTATAAACGGGGGCTTTAAATGGAGCAGCAAGTTTGACGATCCGAACCTCTTTGCATACTATCGTGGTACCTTATGCAGGCTCTGGATTTCCGAATCAAGTGAAACGAGGTATAATAATATCACTGTCACCTGCTGAGATCAGATGAGGTGACCCTTCTTGCTCCCGCGTACGGAGGATCAGAGAAGGAAAAGATGTGGCGAAAAGGAGGTCAGGAAATCATGAATGCTCACGCTAGGCTAAGAACTCTTGTCGCGCTGCTCTTGAGCATGGTGATATTTTTCATCGCTGTTCCTGTTGCGACCGCGTTGACAAGAGCTGAAATTGATGTCGGAGTCACAGCGACTCTGTCCCGATTCAAGAAGGATATCAAGGGAGGCTCCGAATATCTGAAGGCAGCGAAGGGTGTGCTGGTCATGCCACACATCACCAAAGCCGGCTTCATTGTCGCCGGGCAGTATGGCCAGGGTTCTCTTCAAGTCGGCGGCAAGCCCGTCCGGTACTACAGCCTCGTATCGGGCTCACTGGGATATCAGATCGGCGCCGAGCAGTATGACATGGTCATTGTGTTTATGACCGACGATGCCCTAAATAAATTCCGCAAAAGTGAGGGCTGGGAGGCGGGGGTGGACGCCGAAGTAACGTTTGTTAAAGTTGGGGCCGACGCTTCCGTCGAGACCCTCAGGAGCCAGAATCCTATCGCCGGGTTTGTCTTCGATCAGAAGGGTTTGATGGCAGGAGTCTCTTTCAAAGGCGCCAAGTTTACACCGATTCATCCGGAGTAAGACGCTTTTAAGGAAAGTATCTCCGCCATGTGCTGCGCCCGTTCCCTCGGTACAGGGAAATCATAGGACGCAGCACTTCAGAACGTGCGCCAAAGAGACGTTCATGACGTGTTGAGAATGTGGGAGAGATCAAGGAGGTTGTATGACGAAAAAATCATTATTGATTGCTTTCGGAGGAGGAGCCATGTATCTGATGTTCGGTCTCTTTACTCCGGCAGCAAGTTATGCCGAGGTGAACGTCAATATCAACATCCCCCTGCCCGGGCTGGTCATTCCGGCACCGCCGGCCCTGGTCGTGATCCCCGGCACTTATGTGTACTATCCGCCTGACGTCCAGGTGGACATTTTTTTCTATCACGGATACTGGTATCGCCCACATAGGGGAGGGTGGTATATCTCTACGGGTTATAACGGTCCCTGGCGCGCTGTCGGGCCCGGCCGGGTGCCTCGCGCCCTGATCAGAGTGCCGCCCACCTACCGCCGCATTCCTCCTGGACATGAGCGTATGCCTCACGACATGGTCCAGAGAAACTGGCGGACTTGGGAGAAGGAACGCCATTGGGACAAGCCCAGAGGCGAGAATGGCGGGCCGGGACGCGGAAGAGGTCACGGCAGGGGAAGACACGATAACGATTAGCCTTATGATCAGTTGTTTCAGGGCCGCCGGCACAAGGCGGCCCTTCTTTTATGTCTTATGCCAACACCGCCAGTAAAGTTGAACGCATCAGCGGGGAGAAGATGAGCCTGGACGAACTGCAGTGGTTGCGGGCCGCGCTCCAGTGCATGGTTACCCCTATACCAGCGCCGTCTTCGAGCTTTTCTTCGGATTTCAGAATCGTTCCGTCTGCAATCGGCCACGTCGTGCTTTCTATGGACCGATAGATAACTCTTCCACCGCAATAAAGTAATAAGACTCCTGCAAGTATGATTGGATTACATAAAAGTCTTTATTTTTAAGGGCCAAAGTTTTGGATTCGGCATCTGATCAGTTTGATCCATGCAATCTCCTCGCGAACGTATCCGTATCCTTTGCAATTTACTTTTTATCAGGCGTGCATAACTCGTTGCACCGCTGCTTCGCATAGTCCCAAGCGGAAAACGTGACCTTCTCCGCGCCCTCGCCCACAATAAAAGGGTCCTCGCCAGACGACACATAGCTATCGTAGAGTTGTTTCGGGGTCATGCCAGGACGACAAGCAGCACGCAGACATTCGTCCACAATTCGTTGAGCAGCCTCGATTGCAGCCTCCTTCGTGGGAAATGATCCCAGCTCGGTGCGCTCGTCTTCATCCATAAAGTGGTAATTGTCGTCAACTAAGACCCGGAAGGTCATTTAAGGCGCCTCACAGCAATGACGAATAACCGAACAACGATATGAGCACTATCAAATCATTTAGCGAAGTCGTTGCATCGCTAAATGGTATTTTTCAAGCCGCTGATGATATTTTTCGGTAGGCTCTACTATTCGAGATGGATCAGAATTGTCCTCCAGATTAGCCAGCTTTACGCGCCGACCAATAGTTTTTTTGCCGGCCCGATCCTGGATGACCTCGTCTTGTGTGGCATCATCAACATCCGCATCGAACCCCTTCCAATAGCAGTGCTTGACTTCCTCGTCTTCGATCAAGGATGGAGCTTTCTATCGGCGTCACGGAGGTCTCAGCGGTCAAGGCTGAACTTGCGAATATGGCGTTTTTTTGCGCGGGCTGATGGCCCATCCTTGCCGTAACTGACCTCCAGCTCCGATTCCGACTTGAAGCGAAGGATGCTGCTGTCCATCTCAAGGTAACCGTCGGCGCAGCACCCTCCCCACTCGAACGGCTCGCCCTGGCAAATATCACTCACCAGTGCATCCGGTGGAGGTGACGGCGCACGGCCAAGTTTTTTGATCACATCGCGTTTCGTGTCAAGAACGTATAAACCGTCGGAAGAATCTATTCCTCCTATAAAAACAAGATATCTACCAGAGGGACTCGTTGCCGCGGACAAAGCAATGTAGCCCGACCGGTCAAATGCCGATGGCTTGAATGAACTCCCGTCCTCGGCAAAATACTGAATTGAGCCCAGCGGCAGCCAGGCCCCTTTTTGGAAAATGCCGCCAATGATGTAGCAATGTGTCTTTGCGTTGTAGCCGAAACAGAACCACCGTCCATCGAACTCCGTACTCGAGAGTATTTCTCCATGAGGTTCTGAGTGCAAAACAAACTTGGTCCGGCCAATGCTCTGATCAAGACGCGGAATAGCGGGTATATTGATAAATGTGGATTGAAGGCTCGTTCGCGCGCCTTTGGCGCACTCGGCGGCGTAGCAAGTCGACGCAATCGCCGTGAAGAAAAATATGAAGGCAAGATACATTCTTAAGATCGTTGACATCCTGGGCGGTCTCCGTAAGCCGCTAACAAGGCCCGCTTATGGCTCTCTCGATTTTATTAATTTTGCAGGGTCAGCCCAATACGTCTAATATTCGTCGCTCGGTTATTGAAAAGAAACGATTGTTTTTCGACGAACGTAGCACGACGAATATTATTGAGTCAACGTAAATTTGCAATTTGAGGAGGGTATTTTAAGACATATGCGAACAAATATATCTTGAAATTTTATTGATCTGACAGGATGGAAACTTCAACAGCTTCAGACCTTATGATTAAAGTGGCAAGTCCGTCTTAAGGTATATTTGTGTCAGGCAGACAAAATAGTACCGAAAGGAGACTTGCCATGAATAACCTTAGCAAACTGGATTTCACCGGTCAACACATTTATGTGGGGATGGATGTTCACCGAAAGAGCTGGAGCATCAGTATTATGACCGAACACAGCGCACATAAGACGTTCTCCCAGCCACCGGACCCTGTGCTCCTGAGCAACTATATGCAGCGAAACTTCCCCGGGGCAACCTATCATGCTGCTTACGAGGCCGGCTATTCCGGTTTCTGGATCCATGACCAACTCCGCGAGAAAGGCATCGAATGCATGGTAGTAAATCCTGCCGATGTCCCGACAAAAGACAAAGAACGCGCTGGCAAAACTGATAAAGTGGATTGCCGTAAGCTTGCCCGCTGCCTCAGGAACGGCGAGCTCGAAGGAATCTATGTTCCTGCTCGAGTGAAGGTCGAAGACCGCGGTTTGCTCCGGACCCGACGCAACATGGTCAAAAAGCAGGTCCGTTGCAAAAACCAGATCAAGTCTCTGCTTGCCTTTTATGGTATCCATCTACCAAACGACATTGTTCACAGCAACTGGTCATATAAATTCATCCAATGGATTCAGAGCATTCAAATGGAACGGGCCAGCGGGAACTACGTTTTTAAAGTCTACCTCTATGAACTGGAACAACTTCGCAGAATCATCACTGCTTTGAACCGACAGATCCGCATCCTCGCCCGAACAGATGAGTATAAGACCAATGTGCAGTTGTTAAGGACTGTTCCCGGCATCAGTACGCTTACTGCCATGACGCTTCTTACAGAATTATACAATATCGACCGGTTCCAGTCGCTCGATAAGCTCGCAAGCTATATTGGTCTTGTTCCTGACACAGACTCCAGCGGAGAGAAAGATACGACGAAGGGCATGACGAATCGAAAGAACCGGTTTCTGCGATTCTTGATCATTGAAGATGCGTGGATCGCTGTACGGCAGGATCCGGCGCTTTTGATGGCTTTTGAGCGGCTTACGAAAAAGATGCCGAAAACCAGGGCCATTATCCATATAGCCAGGAAACTCTTGAACCGTATCAGATACGTTCTTAAGAACCAGAAGGAGTATGTGTCGGCAGTTGTTCAGTAACTTACGGGATTGTGCTGGGACGAATGATCTTTATAGACCTAGTTCATCGTGGGTAACGCTTTCTTTCTTCCTGCAGCCGGATGCATTGTGTCTGCTTACTTCAGACTGCGTACCCACACTTTAAAACATGACCGAGGAAATGCAGCTGCCTTTATGCTGTAGGCATGTCTGCTGATAAAAGGTTGGTTTTAAAGACTTGTTCGTCCTGAGAACAAAACCGAAGAAGGGATTACTACGCCAAAAGTAGACTTGACCTTTAACATAAAAGGAAGTTTATCAGAGCTAAACGGATCTATTATGCACATCCATTCAGTTTAGAGAATGCGCGAGATAGAGGATGAAAGAATTCCTCAACAATAAGACATACTTATTTGGACAGCTTTGCAGTAAAGGCGGGAACGAACTGCATCACATCGGCCACTACCATCACATCCGCTACTTCGCCGATAGGCGCGTCCTTGTCCTTGTTGATGGCAACTACAAACTCGGAATTCTTCATCCCGGCCAAATGCTGAATGGCCCCGGAAATGCCGCACGCCACGTAGATCTTCGGCGCCACGGTCTGGCCGGTGGTCCCGACCTGGTGGCTGTGCTCGAGCCATCCCGCATCGACCACCGGACGGCTCGCCCCGAGTTGCCCGCCCAGGGCCTTGGCCAGCGCGGCGATGATTGCCACATTTTCTTTTTTCCCGACTCCTCTGCCGGCGCTGACGATCACCTCTGCGCGCGACAGGTCTACTTCTTTTTTCTGCGGCGGCTCATAGCCGACGAATTCCATAGCCGAAACAGCGTCAGCGAGGTCGATCTTTTCCACCTGCGGGTTCCCCTGCGGCTTCTCCGCTGAAGTTGAAGGCCCCGGCTTGAATGGTGAGGACCGTCTTCCCCGTCTGCGAGATGACGGTCCGCCGCAGTTTGGCATTGCAGAGGCCGACTTCGAATTTTCCTTCGTTGATTCCGACGATTTCGGAAACCTGTCCGACCTTGAGCGCCGCGGCCACCCGCGGGGCCAGGTCCCAGCCATAGGAGGAATGGAGAAAAACGATACAGTCGGGGTTTTCCCGCTTGACTGCTTCAAGCACGATCTTGTTTGTGCAGATCCGGATTGTACTCTCCGTATTTTTTGGCATCGGCAAAATAGAGTTTGCAGTTGACCCTGGGGAGCTTCCGCTTCGCTCCCGATCAGGACCATTGCCTTGTCAGCCCCCAGCTTGTCGGCAAAAGCCACGAGTTCATAGCTGGAAGTCAAGGAGGTTTCCTTCCCGGTATTCGCAAATCAGCAGTGCTTTCATTCGATCCTCCTAACCCGGTCAAACTCAAAAACAGGATTTTAACCACAGGCGCCTTTGGCGCACACGGTTAGATTCGAGTCATGGGGTTTTTTGTTGCGACAGGTTTCCCTACTACTGTGTTCATCTGTGCGTCCCGTACTCGGGACCCGTGGTTACATCCAGGTTGTCTTTTTGTGTCTTTTCTACCTCATTGTGAAAATTTTTTACTTCACTACCGTGGTTTTCTCTTTTAAAATGACGAGGAGCCGCTCAGCCATATCGTTCACGTCGCTTTCAAGGAGAATGCCGCTCCCTTTCCTCGCAGGCGCATAGGCACTGGCCGTGGCAGTCATTTCCTTCTCTTGAAGAAAATCGGTAATTGGGAAAACAAGGAGCTCCTTCTTCTTCGCCTTCATGATATTGGGAAGGGTCGGATAGCGGGGCGTATTGAGCCCGAGCTGGCAGGTAACCAGCGCCGGCAGGCTGAACTTCACCGCTGCTTTCACGCCCCCCTCCAGTTCCCGCTTTGCGGTGACGATGCCGTCTGTCGATAGGCAAAACCGACGACTGTAGTGACGCACGTGATGCCCAAGAGTTCTGCTACGATGGCGCCGACCTGAGCGGAACCGCGGTCCTGGGACTGCATGCCGGTGAAGATGAGGTCGAAGTTTTTGTCGCGGCCAAATCCGGCTATGGTGGAAGCGATCTGCCACGGATCTTTTTGATAGGAGGCATTGTCCTGGATGTGGACACCCGCGGTCGCACCCCATGGCCAGGGCCTTCTTGATCGGCTCGACGAGCCGGTCAGGCCCGATGGAGAGTACGGTAATGTCCGGCTCGTTGCCGAGCTTTTCCTTGACTTGCACCGCCTGCTCAACAGCATATTCATCGTACTCGTTCATCCTGAAAGCCAGGTCAGTCTCGTCATACCAGACGTTGTCCTTGTTGACCTTAAACCGGGATGCCATGTCAGGCACCTGCTTGATGCAAACCAGTATCTTCATCCTATCCTCCGATTCGTGCGGCGACAATCTCAGCCAGATCAAGCGCCTTCAACTTTCCTTCAGCGTCTCCGGTTTTTATTCCATCCTCGATCATGGTGAGACAGAAGGGACAGTTGGAAACAAGCAGCGGGGCTCCCGTTGCCTGGGCCATTTTTACCCGTGCCACGTTGATTCTCGTCCCGAGCTTCTCCTCGGCCAGAATCCTGCCCCCGCCAGCGCCGCAGCAGAAGCTTTCGTAGCCTGACTGCTCCATCTCCGTGATCTGCCCGCCTGCCGCCTTGAGAACAGCGCGCGGTTCAACAAAGATGTCCTTGTAGCGCCCCAGGTAGCAGGAGTCATGGTAGGTGAATTCGAACGACTCCGGTTTGAGCTTCAGCCTGTTGCCGCTGATCAGGCCGTTCACGAAGGTGCTGTAGTGCTCAACATCAATCTCCAGCCCGAGGTCCTTGTAATCTCTGCCCAGGGTATTGAAGCAGTGGGGGCAGGTCGTGACGATCTTCTTAACCCCGTACTTCTTGATCACTTCGATGTTCTGGGCTGCCACGGTCTGGTAGAGATACTCGTTCCCCATCTTTCGCACTGGTTCGCCGCAGCATTTCTCTTCCTTGCCGAGAATGCCGACCCGGATGTTTGCTCCGTTGCAGATCTTGACGAAGCTCCGGGCAATCTCCCGGTTTCTCTTGTCAAAGGAAGCATAACACCCCGCGAAGTAGAGTACGTCCACGTCGTTGTCCTGCTCCATGATTTTCACGTCGAGCCCTGCGGCCCAGTCGCCGCGGCTGGCGAAGGCGAGTCCGAAGGGGTTGCCGTTCACCTCGATATTGTTGACAGCGGTCCGCACCTCGTCGCCGGGGAAGGACCCCTGCATCAGAGAGAGGTTGCGCCGCATTTCGAGGATCTTGTTCACCTGCTCGACACTTGCCGGACAGATCTCCTGGCATGCTCGGCAGGTGGTGCAGGCCCAGAGGCTGTCCGCGCCGATTGTCTCAACCAGGTCTGCCCCGGGATTGGTGAAAGCCACGTCGCCGATCTGCTTTACTATTTTCATGGGAGACAGGGGCTTCCCGGTTACATGGGCCGGGCACCGGTCCTGGCAGCGCTTGCAGGAGGTGCAGGCGTCGGCATCGAAGATATCTTTCCAGGAGAGATCGGAGACCTTGGCTGCGCCGAACTGACCAGTGCCCTCGTCTTCGAGGTTGATCGTGGCGATCGATCCTTTGGGCGCCAGATCAGTGAACAGGTAATTGGCAGAGGTGGTGAAGATGTGCCGCAGTTTTGTGGAGGGGATGATCGCGATAAAACTCATTGCCAGCAGAAGGTGGACCCACCAGAGCAGCTTATGAACAAGAGACAGGGCTTCGGAAGTCATGCCAAGGAAAAGCTTCCCGATGACCATGCCGAAAGGAGAAAAGAGCGCCAGGTCTGGATTAGTTCTGAGCTCGGTAGCGGCCATCCGCACTCCTTCAATAACGAAACCGGTCACGAGGATGGTAAACAGCAGGCCGTGTATTACATAATCATCTCTTATGGTTTCCAAACCTTCAGGCTTGATGAAGAAGCGGCGAACAAGCAACCCGCCGAGCATAAGGATTCCGACAAAGCCGGCTGCATCGAGAGCGAGCGAGAATATTTTGTAAAAAGATCCTTTGAGGAAGGCCAGCCCGAGAACGGGCTGGGTGAAATCCACCTGGGCCATGACGAGGAGCGTGCCGATAAAGAGTATGCCGAAGCTCCAAAAGAAAAAGGCGTGAAAGAACCCGGGGCCAGGCACGCGGAGCACCCGCACCTGGGCGATCATGTTCTTCAGGAACAGCAAAATTCTCTCAGGCAGGCGATCGAACCTGTTCAGCGCCTTTCCCTGGCGGTATACGGCGAAACGGCGGTAAAAGCCGTAGAGAAACGCAGCAACAGCAAGAGCAAAGATGAAGTACATGGGCACTACGACGCCGTGCCCTACATTCCAGTATATTTCCCGGGTAGCTTCCATAGGAGTGCTCCTTAAAGCCGGTTACGAGTAAGCTGATCTCTTGACAAGTTTCGTGAGTAAGTATATCTATTGACGAATTTATTTCCCAGGAGTACTATAATTACGCTTAACGTTAATGTCAACTATAAAGCCCTCATCGTTTGACTTTAGCCGTTGCCGATAATCCATCAATCTCCTTTAAAGGTAAAACATGAAACTCAGTTCAGTTGAATACATGCAGATCAGCGAACTTGCCAAGGCACTGCATATCACCACCAGGACCATCCGGCTCTATGAGCAGATGGGGCTGGTTGAACCCCCGAAGAGGACCGAGGGAGGCATACGCGTCTATGATAAAGCCGATATCACACGGTTCAAGTTCGTTCTCAAGTTGAAGACCTTGGGACTCTCCCTGCAGGAGATGAAGGAATTGGCCGACCTCTACTCAAGGGAACAGCTCCCCGAAAAGATAATGCCGCGCCTGATCGAGCTGCTCGATTCCCACCTTGACAATATCAGGAAGAGGGTCGCCCAGCTGCGGTCCCTCGAAACCGACATCGCCAAATACAAGCAGAAAATCTTCGATTATTACCACCTTCCTCGCTAGGGTGCCAGCGTCGCCCAAAATGTGAACCGGCCAATCCAAGATATTTTTTGCACAGAAAAAGTCTCCCCTACGTTTTGCATATCCGTTCACGCCATAGCGCGCAAACGTTCCGGCACCGCAACCGGTTTTTTCTTGACGCTGTCGACGCAGACCATCGTGGTTACAGCATTGGCAAATATTCTGTCATCATTATCATGAATGTGGTAAGTAAGATCGAAACTCGTAGCGCCGATGCGGCTCACCCACGCTGAGACCACTACCGTGTCACTCAGGAGGATAGGGTATTTGTAGTCACACTCTGCCCTGCCCACGACAATAAATATCCCCTGGTCAGTCAGCTCCTGAAAAGCCTCCATGAATAGCTTTATCCGGGCGGTTTCCAGGTAGGTAAAATAGACTGCGCTATTCACGTGGCCGTAGAGATCGAGGTCGGAGAACCGGAGATCAATGGAGGTGGAGTATCGCTTTGTCATCAACAGCTCCTTTCTATCTGGGTCGAGATCACGAACAACACTTGCGCAGGGGTGGTCAATACTGGCAGTCTTTCAACTGATCCCTGTACCAACAGCAAACCCTCGGTGGACCGCATCGAAGACCGTGCCCGGCGTGTCGGCATCTCCTGCAATTCGAAAAGGGATACCTTTCTTCACTATCAATTCCTGGATCGGGTTAAAGGCCCTTGTTCCAACAGCAAGGACAACCGTATCCGTAGGAATTTCTTCGACTCCTGCCGTGCTTTCTACGCGCACGTGAGCGGCAGTGATCTCGAGGACGCGGACACTCGTTTTCGTCCGTACGCCGAAACGCTCCACGTCCTGGAGCATGCCCCACCGTGTGGTCTTGCCGAAATTTTTTCCCAATTCATCGATCACCTCGATCACGGTCACTTCTTTGGTCCCCCGTACTGCCAACCCATAGAGACTGTCCGTGGACTCGGCTTCATGGACCAGGAGAAATTTAAGCGCCTCGCCGGAAAGGGTCCCTTTCGCCGCCAGAAAGAGTGCTGTTTCAATTCCCACTGCTCCGCCGCCGATGACCACGACCTGTCGGCCAGTATGAACTCTCCCGGACAACACGTCCCAGGCCTGTACGACGTGACGAAGCTCTACGCCCGGGATAGAAGGAACGATGGGTGCTCCGCCTGTGGCCAGCACAACAATGTCAGGCTTCACTTGGTTCAGGAGCGCGGCATCGACCTCCTGGTTGAGGACAACCGAGACCCCATGGACTGCAAGCTGCCTTGAGAGGTCATGCACAAGCCCGAGGAATTCCTCACGCCCGGGAGCAGCCCCGGCCAGATGAAGCTGGCCGCCGAGCCTGCCACTCCTTTCGTAGATCGTCACCTGGTGGCCGCAACGGGCTGCGCCTGCTGCCGCACTCATACCGGCCGCTCCGCCACCGATCACCATGACCTTCTGCGGTTTATCGGTCTTTTCGATCACCGTTTCGAGCTCGTGGCCAGCCCGAGGATTGCAGAGGCACTCAACATGCTTCATCTTGAAGAGATTGTCAAAGCAGCCCTGACCGCAGGCCACGCAATGAACAATATCCTGTTCTCTTCCTGTCCGGGCCTTTTCCGGTAACTGAGGATCGGCAATGAGGGCCCTGCCCATGGCAACTACGTCGCAAACGCCGTCCTCCAGCATTTCCCTGGCCACAACAGGATCATTGATACGGTGACTGGCGATGATCGGGACGTTTACACGTTCTTTGATTCCCCGGGCCAGATAGGCAAAAACTCCGCGCGGGACCTCAGCCGCGATCTGGGGGACCTTGGCCTCATGCCATCCCACATTGACGCAGAGGGCATCTGCGCCGACCTCTGTGAGACGGACTGCGTACTCCTGCAGCTCAATACGACTCGTCCCCCCCTGCATGAACTCGTTGCCGTTCAGCCTGACGACGAGCGGGAAGTTCGCGCCCACGGAGTCCCTGACCGCCTTTAGCACCTCAAGACCGAACCGCACCCGGTTCTCGAAGGAGCCGCCGTATCCATCCGTGCGTTTGTTAGTGAGCGGAGAGAGGAATTCGCTGATCAGATAGCCGGTACCTGAGAGAATTTCTACGGCATCGAACCCTGCTTGCTTGACCCGTTGCGCCGCCTGTGCGAAACTCGTAACGATCCCGTGGATTTCATCAACTGTCAGTTCGCGGGGAGTTTCCCGGGTGAGCCGCGATGCTACGGCCGAAGGTGCTACGGGCTGCCTGCTGCCGAGAAACAGGGAATAATTATACCGTCCTGCGTGGTTTAATTGTACAGATGACCGGGCGCCGTTGTCCCTGATAGCTGTTGCCAGGCGGGCAAGACCGGGGATGAACACGTCTTGATGGGCGCCGATATTCCCCGGGTTGCCGGAAAGTTCATCCACCGTGGCGTAGCCCACGGTGATCATCCCGGCTCCACCGCGTCCCCGCTCGGCGTAGAACGCAACCAGCTGGTCGGTCACGGCGAACTTCCTCGCCATGTTCAAGTGCATGGCCGGCATGAAAATGCGGTTTTTCACCTGAAGGCCGTTGATCGTGATTGGTTGAAAGAGCGGGTCATTCATGATTTGTCTCCGCGATGTGCGGTTTCTGCTTTACGCAGTCACGGCCGTGTACAGTTCATGCACCGAATCCGACAATCCGATCTGCTCGAGGGAACGCTCCAGCTTGTCCGGCTCCGCGAGAAAATCGCGCATGAAAACGATCTCGGAAACTTTCAAATAGACGACAAAGGGATCGACAAGGGACTCGCCGAAAAGATGGCCGATGACTTCTTGGAGAGATTCGACGCTGTTAAACCGCTTCACCTGCCCTGCCCTCTCCATGAGTTTCCGGACGTAAAAGTGGATGGTTTCGTCAAGGCCCTTCACGTATTCGCGGTGGCCGGGGAGTATGTTGCAGCTCCGAAGTTTTCCCAGCTCCAAGAGGCTCGCGCAGTAGGCATCGTAATTTCTGAACCTTCCGGCAAAGGTGTCCAGGTCCACATCGAGAAGAGGCGCCTGAAAGATGTCGCGGAGAAGGACATCGCCGCTCACCGCATCGTTTCCGCAGAGGTAGACGAGATCGCTCTGGGAATGCCCTGGACAGCTGAGCCAGCTGATTCCGAGTTTTTGGGGGATATCGGAATCTTCCACAACAGTGCTTCGCCCGGGAATCTCGGGAAAGACCTTTTTTTCATCGAGGACATTTTTTAACTGTTCAGTAAATTCGTCATCGAAGCCATAACCCTTCAGGAATTTTTGAATATGGGTAAGACGATGCTTATGATGCCGCATTTTTACGGCATCCCTGCGGGGGATGAGAATTTCAGCCCTTGAATGCTGCGCAAGGTAAGCGGCCAGACCGCAGTGGTCCACATGACAGTGCGTAATAAAAAGATACTTTAGCCGCCCGATATCAACCTGCTCTTCCAGGAAGGCAAGGGCATGCGGCGTGGCAGGCCCGGTATCGAACAGCACAAGGTCTCCGTCGATCTCCGTGGAGTAGAAGTGGACCTCACCTACCATGTAAGGAGTATGTACCGTGTGTTGTATCATACGATTTCATCCGCGCGCGAACTAGAAAATATACTTTTCCGCCTCGATTGCGGCATTTGCCAATTGGCGCTTGAACTTAAGCAATCCCGTGGCGTCGTATTTCGTGAACCGCCTGATCCCGCCAAGAAGCATGGTCAGGGTGTCGCCTTCTTCGATGAAGTATGCTGCCTTGCGCGCTGCTGTGGCTGTCTGCTCCACGGCATTGAAGGTGAATACCTTCACCGCTGCGGTGACGGATGCCTTTTTGGCTTCGCTTAAGGACGGCAGGATCTTTTCAGCGCGCAAAAGGGCGCTCTCGATCGCAAAGATATTGATGGCAATGTCGGCTGCAGCAAGAAGGATCTCCTGCTCGTCCTTGATCGACATCATGAATTTCTGGACGCTGCTCCCCGCAATCACCAGGAAGACCTTCTTCAGGTTGGCAAGGAGCTCCTTTTCCGCGGCAAAGGGGTCTGTGTCGTCCAGCTCGTCGACGGAGGGGGTCATGAGCGACTCGAAGGCCTTGGTCGCCTCGCGCTGCAGCGGGATCTCCCCTTTCATGGCCCTGGTCAGGATGGTCCCGGGAATCAGGAGGCGATTGATCTCGTTCGTGCCTTCGAAAATGCGGTTGATCCGCTCGTCCCGGTAGAACCCTTCCGCAGGGTATTCCTGGATAAAGCCGTAGCCCCCGTGGATCTGCACTACCTGGTCCACAACTTCGGCCAGGACCTCACTGCAGAACACCTTGGCGATTGCGCACTCGATGGCATACTCCTCGATCCCCTTCTGGTAGACCTCGTAGTAGTTGGGAATGTTCTTGTCAATGGTCGCAAGTTTGTTGTCGATCAGGCCTGCAAGACGGTAGACGAGCGACTCCGCGGCAAAGGTAGCTGCCGTCAGGTCGGCGATCTTCTCCTTGATGGCTCCGAAGCTGGCAATGGGAACGCCGAACTGCTTTCGTATGTTGGCATATTTGATTCCTTCGTCAGGGCGTACTTTGCCGCCCCGGTCACTCCGGCGCCGAGCTTGAAGCGGCCGACGTTCAGCACATTGAAGGCGATCTTATGCCCCTTGCCGATCTGGCCGAGCACGTTTTCCACGGGCACCTTGGCGTTCTCGAGAATGATCTGCGTTGTCGAAGAGCCTCTGATCCCGAGCTTTTTTTCCTCTGCGCCCACGGACAGTCCCTCGGTCGTTCCTTTCCACGAGGAACGCGGTAAAGTGCTCTTTATCGATCTTGGCAAAGATCGTGTAGAGATTGGCAATGCTTCCGTTGGTGATGAACTGCTTGGTTCCGTTCAGGAGGTAGAATTTCCCGTCAGCGGAGAGCGTGGCCGTGGCCTTCGCTCCAAGGGCATCGCTCCCCGAGTCCGGCTCGGTCAGGCAGTAGGCCGCGATCCACTCACCGCTGATGATCTTTCCGCAGGTATTTCTCCTTCTGCTCCTGCGTGCCGTAGTAGACGAGCGGCAGCGTGCCGATGCCGGAATGGGCCGAGTAGGTGACGGAAAAAGAACCGGCTGCCGAGATTTTCTCCGCCAGCCAGCATGCTGGTCGCCTTATCGAGTTCGAGACCTCCGTACTCCTCGGGGGCATCGATCATGAGAAGCCCCAGCTCGCCGCACTTCTTCATCAACTGAACAACGAGGTCGAAATCGTGGTTTTCGATTTCCGCCCTGTGAGGGACGACCTCGTTCAGCACGAACTGTGCAGTAGTCTCGCCGATCTGCTTTTGCTCATCCGTAAAATCCTCGGGCGTAAAAACATCGTCCTTCGTTGCCTCGGTAATCAGGTACTCGGCCCCTTTGAACAGTTTCGCTTTCTTCACTTCCATATTCGTAGCCATGCTTTCACCTCACTCTGATGAGATTGATTTCCCTAACGCCGTGGGCATTATGCCGTTGGCTACATTATTCCTACATCTTCTCAAAAATCCCGGCAGCCCCCATGCCGCCGCCGATGCACATGGAAACCATGCCGTAACGCACATTGTTCCGCTGCATCGCGTGAAGAAGCGTTGCCGTTAATTTTGAACCCGTGCAGCCCAGCGGGTGCCCAAGGGCGATTGCTCCGCCGCTGATATTGACCTTTGCCGGATCGAGACCGAGGGCCCGTACGCAGGCGAGCGCCTGGGCGGCAAAGGCCTCGTTCAGTTCTATGAGGCCGATGTCTTCCTGCTTCAGCCCTGCCAGCCGAAGTGCCGCCGGGACCGCCTCCACGGGGCCGATCCCCATGATCTCGGGCGGCACCCCTTTCACGGCAAAGGAAACGAATCTCGCCAAAGGGGTTTTGCCACATTTCTTCAGGAACTCCTCGGAGACGACGAGCGTGGCTGCTGCCCCGTCGGTCGTCTGCGACGAGTTGCCGGCCGTCACGGTCCCCGTTGTCTTAAAAGCAGGTTTCAATTTTTCCAGAGCGGCCGTGGTCGTATCGCCCCGCACGCCGTCGTCGATGGAGACGATCTCTGTGGTTCTTTTCATCTTGCCGTTTACGAGAGAGCACTTCTCGATCTCCACAGGGATTATTTCTTTCTGGAAATTGCCCTGCTTGATGGCAGTCGCTGCCTTTGCATGGCTGGCAACTGCAAAGGCGTCCTGGTCTTCCCGGGTAACGTTATATTTCTCCGCCACCTTCTCAGCGGTGATCCCCATGGAGGCGAACGATTCCGGCCAGCAGGCCACGAGAGAGGGATTTGCGCTGTACTTGCTACCTCCCATCGGGATCATGGTCATGCTCTCCGCGCCGCCGGCAATGATACAGTCGGCAAACCCCGCCATGATCCGCTCCGCGGCCGAGGCAATCGTCTGCAGACCGGACGAGCAAAAACGGTTAACGGTCTGGGCCGGTACGTGATAGGGTATCCCGGCTTTCATTGCCGCGATCCGCGCCATGTTCATCCCCTGCTCTCCTTCCGGGAAGGCACTCCCCATGATGACATCCTCAACCAGCATCGGGTCGATGCCCGTTCTCTCCAGCAGGCCCTGCAAGGCAGCCGCGGCCAGATCGTCGGGCCTCATGTCCTTGAATTTTCCTTTTTTCGCCTTGCAACCGGGAGTGCGGTAGGCAGCTAAAACATATGCATTTCTCATCATATCCTCCATTTTTAAAATGCGCTTTGACACAAAGGAGCGTAGCTCTTAATTCCGCAACGGTTTGCCCTTCTTCAGCATGTGCTGGATGCGCTCCAGCGTCTTTTTCTGGCCACAGAGCTTGAGAAATGCCTCCTGCTCCAACTCCAACAGGTACTCCTCTGTGATGAGGGTGCCGGCAGGAACATCGCCGCCCGTGATAACGTCGGCGATCGTGCTCCCCAGATACTCCTCATACTCGGTGACAAATTCACCGATGCGCATGTTCCAGAGCTGGGATTTTATGGTGGCCGCTACGCTCCGTCCCGGAGCCTTCAGGTCAATAAGCGGTTTCGACGGACGGTAGTTGGCTGCGAGAGCGATTGTTTTCTGCTTGGCGTCAAAAATCCGCCTGTCCATGTTCATCGTTATCGCATCGCCATGGCGCAGGAAGCCCATTTCCCTGAGTTCCGCAGCGGAGGTACTTACTTTGGCCATGGCAATGTTCGAGAAGTTCTTGAAAATGAACGGGCTGGCGTCGATGTCGTTTGCCTGGGCCAGCTTTATGGCTCTGATCGCCATTTCTTTGGTCCCCCCACCTGCGGGGAGGAGCCCCACGCCTATCTCCACGAGCCCCATGTAGGTCTCGGCGTGTGGATTTACAGCGTCTGCATGGAGGCAGATCTCGCACCCGCCCCCCATGACTAAATTATGGGGTGCGGCGACCACCGGTATCTTCGAATATTTGATCGCCATCATCGACTTCTGAAAGTTCTTGACCACCAGGGCGAGTTCGTCATATGACCCCTCGCTGATGGCCATAGCAATAAGCATCAGGTTGGCGCCGGCGGAAAAAACGCTTCCTTCGTTGGCGATGATGAGGCCAACTCCGTCCAATTCCGCCCGCTTGATCCCCTTGTGCACCATGGAAAGAATTTCGTTGCCGATGGCATTCATCTTCGTGTGGAATTCAAGGCAAAAGACGCCATCGCCAATGTCGAGTACGGAAGCGCCACTGTTTTTCTCTACCACCCCGCCGTTTCTCTTCAAAAGAGAGAGGTTTATATTGCCGGCAGACCTGGACACTTCATGGTATTCGTTGTCATGAATGCCGTAGTAATAGTTTCCCCCGTTATCGAATCTGTAGAACCGCTCAATTGTTTTGAGGGATGCCGGTACTACCACTCCGTCCTTCTCCGCTCGCTTGACGAATTCTTTAACACTGATGGCGTCAAGCATCTCGAAAGGGCCGAGTTCCCAGTTGAAACCCCATTTCATGGCATTGTCGATATTGACGATGTCTTCGGAAATCTCAGGAATGCGATTCACGGTATAGATGAGAGTATCGCGCAGGTTCTTCCAGGCGAACTCGGCTCCCTTGTCAGTGCCGGATATGACCGTCTGCAACCTTTTCGCTGGATCGTCGATCGCCTTGGCCGTTTCCACAGAGGCGAACTTTGGACGCTGGGACGGTGCGTACTCTCCTTTCGTATAATCGTAGTAGAAGTACGCTGAGCCGTTTTCACCTTTCTCCTTCTTGAAAAACCCTTGCTTGCTTTTGTTCCCCAGCAGCCCCTTTTTCACCATCTCGCTGATAAAGCCGGGGAAGCGGAAAGTTTCCCGCTGTTCATCATTCACCAGAAGCTCATAAGAATTGTTCGCCACGTGCTGGAGCGTATCAAGGCCCACGAGATCAGCGGTGCGGAAGGCCGCGCTTTTGGGACGGGCCGTGGCGGGCCCGACGACTGCATCCACCTCCTCCACGGTCAGCTTCATTTCGACCATATTCTGTATGCAGTTACAGATGGAATAAACGCCGATCCGGTTAGCGATGAAGTTTGGGGTGTTCTTGGCAGAGACGATCCCCTTGCCCAGGCGCCGCTCAATGAACTCGGCCATGAACCGGACGGTCTCAGGATCGGTGGAGCGGCAAGGTACGATCTCAAGGAGACGCATGTAACGCGGCGGATTGAAAAAGTGAGTGACCAGGAAATTCCTTTGCACGTGCTCGGGAAGGCTTTCGGCCATCTCGTTGACGGAGAGTCCGCTTGTGTTGGTCGAGAGAATGGCCCCTTCCCTGAGGTTCGGGGCGATCTTCTCTTTGAAAAGCCTCTTCTTGATCTGCCATGTTTTCGACGACGACCTCGATGACCCAGTCGCATTCCCGGAGCTTCTTCGCGTCGTCTTCAAAATTTCCAATCTCGATATAGGAGGCATAGGCAGGGAGAAAGAAGGCCGCAGGCTTCATCTTCCTGAGCCCTTCCAGCCCTGCTGCAGCGATCCGGTTCCGAACCGCCGGATTATCCAGCGTGAGGCCCGCCTTTGTCTCGGCTTCGTTCAGCTCCTTCGGTACGATATCGAGCAGAAGGACCCGGATTCCTGCATTCGCGAGGTGGGCGGCAATGGTCGCTCCCATCACCCCTGCCCCCAGAACAGCCGTTTTGTTGATTTGCTTCATCGTATCCCTCCGTTAATAGGTTGCGTGCAGCGTCAACTCCTGTTATCAACGTACATTCCCTCGATCGTGTCTTTGTATTTTTCATAGATGACCTTGCGTTTAAGCTTCAGGGTGGGCGTCATCTCCCCGCCTTCGATGGAAAAATCCCGGGGAAGCAATACAAATTTTTTGACAGTTTCATACGATGCAAGCCTGCTGTTGATTTCAGCGATCCGCTGTTCGAACAGTTCCCGGATCGGCCCGCTCGTAACGAAACCGTCCTTATTGCCGCAGTCGATATCCTTTTCCCGCGCATACTCCATGACCTGTTCCCTGTTCGGGACCAGAAGAGCGGTGAGGTACGGTTTCCGGTCGCCGTAAACAATAGCTTGGGTGATGTATTTGTCGAGTTGCAGTTCGCCTTCGACCCGCCGGGGAGCAATGTTCTTCCCCCCGGCGGTAATAATCAGTTCCTTCTTCCGGTCCGTGATGCAAACGAACCCATTTTCGATATGGCCGATATCTCCGGTCCTGAACCAGCCACTCTGCAAGGCTTCACTGGTAGCCACCGGATCCTTGTAATAGCCGACCATAACCTGGGGGCCCTTGATCAAGAGCTCACCATCTGCATCCGCCTTGATCTCCGTATTCTCAAGCGCTGTTCCCACAGAACCGAAACGCACCTGTTTCAAACTGTTGAAACAGACGGCCGGGCTGGTCTCGGTAAGACCGTACCCTTCCAGAATAGGAATCCCGATGATCCAGAAAAATTCGTTGATCGTTTTGTCCAGGGGAGCGCCCCCACAGCAGAAAAGCCTCATGTTTCCACCGAAACGGTCCCGAAGCTTGCCGAAGACCAAACGCTCGGCGATGTTGTACTTGAAAGACAGGAACGCAGAACTTGTCTTGTTGATATATCGTGATTCCACGTACTGCTTCCCGACCTCTATTGCCCAGTGAAAGATTTTTTGTTTCATTGCAGGCATTTTCCGGACATTTTCAAAGATGCGGGAATAGATCTTTTCGAACAACCGCGGCACGCTAACCATTACCGTCGGTTTCAACTCTACCATATTCTCCGCCACCTTTTCAATGCTGTCGGCAAACGCCAGCAGGGAACCGTTCATGATTGCCAGGTAGTAGCCAATTGTCCTTTCCAGCACGTGGCTCAAAGGCAGGAAGCTGAGGTGAATGTCCTTTTCGCTTAGTACCTCCGCCTTTTTACTCGTATAAAAAGCATCGAAAAGAATGTTGCGATGGGTCAGCATTGCCCCTTTCGGCACACCTGTTGTTCCTGACGTGTACATGATCGTAAGAAGGTCGTCTGGGACTATTCGGTCGATGAGCGACTTCAAGCTGTTTTTTCTCGCTGTCAGTAATGGGAAAATCGATTTCCAATAGCTGATTCAACGTGCAGACTGGTAATGCGGGCTCACCCAGGAAACGCTCGAAGGAAACGACCAGTTCAACTGCAGGAATAGACTCTCGAATTTTAAGAAGCTTCGCATACTGGTGCTTGCTGGAAATAAACACGATTCGTGCTTCTGAATGGTTTATGACACGCTCGACTTGTTCCGGGGTATTGCTCGGGTAGATCGGTACGGCTATTCCGCCCGCACAAAGGATACCCATATCAGCGATAACCCACCCTGCACGATTTTCGGAAAGTATGGCAACCTTGTCTCCGGACTTAACATTCACTCTTGAAAGACCGCGAGCAGCCATCAGGGCGCGATCATAGAATTCTCCATAGCTTAACGTCACAAAGGTTCCCTTTTTTCTGAACTTCAGGGCATGTCTCTCTCGAAATTTGACAGCATTCTTCCGCAACATATCGGGAATTGATAAAAAAGGAAGATCCAGCATACGTATCTCCTTATTAGAGAGAGAAAGTACTAATGGGATCATACATAACCTTTACGCTCACGTCAAGTTGTTTTTGTAATTTTACATATTGTTGTAATGAAAGTCCTGTTACGATCCGCTGAAAGGATCATGGGAATGATGCCTAAATATAACTAATTGATTTTTTTATGAGTGCCAGGATTTTAGCAAAAAAATTTCGGTTATCAGCGCGCTCTGATAAAGATGGGGTGGAGTTTCTGAAAATCAAGAATTAGTGGGCAAGATAGAAAATATTACTTACACAGAAGGAAACATATAAACGGTACGTTTTTGTGGAACTTTAAACATGCAGAGCACTCACCTATTGTGCCCTACTCTCTCCCTTCCGTCGACGTTTCTTGCGCGCTTTGACCTGTGATCTCCTTGATCTTCGCCAGCCGTTTCCGCCGATCCTCCCGGGAAACGTACCAGTCCTGAATGAGTGTCTCGATCAATCCGATCAGCAACTCGGCCTCTCCGGGCTCAGTGTCGAGAATTTCGGCTCCTTCACTGTCCATCCGGCCGCCGATCATGCCGTTCTTCCTGACGGACTCGATTGCCTCCCATGTGAGCGGGTCCGCCGTGCCTTTGATCTGGCGAAACTCGTCTCCGAGCATCCCCGGCTGAACTCGCCAGAAGTCCCGCAGCATTTCCGAGAGACAGCGACGCGAAAGAGCGGCGGCCACCTTCGGGCTGAACTCAACAGCGATGCAGGCTTCCTCGTAGTCCTGGAGGACCTGCTGAGGAATGTCGACGGAGAAGAAATGGGCGCGCGACGGTGGGACGAGAGACCAGGTCTTGATATGCTTTCCCGTGTAAGAACGGTTTCCGGAGACTTCCAGACCATGCAGGGAGGCACTGAGAGAAAATTTGCGGCATTCGGGATTCGGGCAGACGACAAACTTTGCCACGAGCCGGCGTGGGCCGTCAGCGTTGTCGATCGTAAGGTCTGCAAATGTAATCTGCCGCCCCTCGTCGGTGACGGTCTGATCCCTATTGCAAAACGGGCAGTGCCAGAGATATTCGCTCACGTTTGCCTCCATGAACGGCTGCTCGATTTCAGATGATCAGTTCTTGCAGTTGCCGCTCTTCCCATTCTTTTGTGATAACGACTTCGCCCACCTTCGTGGGCAGGACGAACTTCACTTTGCCGCCTTCCGCCTTTTTGTCAATCTGCATGGTGCTCATCAGCTCGGTCGCCGCGGGCTTACGGCTGAGGGCGGCAAGATTTGTCGGCAACCCATAAGCTGCGATGAGTTTCTCGATGCGGTCAGGCACCGATGCGTCGCACAAACCCGTCTTCTGTGCCAGGCGCGCAGCGTAGACCATACCGATCGCGACGGCGTAGCCGTGGCGTATCGTGTAGTTTTCAGCTGTCTCGATGGCATGGCCAATCGTGTGTCCGAAGTTCAAGATCGCGCGGAGACCGCTTTCACGTTCGTCCCTGCTCACGACGTCTGCTTTGATCTCGCAGGAGCGGCGGATGACATAGAGAAGCGCATCCGGGTCGAGCGAAAGGATCTTCTCGCGGTTATTGGCGAGATACTCGAAGAACGAGCTGTCCCAGATCACGCCGTACTTGATGACTTCTGCCATGCCCGAAAGCAGTTCTTCTTTCGGCAGGGACTTGAGCACGCTTAGGTCCATCAGGACTTTCTTCGGCTGATAGAAAGCACCGATCATGTTCTTGCCCAGGGGATGATTTACGCCGGTCTTGCCGCCGACGCTGCTGTCCACCATCGAGAGGAGCGTGGTAGGCACTTGAATGAATGGTACGCCGCGCATGAACGTGGCTGCAGCAAAACCGGTAAGGTCGCCGATCACACCACCGCCGAACGCGACGAGCGCAGACTTCCGGTCGAAGCTGTTAATGAGAAGCGCCGTATAGATAGCGTTTGCCCAATCGAGGTTTTTATACTGTTCGCCGTCGGGGATATCTATCGACATGACAATAAAGCCCGCTTCTTTGAGGCTGTCCACTATCCTTTGGCCATAGAGCTTCTTGACCGTTGGATTCGTGACCAGTGCAATCTTTTTGCCGAGTCCGAGGTCCCGAAGCCGGTCGCCGGACTCGCCCAGGCCCGAACCGATCTCGATATCGTAGCTCCGGTCGCCGAGACGTACCTTAACAATATGCATACTTGATTCTTTCTTTGATCATTTGAATGACGTCCTCAACCGGTTTTTCAGAGGTGTCGATGGCCACGTCCGCCTGGGCGTAGAACTGAGCGCGGCTTTCGAGCAGCTCGCGTATTTTCATCAGAGGATCAGCAGTCTGGAGCAGCGGCCGGTGGGTCTCGTGCTTGATGCGTTCGTAGATCACTTCGGGCCGTGCGGTAAGGCAGACAACGAGGCCGGCCTTTTTGAACGCTTCGCGGTTTCTGTCCTGGATCACGGCGCCACCGCCGGTGGAAACTACTTGACCTTCACGCGCTGTTACTTCCCGGATGATCTTTGCCTCAATCTCGCGGAAATAGGGTTCGCCGAACTTGGCGAAGATGGACGTGATATCCAAATGTTGATCGGCCTCGATGAGGCTGTCCGTGTCGACGAACAGGTAGCCCAAGTCCTTTGCCAGCTGTGTGCCGACCCGGGTCTTGCCCACACCCATGAAGCCGGTGAGAATGATATTCTTAAACATGGTTATTGATTTTTGTTTGGCTTTTGCTAGCCTCTTACTTCTTTTCGACCGTTTCTTCCTCGCCTATCCGCGCCTTCAGATGCTTGTCATACTGGGAGAAATTCCGTTTCATTTCGTCGATGCTGTCGCCGCCGAACTTTTCGACCAAAGCCGTCGCCATTTCAAAAGCCACTGCGGCCTCTGCGACGACTCCGGCTGCCGGCACTGCGCAGACGTCGGACCTCTCCACGCTCGCCTTGAAAGGCCTCTTGCTCGCGAGGTCGACGGAGCGGAGCGGCTTCATGAGCGTCGGGATAGGCTTCATGGCAGCACGCAACACGATGGGTTCGCCGTTGCTGATCCCGCCTTCGATGCCGCCCGCCATGTTGGTCTTGCGATAGAACCCTTCTTTCCTGCTCCAGAAGATCTCGTCGTGCACCTGCGAGCCCGGCCTGTTTGCAACACCGAAGCCGGCGCCGACCTCGACGCCTTTGATGGCCTGGACGCTCATGAGCGCATTGGCGAGTCTGGCGTCGAGTTTGCGGTCCCAGTGAGCGTGGCTGCCGAGACCCACAGGAACTCCGTTGATGATGATCTCAAAAACGCCGCCCAGCGTGTCGCCGGCAACCTTGGCCTCATCAATCTTCCGCATCATTCGCTTTTCCGCATCGGGGTCCGCACAGCGCAGTTCCGATGCCTCGGCGCGTTTCTTGAGTTCGCGAACAGAGATCTTGGGAACTTTAGCATACACGCCTCCAATGGAGAGCACGTGGCTTATGACTTCGATGCCGAACTCTTCGAGCAGCCGTTTTGCCACTGAGCCCACGGCCACGCGCATGGCCGTTTCCCGGGCGCTCGATCGTTCGAGGATGTTGCGAATATCGGTCATGTTGTACTTGAGGGCCCCTGCGAGGTCGGCATGGCCCGGACGGGGTCGCGTCAGAGGATCAGCAGAATTCAGGAACATCGGGTCTACCGACATTTTGTCACGCCAATTTTCCCAGTCCTTGTTCCGGATCATGAGCCCCACGGGACTGCCGAGCGTCCTGCCCCAGCGCACACCGGTATAGATCTTCACCTGGTCTTTTTCGATCTTCATCCGGTTGCCGCGGCCGTACCCCACCTGCCTTCTGGCCAGATCGCGGTCAATGTCCGTTATCCGGATCAAAAGACCGGCAGGCATGCCTTCGATGATGCCCATGAGAAGTTCACCATGGGATTCACCGGCAGTCAAAAGTCGCAACATCGTTCCCCTCCCATAGAAGCAATTAATCACGCCCTGTTTCTCTACATGATGAATCAAGGTTTTTGTGAGAAAAAACACCTGTAAAATCGGGCTCATCATAACAAATTTGTCATGGAAGTGCAATGAAAAGTATGGTATAAATAGGGGTATTTTAAGGGTAGGAAATGATTTTTGCCTTGGAAAAGGCATCGGAAGTTCGGATGCTGAGATACAGCAAATCACATTTTTTCAATAAGTTACAGAAAAGTAGCACTATCCTTTTGGAGTCTAGGAACTTGAAATCGAGCATACCATCATCTACATCCAAGGAGAAGCAATAACGCACCATGATCGCCCTCCTCTGCTCTGTTCAAGCTGAAGCAGAACATCTCCTGGCTTCTGCCACCGTGTCAGCAGGACCTCGACGATCGGGTCCAAGTCGATTATTGAGGGAACACTCGCCGATCAGTCGGGTCCTGCTCTGCATCGGAGGCATGGGCAAGGTCAATGCAGCTCATGCGGCGACGATTCTTTCGGGGTTTAACCCGGCAGCTATCGTCATCTTTGGAATAGGCGGAGCCTATCCTTCATCAAGCGCAAAAATCGGGGATGTCGTGATCGCAAAAGAAGAGATTGCCGGTGACGAAGGGGTGTTAACGCTTGATGGTTTTAAAGACACGGAATACATCGGCATCCCCCTGCTCAGAACCTCGACGTCGGTGATTTATACTACCTACCCGGCACCGGAATCTTTGGTCAAACACGCTCTCCAAGCGGTCTTGACCCATCGGCAAGATCGACAGAAACACTGTGCATCTGGGGACCTTCGTGACTCTGTCGACCTGCACCGGGACCACGGCGCGGGCACGGGACCTGGAAGAGCGTTATCACGGTCTTTGTGAAAACATGGAGGGAGCTGCCGTGGCGCAGGTGGCGGAACTCCACAACATTCCCTGGATCGAAGTGCGCGGGATTTCCAATATCGTGGAAGACCGCGATCTCCAAAAATGGGACATTCCCTCAGCAGCGCATGCGGCACAGCAAGCCGTTTTACACATTTTGGGAGGCTGGAGGCAATGACACAAACACTCACCATCGGCTATTCCCCGTGCCCGAATGATACGTTTATCTTCTATGCACTTATTCACGGAAAAGTAAAAATCCCGGGTATTACATTTCGCGAGCAGTTGGAAGATGTCGAGACCCTGAACCGAATGGCGCTCGACAGCAAGCTCGATTTCACAAAAATCTCCTACCACGCATTAGGCCATCTCAGAAATCAGTATGCCCTGCTTCGCTCCGGCGGTGCACTGGGACGCGGCTGCGGTCCGCTCATCGTGGCACGGCCCGGTACCAATGTCGCTGATCTGAGCACGGGCCGCATTGCGATACCCGGAACGCTCACCACAGCCTATCTGCTGCTTCGTCTGTTCAATCCCGCATTCACGAATACAACCGTCATGACCTTTGACCAGATCATGGACGAAGTATCGAAGGGAGACGTTACTGCCGGCCTCATCATCCACGAGAGCCGATTCACCTATCCGCTTCACGGCCTCGTTAAACTCCAGGACCTCGGCGAGTGGTGGGAGAGCTATTCCGGCCTCCCGATCCCGCTCGGCGGGATCCTCGGCAAACGTTCCCTCGGTCGTAATGTCCTGCTGAGCGTGGAATCCGGCATTCGGGAAAGCCTTCACTACGCTAATAGTCACGCCGATGAAGTCTTGAAATACTGTATGCTGCACAGCCAGGAGATGGACGAACAGGTTATGAAAAACCACATCGACCTTTATGTAAATGATTTTTCACTCGACCTTGGGCCGGAAGGCCTGACAGCGGTCCGCAGGCTCTTTGCCGAAGCAGAGTTGCACGGAATCTTCCTTCATTCCGAGACATCACTCCTGGCGGGGGAATGAAAAATTTTGTTGACGGAATAACGCGAACACCGGTTATACTGTCTTTATCTTTTTTTCAAAAAAGGGAGGAACTATGCTTGGCTGGATACTACTCGTGGTAGTCGGATTGATTCTGGTGTGGCTCGTTCTGATCTATAACGGCATTGTTTCTGTCCGGAATGACGTGCAAAGCTCTTGGAAGCAAATCGATGTGCAGCTGAAGCGCAGGCATGATCTCATCCCGAACCTGGTCCAGACGGTAAAAGGTTCTATGGAGTTCGAGCAGGATACGCTCGAGAAAGTGATCTCTGCCCGGGCCAGGGCCGTATCGGCACCTACGCCGGCAACAAAAGCTGAAGCCGAGAACATGCTCACCCAGACCCTCGGAAAACTGTTCGCGGTGATGGAGAACTATCCCGCACTCAAGAGCAATCAGAACGTCATGCAGCTCCAGGAAGAGCTCACCTCCACGGAAAACAAAATTGCTTTTGCCCGCCAGCTCTATAACGATCTGGTGGCGAACTACCGAACGAAGCTCCAGGTCTTCCCTAACAACATCGTTTCGTCAGTGTTCAACTTCCGGACGGAAGAGTATTTCGGTGCTGACGAGGCTGACCGGGCCGTCCCAGCGGTGAATCTCAGCCTGAGGAAGTAATTCAAAGGACAGAGGAGGGCTTTGATAACATCGGGTGCCTTAACTCGGCGGTTGTCCCCACTTCTGTCATTTGTCGTCTTTTACGGGAGCCATCATGCCCTTGACGTTTATCGACATAGAAAAGCAGAAAAGTTGGAGGATCTGGGTGTTCTTCCTGGTCCTGCTTTTTATCTACTTTGTCATAACAGCTCTTTTCGCGGCAACGTTTCTGCGGGTGCCGTGGCACGGGGCACTGCACTTCTGGATTGTTGCAGGTCTGATTGCCCTGCTGGTCGCAGGTATCCATTTCTGGTTCTCCGCCTATGATACGGTCAGCGCCGTCGTCAGGGGATTAGACGCCCGTCCGCCCGACCCTCAGGACGACGTCCATAAGGTACTTTTGGACGTCATGCAGGAGATCCATGTCGTGACGGGGAACAAGCGAAAGATGCAATGCCTCGTCATCCCCTCCCTGTCCCTCAACGCCCTCGCCGTGGTTGACCTCAAGGGAGAGGCAGCCGTCGCGATTACAGAGGGGTTGCTTTCACGCTTGACACGGCCCCAACTCGAGACCGTCCTGGCCCATGAAGCGCACCATGTCCTCTCCGGTGACTGCCTCGAAACCACGGTTGCTGCGAGCCTGTTCGGCACCTATGCTTCTATCCTGGAAAAGTTGGACACCTCGTCGAGGGGGAGAAGCTCCGTATCGCCGGCCTATTACCTCGCCTGGGGCATGCTTCAAGTGAGCTACCTCCTGAACATGTTCATTTCCCGCGAACGAGAATATCGCGCCGATGCAGCCTCAGTGCGGATGACCCGCAACCCCATCGCACTTGCCGAGACGCTTTACCTGCTCTCGCGCAGCTGGCGCGGGGCAGGTTTCATCGGAAGCGGCTTCGAGATGCTCTGCATCGTAAATCCCCAAGCTACTGCCCTTGACGAGACGGAAGGATTCTGGGCCGATCTGCTGTCAACGCATCCGCCGCTCAGCAAGCGAATGGATATCCTGCTCGCCATGGCTCATACAAGCATTTCCGAGTTAAGCGCACACTTTGAAAAAAGCGCGGCAAGCAGTGGGCGCACGCCGTCTGAACCTCGCTACTTTGCCCTGGATCCACAGCAGAAGTGGCAGGGCCCCTTCACCCTTGCGGAATTGGGCACACAGCCGTGGCTTTCGCCGCTTACCTGGATAACGAAGGGACAACAACAGCCGGTAGACCGCGCATGGAAAGAACCGCTTATCAATGCGATCTTCGCATTGAGGCTTTCACAACAGGCCAACCAGCCAACAACCCTCTCATGCCCGGCATGCAGGCAGCCTCTCTTGGCGGAGCACTATGAAGGGACTGAGATTAATCAGTGCAGGTTCTGCAGCGGCATTCTCGTTGATACGGCCAAAATATCGAGAATCCTTGCCCGGACGGGGAGGGAGCGGCCGTGTTCGGATCGAATCAATTCCCTTGCGAAAGCGGTCATAGCGGGAAATCAGCTCACGAATGCTCGACAAAAGTTGGGCGCAAGGTCTAAGGATGCCGTCCCTAACCTTCCGTGCCCTCAATGCGCTCGTCCCATGTTCCGGGGATTTTACAGCCAGGCATACCTCATCGAAATCGATCGATGTAGCTTTTGCGGATTTACCTGGTTCGACCAGAACGAACTTGAGATGCTGCAGTGCCTGATCGAGAACAAGATTGTGGCGGATATAGCAGATGCTGCGGCAACTCGCCCATCGGTCTGAGGATCAGTGAATACGACGGAAACACATTGTTCAAGGAAGTGGATCACATGATCACCGTTAAATTATTTGCCCTCTTAAAAGATAAAGCAGCCTCAAACGAATTGTCGCTCACGTTTAGCAGCGGCACCGTCAAGGCCTTGCTAAAGCAGGTATCTCATGAATGCCCGGCGCTCGCGGACATCATCTCCTGCGGGGGCATTCTGGTCTCGGTAAACCAGGAATTTGTAAAGATGGACGCGGTGGTCAGGGACGGCGACGAGGTGGCGCTCATGCCGCCTTTCTCTGGAGGAAGCAGCGCTGCGCGAGCGGTCCGGATCCAGCATGAACCCTTTTCAATCGAGCAGGAAATAGAGAAATTGAAAACAACTTCAACTGCCATCGGCGCGATTGTCATGTTCCTCGGCACAACGCGAGACATCTCGATGGATAAACAGGTGGCAAAACTCGAGTTCGAATATTACCCGGGTATGGCCGAAAAAAAACTCTCCGAGATCAGGGACCGGGCAATCAGAGAATATGGTGTGATCGATGTTGCCATTATTCACCGGGTCGGCACCATCCCGGTTGGAGATAATATTGTATTGATCCTGGTCTCCTCACGACATCGTGACGAGGCATTCCGGGCGTGCCGCTTCGTGATCGACGAGTTGAAGCGTATTACGCCTATATGGAAGAAAGAGACAACGCCCGACGGCGAGGTGTGGGTAGCGGAACATCCGTAGACTATGGACCAAGGCAACCGCGTTGCCGTTGATACGCCGACATACCCTGCACGCGTTTATGACCGCGTTTTCGCAAGAGCAGGCTACGCTTGCACTCGTAAGCGCGGACGGTCGGCTCGATCCAAAACTACTTCTTCGCGGTTTTTTTGCTGCTCTTCAGAAATACCACGCAGGTCGAACAGTCGTTATCCATCCGGCACTTGGTGGTCTCCCAGCAGGGCTTGCCCTTGTCCGTGAATGCCGTGCAAACAACACGCCGTTCGTCAGGACAATCCTTGATCTCCCAGCAGGGCGCATAATCCAGAAGTTTTTTGATACCTTCAATGCTGATCTTCTTCGAATGGATCAGTTCGCGGATGCACCTCAACCACTTGATGTCGTTTTCCGTGTAAAGCCTGTTCCTCCGCTCTCGCGTAGGGAGGATCAGGCCATGTTTCTCGTAAAGCCGCAGGGTCTGTGCCGTTGTCCCGACAAGCTTTGCAGCAACTCCCATGGTATAGAGCGGCGCGTCCTTGTCCTTTAATACGTCCAAGCTATCAGCTGTCATATGCTTTATTATTCTCCCCGATTTATTACCGCGGTATAAGGATCGTCATTTTGTCCATTATGAGAAGCACACCCATAATGATAAGGATGGCCCCGCTTACTATTTTGATAACTTTAAAATGCTTTCTCAGTCTATTGAATGATGACAGGAAGGCGCTGATGGCAAGGGCCGAAAGAATGAACGGTATCCCCAGACCAAGAGAATAAAATGTTAAGAGCGCCATGCCCCGCCCCAAGGTATCCGTTGTCATGGCCAAGGCCAGCACAGACCCCAAAAAAGGGCCCGTGCAGGGCGTCCAACCTGCACCAAAAATCATGCCTACCAAGATCGTACCCGCATATCCCGCGGGTCGCGTTTTGAGCTGTAGTTTTGCTTCTCGCTGGAGAAAAGGGATGTTCACCACATCCATCACAAAAACACCCATGAGGATAATGAGGACGCCCCCCACGATCCGAATGAGGTCCAGATGCTCTGACAGGGCAGCTCCTGCAAAACTCGCCGTCGCACCAAGCAGCACAAAAATTATGGTAAATCCAGCAACAAATGCAACGGAATGCAGCAGCGTAATATTCATGTTCTTTCTGCGTGATTCCCGGCTCACGAGATCATCGTAACTTATACCGGTAATGTAGGAAACGTAGGAAGGAATGAGGGGGAGAATGCAGGGAGACGCAAAGGAGATGAGGCCCATAAACAGCGAGAAAAAAAGAACAGAGAGCGTCAATCCGTGGGAAATATCCATGTGTACCGAATCCTCCACAAGCAAGTATTACATAATACCAAAGCTCACGAAAGGGAGTCAAGGAAAAGTTTTACTGTTTTCGGCTTGACTTATTCTCAATTTATAATTGATAATAAATACCTCGTAGTACCTTACTATCCGTTTGCCAACACGAGCGTCTGAAGATTTTTTAGAAAAAGTCCGCGGTATTTTTTTATTGACAAAAAAAAACTATTTCATTATCCTTTCTTTTTCCATATTCGTCATGACCAAATTGAAGGAGGAGACTGTGTATATCGATCAGCCTTTGCGGCACTTCATGGACAAGTTGTCAAGCAAATCCCCTGAACCAGGAGGAGGGAGCGTCGCAGCCCTTACCGGTGCGATGGGCGCGGCTCTGGTGAGCATGGTGTCCAATCTGACCCTGGGGAAGGAAAAATACAAGGACGTACAGCAACAAATCGAGACTTTGCTGAAAGAATCTGAAAAACTTCGCACGGAAATGCAGGACCTGATCCAGAAGGACACGGAAGCATACGGAGCGCTCTCGGACGTTTACAAAATGCCGAAGAATACCGATGCGGAAAAGGCCGCACGCACGGCAAAAATGCAGGAGGCACTCAAGAAAGCCTGCCAGGTGCCCTTGGAAATAGGCCTTAAATCCCTGGAGGTCGCAAAACTCGCAGAACGAGCCGCTGATATGGGGAATGTTGCCGCCGTGAGCGATGCCGGCGTAGCAGTGCTCCTTGCCCAAGCGTGCGCCCAGAGCGCCGCGCTCAACGTGAAGATCAATGTTAACAGTATCAAAGACGAGACGTTCAATAAAAACACCTGGTCCCGGATGCAGAATGTCCTTACTCAGGTAGGCGCTTTGGAAAAATCGGTGATGGCGACGACTTATAAAAAGATGGGATAATGGGGGACCAGGGACCACTCCGTCCGCCCGTGCCCAGCGCTTACGAGTGCAAGCGTAGCCTGCTCTTGTGAAAACGCGGCCATAAACGAGTGCAGGGTGCGTCGGCTTTACTGACGGCAACATGGTTGCCTTGTTCCAAATTTAAACGAATGGAGATTAATGACCATGCCGGCAAAACTCTTAACAGGAAAAGAAGTGGCACAGAAAATGGACCAGGACATTCAGAAAGATGTCCAGGAACTTAAAGCAAAAGGTGTCAATCCGGCGCTTAGAATAATGATCGTCGGCGATGCCCCTGACTCACTCGCCTATGCAAACAGCGCAAAAAAAATGGCGGAAAAAAACGGCATCATATGCGAGATCGAACAGCTGCCCGGTGCAACAAGCCAGGACGAGTTCGTCAATACGCTGAAGCAGAGGAATGCGGACAAAAATATCCACGGGATCATCGTGATGCGGCCGTTTCCTAAGCAGATCCGCGAGGATGTCGTGAAGTATATCCTGTCACCCGAAAAAGACGTGGATTGTTTTAACCCGGTTAATGCCGGCAAGATCATGGCCGGAGACATGACGGGGTTTCCACCCGCAACGCCCCAAGCCGTGATGGAAATGCTCCGTTTCTACCAGATCCCGATGAGCGGAAAAGAGGCCGTAGTCATCGGCCGTTCTATGGTCGTCGGTAAGCCGATGTCGATGCTTCTTCTCGGAGAAAACGCCACGGTAACGGTCTGCCATTCAAAAACGCAGGATCTTCCCGGGGTTTGCCGGCGGGCAGACATTCTGGTAGCCGCGATCGGCAAGGCAAGAATGATCTCGAAAAATTTCATAAAAAACGGTGCAACGGTGATGGACGTTGGCATCAACGTCGAAGGGGACAAGCTTTTCGGGGATGTTGACACTGAACCGGCCAAAGAAGTCGCAGGGGCCATCACGCCGGTGCCCGGCGGCGTCGGTACAGTAACGACACGCGTGTTGTTAAAGCACGTTGTAAAAGGTGCAAAGCTGCAGAATCCATAAAACACGATTCCTGAGTCAATGAGTCGGGGGCCGGCGAATAGCAAGGCGGAAACGAAACAGGATCTTCCTTTGGCCCCTGATTCCGGTTCTCCAACCCTGTCTTTATTTTTTCACTGCTTCTGCAACCACCTGTGTCAATTCTGTTATCCGATAAGGCTTCTGCACGAACCCCGGGGCGCCCCGAGCCTCAACAGTTCATCGGCGTCGCTGTCTTGATCGCAACCGCTCGAAATGATTACCTTCGCGTTTGCGTTCATTGTGCGGAGACCGTGGAAAACATCTCTGCCGTCCATCCCCGGCATAACCATATCAGCAATACCGCCACGATCTCATTCGACCGCCGTTGGTACAGTTCCATAGCTCGCTCTCCGTTGTTTGCCATAAGGACGGTATAGCCGAACCGCTGGAGAAAGTCCCGGGCGAGTTCCATCACCATCATTTCATTATCAACAACGAGTACTGTCTCTGATCCATGATTCAATCCCATTTTCTCATCTCCGATCCTCGTTCCCCTCACTTGTCTATTCTGAAAAGAGCTTAAGTCTCCCAGTGACTGTAAGACGAGAAATCATAAACATCAAGAGGCGCATAATACCACATTAGTTGCAGCACTCAAGAATATTTCTGTCAACATATTCCCTCACTTGTCTGGCAACGAACCAAGCACTGGGACAGTCTTGAAACTGCCCCTTCTAACTTTCCCTTATCAGGGACGAATTATCGCGGCTTCTTGGAGGTGATTCTCAAATTTGACGAGCTTAAGGAAACAGCAGAGTTTGGCGTCACGGCGTAATAGAGATGACCTGAAAAATTACTTATCCAATGATTGCCTGAGTCATTGTTTTAAATGGATGAAGAAAGTAAAGGTTATAGATTTTTTTATATTTTCGAAAAAAAATTGGACTCTCGGGACAAGGGGGCTTTTCTTGCAGGCGCGTAGGGTACGACATGACTTCATCAGGATATTCCGAGTTTAGTTTAAATATAATGAGGATTCAGAGAAGGGAGCGTTCAGCAGACATGTCCAGCTTTTCAAGGCGAGACAATCGTCTCTCGGTCCATGTGGCGCGCCTTGCCTGCAAGCTCTCCGGACGAAAAAACCCCCGGAGGATCGCTCCTCCGGGGGTTTCGTTTCATACCGTTATGTGCACCAGTCGGTGCGCATCTCTTAGAACGTATAGATGAGGTAGCCCTGGATGCCGGTTGCGGCATCGGTCTTGCCTGCTGCGTCCTTGAGAGCCTTGCCAGGCGCCATGTAGCCGAGCTGCCAGTTCCAGGTCAGGTTGTCATAAAGCTTCCAGTTAACATGGGCATCGACTTCCGTTCCCACATCGGTGGAAGAGTCACCCTGGCCATTCAGGATCTTCTCGGTGGCCTGCAGATACCACACATCCAGTCCGACATTCACGCTCTTGGCTGCGTTCGCGCTCACGCCTGCGCTGACTGCCGTCGTATTGGCAAAGCCGGTGTTGAGAGCGCCTGCGGCGGTCTTGATCTTATACTCATAGAGGTAGGTGTAGTGCGTGTCGATATCGAGGAAGGTCACCATACCCTTAACATTGTCGTCTCCGATCTTATTGCCCGAACCGCGTGCTACCGTAAAGTTGATGGTAACGGGATCCACAGGCACGTTGCCCTGGATCACGATCTGATTGCCCGAGTATTTGGGCTGAGGTGCACCTGCTGGAACGGCCTTATCTTGTCCAGTCTGCAAATCGGCCTGTGCCTTCAGAGCCACGGGGCCCAATTTGCCATTAAAAGTAAGACCGATGTTATACAGATTATTGTTTGAACCCAAATGCGCATTGTCCAGGTTAATACCGACGACAGCATTCTCATTCAGTTTCAATACGTCGACGATTGCATAAGCATCGATATCATCAGAAGAAACAGCGGTATTGCCTTCGAATGCCTTAATGTCGGCAACAGCGAACGTATTGTTTCCGGTCACGTTTGCGACCACCCAGGCATCGGAGCCGAAGTACTTGCTGCGCAGGAACCAGTCGTTGCCAAGGCCGAGAAGCTGATGGCCGCCTGTCACGTTCACCGGAATACCGGGTACATTAAAGCTCATCCAGGCTTCGCGGATCTTGAGGAATTGATTCTGGCCGGGGCCGTTGCCGCCGACACCGTTTCCGCTACCGGATGCCGGAGCAGCCGTACCACCGGTGCCCTGATAGTTTTCCAACGTACCCCAGGTATCCCAATAGTTCTCGATCGAAATCTTGCCCTTCAAATCATCGCCGGCTTTTGCATTTACTTCGACCCGTACCTTCTCTTGAGTGTCTATCTGGTTTTGGTGGGCATCTTTATCGAATGTCAGGTTCGAAAAATCGCGGCTCCGAATGCCGATCATGCCGTCAACGGAGACGTCTGCAGCAAAGGCCATGGAGCTTATGAAAGCCATTGCTAATACTACCATTACTACTAGAAACTTCTTCATCGCTTATCCTCCCTAAAATAGATTTGTTCCGATTTATTCGGAACGCGTGTTAACCTCGTAATGTGCGCGAAACAAAACTTCCATAATTCCATGAAACAATAATTGTATGAGTTCAGTCCACCCCCCCTTTCCTCAGAAAACATAGTGCGAAAACGATGGGACCGTGAAAGACAAGACCCCCGGTTTGCATTCAGGATCTCTGTGAACTTTTATTTTTGCTGTTTGGAATTTAATTCCGGCGAAGTATCCTGTGAGAGTGCGAGCGCATGCATTGGCGCACTTCTGGACAGGAATGCGGGGGCGCAGCTCATATGTAGGTCTGCTAGTGGGCATCATGATAGTAAAAGTCGTTTGAATCTACCACTATTACAAACTGCTACACTGCTATGCTTATTGGATGCGGTTCAAAAACGGAAGTGTTAATGCTGATATTTCGGAAGTAACTTAAAGTGACTATAGCAAAGTCATATAGTGAAGTCAAGCGTTTTCTAGTTCTTGAATAGCAGCAAATAGCTATGTTTCGCGCCTCAAGTTGCGCAGAAATGAAACTAACATTTTGCACTATACTGAAACAGAGTGCGCGCAATCACCGATTTGCCGGATTGCGATCGCGCTTTAAATTCCGGCAGACCTTCAATGGACATCTCTTTGCAGGATGAAACTCATGTCTTCTCGCTTGATATGTCCGCCGGCCCGCTTGTGTTTGAGAACGCGCGCGCTCATGGTTTCCGCTTGCAATTGGCAGCAACATCATGATATAAAAGGACATGTCGCCGACGCTCTCTCTTGGAGAACAGCTTGTCATGGCCGGCCTTACGTACGGTCGGCGCCACGACATATTATACCGCGCAGGTCTGGTCATCCAGGTGCTGGGAGCAGCCATCCTGGCCGTGCTTTATCCTCTCGATAGCCCCTTCTATACGATCGGCATCATGATATTTGAAATCGGCGTTCTGCTCTCGGCCATCTATTTGCTCGTCCGGATGCGGTCAATCAAAATAATAATCCTCGTGTCGGTGGTTGCCGGGCTGGCGCTGCAGGCTGCGGGGGTCTTTGCAGTGTCGGAACTGTACGCGGGGACGACTATAATCATCGGAATCGGGTTAGTGTGCGTTGGGGCGGGCGGAATGGTGGGTAAGGAGGCATATTGCTTCGGTTATCGCGAAGGATGGCTCTTGATGCTGATCGTCTTTCCGGTCGTGATCCTTGCGAACGCGGTGGGAAAAGAGAACCGCGTATTCAACTCACTCGGAGTTTTCCCTTCTCTTTCTTCTCTTGCTCTCTCTGACCGGCAAGAAGCTCAAGCAGCGTCTGTTATCGAAATGCGCGACGGATGGGTGCGGGTCACCGTCTCAGAACAAATGATCTGAGAATTCTAAACTCACCGTAACGTTAAGAAGGAAATTTCCTCGGAAAAGTGGTCCCTTTCTCGGACCAGTTTTTACTCTCCCAGCTTATCCGTATCACTCGTATCAATGCTCTTTTCAGGATTCTTCTTTCTCATTTTTCCCTGATTTATCAGTCCCTGAAGAGTACTGATGATAAGAGTGCATGCCGAGTTTCAGCAGCCCCTTTTCTATAAGTCGCTTGGCGGATGCAACTACCTGCGGATCAAATTGCAGTCCCGATTCCCGTTCCAGTTCTACGAGGACCTCGTGGGTTGAGATAGTCCCCCGGTACGGCCGCTCGGAGACCATTGCATCGATCGTGTCGGCAACATTCAATATCCTGGCCGCCGGCGTTATCTGTTCACCGGCCAGCCCTTGAGGATAGCCTTTCCCATCGTACCGTTCGTGGTGCTGGTATATGGCGTTGATGATGTCAGCGGAAAAACCAATGGGCTCCAGAATTCTTATCCCGTGGGCCGGATGGTCTTTCATGATGTCGAATTCCTCACGACTCAGCCGTTCCGGTTTGCTGATGATAAGTTCGCTGATGCCGATTTTGCCCACGTCGTGAAGAATGGCGGCAATATGGATTTCCTCGAGGCGCGAAGGGCTCATCCCCATGTCCCGAGCGACTGCCACGGCGTATTTTGCCACGTTAGTGGAATGCCACCGCGTATAGGGGTCTTTTGCCTCGACGGCGGCCACAAGGGCCTGAACAGTGCGGAAATAATTTTCGCGCAGATCTTCATAGAGGGCCGCATTCTCCATGGCCGTTACGACCTGGCTGGAGAGAATCAAAACGATCTGCAGGTCACTGGTCGTAAACGGCGGTCCGGAGAATTTACTCACGTTGAGCACGCCAAAAAGTTTGTTCTTGCCGATAAGCGGCACCGACATGGACGAGGCCGGCATATTTTCGAGGTTGATCGCATCCATCACTTCAAGGTCCGGGTGCTTGCCCGCGGATATGATAAGCGGCTTTCGGTACTTGAGCACCAGCCCCGCTACGCCCTCGCCGATTTTCCGACGCGACTTCAAGGCCATATCGGTCGGCAGTCCGTGAGAGGCTCGGATCATCAAAGTGCCGTTGCTTTCGTCCATCAGCATGAGTGAAACGCGGTCGATGGTGAATTCCTGGATCAGGACCTCGGTGATGAGCTTAAACAGGTGCGCGAGGTCAATCTCCGTTACGAGCAACTTGCTGATCTCGAACAGCGGAATGAGCGCCTTGAGCCTGATGTTTTCCTTTTGCAGCCTGCTCCGGTTGATCGCGCGATCCACCGCGCCGAGCAGTTCTTCCTGGGTAAACGGCTTGAGCACGAAACCGTCGACCCCGCGCATGAGGGATTCAATGGCCGTGTCGAGCGTGCCGTGCCCGGTTATAAATATCGTCACGATATCCTGTTTTTTTGCCTTGACCCGTTCGAACAGTTCCAGGCCGTCTATTCCCGGCATCTTAATGTCCGTAATCAGCAGATCGGCAGGCACGCGGCCGAGTTCTTCCAGTGCCTTGGTACCGTTGGGAACCGTAGACACCACGTATCCTTCTGCAGAAAGGATGTGGTAACACAAGTCCCTGATCATGTCCTCGTCGTCGACTACCAGAATTTTCTCACCAGCCACGTTTACACTCCTTCACCCGTGCTTCCGACATCCAGAGCGCGTATGAAGCCCTTCCCCACACCGTAACAATCCGGGTCAAGGGCACGCCTCTCTTGCTGCTCGTGAAGCCTTGCAGTCTCTCATATGCCGCAACATTACGAAACCGATCGTTCTTGTTCTTTACTTTCAACCTCATGCGTTCTCAATAATCGTATAGCTGATCAACAAACCAAATTCATTCCATCCCAGCGAAGCGAGTCGTAAAAAAGGAGCAAAGCCCTAATCTACGCGGCCGGTGGCTTCCGATATCGAGGCAGAACCACGCGAAAGGTCGTGCCGTGCATCTGAGAGCTCTCGGCTTCAATATTGCCGCCGTGATTTTGTACAATGCGGTAGCTGATCGACAGGCCCAAACCTGTGCCGCCGCCATTCTCCTTAGTGGTAAAGAAAGGTTCAAATATTTTGTTCATATGTTCTGGAGCAATGCCGGACCCGGAATCGGAAAAAACCACGACAACGTGGTTCTCCTGCGTTGCATCGGCTTTAACCCGGAGCTGTCCTCCCTGCGGCATTGCGTTCAGTGCGTTATTGGCGATGTTGATGAAAACTTGTTTCATTTCATTGTGATCCATATTCACCAAAGCAGGTTCTGCCGGGTAGTCTTCATGAATCACCACGGAAGATGCGTTAGCAATTCCCTGGACAAGAGCAATCGTCTCCTTCAGCGGCAACGAAATATCTCCGGGTTCCATCCATGATGGCCGCTGTCGGGAGAAGTCCAGCAGGTTGCGAATAATCTTCCTGACTCTCAACGTCTCCTGCTCCATCGTCATTAGGATTTTTCGCTGTGACTCGGGAAGGTCAAGGGTCTTCAACAGATGCGTTGCGTAACCGAGAACGCTCGTCAGCGGATTATTGATCTCATGTGCGACATTGGCCGAGAGTTCTCCAATAGCCGCCATCTTCGTCGAATGCACCAGCTGTTCCTGGGTGGTCTTTAGTTCTACCATTTTCCACTTCAAGTCGCTGTACAGCGAGGCATTTTGGAGTGCGGCAGACGCCAGATTGGAAAATACGGTAAACAGCCTCAGATCGTGTTTATCGAAATTTGCTTTTCCCTTCTTGTTGATGGCCGTGAGCAGGGCTGTCATCGTATTCGATGACCAGAGGGGGACCGTCATGATACTCTTGATGCCGAGAGCCTCCATCCGCGGACCATCCAGTCTAAAGTCTTCCTGGGCATCGGCAATGAGAAGCGGAGTGCCGTAACTCACCAACCAGTTATAAATCCCGCCTGATTCGAGCGGCACGTCCAGATCTTTGATGGATTTTCTCTTGCTGCCGATTACCCCAATATATTTTAGCATATGATCTGCTTTATCAACAATGGATACCGTTGTCGTATCGGCCTTCACCAGGTCTTCGGCGCCTGCCGCTATCCTGGTGAAAAGCGATTCCCGGTCTAGGCTCTCCATAAGGCCAAGGCCGGTCGTATGAAGAATAAACAGGTCTCGGTTCCCCTGAGAAAGACTCATCTCGCGCTGTTTCAGAACAAGCGTCAACTGGCTGAAAGCTTTGCCGAGTTTGCTGATTTCGTCATTCCCTTTCACGAGAAAAGGCGCGTCCCAGTTTTGCTGACCCAATTTTTCAACGGAATCACTCAGCCGCAGAATGGGTTTGGAAATCCCGATCGCTATGATCTGGCTGAATGCTATTCCGATAAGGAGGATGACGAGAAGTGCTCCTGCGGCTTTTTTCATGATAGAAAATATTTTTTTCTCGTAGAACTCACCGGAAACACCGACCCGAACGTAACCGAGGAGTTTACGCCCGGCAAGAATAGGGAGAGTAAGGTCGCAAACCCCGCTCTTTTTTATCACAAAGGTAGGCTCTTGGGTCTGCGCAGGCGCGCAGGCGAGTACAGCGTCGTCACGCACAACGCTCCTACCAGAAGGAAGGTTATAAAAATAAGAGTGTCCGTCAAAAGAGACTTCCGAAACTGTATTTCCTATAAGAAGGTCGCAGGTACTGTTGAATATCATCGCATAAAGAAGGGTTTTGCCGGTGCGCGTATCTTCTTCAGCGGCAAAATAGGGGGACAATTTTTTATAAAGCTGAGGCCGGTTTCCGGTAACGACATCGTCTGCGGTCAAAGCTGCCAATTCACGAGCTACGACAAGTGCTCTTCCCCTGATCTCCGCGTCTATGACTTTCTTCCACTCCCAGAAAAAAAAAGCTCCTATCAATGTCGCGACAAGCATGAGCGCCGCCATCATAAGAAAAGAGACCCTGCGGCCGATCCCGCCCCACCATCGGAAAAAAGCAAGACGAAACCGCGCAAAAAAAGCTGAGACTATGCTTTTTACATCTGCCATAGTGGGAGCAAGTTGAAATAAAATCATAGTAACATAAAAGCGCTATCGTGTAAATGCAATAAAAAAGGCAAGGATATATATCCTTGCCTTCTTGCTTTATCATGACTAAATTGTCAAAAATACTTCTTAAAATTCAGACTATGCTGCTGGTTTTTTTTCTGTTTTTGTTTTTTTCTGACCAGCCGTATCTGTTGTTTCTTTTGTCTGACGTTCTACAAGCTCGATCACGGCTAAGGGTGCTGCATCGCCAGGACGAGTACGCGTCGGAACGATTCTAGTATAGCCGCCGTTTCGCGACGTAAATCGCGGTGCTATCTGGGCAAACAGGCTGCCAACAACGGCATCATCCTGAATAAAACCGAGTGCCTGGCGGCGCGCATGCAGATCTCCCCGCTTTGCGAGGGTGATCAATTTTTCCGCCAGCGGACGAATCTCTTTCGCCTTTGCAGCCGTTGTTTCAATTTTTTCATTCTTGAGCAATGCGGTTACGAGCATCCTGAGCAGCGCCTTGCGGTGCCCGGAGTTTCTACCAAATTGTCTGCCTGCGCATCCATGTCTCATGTCATCATCCCTGCCAAATTATAATAGTATTATGTTTCGCTCGGTTTTTCCGCCAAAAGCCGCCGAGCTTCGATGACGATTTTGTCGTCTACTTTCATTCCCAGAGAAAGTCCCATCTCTGCCAGTATTTCCTTAATTTCATTCAACGATTTTCTTCCGAAATTCTTGGTCTTGAGCATTTCGCTTTCGGTCTTCTGGACCATTTCCGCAATGGTCTCGATCCCGGCATTCTTAAGACAATTAGCTGCCCGTACGGAAAGCTCCAGCTCATTGACGCTGCGAAGAAGATTTTCATTGAAGGTCGGAGCTTTTTTTATTTCCTCCTCCATCGCGGGGATTTCTTCTTCTTCCTCGGGAAGGTGGATAAAGAACGTAAGGTGGTCTTTGAGAAGTTTTGCAGCGTGCGCTACGGCGTCATCCGGCCGGATACTGCCGTCAGTCCATATTTCGAGCACAAGCTTATCGTAGTCAGTTTCCTGCCCAACGCGGGCATTTTCTACCTTAAAATTTACCTTCCGAATCGGTGAAAAAACTGAGTCGATCGGAACGACACCGATGGATTGCCCCGGCTCCTTGTTCTTGTCGGACGAAACATATCCTCTGCCGCGGCGCGCACGCATTTCAAGTTCGAGCTTGCCGTTTTTATCAATCGTTGCAAGATGGAGATCAGGGTTCAGAATTTCCACTTCAGCATCGGCCTCGATGTCTTTCGCCGTCACTTCTCCCGGTCCCTTCGCCTTGAGAAGCAGCGTTTTGGGTTTATCCGTGTGCAGTTTGAGCCTGACTTCCTTAAGGTTTAGAATAAGGTCGGTTGTGTCTTCCACCACGCCGGGAATACTTGAGAACTCATGCTGCACGCCGGAAATTTTTATCGCGGTGACCGCAGACCCCTCAAGCGAGGACAGAAGGACCCGGCGCAATGAATTCCCCAAGGTGGTCCCAAAACCGCGCTCTAAAGGTTCCGCAATAAACTTGCCGTACGTGTCCGTTATCTTTTTGGGGTCATATTGTAGCTTTTTTGGCATCTGGAAATCTTTTGCTTTTCTGAGCATGATTCCTCCATAACGGAGTAAAAAAACTATTAATTCCTATGATGGTAAACGACGCTCTCATTATGAGCGCCCGCTCAGCCACCGGTAATATTCTGATACCGCCGTGATTTACTTCGAATAGAGCTCGACAACGAGTTGTTCTTTCACCGTCGGCATCGTACTTTCATCGCGGGCCGGCAACGAGAGAACCTTGCCCTTGAACTGAGTCTTATCGATCTCCAGCCACGAAGGGAAGCCTCGCTTCTCAACTGCGGCGAGCGTCTGTTGTATTTGAGCGATACTCCTGCTCTTTTCGCGAAGCTCCACCACATCGCCAGCCTTAATAAGAAAGGACGGAATGTTCACCTTTTTACCGTTGACCAACATATGGCCATGCCGTACGAGCTGCCGTGCCTCTTTCTTGGAACCGGCAAACCCCATGCGCTGGGTGATATTATCAAGCCGTCTTTCCAGAAGCTGTAATAAGTTCTCGCCGGTCACTCCCTTCATCCGCTCGGCTTTTTCAAAATAGCCTCGGAATTGGCGTTCTAGCACGCCATAGACGCGCCTGATCTTTTGCTTTTCCCGAAGCTGCAGACTGTATTCCGACTGCTTTATTCTGCCCTGTCCATGCTGTCCTGGCGGATAACTTCTCCGCGTTACACCGCATTTATCTGTATAACAACGCTCGGCCTTCAGAAAAAGCTTCATGCCCTCTCTTCTGCAGAGCTTGCAGACTGATCCAATATACCGTGCCAAGTGATTCTCCTCCTGTGTGAACCGTTTCCTACGCTTAAACTACACCCGTCTACGTTTCGGCGGCCTGCACCCGTTGTGCGGGATCGGCGTTACGTCCTTGATCGCCACAATCTCGAGGCCGGCAGCCTGAATCGCACGGATCGCGGATTCCCGGCCGGTGCCGGGTCCCTTCACATAAACTTCGACCTGTTTCATCCCGTGTTCCATTGCCTTTTTAGCGGCAGCCTCAGCAGCCAGCTGCGACGCAAAGGGCGTGCTCTTACGCGATCCCTTGAAACCTTTATTCCCGGCGCTGGACCAGGTCAGTACATTGCCAGCCGTATCGGTGATCGTGACAATCGTGTTGTTAAAGGAGGCGTGGATATGGGCTACGCCATTTGCCACATTCTTTCTTTCTTTACCCTTCTTAGCCATCTGCTCTCCATTGAGTAAAATTATATTCTGCCGAATTGATCATTGCAGCTATTTATCCTTTTCCTTACTTCTTGGCTAGGCTCTTCTTTTTGCCCCTGCCCGCCATGGCCGACTTCTTCGGCCCTTTTCGTGTTCTCGCATTCGTCTTTGTCCGCTGTCCCCGCGCTGGCAATCCTTTTCTGTGTCGTAATCCGCGATAACTGCCGATATCCATCAACCGTTTGATGTGCATCGTTACTTCCCTGCGGAGATCGCCTTCTACGGTAAAATCACGATCGAGAATAGCACGAATCTTAACGATATCAGACTCCGTTAGATTACCGCTCTTCATGTTCGGATCGATTCCTGCCTCGGCCAGGATCTTTTGCGCGGATGCAGGACCGATTCCGTAAATATAGGTAAGCGCAATTTCATTCTTTTTGTCTTTGGGGAGATCTACCCCAGCAATTCGTGCCACGTTTCCTCCTCATGGTACTGCAAATCCGCAATTCGCACTGTGAAATCCATCTCCGTAACAAGAGAAGGTATTTCGAGTTCCGAATATATGGATCACAGTGTTATCCTTGCCGCTGTTTATGGCGAGCGTTTTCGCAAATCACCCGCACAATACCTTTACGACGGATAATAGTGCACTTAGGACAAATTTTTTTAACTGATGAGCGTACTTTCATGTATCATTACTTCCATTTCATTAAGGTATTTTTAAATTTCGCACCGAGCGATTATTATGACCCTATTTGAACCGGTACGTAATCCGTCCTCTAGTCAAATCATAGGGAGTAAGTTCAACCGTTACCTTATCTCCCGGAAGTATCTTGATGAAATGCATCCGCATCTTTCCGGATATGTGCGCCAAAATCTTATGGCCGTTTTCCATCTCAACCCGAAACATGGCATTCGGAAGTGTCTCCAGCACCGTACCCTGAACTTCTATGGAATCTTCTTTTGCCATAACCCCGTATTCGTTCTCTTCACGGCTTTACATCGATTATACAAACACTTTTACTTTTTTGTCAAAATCCATGGACCATCGGGCAATACAGCAACTGTGTGCTCAAAATGCGCCGACAAACTACCATCAACAGTAATTGCCGTCCATCCATCGTCTGTAACCACCGTTGCACTGCCCCCGATATTTACCATGGGTTCTATGGCAAACACCATCCCGGCTTTTATCCTTGGCCCCTGGCCCGACTCGCCAAAATTGGGAATCTGGGGATCTTCATGCATGTTGCGCCCGATACCGTGCCCGACAAATTCCCGGACAACAGAATATCCATGTGATTCCACATGGCGTTGCACTGCATGAGAAATGTCATACAGCCTGTTACCCGGCCTCGCCTGTTCTATTCCGCGAAATAGCGACTCTTCTGTTATTCTTGTCAACCGCTCCGCTTCCGGTGAAATCCTTCCCACCGGGAAGGTCATAGCTGCGTCACCATAAAAACCTTCGACGATTGCTCCGACATCAACACTAATTATGTCACCTGTCTTCAGCACAACCGTTTTCGAAGGAATCCCGTGGATGATCTGGTTATTCAGGGACGTACACAGCGTCTTGGGATATCCACGATATCCCTTGAATGCAGGTCTAGCGCCTGCTGCTAAAATTAGCCGTTCGGCGAATTCGTCGAGAGCCTGCGTGCTGACGCCAAGCCGTATCTCGTCGCGGATGCGGTCAAGCACGTCAGCGACCACTAGGCAGGCTTTCCGTATCTTTTCAATCTCCTGAAGGGATTTGAGAATGATCATGCTGCACCCGAACCTTAACGCCTCCCTTTGACTGAAACGCCCTTCAGGAAACCTCCGTAGTGTCTCTGAATTAAGTGTGACTCTATCTGGGATACGGTATCCAATGCGACACCTATCACGATCAGAAGTGATGTTCCGCCAAAATAAAAGGGAACATTAAAAAACTTATAAAAAATGTCCGGCAGCACACAAACCGCAGAGAGGTACAGCGCTCCACCCAAAGTAATCCTGTTCAGCACTCGAAAAAGGTAATCAGAAGTTTTCTTCCCAGGTCTGATTCCCGGGATGAAACCGCCGTACTTTTTCAGGTTGTCTGCAATATCCACCGGGTTGAATACGATTGCCGTATAAAAATAGGCAAATCCAACGATCATGACTACGTAAACAATTGTGTACAGGGCTTTGCCCGGTGCAAGTTGCTGAGCAAACCATTGAAGCCAGCCTACCTGAACAAACCCAGCGATCGTCGCGGGAAACAGCAGTATGGACGAAGCAAAAATGGGGGGAATCACACCGGAAGAATTAATTTTGAGGGGCAGATGCGTACTCTGGCCCTTGTATATCTTTCTTCCAACCATCCGTTGAGCGTATTGTATAGCTATTTTGCGCTGCCCTCGCTCCATCACGATAATAGCGGCAACCACCGCAATAATCAAGGCTATAATGATAAAGACCATGAAATACGCTATTTCGCCGGACCTCGTGAGCCCGATGGTATTGCTGACCGCACGCGGAAAGCCTGAAACTATACCAGCAAAAATGATCAGGGAAATGCCGTTGCCGATACCGCGTTCGGTGATTTGCTCGCCGAGCCACATGATAAATGTCGTTCCTGCCGTGAGCGTGATCATCGTCAGTATGCGAAACGACCATCCCGTTGACTCTACGAAAGCACCGCCACCCATTTTTTCGATACCCACAGCCATCCAGAACGATTGGAAACCGGCAATAACGACTGTTCCGTATCGTGTATACTCGGTTATTTTTTTCCTGCCCGCCTCACCTTCCTTGGCCAGCGCTTGAAGCCGCGGAATTACAACGGTCAGGAGCTGCAACACAATCGAGGCCGTAATGTAAGGCATGATTCCGAGGGCAAAAATCGTAACCCGGGACAGCGCGCCGCCGGAAAACATATCGAAAAAACCCATCAGTCCTGCTGCAGACTGGTGCAGAAACTGACTAAGTGCCTCGCCCTTGACACCAGGAGTAGGAATATGTGCACCGATGCGGTATACCGCCAGCATCAACAGAGTAAAGAGAATGCGCTTCCGAAGTTCGGGAATGTTAAATATGTTTTTTAATCCGGTGAACACGGGCTAGATCACCTCGGCCTTACCACCGGCAGCTTGGATTTTCTCAAGGGCACTCTTGCTGAATTTATGAGCCCGCACGGTAAGCTTAGCCTTGAGTTCACCCATACCGAGCACCTTCACGTCGTTTTTCAGGTTCTTAATCAGGCCTTTCTGCATAAGAGCTTCCGGCGTCACCGTATCGGCCCCCGACATCTTTTCGAGATCTGCGAGGTTAACAACCGAATATTCCTTACGGAAGATATTGGTGAAACCTCTCTTCGGTAGCCTACGCTGAAGGGGCATCTGGCCGCCTTCAAACCCCGGTCCCTTCACACCGCCGGAGCGGGCCTTTTGACCCTTATGTCCTTTCCCTGCAGTCTTACCGTTTCCGGACCCTGGGCCACGACCGACCCTGTTTGATTTTTTCTTTGACCCGATATTGGGCTTCAGTTCTTCTAATCTCATAGTTTACTCACGACCACCACTGACTGTAGTTTTAATTTTATTTTACGACTGCTTTCGTTACGCCTCTTCCACTTTGATGAGATGAGAAACCTTGTTGATCATGCCCCGTATCTGCGGCGAATCCACGCGGACCACTGAATGATTCAATTTCCGGAGACCAAGTCCGATGAGCACAACCTTATGTTTTCCCGGACGCGCAATGCCACTTTTGACCAGGGTTATTTTTATTTTTTTTTCGCCAGCGTTTGCCATGTTTATCCAAGCTCCTCTACTGTTCTGCCGCGAAGCGCTGCCACCTGGACGGCGCTCCTCAGCCTCATCAATCCATTGATCGTGGCACTGACGACGTTGTGAGGGTTGCTGGAACCGAGCGACTTGCAGAGCACGTTTCGTACGCCTACAACTTCAAGCACGGACCTGCTCGCTCCGCCTGCGATCAATCCCGTACCCTCGGAAGCCGGCTTAAGCAACACTTTTCCGGCTCCGTAATGACCAAGGATTGCATGGGGTATTGTATCGCCTTTGAGCGAAACCTGTACCATATTCTTTTTGGCACGTTCAACTGCCTTCTTGATGGCAACCGGCGCCTCGGCTGCTTTACCTTTGCCAACGCCGATTTTGCCTTTTCCGTCTCCCACGACTACGAGAGCACTGAAGTTGAACCGCTTGCCGCCCTTGACGACCTTGGCCACGCGGTTTAAATACACCAGCTTATCTTTCAGGCCGTCGCCTTCTTCTGCATCCTTCTGATATCGCTCTGCCAATGCCGCCTCCGAAATTAACCCTTAACCTAGAAGTTAAGTCCCTTTTCACGCGCCGCATCTGCCAGTGCCTTGACACAGCCGTGATATTGATTCCCGCCGCGATCGAACACTGCGGATTTGATATTCTTGCCCAGCGCTCGCTCTGCCAGGTTAGCCCCGACCTTCTTAGCCGCAACCACGTTGCCGCAATGCTTCAGGCTTTCGTTGATGGCTTTTTCCGTAGACGCAGCCGCGATGATCGTCTTTCCGGTCGTATCATCAATAAGCTGGGCGTAAATATGGCTCAAACTCTTGTACACGCTCAACCGCGGTTTAACCGCCGTACCGACGACTTTTTTCCTGATGCGTTCGCGTCTTCTTTGCCTGGATACTAATTTACTCTGTGCCACGTTTATTCTCCATCATGCTGTTTGCTGTCGAATAGATCATCCGATAGCCGCAGTCTGCAATTAATATGAGTCCCTACTTGCCGCCCTTTCCAGCCTTACCTTCTTTTCGTTGAATAACTTCGCCGCCATATTTAATACCTTTGCCTTTATACGGCTCCGGTTTTTTCAGGTTTCTGATATTCGCTGCGATCTGCCCTATGAGCTGTTTATCGACACCCTTGAGCGTAATCAGTGTCTGCTTTGCATCAACCGTTGCTTTGATCCCCTTCGGGAGCGGGTAAACAATCGGATGGGAGAAACCGAGGTTTAACATCAGATTCGTCCCCTGCGCCGATGCCTTGAAGCCGACACCGGTAATTTCCAGAGTTTTCTCGTACCCCTTGCTTACACCGTTGACCATGTTGGCGATAAGATTCCTCGTCAATCCATGAATCTCCCGGTATATCTTCTGGTTCGACGGACGCTCCACCGACAGTTTATTGTTCTCTTTTTTTATCGTCAACTTCGGATTCACATCTTGGCTGATCTCGCCGAGCGGCCCTTTGACCGTAACTCTGCCGATCTCCAGTTTGGCGTCTACCCCTGATGGAATATCTATCGGTTTTTTCCCAACCCTTGACATAACAGCTCCTACGCTCCTAAAAGGACGAAATCATTGCTCGAATTTACCACACGTGACAAAGCACTTCTCCGCCAACATTGTCTTTTTTTGCCTGTTTGCCGGTCTGTACTCCCTTGGGAGTAGACAGGATCGCAGTGCCCAAGCCGGCCAAGACTTTCGGAATGGCATCGTTGCCGGCATAGACCCGGCGTCCCGGCTTGCTGACCCGTTTCAGTCCCTGAATGACGGGCAATTCTTCATCGGTATACTTCAGGTACACTCGAATAAGACCTTGCCTGCGATCTTTTACCAGCTTTACGTTCTTTACGTACCCCTCGTCCTTGAGAATCTTCGCAATCTCAATCTTCAACTTCGACGAAGGAATATCGACTTTTTCATGTTTTGCCTTACTGGCATTGCGGATTCGCGTCAGCATATCCGCTATCGGATCGGTCATCATCGATTCAAACCCCTTCTATTTACCAGCTAGCCTTGATCACGCCCGGGATCTCTCCCCGGAGCGCTCGGTTTCTGAAACAGATCCTGCACATGTCAAACTTCCGCAGGTACCCTCGCGAGCGTCCGCAGAGCGGACAACGATGATACTCGCGCACCTTAAACTTGGATGGTCTTGACGCCTTTGCTATCAATGACTTCTTTGCCATTGCTCCTCCATCGCGTCCGGTAACCGGACTACTTCCTGTACGGCATTCCCATATGGCCGAGCAGCGCCCTGCCTTCTTCATCGGTCTTTGCTGTTGTAACAATCACGATATCCATTCCGTGGATCGAGTCTACCTTGTCAATTTCGATCTCCGGGAATATAACCTGTTCTTTAATCCCCAACGTGTAGTTTCCCCTGCCGTCAAAGGATTTGGATGGCACACCCTTAAAATCCCTGATGCGCGGGAGCGCCGCGCTGATGAACCGATCAAGAAATTCGTACATACGCTCGCGCCTGAGCGTCACCATGCACCCTATCGCCATTCCTTCGCGAAGCTTGAAGGTTGCAATAGATTTTTTGGCGTGAGTAATGACAGGTCGCTGGCCTGTGATTTTTGCCATCTCTTCTGCGGCAAATTCCAATGCCTTCGCATTGGAGATCGCCTCACCCATACCAACGTTCAAAACGATCTTCACCAACTTCGGGGCCTGCATTGGGTTCTTGTACTGAAATTGCTTCATCATCGCTGGCACGACGACATCATGATACCGCTGTTTCATCCGAGGAGTCGGAATGCGTTCTGGTGCCTTTTTCTGCTTCCCCTCCGGGGACGACGCGTCTGCTTTTGCCTCAGCCGACGCTGCCTTTACTTTCCCGGCCGCCTTGGGGGCTTTGGCAGTAACCTTCTTCTGGTCGCCGCTTTTTGTCTCTTTACTTTTGTCTTTTTTATCAGCCATAGATCGTCTTTCCTGTATTTACTTACCGTTCTCTATAATCTGTCTGAACAGTCCGTGGATCCTAGTCAATGGTCTCATTGCAGGTCTTGCACACTCGAACGCGCGCCCCTTCTCCTTGGGCTTTCCTCGCAGTAGTTGTGGGTTTGTCGCACTTTGAACAGATCAGCTTCACATTCGATGCGGAAATGGGGCTTTCCTTTTCCACAATGCCCCCCTGTCTGATCTGCTGGTTGGGCCGTGTATGCCGCTTGATCATGTTCAGTTTCTCGATGAGGAGCCTGTTGGCTGCGGGGTATACGGCAATTACCCTGCCTCGCTTCCCTTTCTCCTTGCCGGAGATGACCAATACAGTATCGTTCTTCTTTATCAGCATAATTCCTGTCCTGCTTTTCTCTAGCGATTTTAATTTCTAATCGTTTCTACAGCACTTCGGGCGCCAAAGAGATAATTTTCATGAAATTTTTCTTGCGGAGTTCCCGCGCAACAGGCCCGAAGATACGCGTCCCGATCGGTTCATTTGCATTGTTGATCAATACTGCGGCGTTCCGGTCGAACTTTATGTACGACCCATCTTGCCGGCGCACCTCTTTTGTCGTTCGTACGACAACGGCCTTCGCTACTGTCCCCTTTTTCACCTGGCCTTCGGGTATCGCCATTTTGATGGCCACCACGATTACGTCACCCAGCGAAGCATACCGCTTGCGGGTTCCGCCGAGCACTTTTATGCACATAACTTTTTTTGCGCCGGAGTTATCGGCCACGTCCAAAACAGTTTGTTGCTGAATCATATCTCAATCCTCTGCGCGAAGAGTTTTCGTTCCGACTTAATTTGCTTTCTCGATAATTTCAAGCACTTTCCAGCGCTTTTCCTTGGACAACGGCCGCGTCTCGATGAAACGCACCGTATCGCCGACCTTGCACTCATTCTTCTCGTCATGGGCCTTGAACTTAGTCGTGCGTTTGACAGTCTTTCCGTACCGTGAATGAGCGATACGTCTCGTCACCGCCAACACAACGGTCTTGTCCATTTTATCGCTGATGACCTGCCCGATGTACGCTTTTCTTTTTTTAGCCTCGTCCATATTTTTCCTTTAACACTGTTTTTGCTTTTGCGATATCCCTGCGCAGCATTCTCAGGCGCATCGGGTTTTCAATCTGGCCCATGGCCTGCTGAACACGGAGGTTAAAGAGCTCTTTCTTGATATCGGCGGCCTTTGCCTGCAGTTCTTCGTTCGACAGGTCTCTCAATTCTCTTATTTTCATATATCAGCCTCCCGGGAGACGAACTTCGTTGCTATCGGCAGTTTATACGCTGCCAACCGAAACGCCTCTCTGGCTACGGATTCATCAACGCCGCCCATCTCGTACAGTACCCGCCCCGGCTTTACTACAGCCACCCAGTACTCCGGCGCACCCTTTCCTTTACCCATACGGGTTTCAGCAGGTTTTTTCGTGATCGGCTTATCCGGAAAAATACGTATCCAGATTTTTCCGCCCCGTTTGACGTAACGGGTCATAGCAATACGAGCTGCCTCTATCTGCCTGCTCGTGATCCAACCCGGTTCCAGAACCTTAAGGCCGTACTCGCCGTAGCTGACTTCCGCGCCACGGTAGGCAATGCCCTTCATTCTGCCTTTGTGCATTTTCCTGTGTTTTACTCGTTTGGGTGCTAACATAATGACAATCCTTTAGTCCGGCGTTTCACGCACGAATTAATTTATTAAATTACGCAGCGGTTGTCGGCTGCTGGAGGACATCGCCACGGTAAATCCAAACTTTGACGCCAATCTGGCCCATCGTGGTTTTTGCCTCAAAGAACCCATACTGGATATCGGCTCGAAGCGTGTGGAGAGGCACGCGGCCCTCGCGGTACCACTCGGTCCTGGCTATTTCCGCTCCGGCAAGTCTGCCTGCACAGGTGATTTTGATACCCTGTGCGCCGAGACGAAGGGCTGACGTAACGGCCTTTTTCATGGCTCTGCGGAAGGCTATCCGGCGTTCGAGTTGGAGTGCGATATTTTCCGCAACGAGTTGTGCATCCAGTTCCGGACGTCTGATCTCCTGAATGTTGATATACATCTGCTTGCCCGTCATGGTTTCGAGGTCTTTTTTGAGCTTGTCTACCTCGGCACCTTTTTTGCCGATGATAATACCGGGGCGTGCCGTATGGATGTTGATCTTTGCCTTCTGACCGGCACGCTCGATCTCCACCTTGGCAACGCCGGCATGCATGAGCCGCTCTTTCACAATCTTGCGGATCTTTATGTCTTCATGGAGGAGCGCAGCATAGTTTTTCTGAGAAAACCAGCGCGAATCCCATGTTTTTATGATCCCAAGCCGTAACCCAATCGGATGAACCTTTTGTCCCATGACGCCTCCGTAAAACCTACGCTGACAAGACCAGCGTTATATGACTTGTTCTTTTTCTGATCACATTACCCCTGCCCATTGCACGGGCACGCATCCGCTTCATCGTGACGCCCTGGTTGACAAAGGCCTTGGTTACTTTCAGTGTATCGAGGTCGCCGACTTTTTTCTGTTCAGCATTGGCCACTGCTGAATCAAGGAGCTTCTTGACGATCCGCGCGGCGTGAAGCGGGGTGAATGTGAGAATGTTGATGGCATCTCCAACCATCTTGCCTCGAATGAGATCAATCACCTGTCTCGCCTTGCGAGGTGTAATGCGTATATGTCTGACTGTTGCGCTTGCTTCTGCCATCTGACTTTCCTCACTCTCAAGAACGACGCACTCTCCGTCCTACTTCGGCGTACTCGCCTTTTCCGCAGCTTTTGATCCACCGTGTGCCTTGAATGTCCGGGTTGGAGAAAATTCCCCCAGTTTGTGACCGACCATGTTCTCGGTAATATAAACGGGGATAAACTTCTTGCCGTTATGCACCGCCATAGTGTGGCCGACAAAATCCGGCGTGATTGTCGATCTCCGGGACCAAGTCTTGAGGATTTTCTTTTCCCCGGCTGTGTTCATCGTCTCAACTTTTCTCATGAGACTTTCGTCAATAAAAGGGCCTTTTTTAACTGATCTCGGCACCGTACCCTCCGTTTGAACAGCTCGAACGGTTTCAACCGTTCTGACTGCCATAATCTACCTGCTCTTGGTTCTTCTCGAAATAATAAACTTAGTCGTCGTTTTGTTTTTCCGCGTCTTTTTCCCGTCCGGAAGGCCCCAAGGTGAGCAGCCAGGCCTTCCGCCTGAAGACTTTCCTTCACCGCCGCCGAGAGGATGATCAACAGGGTTCATCGCCACACCGCGGACCCTCGGCCGCATTCCCATCCAACGAGCCCTACCTGCCTTGCCTATGCTGATGTTCTCATGATCAAGGTTGCCTACCTGACCTATTGTCGCCATACATTCGGAGCGGACCTTGCGCACTTCTCCGGAGTTCAACCGCAACGTGGCATATTCGCCTTCACGGGCAAGAAGCTGTACAGTGGAGCCGGCGCTCCGGGCAAGTTGGGCTCCCGCACCCTTCTTCAGTTCCACATTGTGAATGTTAGTACCTACGGGAATCGCGCTCATCGGCAGCGCATTTCCCGGTTTGATGTCTGCTTCAGGACCCGACGTAACGGTGTCGCCCACGTTAAGCCCCAATGGCGCAATGATGTAGCGTTTTTCACCGTCTGCATAGTTGAGAAGTGCAATTCTCGCAGTGCGGTTTGGATCATACTCAATCTCAGCAACCTTTGCAGGCACGCCGGTTTTGTCACGCCGGAAGTCGATCACGCGGTATTTCTTCTTGTGCCAGCCGCCCCGATAGCGAGCGGTGATCTTGCCGCGGTTATTTCTTCCGCCGCTCTGACTGAGTTTCACTACGAGCGATTTCTCAGGCGTGCTTCGGGTGACCTCTTCAAAAGTTGAAGTGGTTTGGAAGCGCTTTCCCGGAGATGTTGGGTTATAGGTTTTTACTGGCATTTACGCACCCTCAAATATATCGATCTTTTCACCAGGCTTGAGCGTTACATACGCCTTTTTCCAGTCAGACCTGCGACCGAGCCTCTGACCGACACGCTTGTTCTTGCCTGCATTTTTTACCGTCGTCACATCGGCAACCTTGACTTTGAATATTCCCTCGATTGCTTTCCTTACCTGCACCTTATTTGCATCAACTTTCACTTCAAAGGTTAGTACATTATTTTTTTCTTTCAGCCGCGCACCTTTTTCGGTTATCCGAGGTACGCGGATTATATCATAGAGGTCGATCGTCATTTACCGTACACCTCCTGCATGGCGTTGAGCACGTCCTGAGTTGTAATGAGGTATCGGTACTTGAGCATGTCATAGACGTTGATATTGTCCATCCTGAGCACTTTGACTGCCTGAATGTTCCTCGCTGCCAGCGTCAAATTTTTATTCTCTGCCTTAATGAGGACTAGGACGTTTCCCTGTACGCCGAGTGTATCGAGCAATGTCGTCACCAATTTGGTCTTCGGTTCAGCCAGCTCCAGGCTGTTCACGAGGATAAGCCTGTTGTCAGCGACTTTTGATGAAATTGCATCAACGAGGGCGGCCCGCTTTTCCTTTTTGGGGAGCGCATATGAATAGTCTCTCGGCATCGGCCCGAATATCGTACCACCGTGCCTCCAGAGCGGAGAGCGGTTGCTTCCTGCGCGTGCCCTGCCCGTACCTTTTTGTTTAAAAGGCTTTTTCCCTCCGCCGCTAACGAGCGCCTTGTTTTTGGTGGCGGCCGTGCCGGCTCTCCTGTTCGCCAGCTGATTCACGACCGCGGCATGCATCAGATGCGGGCGAACCGCCGTTCCAAACAAGCCCGGGAGCTCTACGTCTTTTACTTTCTTATTGTTCTGATCAACCATTACGACTGACGGCATGTGCGAATCCTCTTATTCTTAATCAGCCTTGTAAATTAGGATAAGACCGTTGTCACCGCCTGGTACCGCTCCGCGAACAAACAGCAGATTCTGGTCAGGCCGTACATCAACAACCTCGATATTTTTTATTGTTACGTTCGCGCACCCCATGTGTCCAGGCAGTTTCTTCCCTGGCCAAACGCGTGAGGGATAGGCGCTGGCTCCAATAGAACCCGGCCTGCGGTTGAACATGGATCCGTGGCCGCCGGGACCGCCGGCAAAATTATGCCGTTTCATGACGCCGGCAAACCCCTTTCCCTTGCTGACTCCACTCACCGCAATTCGTTCGCCCTTCTTAAACATTTCAACAGTAAGCACCTGGCCCTGTTCAAACTCTGCTGTGCGAAATTCTCGGAGAAAACGATGGGGCTGGATGTTCGCCTTCTTGAAGTGGCCGGCAACCGCTTTCGTCACCCGTTCCTTCTTTTTTTCTTCCTCGAACGCCAGCTGTACCGAATCATAACCATTTGTTGCCGAAGTTTTTTTCTGGACGACTGTGCACGGACCCGCCTGAATGACGGTTACGGGAATCAACTCCCCGCCACTAAACTGCTGGCTCATGCCTATTTTTTTTCCAATAATTCCCTTGCTCATTGCGTTTCCCCTCATCCGCTCACCAGCCATGTTCATCAGGTACCGGTCTTGCCGCGGTTTGGTTTCTGTTTACAGCTTTATCTCCACATCTACGCCAGCGGCCAGATCCAGTTTCATCAGCGCATCTACCGTCTGCGGTGTAGGATCAAGAATGTCCATCAGCCGTTTGTGGGTCCTGATCTCAAACTGTTCACGGGACTTTTTGTCCACATGGGGAGACCGGAGCACGGTCCAGCGGTTGATCCTGGTTGGCAATGGAATCGGGCCAGATACCTTGGCACCCGTCCTCTTTGCTGTATCCATAATTTCTACCGTCGACTGGTCGAGCAGCCTGTGGTCGTATCCTTTGAGTCGTATCCTGATCTTTTGTGTCACGTGCGATCCCTTCTCTTTCTTACTCGATCACTTGGGTGATAACGCCGGCACCCACGGTACGGCCGCCCTCGCGGATGGCGAAACGCAGGCCCTGGTCCATGGCGATCGGGGTAATGAGTTCTACGCTGCAGGTCATATTGTCCCCAGGCATTACCATCTCAACGCCTTCGGCAAGCTTCACCACGCCCGTCACGTCGGTCGTCCGGAAATAGAACTGAGGACGGTATCCGTTGAAGAACGGCGTGTGCCGGCCCCCTTCTTCCTTCGTCAGAATGTATGCCTCGGCCTTGAACTTGGTGTGCGGGGTAATACTGCCGGGCTTCGCCAGCACCATGCCGCGCTCCACGTCTTCCTTTTTAACGCCACGGAGCAGGACCCCGACGTTGTCGCCGGCCTGCCCCTGGTCCAGAAGCTTCCGGAACATCTCGACGCCCGTCACCACGGTCTTCTGCGTGGGCTTGATTCCCACGATCTCGATTTCGTCGCTCACCTTTACGATGCCGCGTTCGATTCTGCCCGTCACCACTGTTCCCCGGCCGGCAATCGAGAACACGTCTTCGATCGGCATCAGATACGGCTTGTCAATGTCGCGCTTCGGCTCGGGAATGTAGCTGTCGATGGCCTCCATGAGTTCCATGATGCTCTTGTACTCAGGCGCGTTGATGTCCTTGCTGTCGCTCTGGAGGGCCTTTAAGGCGCTTCCCTTGACGATCGGCGTCTTGTCTCCGGGGAACTGGTACTTGGACAACAGCTCCCGGATCTCAAGCTCGACGAGCTCGATCAACTCAGGGTCGTCCACCATGTCTACTTTGTTCATGTAAACAACAATATACGGCACGCCGACCTGGCGGGCCAAAAGAATGTGTTCCCGTGTCTGGGGCATCGGGCCGTCTGCAGCGGACACCACCAGGATCGCTCCGTCCATCTGGGCGGCTCCCGTGATCATGTTTTTCACATAATCGGCATGGCCGGGGCAGTCGACATGGGCATAGTGCCGCTTGTCTGTCTGGTATTCCACGTGCGCCGTGGCGATCGTGATGCCGCGCTCCCGTTCTTCCGGGGCCTTGTCGATCTGGTCGTAGGCCACGAAGCTCGCAAAGTTTTTGAGTGCAAGCACTTTCGTGATGGCTGCCGTCAACGTTGTCTTGCCGTGGTCTACGTGGCCAATCGTGCCCACGTTTACATGTGGTTTTGTTCTTTCAAATTTTGCCTTTGACATGCTGTCCGCCTCCTCTAAGGAAGTGTAAATTGTTTTTTACGAGTAAACGAATAATTACTTCTTGACTGCTTCGCCCTTTACCTTGGCGATGATCTGCTCTGAAATAGTTTTTGGTACTTCTTCATAGTGAGCGAACTGCATCGTATAAGTTGCCCGCCCCTGCGTCTTGGAGCGGATGTCAGTCGCATATCCAAACATCTCTGACAGCGGCACCTGAGCAGTGATAACACGTCCTGCACCACGCATGTTCATGCCTTGCACACGGCCGCGGCGGGAGTTCAAATCGCCGATAATATCTCCCATGTACTCTTCGGCACAGACGACTTCTACAGCCATGATTGGCTCGAGCAATGTTGGATTGGCCTTAGCCGCACCTTCTTTGAATCCCATGGAGCCAGCAATCTTAAATGCCATTTCCGAGGAGTCAACATCATGGTAGGACCCGTCGATAAGTGTGATCTTGATGTCGACCACGGGATATCCGGCCATGACGCCGTTTTGCATGGCCTCTTCAATACCCTTCTGGGTCGGAGCAACATATTCCTTGGGAACTGAGCCCCCAACGGTCTTATTCACAAACTCAAAGCCTTTTCCCGGCTCCTGCGGCTCGAGCTCAAGAACAACATGGCCGTATTGGCCGCGACCACCGGACTGACGTACAAATTTGCCCTCGGCAACAACCTTTTTCTTGATCGTTTCACGGTATGCGACCTGAGGTTTACCAACATTCGCATCAACCTTAAACTCGCGCAAAAGACGGTCGACAATGATTTCGAGATGAAGCTCTCCCATACCCGAAATGATTGTCTGGCCGGTCTCAGTGTCAGTATGTACACGGAATGATGGGTCTTCCTGCATAAGCTTCTGGAGCGAGAAACCAAGCTTCTCCTGGTCCGCCTTAGTTTTCGGCTCAACAGCGACATGAATAACCGGTTCAGGGAAAACCATCGCTTCCAAAACCACGGGTTTGTTTTCATCGCAGAGCGTATGCCCGGTGAGTGTGCTCTTGAGTCCAACAGCTGCACAAATATCGCCTGAATAGATCTGCTCGATCTCTTCGCGCTTGTTTGCGTGCATTTTGAGCAACCTGCCTACACGCTCTCTGGTCCCTTTGGTAGAGTTGTATACATAGGACCCGGAAGTCAACGTCCCGGAATAGACCCGGATAAATGTGAGCTGCCCCACAAACGGATCGGTCATGATCTTGAACGCAATGCCGGCGAAAGGTTCACTATCGGATGCTGTGCGAACAACTTCCTCGCCCTTGGGACCAATGCCGGTTACCGCAGGGATATCCAGCGGCGATGGAAGGTAGTCCACCACTGCATCGAGGAGGAGCTGCACCCCTTTATTCTTGAAAGCCGAACCGCAGATAACAGGAAAGATGCTCATCGCAATCGTGCCCTTGCGGATAGCTGCCATGATCTCGGCTTCCGTCGGCTGCTGGTCATTCAGGAACTTGTCCGCGACGGTCTCGTCCACATCGGCAAGTTTCTCAACCATCTTGGCCCGCCACTCCTTGGCCTTCTCCTGGAGGTCGGCCGGGATATCCTCAACGACGTACTTCGCACCGAGCGTCTCGTCATCGAACAAAACCGCCTTCATCTTGACGAGATCTACACACCCGCGGAATTTATCCTCTGCACCTACTGGGATCTGGATCGGCAGCGGATTTGCGCCGAGACGGTCGATCATCGATTGGACACTCATGTAGAAGTCAGCGCCAATACGATCCATTTTGTTCATGAACGCAATGCGGGGAACTTTATATTTATCAGCCTGACGCCATACCGTCTCAGACTGGGGCTCCACGCCGCTCACCGAGTCGAAGGCAGCAACGGCTCCATCAAGTACGCGAAGCGAACGCTCCACCTCAATGGTAAAGTCAACATGGCCGGGAGTGTCGATAATGTTGATACGCTTATCCCGCCAGAAACAGGTCGTCGCGGCAGACGTGATGGTGATACCGCGCTCCTGCTCCTGCACCATCCAGTCCATGACTGCGGTACCGTCGTGCACTTCGCCGATCTTATAGGAAACACCGGTGTAGTAAAGAATACGCTCAGTCGTCGTCGTTTTCCCGGCGTCGATGTGAGCCATAATTCCGATGTTACGCGTGTTTTCGAGTGAATACTGCCTGGCCAAAACTTCCTCCGCTTCCTAGATGCGCACCTTACCAACGATAGTGGGCGAAGGCTTTATTGGCCTCTGCCATACGGTGTACGTCTTCTCTTTTCTTTACAGCAGCGCCGGTATTGTTCGACGCGTCGAGAATTTCCGCTGCTAGTTTATCAACCATGGATTTTTCCGGTCGCTGCGAGGCGTAGAGTCTGAGCCACCGAAAAGCGAGCGAAAGCCTGCGAGGCTGTTTTACTTCAATCGGCACCTGATAGGAGGCACCGCCGACCCTGCGCGATTTCACTTCGAGCGTCGGCTTCACATTCTCGACGGCTTTCTTGAAAATGGCGATAGGATCTCCGTTCGTCTTCTGCTGAATACGATCCAGCGCTTTATAACAAATCGCCTCCGCCGTACTTTTCTTCCCTTTGCGCATGAGCACGTTCACGAACTTCGCCAGCATCTGGCTGTGATATTTCGGATCGGGCAACGATTCTCTTTTTACAACAATGCTTTTTCTCGGCATAGTATGGTGTTCCTTCTCTTACACAATTGCGCTCTTTCAAGCGCACGTTGAGTTGCTAACTTATTATTTCGGCCGCTTTGCTCCGTACTTGGACCGGCCCTGCTTACGATTGGCGACGCCGACTGTGTCCAGCGTTCCCCGTACAATGTGGTAGCGCACGCCAGGAAGATCCTTCACCCTGCCGCCGCGGATGAGCACGATGGAGTGCTCCTGCAGATTATGCCCCACGCCGGGGATATAGGTCGTCACTTCCATTCCGTTCGTGAGCCTCACCCTGGCCACCTTCCGCAGAGCCGAGTTCGGTTTCTTCGGCGTTGTCGTATAAACCCTGATGCAGACGCCCCGCTTTTGAGGGCAGCTCTTCAGTGCAGGACTTTTGGTCTTACTTATTGCCAAGGTCCTGCCTTTTCTTACCAATTGGCTAATTGTCGGCACGGAAATTACTCCTTAAAAACACAGATATAGCAAATTTTCAGAAACGTTGAGTCAAAACCTGGTGATTATATCGATATAAGCGCCTGTTGTCAAGGGTTTTTTTTGTTTTGTTAATTTAACATTATTCTGCGGCTCCCGACGTCGCCTCCTGCTGCGTTTCCTCGTTAACAACCACATACGTGTTACGATACTCGGTCATACCGGTACCCGCCGGAATCAATCTCCCCATGATCACGTTCTCCTTCAGACCGACCAAGTCGTCCACCGCTCCCGTAATCGCTGCTTCAGTAAGGACACGAGTGGTTTCCTGGAATGACGCTGCTGAAATAAAGCTGTCCGTAGTGAGTGATGCCTTCGTGATGCCAAGGAGGATCGGCCGCGCAGTTGCCGGTTTTGCGCCTTTAGTGATCATGGCCTCATTTTCCCGTGCGAAAGCAAAGCGGTCGACTTGCTCGCCGATAAGAAATGAGGTATCGCCGGCTTCCTCAATTCTGACCTTCCGAAGCATCTGCCTGACAATAACCTCGATATGCTTGTCGTTGATACTCACGCCCTGAAGACGATAGACTTGCTGCACCTCGTCAACAAGGTATTTCTGAAGTTCCTTGGGGCCAAGCACGTTCAGGATGTCATGGGGGTCGACCGGACCATCCATGAGTGGTTCTCCTGCGGTAACCCAGTCTCCCTCATGAACGTTTACATGTTTGCCCTTGGGGATGAGATATTCTTTCTCGTTTCCCATACCATCTTTGACCAGGATACGGCGCATGCCTTTCACGAAACCGCCGAATTCCACGGTACCGTCGATCTCGCTGATAATCGCCTGTTCTTTCGGTTTCCTGGCCTCGAACAACTCGGCGACTCTCGGAAGACCGCCGGTGATGTCCTTGGTCTTCGTGGTTTCACGCGGGATCTTAACCAGGATGTCGCCCGGGAATATCTCATCGCCCTTGTCCACGAGAATGTGCGCTCCTGCCGGAAGAAGATATCGTGCAACGACATTGGATCCCGGCAGCCTCGCGGTCTTGCCATGCTGATCTTTGATCGAGATTCTTGGCCTGAGGTTCTGGTTCGGATAGTCAATGATCACTTTGCGTGACAAACCGGTTACTTCGTCCACTTCTTCGCGCATCGTGACACCTTCGATGATATCACCAAAGGCTATCTTCCCGCCGATTTCTGTAAGGATCGGCAATGAATAGGGATCCCACTCTACGAGTTTCTGGCCTACCTCGACCTTTTGACCATCCTGGATCTTGATGCGGGCACCGTAGATGACAGCGTACTTCTCCTTCTCACGCCCCGTTTCATCATAGATGGCAATATTGCCGTTCCTGGACATGGCGACATAATCGCCCTCTTTATTTTTTACGGTATTCAGGTTCAGATACTTCATGATACCGGAGTTCTTGGCCTCAAGTACCGTTTGCTCAACGACCTTGCTTGCGGTACCGCCGATGTGGAACGTCCGCATGGTAAGCTGCGTACCCGGTTCACCGATAGATTGCGCCGCAATGATACCGATGGCCTCGCCGATATCGACAAGTTTACCGCGCCCCAAGTCTCTGCCGTAGCACATCCGGCATACGCCGCGCAGAGACTGACAGGTAAGCACGGAACGGATCTTGATTCGGTCAATTCCTGCTTCGTCGATCCGCTTCACGAGATCCTCGTTGATTTCCCTTCGGGTGCCGATGATTACTTCCTTAGTGATCGGATCTTTAACATCTTCAGCTGCAACACGACCGAGGATACGCTCTGACAGCGGCTCAATGATCTCGCCACCTTCGACAAGAGAACCCACTATGATGCCGTCCGTCGTACCGCAGTCGTCCTGGGTGATGATCACGTCTTGAGACACATCGACGAGGCGTCTCGTCAGATATCCTGAGTTAGCGGTCTTGAGCGCTGTGTCCGCTAGGCCCTTGCGCGCACCATGGGTCGAAATAAAGTATTGCAAGACGGTAAGGCCTTCCCGGAAATTCGCCGTGATCGGCGTTTCAATGATTTCACCCGACGGTTTGGCCATGAGTCCGCGCATACCAGCGAGTTGTCTGATCTGCTGCGTGCTGCCGCGCGCCCCTGAATCTGCCATCATGAAGATGTTGTTGAATGAGCGGGCTTCTTGGAGTTCTGATTTCTTCGCCACCCCGATCTCCACCGCCTCCATACCGAGTTCAGCCATCATTTCATCGGCGATCTTTTCGGTCACATTCGCCCAAATGTCGATTTCCTTGTTGTAACGTTCACCATTCGTAATGAGGCCCTCGGTGTACTGGTGATGAATTTCCATCACTTCCTTCTGTGCCTGCTCAATGAACTTCTGTTTCTTGCTCGGGATGTGCATATCGGCAATGCAGATGGATATGCCGGATCGGGTCGCAAACTTGAATCCCATCTCCTTGAGATCATCGATCAGGACAACGGTACGCCTGAGGCCGAGTTTCCGGAAGCACTCGTCGAGCAGCTTCGCCAGTTCTTTCTTAGTCATCTCCTTGTTCACCGAGGAGAAGGAAATTCCCTCGGGAAGGACCTCGCTGAAAAGCACACGGCCGATCGTTGTTTCTTCTATTTTCCCGTTGATGCGCACACGAATGCGGGCATGAATGTCGGCCACGCCCTGATCGTAGGCGATGCGCGCCTCATCACGGCTGGAGAAAATTTTCCCTTCACCCCGAACGCTGGACCGCGACTTGGTAAGGTAGTAGCAGCCGAGTACGATGTCCTGCGAAGGAACTGTGATCGGCCGCCCGTTCGCCGGCGACAAGACGTTGTTGATCGATAGCATGAGAACCCGCGCTTCAAGTTGGGCCTCGACCGAGAGGGGGATATGGACTGCCATCTGGTCGCCGTCAAAATCCGCGTTGAACGCCGCGCAAACGAGGGGATGAAGCCGGATAGCCTTGCCTTCGACGAGCACGGGATCGAAAGCCTGGATGCCGAGCCGGTGGAGCGTTGGGGCGCGGTTCAAAAGCACGGGATGCTCCTGGATAACCTCTTCGAGCACATCCCACACTTCGGGGCGTTCGCGCTCGATCATCTTCTTGGCGCTCTTAATGGTCGTTGCATATCCTTTTTCCTCAAGCTTGTTGAAGATAAAGGGTTTGAACAGCTCAAGTGCCATCTTTTTCGGGAGACCGCACTGATGGAGCTTGAGGTCGGGGCCGACAACGATCACCGAACGTCCGGAGTAATCCACGCGCTTTCCCAGGAGGTTCTGACGGAACCGGCCTTGCTTGCCTTTGAGCATGTCTGACAGGGACTTGAGCGGACGTTTGTTCGGTCCGCGCAGGACCCTTCCCCTGCGTCCGTTGTCAAAGAGCGCGTCAACCGCTTCCTGCAGCATCCGTTTTTCGTTTCGGATGATGACGGAAGGCGCTTTAAGCTCTTCAAGCCTTCGGAGGCGGTTGTTGCGGTTGATGACCCGGCGATAGAGGTCGTTCAGGTCCGACGTTGCAAAGCGACCCCCTTCGAGTGGAACGAGCGGGCGGAGTTCCGGCGGGATCACGGGGATCACGTCGAGGATCATCCACTCAGGCTTGTTGCCGGACTTGCGGAACGCCTCGATCACCTTGAGCCGTTTCGTTAGCTTCTTCTTCGTTGCCATTGAGGTGGCTGTTTCTATTTTCTTGCGGATGTCTTCCGATTCTGTTTCGAGGTCAATGGCTTTCAGCATTTCCCGGATAGCCTCGGCGCCCATACCGGCCTTGAAAGCGGTCGAACCATACTCGGTTTGCGCCTTTCGGAACTTTTCCTCGGTGAGAAGCTCTTTCTGTTTGAGCGGCGTGTCACCCGGCTCGATCACGACGTACCCTTCAAAGTAGAGGACCTTCTCAAGCGCCCGAAGCGTCATGTCGAGAAGCGTACCTATGCGGCTCGGAAGCCCCTTCAAAAACCAAATGTGGGCGACCGGAGACGAGAGCTCGATATGCCCCATGCGTTCGCGCCGAACCTTGGACTGGATCACTTCGACGCCGCACTTGTCGCAGACGATGCCGCGATGTTTCATCCGTTTATATTTGCCGCAGAGACACTCCCAGTCCTTGATCGGGCCGAAGATCTTGGCGCAGAACAGACCATCCCGTTCCGGTTTGAACGAGCGGTAGTTGATGGTCTCCGGTTTCTTCACTTCGCCGAAAGACCATTCCTTGATTCGGTCGGGCGACGCGATCTTAATCCTCATTGCATCAAAGCTGATATCTTTCGGCTTGTCAAAGAGGTTCATGACATCAGCTCTTGCTTTATTTTCCGATAAATGTTTCTCTTCCACAGTGGACCTCCATAGGAGAGGGCAAAGCCCTCATGACCTAATCTTAATCTTCCCTGCTACCTGATCCGATCGTCAGCTCACCGGTTGACGATCCTTCATCCGCGATACGGTCTTACCTGGCGGATGAGATTTTCTCCAGTCCGATGACCCGTTCCTTCTCGTTCTTGCGCTCAATCAGCTCCACGTCGAGGCAGAGGCTCTGAAGTTCCTTGATAAGCACGTAGAAGGACTCCGGCAGACCGGGTTCGAGAGTGTTCTCGCCCTTCACGATCGCCTCGTAGATCTTGGCACGTCCAGACACATCGTCGGACTTGACCGTGAGGAATTCCTGGAGACAATAGGCTGCGCCGTAAGCCTGGAGCGCCCAGACTTCCATTTCTCCGAGGCGCTGACCGCCGAACTGCGCCTTGCCGCCGAGCGGCTGCTGGGTCACGAGCGAATAGGGTCCGATGGACCGGGCATGCAACTTGTCATCGACGAGATGATGGAGCTTCAGCATGTACATGTACCCAACCGTCACCGGCTTGTCGAACGGTTCCCCGGTCCGGCCGTCGAACAGTTGCGACTGGCCCGTAACCGGGAGTTTGGTTTCTTTAAGCATGGCACGGATGCGTTCTTCCGATGCCCCGTCGAAAACCGGCGTCGCGACGTGCAGACCAAGCGCTGTTGCGGCCCACCCGAGGTGCGTTTCGAGAATCTGCCCCACGTTCATACGGGACGGCACGCCAAGGGGGTTCAGCACAATCTCAACGGGAGTGCCATCAGGCAGGTAGGGCATGTCTTCCTCGGGAACAATTCGGGAGACTACGCCCTTGTTTCCGTGCCTTCCAGCCATTTTATCGCCAACGGAAAGCTTGCGTTTCATGGCAACATAGCACTTTACAAGTTTGACCACGCCAGGGGGAAGATCATCTCCGCGCTTCAGTCTGCCGATCTTCTCATCATAGATGGACTCAAGGATGCTGAGCTGGTTCTCCGAGTTGTCCAGAATCTCTTGAAGCTTTGTGGGATAGTCCTCGGACTCCACTTTGATCTTTGCAAGGTCTTTTTCCGGTATTTTATCAAGAACGTCTATGGTGATCTTCTTCCCCTTGGCCAACTCGGTTTTTCCCGTTTTGGAATTGACAACCTTGTCCGCGGCGGTCTTGCCGCTGAGGATCCTGCGGATGCGTTTGTACTTGTCCTCTTTAGCTGCACGTACTTCGTCCTGATATTCCTTCTGGAGCCGTGCAATCTCCTCGCTCTCCTGGGTCTTAAGGCGTTCATTCTTATCCTCGCCTTTGCGCGAGAAAACCTTCACGTCGATGACGGTCCCCTCGATGCCCGGCGGAGCATAAAGTGAAGCATCCCGTACGTCGCCGGCCTTTTCGCCGAAGATGGCCCGAAGGAGTTTCTCCTCAGGGGTGAGCTGCGTTTCACCCTTGGGCGTCACTTTGCCGATAAGGATATCGCCAGGCATAACCTCGGCGCCAATGCGGATGATCCCGTTCTCGTCGAGGTTTCTGAGCGTCTCTTCTCCAAGGTTTGGAATGTCCCGGGTGATCTCTTCCTTGCCAAGCTTCGTGTCCCTGGCCTCGATCTCGAACTCCTCGATGTGGATGGAAGTATAACGATCTTCCTTTACAATCTTCTCACTGATGATGATAGCGTCTTCATAGTTGTATCCGCTCCAGGGCATGAACGCCACAAGAACGTTCTGGCCGAGGGCGAGTTCCCCCAGGTCCGTTGCCGGTCCGTCGGCGATCACCTGGCCTTTTTTCACCTTATCGCCCTGCCGAACGATCGGCTTCTGGTTCATGCACGTGTTCTGGTTCGAGCGATAAAATTTGGTAAGCGGGTAGGTATCGATAACCGTCCGGCCCTTTGCGTCCTCGCCCTTTACCGTGATCCGTGTTGAATCCACGGCTTCAACGATGCCGTCCCGCTTGCACGATACGATAGCGCCCGAGTCGCGCGCGGCAACCCGCTCCATGCCCGTGCCCACCACGGGCGCCTGCGGTCGGAGCAGCGGCACGGCCTGGCGCTGCATATTCGATCCCATGAGAGCGCGGTTCGCGTCGTCATTTTCAAGGAAGGGAATGAGGGCGGCTGACACCGACACAATCTGCTTCGGCGACACGTCCATGTACTGCACTTCCTCGGCGCTCACCAATTTGAATTCGCCTCCCACACGCGCGGACACGCTTTCCACAGAAATCTTGCCGCGGCCATCGACAGGTGTATTCGCCTGGGCAATGACGTAATTCTCGCCGTCCACGGCAGAAAGGTATTCGATATCATCAGTCACCTTCCCGTCTTTTGCATTCCGGTAAGGCGCTTCAATGAAACCATAGTCGTTTACCCGCGCGTACGTCGCTAGAGAGACGATAAGGCCGATGTTCGGACCTTCCGGCGTCTCAATCGGGCAAATTCTGCCGTAATGGGTCGTATGCACGTCACGCACTTCGAATCCTGCGCGCTCGCGGGTAAGACCGCCGGGGCCGAGGGCCGAAAGCCTCCTCTTATGTGTGATCTCCGCCAGGGGGTTCGTCTGGTCCATGAACTGGGACAACTGGCTCGATCCAAAAAATTCCTTAATGGCCGCAATTACCGGCTTGGGGTTGATGATATCATGCGGCATGAGGGTGTCGACGTCCTGCAGGCTCATGCGTTCCTTGATGGCGCGCTCCATGCGTGCAAGCCCGACGCGGATCTGGTTCTCAAGCAATTCGCCCACGGACCGCACGCGGCGGTTACCGAGGTGATCGATATCATCCACCTCACCCCTCCCGGTGCGGAGATTGACGAGATACCTAATCACTTCGACGACGTCTTGAGCGGTAAGTGTTGTTTTCTCGATCGGGATATCGAGCTTCAATTTTTTGTTCAGTTTCAATCTGCCCACGGACGACAAATCGTAGCGCTTGGCATTGAAGAACATCCCGTTGAAGAGGTTCCGCGCCATGTCGATTGTCGGCGGTTCTCCCGGGCGCATTTTCCGGTAGATCTCGAAGGAGCGCTTCGTCGGACGTCTGCACCTTGTCAGAAAGCAGTGTGTCTCTAATGGCGCCGATCACATGGATCCCGTCCATGTATAGCACTTCCATCTTTTCGACTTTCGTCTCGGCAATTCTGGTAAGAAACGCTTCCGTGATCTTCTCATTTGCCGGAAGAAGTACTTCGCCAGTCTCTGGATCAATGACATCCCGAAGTACAATGCGGTCGACCAGCTCCTCTCGGGGGATCGGGATCTCCGTAATACGGGCCGCCTCCATCTTTTTGATGGCAACGCGGGTAATCTTGGCACCTTCCTTTACGATCTGTTCGCGGGTGTTTTTGTCGGTAATTGTTATCGGCGCCTTGAGGCCGGCCAGCACATCGGCATGGATCCCTCGAGTTGAAGCCGTCTTTTTTTATCTTGATGTCTTCAATGGGATAATACATCCTGAGCAAGTCTTCGTTAGAGTACCCGAAAGCTTTGAGAAGGATGGTGGCTGGAATCTTTCGCCTGCGGTCGATCCGAACGTAGACAATGTCCTTTATATCGAATTCAAAGTCGAGCCAGGAGCCACGATAGGGAATAATTCGGGCGGAATAAAGAATTTTGCCGCTCGCGTGGGTCCTGCCCTTGTCGTGCGTGAAAAACGCGCCTGGGGACCGGTGAAGTTGGCTTACGACAACACGCTCGGTCCCATTCACAATAAACGTTCCGGTTTCTGTCATGAGCGGCAGATCACCGACGTAGACTTCCTGCTCTTTAATGTCCTTCACCCGCTTTGTGGCGGTCTGCTCGTCCTTTTCGAAGAACACGAGACGTGTCTTGATCTTGAGCGGCGCTGCGAACGTCGCCCCGCGCTGCAGGCACTCCCAGATGCTGTATTTCGGGTCGCCTAGTGAGTAGCCGAGGTAATCCACCATCGCTGTCTCGTTAAAATCATAAATGGGGTATACGCTCTTGAACGCCGCCTGGAGCCCCATGTCCTTTCTCTTGTCGGATGCGACGTCCTTCTGCAGGAAATAATCGTAAGACTTTTTCTGGATCTCGATAAGATCGGGAATTTCCAGGATTGTCGGAATTTTTGAAAAATCTTTCCGTACGCGGACAAGCTCTCTTTTTTCTTTAGACATTTTCGCACCCCTTAAACATCATAAAATGCAAAATGAAAAATGCAAATCGTGAAAAAACGCAATGCTGAATCGTTCCCTTTTCCATTTTCCACTTTGCATTTCAAATTTTTTACCGGCATTCAGCAGTTTCGAACGCCCCATCCATAAACGCAAAAAGTCCTTTGCCCTCCGGACTAATGCCGGAGGGGCGAGGACTTGACACATGAAGCCTGATTTGTCTTTTTACTTTACCTCGACGGTTGCGCCTCCTCGGTGAGCTTCTTTTTCATGGTCTCCGCCTCTTCCTTGGTAACTCCGGTCTTTACCGGTTTGGGAGCACCTTCAACGAGGTCCTTTGCTTCCTTGAGACCAAGGCCCGTAAGCTCGCGCACAACCTTGATCACATTGATCTTCTGTGCGCCAGCAGTCGCCAGGATCACGTCAAACGCGGTTTTCTCTTCCGCCGCTGCCGCGCCTGCTGCTGCGCCGCCTGCTGCAACTGCCACGGGCGCCGCTGCAGACACGCCCCACTTCTCTTCGAGCATCTTGCTCAGGTCTGCGGCTTCAAGAACGGTCAAACCGCTCAATTCGTCAACTATTTTCGCTAAATCCGCCATGGTTCTGTTCCTCCTGAAAGTGTTTAAACTTTTTAATATACGCACTCGTGTGCGAGTGCGTTTCCGTAACTTATCCTTTGTCTGCCTTCGCCTTCATGACCCTGGCGATCTGCCCGCCTGGCGCTGCAAGTACACCGACGATCCTCGATGCAGGCGCCTGGAGCAATCCGACGATTTTCCCGCGAAGCGCGTTGAGCGATGGCAGGCTTGCCAGCGCCTTGACATCCGCCTGCTTCAACAGCTTGCCGTCGAGCACACCTACCTTGAGCTGAAGCTTTTCCTGCGTCTTGCTGAATTCAAAGAGTACTTTCGCCGGAGCAACCACATCATCGTACCCGAGCGCGATACCCACGGGACCGACAAAGTAATCCTTGAGCGGCTCGAGACCGGTGCCTTCTGACGCTTTCGCGCCAGTGTGTTCTTAACCACGCGGTACTCGACCTTCGATGTACGCAGCTTCGCGCGAAGTTCGGTGATCCTGTTCCACATTGATCCCGGAATAGCCGGTGACGACGGCCGTTTTGGCGCGAGCGAACTTCTCGTGCAACTCGTCAATTGCTTCTTTTTTCTCCTGCTTATTCACACGTTCCTCCTTTCTTTCAAGAATTCCCGATGACCAGCCCGGAAATCCTAAAAGAAAGCGGCGCAATTAACGTTCTTTCTTTTACCCGGGTCTCGGCAGGCTCCGTATTTGGAATTATACCGAAGAGGAAAAACACTTTCCACTTCGGCACCTGCTGTCTCGGACCGTATCCCTATGCTCCAGGGATCGACCTAATGTTATGGTAATCAGAAGTAGGAAACAGCATGGCGTAAAGTTTTGCCTGGTGCACGCCTTTTCTTTTACCTTCCCATCTTCTCAACTTCTTTATTTTTTCGTCTTGCAACGCTGCGATCTTCTCGATCGCGGCAGATCAATCTTTACGCCGGTCCACGTTGGCAACCGTCGCGCTTGAAGGGACGACCTTTGCTCGAAGCGGGTTTTGCCTTTAAGATGGACTTGAGCACAGCCTTAGCATTATCTACGAGCTTATTTTCATCAAAAGACGCTTTTCCTACCGGAACGTGAACAATGCCAGCCTTTTCCACGCGGTACTCAACTTTACCGGCCCTAATGTCTTTGATGGCCTTGGCAATGTCAAAGGTGACCGTGCCGGTTTTGGGATTCGGCATCAATCCCCGGGACCAAGCACTTTACCCAACCTGCCGACGAGCCCCATGATGTCAGGTGTCGCGACGACAGTATCAAAATCGGTCCATCCTTCTTTTGTAATCTTGTCAGCAAGATCTTCTGCACCCACATAGTCGGCGCCGGCGTCCCTCGCTTCCTTGTCCTTCTCTCCCTTGGCGAACACCAGGATCTTGACCTTTTTCCCGGTTCCATGCGGAAGCACTCTACGGTCCCCCGCACCATCTGGTCCGCCTGTTTGGGGTCTACACCAAGCCTGACCGCCAGATCTACGGTCTCATCGAACTTGGTTCTCGCTGTTTTCTTGGCAAGACCGACGGCCTCTTCAACACCATACTCCTTTGTCCGGTCTACCAGTGCTGCCGCTGCTTTATACTTCTTCCCTGCCATGGTTCCTTCTTCCTCGCGGTAGTAGCGGCCGTTGTCGGCCTCCCGCAATGTAATTGCGGAATGTGGAGTGGCGTATGCGGATTGACAGACACTACCTCCGCGTTCCGCATTCCAAATTCCGCATTAATCTACGACTTCCAGCCCCATGCTCTTGGCAGAGCCCTCGATCATACGCATGGCCGATTCAACGGTCGCCGCATTGAGGTCCGGGAGCTTCGTCTGAGCGATCTCCCTGACTTGCGCACGGGTAACCTTGCCGACCTTGTCCTTGTTCGGCACGCCCGACCCTTTGACGATCCCAGCAGCCTTTTTCAGAAGCTCGGCGGCTGGCGGGGTCTTGGTTATAAAGGTGAACGACCGGTCAGAGTAGACCGAGATAATGACGGGCACGATGGTCTCGCCCAGCTTCTGGGTCCGGGCATTGAACGCCTTGCAGAACTCCATGATGTTCGATACCGTGCTGGCCGAGTGCGGGACCGACCGGCGGCGCCGGATTTGCTTTACCGGCGGGAACTTGGAGTTTGATTTTTGCTGTAATCTCTTTAGCCATCTAACATACTCCTGTTTTATTTTATCGCTTTTTTATTGTAAAATATTAAATCGTAAAATTATCAGTTATTTAGCTTCTTTTTCCCGCTCTACCTGAAGGAACTCAAGCTCTACTGGCGTCGAACGCCCAAAAATGCTCACCATCACCCGGAGCCGACCGTGCGCGGGATTGACATCTTCCACCGTACCGATAAAGCTGCTGAACGGTCCATCGATAACTCTGACGCGATCGCCCTTCTGGTACGCATGCTTGGGCTGGGTTGGGGCCACCGCTCCCTCTTCGGTCTGTTTGAGGATGGTCTTCACTTCATCATCGCTCAAGGGTGTCGGGTTCGTGCTGCCGCCTACGAAACCGGTCACCTTGGGTGTCTCTTTGATGATATGCCACGTATTATCGTCCATCTCCATTTCGACAAGGATGTAGCCAGGGAAAAATTTTCGCTGCGATTTGCGTTTTTTCCCGGCCTTGATGGACAGAACCTCTTTCGGTCGGAACAAGGATTTGTCCTATTTTTTCCTGGGAGGCCAAGCTTCGATACCGTCTCCAAGACATTGGTCTTCACCTTGTTCTCAAAACCTGCATATGTATGAACTACATACCAATTCATCGGCATATGATCTCTACTTAAAGGCAAGGGTCATTAGCCTTCCCAGGCCCATATCTACCAGTCCGGAAAAGTGTGCAAGAAGACGGTGATAAATCACCACCGAGGTAATACCAGTTACCTCCTTTTTCTGCTTGGAAACACGACCTTTTTTAGAGTTCCAAGCTCTACCCTTTGGATATTTGACCAAGCTCTATGAAACATGAGCTCTCCAGCACAGGATTCTGGCAACCGTGTACTAGGCAAGGGTCTCGAACCCCCCAGCAGCCGGATTTGGAGTCCGGAGCTCTACCATTAGAGCTACTGGCCTGTGTCCTAACCCCGCATCGCCATGCATTTCCAAGCTATGCCTTCGTTTCCTTGTGCACCGTGTGTTTGCGACAGAATCGGCAATATTTATCCAGATTCAGCTTGTCCGGCGTGTTTCTTTTGTTCTTTGTCGTTGAATAATTTTTGCGCTTGCATTCACCGCAAGCGAGAAGAACGATTTCCCGCATGATAATAGCCTCACTCTATATTGATTTCGGAATCCGGATTGCGGAATGCGGAACGAAAAATCCGAAATCCGCAATCTGAAATCCGCAATTGAA
>CAVWHO010000012.1:0-14903 GCA_963754875.1 Nitrospirota bacterium
GATGGTTGCAATTCACTATGGAAAGTTTTACCGTTGACTCATTTCATGGGTCGCATTGATGAACTCGGCCGCGTTTTCGAGCGGCGTTTGCTGCAGGATGCCGTGGCCCAGGTTCATGATGTGGCCGTTCCTTCCGCTGGCACGGTCAATGATCTCCTTCGTCCGTTTGCGGATGAACTCCTTGGAGCCGAAGAGCGCGATGGGGTCAAGGTTGCCCTGGACGGCCTTGTCAAAGCCGACGCGTTTCCAGGCCGTGTCGAGGTCGCAGCGCCAATCGAGGCCGATCACGTCGCCGCCTGCCTCGGACACCATTTCCAGAAGATGGCTCGCACCGTTGGCGAAGTGGATAAGGGGAACGGATTTTTTGATCCCCGCAATCACGTTTTTCTGATGCGGCAGCACGAACTCCCGGTAGTCGCTCGGCCCGAGGGCGCCCACCCATGAATCAAAGAGCTGGACGACCTGTACGCCGGTATCGATCTGGGCATTCAGGTAATTGATAATGACGCCGGTAAGGTGCTCCATGAGCTTGTGCCAGGCCTGCGGCTCGGCGAACATCATGGCCTTGGCGTGCTCGTAGTTTCGCGAACCGCCGCCTTCGATGATATAGCTCGCAAGCGTAAAGGGCGCGCCGGAGAAGCCGATGAGCGGCACCTTTCCCGCCGAGTTCCTTCAGAGCGATCTTGATGGCCTTCATGAGATACTCGATCTGGCTGGCCGCATCTATGGGCTTTAGCTTCTGCACGTCCGCCATGGTGCGGACGGGATTGTGGATCACCGGTCCCTCGCCCTTGGCAAATTCGAGGCCGATGCCCATGGGTTCGAGCGGCAGGAGAATGTCGGCGAAAATGATCGCAGCGTCGATTTCGTACCGCCGCACGGGCTGGACCGTCACCTCAGCAGCGATCTCGGGCGTCTTGCACATCTTGAGGAAAGTGTGCTTTGCGCGGATATCGCGGTATTCCGGCAGATATCGCCCTGCCTGGCGCATCATCCAAACGGGAGTACAATCCACCGGTTCTCGCCTGCATGCTTTAACGAATCTGTCTGCTCTGGACATTCATGGTCTCCTGGTCAATTTAGTGTGTCCCGCAGCCGACTTCGCTGGAGGGTACTTAAAATCACTATTATGGCTCACAACGAGCGTTTACTATAGTATGTTACGAGAGAAAACTCAAGTAATTTCTCTTCTTCGGTAAACCACAAGTAACAGGAATGCAATGTGACGAACGCGGGGTGCGCGCACGGGAAGTTTTTGTTACTCTTTTCTCCACGTCACAACTCACAGGGAGGCGGCTGGGCTGATGGCAGAGCCGGAAAAAATCGTTGCCAGGTTCCGGGACAGGAAATTAGTGAGGGGCGCAGTGAAGGATTTCCGCATTGACTCCGATGTGGTAGTCATCAAGGGGGAAACACCGGGACAGGAGTGCGGGTCGAAATTGTTGACCTGAAAGCGATCCTTTTCGTCATGACGTTTACTGGCTATAGCAAGCATATCGAAAGAAAGGCATGTGGGCTTGGGAAACTCATAGAGAAAAATACTCCGGTGATGTTCGATGACGAAGAAACGCTGGTTGGTAAGGTATCGCAAGGTGGTTCCCGATCTATGACGAGTCCCGCAGCCACCCGTTCTCATAAAAAAGTCAGTCCTTATGTTGAGAGAAGTCGTTTGTTATTGATTCCCCAATAGCCCTTAGGCGCCAGATCAAAAAACTCCAAAATAAATAATCCAAACTGGTCAATGCAACAGCGAGTAAATCTGAATTATTGCTGGAGGGAATTGTTTTTTCAAACGTCAGGCCGGATACTTCAGTTTATGTGTGAGTCTTATGGCGTGCCACCAAGGCTGAAAGTCGAGCGGGAGACTGTGATACAATTACTGAGAGGCAGTTTTTATAACCTTGGGGTGCATTTTGACAGCACTTTTTCGATTTTTTCAGAATATGGTACCGTAACCTGCACGGCCGGATATGTGTTGATTTAAAGAATGATGAGCGAACGTTTTGGGAACGATAAATATATAATTGTTAGCTTGTTCATTATGCAATACTGCTTGACAAAGTGCGCGCTTTCCGTATAAAATCAGCGTTCTAACCATAAGTCATGTTTACACATCAATCGAGGGTGCTACAATCGTATGATAAAAATTTTTAATACTCTTACGGGAAAGAAGGAGGAATTCATTCCCCTCCATCCAGGCAAAGTAACCATGTATGCCTGTGGAGTGACCGTGTATGACTATTCCCACCTCGGGCATGCACGAGGTGCTGTTGCCTTTGACCTGATTCAACGGTATTTTCGTCGCAAGGGATTCGACGTAAAGTACGTGAGGAACTTCACCGATATCGATGACAAGATAATCAACCGAGCAAAGGAAGAGGCAATCACACCTGCTGAAGTTGCGCACAAATATATTGATGCTTACCAGGAAGATATGAAGCGCCTGGGGGTAGGCAGAGCCGATGTCGAGCCGAAGGCCACCGAACATATTAAAGAGATGATTCAGGTCGTCCTGGGGCTCGTGGAACACGGGCATGCCTACGTAGTGGACGGAGATGTTTATTTTCGCGTCGCCAGTTTTAAAGACTACGGCAAACTATCGAAGAGGAACGTAGAAGACTTGAAGGCCGGTGCCCGCGTGGAGGTCGATGAGCGCAAGCACGATCCCCTTGATTTTGCACTCTGGAAAGCGTCGAAACCGGGTGAACCAGCGTGGGCCAGTCCCTGGGGACCGGGCAGGCCGGGTTGGCATATCGAGTGCTCTGCCATGGCGTTCAAGCACCTTGGTGAGACGTTTGACATCCACGCTGGCGGTAAAGACCTAATCTTTCCGCACCACGAAAACGAAATAGCTCAGAGCGAGGCATATTCGGGCAAAAAATTCGTGAATTACTGGATCCACAATGGTTTCGTGAACATCAACCAGGAGAAGATGTCCAAGTCCCTCGGAAATTTCTTCACAATTCGCGACATCCTCGATCAATACGACGCCGAAATAGTGAGGCTTTTTCTCCTTTCCACGCACTACCGGAGCCCGATCGATTTTTCGGATGCTAACCTGAAAGACGCCCGGGCAGGGCTCGACCGATTCTACACAATGAAGGAAGCGATAGTGCAGTTCCTTGCAGGGAAAAAATCATCAACAGTCAAGCCGGAGGATGTCATCGAGGCAACGGATCGGGAACTCTATGAAAAGATTATGAGCCTTCCCAAAGCCTTCGAGGATGCGATGGACGACGATTTCAATACTGCCTTTGCTATTGGGCTTATGTATGACCTCGTCCGCGACGTGAACAAGTTCATTGCCGAAGCTGACAAAAAGAATACCGATGCAGCGTACATTATCCTGTCCGCAGCCCTTGACTCTTTTGCAGATGTGAGCAAGACGCTCGGCATTTTTCTGCGAAGTCCCGAGGATTGGTTTAAAGAAGGAAGGCTTACGGACAGCAAGATTGCTTTTTCTTTGGAACGGATCGAAGAGTTCATTCATCTCAGGAACGAAGCTCGAATACGCCGGGACTGGGCCGAAGCGGACCGAATAAGAAAGCTCCTCATCGATGGCGGGGTAGAATTATTTGACCGGGCTGACGGCACGGTGTGGAAACCGAAGTGATTCCAGAGGATTAAGGGAAAGTTTTAGCTCACAAATCTCGCAAAGTATGAAGACGCCTGTTGCCGATTTGCGCATTTCCTTCATGATATTCGTATTTTTTAAGCGTTCACTTCTATGCCTAAAGACAAGATATTCGGCATCAACCCCGTACTTGAGGTGCTTAGATCAGGGAGGCCGATACGGCGGCTGTTGGTCGCTGACCAGCGAAAAACTGACCGCGATGTGAAGGAGATCCTTCGGCTTGCTAGGAGCAGCGGTATAGAGCTGAGAATGACGAGCCGAGATGCCTTGAACCGCGAAGCGCCGCAGACAACGCACCAGGGAGTGATTGCCTTTGTCTCCGCCCGGGAGTATGCCGAGTTCGAGGATATCCTCAAAATTCCGGCCCAGAAGGGGCAGGCTCCATTATTCCTTATTCTGGACGGCGTTGAGGACCCCAGGAATCTCGGAGCCATTCTGCGAAGCGCCGACGCAACGGGCGTTCATGGAGTCATTATCCCCGAACGTCGCGCGGCTGGCCTTACAGACACGGTTGCTAAAGCCGCAGCTGGAGCGCTGGAATATGTAACGGTAGCTAAAGTCGTAAATATTGTAAATACCATTGAGGCTCTCAAAAAGGCTGGAGTCTGGATAGTGGGTGCCGAAGCAGGAGGCGACACGGTCTACTGGGACGCTGACTTTATACGTCCGACAGCTCTGGTGTTGGGTGGCGAGGACAAAGGGGTACGTAGACTCGTGAGAGAGCACTGCGACTACCTTGTGTCATTACCTTTGATGGGTAAAATCAGCTCCCTGAATGTATCGGTGGCCGCAGGGGCATTACTCTTCGAAGTGTTGCGGCAGCGGAGAACCAAGAGCTCATGAATTGTTTGCGCATACATTACAATAATTAAGACCTATTTTTATTAAGCTCGTTTAAGTTGATCTTTTTACTTGACAAGATTACCTACAATATCATATAATTACTATTCTTTGGCGCGACAGCCGCGGTGCGCGCATTTTTGTAACGGTCTTGCAGGTCTTAGTGCGTCCAGAGGATTCTGCCACCGTAACTCAGCTGGTAGAGTAGCTGATTTGTAATCAGCCTGTCGGGGGTTCGAGTCCCTTCGGTGGCTCCACTTTTATTAATAATTTATGTAAGTCGCTTTAATCAATGAGGAAGATTGTTGCTGCGTCGGGGAGGTGCCCGAGTGGCCAAAGGGAACAGACTGTAAATCTGTCGGCGTCAGCCTACGGAGGTTCGAAACCTCCCCTCCCCACCACTTAATTGAATTACGGATTGGAAATTGCGTTTAAATCCTAAATGTGCACTCCAAAGTCCGAGATCGAATGCGGGAATAGCTCAGCTGGCTAGAGCGCAAGCCTTCCAAGCTTGGGGTCGCGGGTTCGAATCCCGTTTCCCGCTCCATTTAACTGTTTAAACGTTTCAACCATTCGAACAGCTCAATCGCAGCAATGCCCATGTAGCTCAGTTGGTAGAGCACATCCTTGGTAAGGATGAGGTCAGCGGTTCAATCCCGCTCATGGGCTCCAGTAAGTAAGTGGGCGTTTTTTGTGTCAATAGAAAATAATTTTACACTTCCTTAGAGGAGGCGGACAGCATGTCAAAGGCAAAATTTGAAAGAACAAAACCACATGTAAACGTGGGCACGATTGGCCACGTAGACCACGGCAAGACAACGTTGACGGCAGCCATCACGAAAGTGCTTGCACTCAAAAACTTTGCGAGCTTCGTGGCCTACGACCAGATCGACAAGGCCCCGGAAGAACGGGAGCGCGGCATCACGATCGCCACGGCGCACGTGGAATACCAGACAGACAAGCGGCACTATGCCCATGTCGACTGCCCCGGCCATGCCGATTATGTGAAAAACATGATCACGGGAGCCGCCCAGATGGACGGAGCGATCCTGGTGGTGTCCGCTGCAGACGGCCCGATGCCCCAGACACGGGAACACATTCTTTTGGCCCGCCAGGTCGGCGTGCCGTATATTGTTGTTTACATGAACAAAGTAGACATGGTGGACGACCCTGAGTTGATCGAGCTCGTCGAGCTTGAGATCCGGGAGCTGTTGTCCAAGTACCAGTTCCCCGGAGACAAGACGCCGATCGTCAAGGGAAGCGCCTTAAAGGCCCTCCAGAGCGACAGCAAGGACATCAACGCGCCTGAGTACAAGAGCATCATGGAACTCATGGAGGCCATCGACAGCTACATTCCCGAGCCGAAGCGCGACATTGACAAGCCGTATCTGATGCCGATCGAAGACGTGTTCTCGATTGCCGGCCGGGGAACAGTGGTGACGGGCAGAATCGAACGCGGCATCGTAAAGGTGAGCGACGAAATCGAGATCGTGGGAATCAAGCCCACGCAGAAGACCGTGGTGACGGGCGTCGAGATGTTCCGGAAGCTTCTGGACCAGGGGCAGGCTGGCGACAACGTCGGGGTCCTGCTCCGTGGCGTTAAAAAGGAAGACGTGGAGCGCGGCATGGTGCTGGCGAAGCCCGGCAGTATTACCCCGCACACCAAGTTCAAGGCCGAGGCATACATTCTGACGAAGGAAGAAGGGGGCCGGCACACGCCGTTCTTCAACGGATATCGTCCTCAGTTCTATTTCCGGACGACCGACGTGACGGGCGTGGTGAAGCTTGCCGAAGGCGTTGAGATGGTAATGCCTGGGGACAATATGACCTGCAGCGTAGAACTCATTACCCCGATCGCCATGGACCAGGGCCTGCGTTTCGCCATCCGCGAGGGCGGCCGTACCGTGGGCGCCGGCGTTATCACCCAAGTGATCGAGTAATTCAATTGCGGATTTCAGATTGCGGATTTCGGATTTTTCGTTCCGCATTCCGCAATCCGGATTCCGAAATCAATATAGAGTGAGGCTATTATCATGCGGGAAATCGTTCTTCTCGCTTGCGGTGAATGCAAGCGCAAAAATTATTCAACGACAAAGAACAAAAGAAACACGCCGGACAAGCTGAATCTGGATAAATATTGCCGATTCTGTCGCAAACACACGGTGCACAAGGAAACGAAGGCATAGCTTGGAAATGCATGGCGATGCGGGGTTAGGACACAGGCCAGTAGCTCTAATGGTAGAGCTCCGGACTCCAAATCCGGCTGCTGGGGGTTCGAGTCCCTCCTGGCCTGCCATTTTTCCAGAATCCTGTGTAGAAAGAGGCTTGCATGTTTAATAAGTTGGTGGAATTTATCCAAGAGGTAAAGCTGGAACTCAAGAAGGTCGTGTTTCCGACAAAGAAGGAGGTCATTGGTTCTACCTGGGTGGTGATTATCACCGTACTTATTTGCGCCTTTTTTTTAGGACTGGTAGATATGGGCCTGGGAAGGCTAATGACCCTTGCCTTTAAGTAGAGATCATATGCCGATGAATTGGTATGTAGTTCATACATATGCAGGTTTTGAGAACAAGGTGAAGACCAATGTCTTGGAGACGGTATCGAAGCTTGGCCTCCAGGAAAAAATAGGACAAATCCTTGTTCCGACCGAAGAGGTTCTGTCCATCAAGGCCGGGAAAAAACGCAAATCGCAGCGAAAATTTTTCCCTGGCTACATCCTTGTCGAAATGGAGATGGACGATAATACGTGGCATATCATCAAAGAGACACCCAAGGTGACCGGTTTCGTAGGCGGCAGCACGAACCCGACACCCTTGAGCGATGATGAAGTGAAGACCATCCTCAAACAGACCGAAGAGGGAGCGGTGGCCCCGACCCAGCCCAAGCATGCGTACCAGAAGGGCGATCGCGTCAGAGTTATCGATGGACCGTTCAGCAGCTTTATCGGTACGGTGGAAGATGTCAATCCCGCGCACGGTCGGCTCCGGGTGATGGTGAGCATTTTTGGGCGTTCGACGCCAGTAGAGCTTGAGTTCCTTCAGGTAGAGCGGGAAAAAGAAGCTAAATAACTGATAATTTTACGATTTAATATTTTACAATAAAAAAGCGATAAAATAAAACAGGAGTATGTTAGATGGCTAAAGAGATTACAGCAAAAATCAAACTGCAAGTTCCCGCCGGTAAAGCAAATCCGGCGCCGCCGGTCGGTCCCGCACTCGGCCAGCACGGCGTCAACATCATGGAGTTCTGCAAGGCGTTCAATGCCCGGACCCAGAAGCTGGGCGAGACCATCGTGCCCGTCATTATCTCGGTCTACTCTGACCGGTCGTTCACCTTTATAACCAAGACCCCGCCAGCCGCCGAGCTTCTGAAAAAGGCTGCTGGGATCGTCAAAGGGTCGGGCGTGCCGAACAAGGACAAGGTCGGCAAGGTTACCCGTGCGCAAGTCAGGGAGATCGCTCAGACGAAGCTCCCGGACCTCAATGCGGCGACCGTTGAATCGGCCATGCGTATGATCGAGGGCTCTGCCAAGAGCATGGGGCTGGAAGTCGTAGATTAATGCGGAATTTGGAATGCGGAACGCGGAGGTAGTGTCTGTCAATCCGCATACGCCACTCCACATTCCGCAATTACATTGCGGGAGGCCGACAACGGCCGCTACTACCGCGAGGAGGAACCATGGCAGGGAAGAAGTATAAAGCAGCGGCAGCACTGGTAGACCGGACAAAGGAGTATGGTGTTGAAGAGGCCGTCGGTCTTGCCAAGAAAACAGCGAGAACCAAGTTCGATGAGACCGTAGATCTGGCGGTCAGGCTTGGTGTAGACCCCAAACAGGCGGACCAGATGGTGCGGGGGACCGTAGTGCTTCCGCATGGAACCGGGAAAAAGGTCAAGATCCTGGTGTTCGCCAAGGGAGAGAAGGACAAGGAAGCGAGGGACGCCGGCGCCGACTATGTGGGTGCAGAAGATCTTGCTGACAAGATTACAAAAGAAGGATGGACCGATTTTGATACTGTCGTCGCGACACCTGACATCATGGGGCTCGTCGGCAGGTTGGGTAAAGTGCTTGGTCCCCGGGGATTGATGCCGAATCCCAAAACCGGCACGGTCACCTTTGACATTGCCAAGGCCATCAAGGACATTAGGGCCGGTAAAGTTGAGTACCGCGTGGAAAAGGCTGGCATTGTTCACGTTCCGGTGGGAAAAGCGTCTTTTGATGAAAATAAGCTCGTAGACAATGCCAAGGCTGTGCTCGAGTCCATCTTAAAGGCAAAACCCGCTTCGAGCAAGGGTACGTATCTCAAGAGCGCAACGGTTTCCACAACCATGGGACCCGGCAGTGAAGATTGATACTGCCGCGATCGAGAAGATCGCAGGGTAGGCAAGACGAAAAAATAAAGAAGTTGAGAAGATGGGAAGGTAAAAGAAAAGGCGTGCACCAGGCAAAACTTTACGCCATGCTGTTTCCTACTTCTGATTACCATAACATTAGGTCGATCCCTGGAGCATAGGGATACGGTCCGAGACAGCAGGTGCCGAAGTGGAAAGTGTTTTTCCTCTTCGGTATAATTCCAAATACGGAGCCTGCCGAGACCCGGGTAAAAGAAAGAACGTTAATTGCGCCGCTTTCTTTTAGGATTTCCGGGCTGGTCATCGGGAATTCTTGAAAGAAAGGAGGAACGTGTGAATAAGCAGGAGAAAAAAGAAGCAATTGACGAGTTGCATGAGAAGTTCGCTCGCGCCAAGACGGCCGTCATCACCGGCTATTCCGGGATCAATGTGGAACAGATCACCGAACTTCGCGCGAAGCTGCGTACATCGAAGGTCGAGTACCGCGTGGTTAAGAACACACTGGCGCGCAAAGCGTCAGAAGGCACCGGTCTCGAGCCGCTCAAGGATTACTTTGTCGGTCCCGTGGGTATCGCGCTCGGGTACGATGATGTGGTTGCTCCGGCGAAAGTACTCTTTGAGTTCAGCAAGACGCAGGAAAAGCTTCAGCTCAAGGTCGGTGTGCTCGACGGCAAGCTGTTGAAGCAGGCGGATGTCAAGGCGCTGGCAAGCCTGCCATCGCTCAATGCGCTTCGCGGGAAGATCGTCGGATTGCTCCAGGCGCCTGCATCGAGGATCGTCGGTGTACTTGCAGCGCCAGGCGGGCAGATCGCCAGGGTCATGAAGGCGAAGGCAGACAAAGGATAAGTTACGGAAACGCACTCGCACACGAGTGCGTATATTAAAAAGTTTAAACACTTTCAGGAGGAACAGAACCATGGCGGATTTAGCGAAAATAGTTGACGAATTGAGCGGTTTGACCGTTCTTGAAGCCGCAGACCTGAGCAAGATGCTCGAAGAGAAGTGGGGCGTGTCTGCAGCGGCGCCCGTGGCAGTTGCAGCAGGCGGCGCAGCAGCAGGCGCGGCAGCGGCGGAAGAGAAAACCGCGTTTGACGTGATCCTGGCGACTGCTGGCGCACAGAAGATCAATGTGATCAAGGTTGTGCGCGAGCTTACGGGCCTTGGTCTCAAGGAAGCAAAGGACCTCGTTGAAGGTGCTCCCAAACCGGTAAAGACCGGAGTTACCAAGGAAGAGGCGGAGACCATGAAAAAGAAGCTCACCGAGGCAGGCGCAACCGTCGAGGTAAAGTAAAAAGACAAATCAGGCTTCATGTGTCAAGTCCTTGCCCTCCGGCATTAGTCCGGAGGGCAAAGGACTTTTTGCGTTTATGGATGGGGCGTTCGAAACTGCTGAATGCCGGTAAAAAATTTGAAATGCAAAGTGGAAAATGGAAAAGGGAACGATTCAGCATTGCGTTTTTTCACGATTTGCATTTTTCATTTTGCATTTTATGATGTTTAAGGGGTGCGAAAATGTCTAAAGAAAAAAGAGAGCTTGTCCGCGTACGGAAAGATTTTTCAAAAATTCCGACAATCCTGGAAATTCCCGATCTTATCGAGATCCAGAAAAAGTCTTACGATTATTTCCTGCAGAAGGACGTCGCATCCGACAAGAGAAAGGACATGGGGCTCCAGGCGGCGTTCAAGAGCGTATACCCCATTTATGATTTTAACGAGACAGCGATGGTGGATTACCTCGGCTACTCACTAGGCGACCCGAAATACAGCATCTGGGAGTGCCTGCAGCGCGGGGCGACGTTCGCAGCGCCGCTCAAGATCAAGACACGTCTCGTGTTCTTCGAAAAGGACGAGCAGACCGCCACAAAGCGGGTGAAGGACATTAAAGAGCAGGAAGTCTACGTCGGTGATCTGCCGCTCATGACAGAAACCGGAACGTTTATTGTGAATGGGACCGAGCGTGTTGTCGTAAGCCAACTTCACCGGTCCCCAGGCGCGTTTTTCACGCACGACAAGGGCAGGACCCACGCGAGCGGCAAAATTCTTTATTCCGCCCGAATTATTCCCTATCGTGGCTCCTGGCTCGACTTTGAATTCGATGTAAAGGACATTGTCTACGTTCGGATCGACCGCAGACGAAAGATTCCAGCCACCATCCTTCTCAAAGCTTTCGGGTACTCTAACGAAGACTTGCTCAGGATGTATTATCCCATTGAGGACATCAAGATAAAAAAAGACGGCTTCACTCGAGGGATCCATGCCGACGTGCTGGCCGGCCTCAAGGCGCCGATAACAATTACCGACAAAAACACCCGCGAACAGATCGTAAAGGAAGGTGCCAAGATCACCCGCGTTGCCATCAAAAAGATGGAGGCGGCCCGTATTACGGAGATCCCGATCCCCCGCGAGGAACTGATCGACCGCATCGTACTTCGGGACGTCATTGATCCGGAGACCGGCGAAGTGCTTCTCCCGGCAAATGAGAAGATCACGGAAGCGTTTCTTGCCAGAATTGCTGAGACGAAAGTCGAAAAGATGGAAGTGATCTACATGGACGGGATCCATGTGATCAGCGCCATCAGGGACACACTCCTTTCTGACAAGGTGCAGACGTCAGACGAAGCACTCCTCGAGATCTACCGGAAAATGCGTCCGGGAGAACCGCCGACGATCGATATGGCACGGAACCTCTTCAACGGGATGTTCTTCAATGCCAAGCGCTACGATTTGTCGTCCGTGGGCAGATTGAAACTGAATAAAAAATTGAAGCTCGATATCCCGATCGAGAAAACAACACTTACCGCTCAGGATGTCGTCGAAGTGATTCGGTATCTCGTCAATCTCCGCACCGGGAGGGGTGAAGTGGACGATATCGATCACCTTGGCAATCGCCGCGTGCGTTCTGTGGGCGAACTGCTCGAGAACCAGATCCGCGTCGGGCTTGCACGCATGGAGCGCGCCATCAAGGAACGCATGAGCCTGCAGGACGTCGACACCCTCATGCCGCATGATATCATCAACCCCAAGCCGGTAATCGCGGCCATAAAGGAATTTTTCGGATCGAGCCAGCTGTCCCAGTTTATGGACCAGACGAACCCCCTGGCGGAGATCACGCATAAGAGGAGGCTTTCTGCCCTCGGCCCTGGCGGTCTTACCCGCGAGCGCGCAGGATTCGAAGTGCGTGACGTGCATACGACCCATTACGGCAGAATCTGCCCTATTGAGACGCCGGAAGGTCCGAACATCGGTCTTATCGTCTCTCTGGCGACGTACGCGCGTGTTAACGACTATGGCTTCATAGAAGCACCTTACCGGAATGCCAAAGACGGGAAGGTGACCGATGATATCGAATACCTTTCTGCCGTGGACGGCGAGAACTACGTCATTGCCCAGGCGAATACACCTGTCGATGGCCGCGGCAAGATTTCTGTGGAAAGCGTGTCCGCGCGTGTGGGTGGCGAATTCAAACTGGTGAGCGCCGAGGAAGTGCAGTACATGGACGTGTCGCCGAAGCAGATTGTGTCGGTGTCAGCCGCCCTCATTCCCTTCCTTGAAAATGACGACGCGAACCGTGCTCTCATGGGATCGAATATGCAGCGCCAGGCCGTGCCGCTGCTCCGACCGCAGGCGCCGGTGGTGGGCACGGGCATGGAGCGTGTGGCCGCGCGTGATTCGGGCGCTATCGTATCGTGCAAGCGCGACGGCATCGTTGAAGCCGTAGATTCCACGAGGATCACGGTAAAGGGCGAGGACGCAAAGGGCCGGACGGTTATTGATACCTATCCGCTTACCAAATTCTATCGCTCGAACCAGAACACCTGCATGAACCAGAAACCGATCGTCCGCCAGGGCGATAAGGTGAAAAAAGGCCAGGTGATCGCCGACGGACCGGCAACGGACCTGGGGGAACTCGCCCTCGGCCAGAACGTTCTTGTGGCGTTCATGCCCTGGAGCGGATACAACTATGAAGACGCGATCATCATCAGCGAGAAGATTGTAAAGGAAGACCGTTATACTTCCATCCACATTGAAGAATTCGAGATCGAGGCCAGGGACACGAAGCTAGGCAAGGAAGAGATCACCCGGGACATCCCGAACCTCGGAGAAGAAACGCTCAGAAATCTCGACGAGAACGGGATCATCCGGATTGGCGCCGAGGTTATGCCCGGCGATATCCTTATCGGGAAAGTGACTCCCAAGGGCGAAACACAACTTACTCCTGAGGAAAAACTGCTGAGGGCCATCTTCGGCGAAAAAGCCGGCGACGTACGGGATGCTTCGCTCTATGCTCCTCCGGGCATCGAGGGGACCGTCATCGACGTGAAGGTCTTCTCGCGTAAAGGCGAGGATAAGAATGAGCGCCTGAAGACCCAGGAGAGCGAGGAGATTGCACGGCTCCAGAAGGAATATCAGGATGAAGTTCGTGCAGCCAAAGAGGACAAGTACAAACGTATCCGCAGAATTCTCATCGGCAAGACAGCCGCAGATAAGGTTGTCAATACCAAAACCGGCAAAACCGAGCTGGCCAAGGGTAAGAAGATCACCGTAGAGATTCTTGACAAGCTTCCGGAAAAAGACCTAGCAAAGATCAAGGTAGAGTCCGAGGACTATCCGACCAAGCTTCAGGAAATTCTGGACAACTCGGAAAACCAGCTCAGCATCCTCGAGTCCATTTATGATGAGAAGATCGGCAGATTGAAACGCGGTGATGATCTTCCCCCGGGCGTGGTCAAACTTGTAAAGTGCTACGTTGCCATGAAACGCAAGCTTTCCGTTGGCGATAAAATGGCTGGAAGGCACGGAAACAAGGGCGTGGTCTCCCGGATTGTTCCCGAAGAGGATATGCCTTACCTTCCGGACGGCACTCCCGTTGAGATTGTGCTGAACCCCCTTGGCGTGCCGTCCCGTATGAACGTGGGGCAGATTCTCGAAACGCACCTCGGGTGGGCCGCAACAGCGCTTGGTCTGCACGTCGCGACGCCGGTTTTCGACGGGGCATCGGAAGAACGCATCCGTGCCATGCTTAAAGAAACCAAACTCCCGGTTACGGGCCAGTCGCAACTGTTCGACGGCCGGACCGGGGAACCGTTCGACAAGCCGGTGACGGTCGGGTACATGTACATGCTGAAGCTCCATCATCTCGTTGACGACAAGTTGCATGCCCGGTCCATCGGTCCCTATTCGCTCGTAACGCAGCAGCCGCTCGGCGGCAAGGCGCAGTTCGGCGGTCAGCGCCTCGGAGAAATGGAAGTCTGGGCGCTCCAGGCTTACGGCGCGGCCTATTGTCTCCAGGAATTCCTCACGGTCAAGTCCGACGATGTGTCCGGACGTGCCAAGATCTACGAGGCGATCGTGAAGGGCGAGAATACGCTTGAACCCGGTCTGCCGGAGTCCTTCTACGTGCTTATCAAGGAACTTCAGAGCCTCTGCCTCGACGTGGAGCTGATTGAGCGCAAGAACGAGAAGGAACGGGTGATCGGACTGGAGAAAATCTCATCCGCCAGGTAAGACCGTATCGCGGATGAAGGATCGTCAACCGGTGAGCTGACGATCGGATCAGGTAGCAGGGAAGATTAAGATTAGGTCATGAGGGCTCTGCCCTCTCCTATGGAGGTCCACTGTGGAAGAGAAACATTTGTCGGATAATAAAGCCAGAGCTCATGTCATGAATCTCTTCGATAAGCCGAAGGATATCGGCTTTGACGCCATGCGGATTAAGGTCGCGTCGCCGGACCGGATCAAGGAATGGTCTTTCGGCGAGGTGAAGAAACCGGAGACCATCAACTATCGTTCGTTTAAACCGAGCGGGATGGTCTGTTTTGCGCCAAGATTTTCGGCCGATTAAGGACTGGGAGTGTTGTGGCGGCAAATATAAACGGATGAAACATCGCGGCATCATGTGCGATGAGTGCGGTGTCGAAGTGATCCAGTCCAAGGTTCGGCGCGAACTCATGGGGGTGATCGAGCTCTCGTCTACCGGTGGCCGATTTCGTTCGTGAAGGGGCTTCCAACCTCCATCGGTACGCTTCTCGACATGACGCTTCGGGCGCTTGAGAAGGTCCTCTACTTGAAGGGTACGTCG
>CAVWHO010000013.1:0-247262 GCA_963754875.1 Nitrospirota bacterium
AACGAATAAGAGAACGATAATAAATAGAAAGGCTCCAAATCTTTTCATTTTCCACCCCACCCAAACCAGTTCATTGAAATTTTAGTTTCGACGACAGGGAATACCTGACAACCGCCAACAGAAAAGAGGAGTTACGTAATCTAAAAGGCTAATCAAAGGATATTTTCAGTGGCAAGATATTAAATCAATCGTTATCGAGAAAAGAAAAGCGATTCTCTCCCCTTTTATGCACTTTCAATAATTAATCGGTAATGGCAAAAGTGGGGAGTGGCTCCTCACCCTTGCGGCTATTCGTTAACCATAAATCCAAAGGCAATGGATAGATTAAAGAAGAGAGACTCACAGGCGGGGTTCGCCCTGAGGGGTTCTCCTTCACGACAAGCCTTAAGGACGAGTCCCTGAGGGGACGCTGTGCCACCAATTTACTTTTCTTTATTGTCATTCCGGGCGTAAGTTTGCGGAATCCATTCCCGCTGAAGGCGGAAAGATAGTTCAAAGATATTTTATACTCATGAGTAACCGAACGGGTAAATGGGGAATTTTTACTCTTTTGCCGTTAGGTTTCGCTTCAATCGCCAGGTGTTGCAGGTAGCGGTGCGCGGTGAGGACCGCCTTCGCTCCCTCACCGGCGGCGATTAAAATCTGCTTTTCCGCCACGTCAGTCACATCACCGGCGGCGAAAAGCCCTGGCATCGTCGTTTCATCGCTACAGCTTACCGGAATTTCGCCTCTTTTATTGAGCGGGACGAGCCCTTTCACAACTTCCGAGCTTGGTTCCAGGTCCAACTTCGACGAAAACGCCATTCACCGGCAGTTCCTTCGTTTCGTCAGTCTTAATATTTTTGATCGTAATCCGGTCCACGAAGTCGCCGCCGCCGATGCTTACTACCTGGTACGGCGTCGATGTCGACACCCGCATCTTTATAGGTTATTGCCATACCCCGCCTCTTCTTAATTTTCGACGATAGTACATAGAATAGGCATGTCTGTCAACTGGTTTTCGGGGATAAGCAAAAGGGTAAACTGCTTAATGAAACAAACCTGGCCGGGAGAAAGGGGAAAAATGAGGGGCGAAAGGGAGACTTATGATTGCCAAGAAGGGTGATCGTCCGGGAAAACTGATATCGAGCGGGTCTGTTTATTTGGTTTTGTTCTGAATCTCTTTCACAGTTGCATTGTCCAGCAGTTTCATGAATTTCGGATTCGCAGTGAGGGCGGGAACATCGCCCGCGTTGACGGCCTTCATGATCTCGGGGTCTTCGAGGGCCTTTTTGAAGTCGGGGTCATTCTGGAGCGATTGGATCAGGCCCATGATCTCCTTGTCGCTCAACATCTTTCCCTGCAGCGCTCCGGTTTCCCGGACCGACGCGGCGTTTGTGCCAGAAGACTTTGAACGGATCGCACGGATCTTCGATTCTTCAAGTTTAATGGTGCCGAGACTGTCTGACTTGATGATGTAAACACCATTGTTCAGCGACGACACCTCGCCGGTGATCATGCTGCCGTCTGTCAGCTCGATCACCCGGATCTCGCCGGCAGCAGCATGCTGAACGAACAGAACGAATAGAAGGAACAACAAAGGAACGCTCAATAATCTCAGGCGCATGATGAACTCCGGAATCGAATACGATCTAACAAGTAAGATTATGCCCATTTGAGTCTTCTGTCAAGATCGAAGGTCAAGATTGAAGGCACAGCTGTTTTAGTTTTGACAAGTCCGCAATTTGTCAGTATAATTTTACCCACGCTGACGTGTTCTATCCGCAAGTCCGCACCTTCGTCGATGGAGGCCAGGAGCTTGTATCTGAGCCGATCTCGCCCGCCCGGCTCCGAGAAAAATCCGGCAGCTCCTCGATGGGCAACCTCCGGAGTAGGGGTGTTTTTTTTCTAAAGGAAGCAGCATGTATTATTGCAAAAAATGAAATAAACAAAAAAACGACAAATTAAAAAGAGGGGGAGGGGAAATGGGAAAGCTGATCATTTCTGGAGTGCTGGTTCTGCTGCTCGTGCCGCTTGTTGCGTGGGGAAAGATAGGCGGGGGGGACATTATTTTTCATCCTGAGGGCGCAGGCGACGTCCTGTACAGCCATGATTTTCACGTGGGGAAGCTCGGTTTGAAGTGCACCGAGTGCCATTCCAAAATTTACATCATGTATGTCCAGGCGAACGCGAAGAGGACGATGGCGGACATGGAAAAAGGACTGTCCTGCGGAGTCTGCCACAATGGAAAGCGGGCGTTTGACGTAAAAGGAAAGAACTGCACCAGATGCCATCAGCAATGATGCGCGCCCGAGAAGCATCGGGTCGCTCTCCGTTTGAAGCCGGATGAAAAGTATTTGTCGTCGGAAGCGCGGTCCTGCTCCGCGATGCGGTCAGGGCCTGCGAATGAGCAGAGCGATTCTGCCCAGCTCTCACAACGGTCGGAACTGCGGAAGCTGATGGGCTGGGACCGTTAACAGGTCGTTCTTCTGCCTTCACGACAGCTGATCATAAGCGGTTCAGTTCCCTTCGCCTCGCTTTGATGGAGGAGTCCGGCACTATCCTGCTTAGGGCGTCAATACACGGAAGCGCGGGCCAATCGGTGTTCTGCAGCTTCTTTTTTTTTGCACAATTTCCAATAGGCGCTGCATAGCAATTTATCCCGGAATCCCGCTGTTAATACCGTTTTCCCGTGATATTTCGCCAGAGGAATTTTCATTGTTCCTCTTAAAGCATTTCTGTATCCTGGTCGATTATTTTGACAACCGCCGGTTGCAGGGAATTTCATTTTACTGTCTCGCCTAAGCAAGCCGTCCTTGACACGCGACAATTTTGAGCTAGACTTCTCTTATCTATCGGTTTTGTTCCGGGCTTCCCCATCCATACTGCCTCATCAGAGAAAACGACGAATTGATGATGGCGAGATGATTAGGTATAAGAAATTCGAGCAGATGTCCACGGCCGAACCGAAACTGCGGTGCCAAAGGGCAAGGAGGGATTGCAATGTGCGATACCCAGAAGCAAGGCAAGACATCCTGGAACTCAAGCCGAACCGTTCCGATCGAAGACGCGGTCGGCATGGTCCTCGCTCATGATATCACCGAGGTCCGCAAGGACGAATTCAAGGGCAGGGCGTTCAAAAAGGGCCACGTCATACGCGTCGAGGATATCTCTCATTTGCAGCGGCTCGGGAAAGATCACCTCTTCGTCTTGTCGATCGCTCCTGACGAGATGCACGAGGATGAGGCCGCTGCCGCGCTCGCTGCGGCGCTTATGGGGCAAGGCGTCCGCATCGAAGGCGAACCGAGGGAAGGCAAGATCAATATCGTTGCAGAACAAGACGGGCTTCTCAAGGTAAATCGCGATGCGCTTCTTGCGATGAACCTGCTCGGTGACGTGATGTGCGCCACGCGTCATGGAAATTCAGTAGTCAAAAAGGACCGGGTCGTGGGAGGCACCAGGGCAATCCCGCTCGTAGTAAAGCGGCAGGTGATCGAGGAGGCAGTGAGTATCTGTGAGAACGCGCGGCAATCCGGTTCGGCGGTCATAGAGGTCAAGAAACTGCGAAAGCCGAAGGCCGGGATCGTGATTACCGGCAACGAGGTCTATCATGGCCGCATCAAGGATGCCTTCGCGCCGGTGATCTGCAAAAAGATCGAGGCGGTCAAAGGCGAGATCATCGGCGTCTACTACGCGCCCGACGACACGACGGTCATCGAACAGCGTCTTCGGGAGCTGTTAAAGGCCGGCGCCGATCTGCTCATTACCACCGGCGGCATGTCCGTCGATCCTGATGACGTTACACGGTTCGCCATCCGGAACATCGGCGCGACCGATATCACCTACGGCGCCCCGGTGCTGCCCGGTGCGATGTTCTTAGTAGGGTATCTCGAGAAGGAAGTTCAAAGTTCCGGGTTCAAAGTCCGGAGCGAAAGAGATTCAGAACCAGGATCTCCGGACCTGGGACCGATCCCCATCCTTGGCATTCCGGCCTGCGGGATGTACCATGCAATCACGATTCTGGATATTGTCCTGCCGCGCGTTCTCGCCGGGGAGAAAATAGGCAGGAAGGAGCTTGCGGAGCTCGGCCACGGCGGGCTCTGCCTTCACTGCAAGGAATGCCACTACCCGGTATGCCCATTCGGGAAATAGTATGCTCTTCTCGAATCTCAGTAATAGTTCGGTTACGATTACCGTTTCAGTTAAAAAAGGCGCTCAGGCGAGGGCCTTTTTTAATTTTTTTTTCTCTGTCGGATCGTACAGCGTTGTGCCGGGTCCGGCGGAGTAGGGAGTAAAGTAAGCCGGCGAAGGGGGCGACCCTGTATACGGGGAAACGACCTTTTTGACCTCCCCCTATGGGCCAGGCAAACCGGCCATGGACGGTGACCCGGTTTTGCGCCATTAACGCCGGGAGTAGTGATCGCAAAACTCATTCAGGAGACTGCTATGGTGACCAAAGGGCCTGCAAGAAAACTGATCGTCTACGTTGACGAGACCGACAAGTTCCACGGCAAGCCGGTTTATGAAGTACTGCTCGACATCTTCTTTAAAAAGAAGATCATGGGTGTGAGTGTGTTCCGAGGGATAGCGGGCTACGGCACTGACGGAATATTTCATACGTCCAAGATGCTCGAACTGTCAACCAGCATGCCGGTAAAAATCGAGGTCGTGGAATCCGAGGAGATGATCAACAAGGTGCTCCCGGACGTCTACCATGTGGTCGAAAAGGGCATGGTTGAGATCACTGACACGAACGTCGTCAAGTGCTGTCCGAAGGCTGAGGAGAAGCGACAGGAAAAAGGAGAACATATGAAGCTCGAAGGCAAGGCCAAGATGCTGCGGATCATCATCAGCGAAGACGACAAGTGGGAAGGCGAACCGCTCTATGAAGCGATCATCAAGAGGCTTATCATGACGGATATCGCGGGAGCAACGGCCTACAAGGCCATTGCCGGTTACGGCCCTCACAAACGCTATCACCAGAAGAGAACCTTGACCGTTCACGGCGAGCTTCCGGTCCTGATCACCATCATGGACAGCGAAGAAAAAATAAATAAAATAATCCCCATACTCGACGAGTTGGTGGGAGAAGGGATTGTCGTCCTCTCGGACGTGAATGTGATAAAATATACCCATAGGGACGCAGAGGCTGGAAGAGAGGCCGCGATTTGATTGTAGTGCGGGGAATATGGCACGAATTGTAATGGGCGAGGGAGTTTGCCATTAAATCCCGTTAGAGAAAGTACAGCTGTTTTTCGATATGCCGATGGGCAAATCATGCAAGGTAAGTCCCTAACGACGTGAACCGCTTCTTGGGAAGCCAATGACTCCTACTCTCAGGAACTTGAGGGTAGGATTTTTTATGTTCAGGAGTAACTGGCGTGAATCCGTCCTTAAAAAAGGCGTCGCCAATTCCGCACTGATTAAACTCAATCAGATCGGCACACTCACCGAAACACTAAAACCGTAGAAATGGCGAAAACAGCCGGCGACACCTGCACGTTCTCTCACCGTTCAGCAGGCGACCAAGGCGATGCAAAGCGAGTTTACTTTGATCAAATTTTTGGAAAAGCAAAAAACAAAAAAATTGAAAATCCAAGGAGGATGATATCATGAACCCCGGCCAGTCCTGTCCCCTATCAAAACTTGAAAAACTGCTCGTTGCAACAGACCGTTCGATGTTCAGCGAGGGCGCGATAAGCGCGGCGATAGCTTTTGCAAAACAGTGTTCGAGCAAGCTCTATGTCATGACGGTCGTAGAAACAAATCCGGAATATGAAACCTCCGGCGCGGAGTTCCTGCAGCAGGAAAAGGAGGAGGCCGCGCAATACCTTGCATCCCTTAAAGCGAGGGCGTTAAAAGAGATACCGTCCTGCGAGACGATATTTCGCCGTGGAGACAGCGCCTCGCGGCTTATCGTTGAAGAGGCGGCGAAAAAAAAAGTCGATATGATCGCAGTCGGCAGGCGCGGCCGACACGGCTTGGAGAAGGTCCTCCTCGGCAGCGCGGCCGCGAAAGTCATCGGGCACGCGCCGTGCAAGGTCCTTGTTGTCCCCCGGGCGGCAGGGATCGGGTTCAAGAATATTCTGGTTGCAACGGACGGATCGGAGCACTCCCGCACAGCCGCCACGGAAGCTATTGAAATTGCAAAACGCTGCGATGGCCGCTTGACAGCGATTTCCGTGGCCCACTCTGAAGAAGAGAAGGAAAAAGCGCAAACGTTTGCCGGCGATGCCGCGTCGGCGGCGCAGCAGGCCGGTATTCACGCTGAGACAATGGCCCTTGTCGGGAAACCCCACGAGATCATAGCCGAGACCGCAAAAAGCAGGGGCGTCGATCTGATCGTATTGGGTGCGTACGGGAAAACGGGGCTCAAAAAACTCCTGATGGGGAGTACGACGGAAAAGGTGATAGAGCTGGCAGGCTGCGCCGTTCTGGTCGCAAAGACGGTGCAATAGGAGCAGGAATGGACGTTACACTGAGAAGTACCTCCTACTACAAAGGCCTCTCCGGGGAAGCGTTGCTTCAGCGCCTGGAGACATCCGGGGATGGTCTTACGCAGTCCGAAGCGGCAAAGCGGCTCGCGCTGTTCGGATACAACGAAATTGCCGAGGTAAAAAGGCATCCGTTCCTTGATTTTCTTCTTCGCTACTGGGGGCCCATGCCGTGGCTCCTGGAGCTGGCCATGGGCCTTTCGTTCCTCTTGGGGCATTATCTTGAAGGGATCATTATCTTTCTCTTGCTCACGATGAATGCCGTCATAGGCCACCGGCACTCACGCAGCTCACAAGAAGCCTTGGAGCTTCTGAAAAAAAAATTGGCTGTCAGGGCCAAGGTACTGAGGGACGGAACATGGCTGGTAAAAGAGGCACGGGAAATCGTTCCCGGTGACATCCTTGCCGTAAAACTCGGCGATATCGCGCCCGCCGACGCCGTTATTGTGCACGGCGAGCTCTCCGTGGACCAATCCGCCCTGACAGGGGAATCCCTCCCCGTAAGCGCGCACCAAGCGGATATTATCTATTCGGGTTCCGTGATTCGACAGGGGGAGGCCAGGTGCGCGACAATCAATACCGGAGAAAATACGTTCTTCGGCAAGACGGCCGAACTGGTCAGGTCGGCGCGGCCGAAGTCCCATCAGGAAGAAGTGATGATGTCCATCGTCAAATACATGATGTATCTGGGCATAGCTGCGTCGTTCGTGGTCTCGCTCTACGCCCTCATCATGCACCTCGGAGTGCTGACGATATTGACCTTCGTGGTGATTTTCCTGATGGGCGCTGTCCCTGTTGCGCTTCCCGCGGTCCTCACCATTGTCCAGGCGGTCGGTGCGATGGAGCTTGCGAAAAAAGGAGCGCTCGTAACGCGGCTGGACTCGATAGAAGACACCGCTTCCATAGACGTCCTGTGCCTCGACAAGACAGGCACTATAACGCAGAACAGATTGACGGTCATTGACAGCGTCCCCTTTCCCGGCTACACCAGGGAGGATGTCGTCAGAATCGCCTCGCTGGCGTCCAAAGAAGAGGGCATGGACATCATAGACCTTGCGGTCATTGAATACGGCAAAAAGATCGGGGGCGATGTACATGCCTATCGGCAGGTCTCCTATACGCCGTTCAATCCGGCGATCAAGAGGACGGAAGCGCTTGTTGAAGCCGACGGAAAACGGTCCAGGATGGTCAAGGGCGCGGCCCAGGTGGTAATGTCCTTGTGCAGGGGACTGGATAAGAAAAATACGGAGAAGGCAAACGCAACAATAGAGGAGTTCTCCCGGAAAGGCTACCGGACCCTGGCAGTCGCCGCGTCGGACGGAGACGACCTGGAGAACCTCCGGCTTGCCGGCTTGCTGCCGCTTTCCGATCCGCCCCGTCCTGATGCAGCAAGCATGATAGGGGAGGCAAAAAAGCACGGGATAAAGCCGATGATGCTGACCGGCGACAACCTCGCCATAGCAAAAGAGATAGCAGGCCAGGTGGGCATCGGCAGCAGGATCATCCGCCTGGCTGACCTCGAAGGCATGAGCGAGGACGAGCAGGTCAGGACCGTCGGGGAGAGCGACGGGATCGCCGAAATCTATCCCGAGGACAAATACCGGATCGTGAAGCTCCTGCAGTCCCGGGGGCACATGGTCGGGATGACGGGAGACGGCGTCAATGACGCGCCGGCCTTGAAGCAGGCGGAGATGGGCATCGCCGTGAGCAATGCGACCGACGTGGCAAAGGCCTCTGCGAGCGTGGTGCTGACCGAGCCGGGCATAGGCGTGATCATCGACGCGGTGAACGTAAGCAGGCAGACCTACCAGCGCATGCTCTCCTGGGTCATAAACAAGGTCACCAAGGTCATGGAATTCATCGGATTGCTCACGGTGAGCTTTTTATGGCTGCACGAAATCGTGCTTTCCCTGCTGGGCATGTCCCTGCTCGTGTTTTCCAATGATTTTGTGACCATGTCCCTGGCCACCGACAACGTGAAACATACGAGCAACCCGAACCATTGGAATGTCAGGAACATCACCCTGGCGTCCCTGGTCCCGGGCATGCTGCTGGTGGTGGAAGGTTTGCTGGTGATCTTCGTCGGCAGGAATTATTTTCACCTCGAATGGGAACGGCTGCGCACCCTGGTCATGCTCAATCTGATATTTAACAGCCAGTTCCGGGTGTTGATCGTGAGGGAGCGGAGGCATTTCTGGTCGTCCCTGCCGGGGAGGGAGCTTCTTGTCCTGAGCGCGGCGACGATAATCGCGTTTGCGCTGCTGGGACAGTACGGCGTTTTTGTCCCGTCCCTTGCTTTCGATCAGGTCCTTATCGTGCTTGGTTTTTCGGCGCTGTTTACGCTCTGCATCGATTTCCCGAAATATTATCTGTTCAGGAAATTCGGATTGTGAGCACGGTCCAAGGCAGGGTCCTTTCCTGCACCGACCATGCATCAATCTGATAATTTCCCGTACAGATCAATCATCTCCTGCATCACAGCGGCGAGCCTTCTCGCTTTTTTCTGCGGCCCCTCGTTCAGCGCCGCAAGAAGCGGCCCGCAAAAATACCACGTGCACTTGAACGGCCTCATCCAGCGAGGCTGTACGCACCCCCGCGGGCCCATACACTCACAAGGACCGTTCAGCGGCCTTGTCTCATCGCGCTTCGGCAGCGCAATGCCGAGCGCATGCAGATAGCTGACATCACTCGCCCCGTACAATCCATGTTGTTGCCTGCAGCAGACGTTCGTGCAATCCGGGCACGTCACTGACGTATATTCCTCGATGAGCCGAGAGGATTCGATCAAAAGCTGCCTGAGTGTTGTTGCGATTTCCGGGTGATTGCCGGTCATGGCATGCGGAAAAAGAAGTGATCAGCCGACAGGAGCGACATGATGAAGAAAAGATAAATGTTTATCTTCCTGAAGAGGAGGGGCGAAGGAGGAAGCAGGGAATGCTTTCGCACGAGCGCTCTTTCGTTCCAAATGAGCCATGCCGCCAACGGGACAAATGAATAACAGACAAAGGGCGACCGCACCGACCCATAGAGCGGCAGGGCGAGGCTCGCGATCGCTGCGGCGACGATCCAGGCGAAGGTGACCCGCGCGATCTGGCGCTTCGTCATCACCCGGGTGAGAGAAGGCAGACCGGCCTGTTCGTATTCCTCGCCATGGTGCAGGACTTGGAGCCAAAAGTGGGGGACCTGCCACAGGAAAAAGAGGAAGGAGACGACGAAAAGACGCCGGTCCGTTATTGCGCCGCCCGCTGCGGTCCAGCCGATGGCCGGGGGGACCATGCCGACGACGGCGCCCGGCACCGCGGCAAAGGCCGTGATCCGTTTGAGCCCGGTATAGACGCCGTTGTACCACAGGACCGCAAAAAAGCCCAGCGCCACGGCCGTCCTACTCCCGGTGAAGGCGAGGAGGCATAGTCCTCCCGCAATGAGTACTAATGAGCTTGCGAGGGCCTGCCGAGGACGTATCCTGCCTGACGGGAGGGGTCTTCTTCTCGTGCGTTCCATCCGCGCGTCGATGTCCTGTTCCTGGTACTGGTTCAGGGCCGAGGCCCCGCAGGCGAGCAAAAACACGGCCGTCATCGGCAGAAGGGCGTGGACCGCGAAATCGTGCGTGCCCAGGAGGAAACCGGCCCCTGCGGAGCAGGCGGCAAAGAGGGAAAGGGGCATGCGGCAGAGCCGCGCGTATGATTGCAAGCGTCTCATATTATTTGAGCGATTTAACATATTCGATGATCGCATTGATCTGCGCGTCGGTGAGTTGTCCCTGCTGCGACGGCATGACGGGCGGAAAGCCCTTGACCCGGTCGATCTCCGGATGGAGGAGTGTCTGCCTGATGAACGCGTCGTCCACGGTGATCTCCCGCTCCTGGCCGTTGTGGATCACCGTTTCTTTTTTGCCGAAAACCCCCTTGAACGTCGGTCCGATCTTGGGCGTTCCGTCGGTCGTATGACAGGCAACGCAGCCCTTCGTCTGGAAGAGTTCGGCGCCCTCGTGGGCGAGAGGCTCCGCTTCGGGAGCTTTTTTTGCCGATTTTTTTGCGCCCGGCAATGTCTGTTCGGCTTCAACGGCCTGTTCTTTCCTGCCTGAGTACCAGTCGTCAAAATCCTTCTGCGTCATGACCTCGACTTTCGTTATCATGGAAGAATGCCCGACACCGCAATACTCGGTACAGAAGAGATCGTAGGAACCGAGTTGGTCCGGCAGGAACCATAAGTGCGTCTCCATGCCCGGCACGGCGTCTTCCTTGATATGGTAGGCTGGAATGAAAAGGCTGTGCAGCACGTCGGCCGAGGTGATCAGGAGCTTGATCGGCTTTCCAACCGGCACTTTGAGGACGTTGTCCTCCTTGCCGTTCGCGTAGTCGAAAGTCCACGACCACTGGCGCGCAGTGACCTTTATAGGCATGGCATCGGGCGGGGCCGTGCGCATGTACACGAAGCCTTTCCAGCCCACGTAAAACATCGCCATTACGAGGATGGTGGGGATGACCGTCCAGAGGATCTCGAGCGGGACGTTTTCCCTCACTTCCTCGGCCCGGGGATGGCGCTTCCTGCTGTACCGGAACACGAAGTAGAGCATCACCCCTGTGTTCAGTGCCAGGAGCGTCACGGAAATTCCCAGGATAAAGTAGAACGTGTCGTCCGCGGGATTGGACATGTTCGGCCAGCCGGTTACCATGGATACCTCAGTTCAGAGTTCATAGTTCTTAGTACAGAGTCTTTGGACCTTGAACTCTGAACTCCGTACTATTTTTTATCTATACCATATATCGAAGAACGTAAGCCCGATAATGATCGAGATCGTTATCAGCGGCACGAAGATCAGAAGCTTGAACAGCCTTTTTTCGTATTTCAGGTGCATGAAGAACCAGAGCACGAGGCTCGCCTTGGTCGAGGCGATGGCGATATTGGCGACCATGCTCCATTCGCCCATTTTCATCTGCGCGGCCTTGATCGTCAGACCTGTCAGGCATAAAAGCGCGATCCAGACGAAAACGAAGGTCCTGGTCGCTACGGAATGTTGCCCTTCTTTCTCTTCCATAATGGGTTTTCGCTTTCGAGTGGCCGCAAACTTCAGTTTGCGTTCTGATTGCGCAGGCTAAAGCCTGCGGCTACACCTAAAAAAAATTTTACAGGATCAGGTAGAACAGCGGGAACAGGTATATCCAGATGACATCGACGAGGTGCCAGAAGAGCCCCGCGTTCTCCAGTTTAATGTAATCGTCGCTCGTCACGTTGTTGCGGAGCGTCAGCACCAGGATGAATGCAATGACGCTCATGCCGATGATGACATGGAGCGCGTGAATGCCCGTCATGACGTAGTACAGCCCGAAGAAGAGGATCTTGCCGTGGCCCATGGCCAGGAGCTGCGGCGAGTCGGGGTAGAGGCCGTGGCGGATATGATCGCTCCATTCGAAGTACTTGTTCACGAGAAAGGCGATCCCCAGGAGGATTGTGACCGCCTGGAGCAGGACGGAGCTTTTCTTCGCCCCTTTTTTGATCATCGAGATCGACAGCGCCATGGTAAGGCTGCTGGTCAAAAGGATGATGGTATTGACCGCCCCGATGACCACGTTCATTTCTTTGCCCGCCTCATGGAAGTCGGCCGTGTTCACTTCCCGGTAGACGGAGTAGAGCAGGAACATCCCTCCGAAGAGGAGCACCTCGGTGAACAGGAAGAACCACATGCCGAGTTTGGCGCCGGTGTAGTCGCGGTGTTCGATGTGAGAAGCTTCATTCATAAGAATACCTGCATTGGGCAGAGGGCAGAGAGCAGAGAGTGTAATGCGCTTTTTTACGCCGTGCTCCCTGCATCGTGCGCTTTGCGCTACATAAACTCATACGGTCCCTTCGTGACCACGGGCTGCTCCGCGAAGTTTTCCTTGGGCGGAGGGGACGTGGTCTGCCATTCGAGCGACGCGGCCTCCCAGGGATTGTCGCCGGACTTCTCTCCCGCGAAGAGCGAATGGATCAGGTTATAGAACATGATGATGAGGCCCATGGCAAGGATCCAGGACCCGATCGTTGCAACCAGGTTCGGAGTGTTGAACTGGGGAAGATAATCGTAATAGCGCCGGGGCATGCCTTCCCACCCCAGGACGAACATGGAGAAGTAGAGCATGTTGAAGCCGATGAAAAGAAATACCCAGCCGAGTTTGGCGAGGTGCTCTTCGTACATCCTCCCGAACATCTTGGGGAACCAGTAGTGGAGTCCCGCGAAGAACCCCATGGCCGCGCCCCCGAACATCACATAGTGGAAGTGGCCCACGATGAAATAGGTGCCGTGGACGTGCACGTCCACAGAAAGGGCCCCCTGGAAGAGACCGGTCAGGCCGCCGATGGAGAACAGGAAAATGAACCCGAGGGTATACAGGAGCGGCGCGTCCACCCTGATCGAACCCTTGTACATGCTTGCGATCCAGCTGTAGATCTTGACCCCGCTCGGCACGGCCACGAGGAACGTGAGGAACGAAAAAATGATCCGGGCCGTGTCGCTCATGCCGCTGGTGAACATGTGGTGGCCCCAGACAAGGTAGCCCACGAAGGCGATGGCAAGGCTCGATGCGGCGATGGCCGTGTAGCCGAAGATGTTCTTACGGCTGAACACGGGGATGATGTCGGTCACGGCGCCCATGGCGGGCAGGATCATGATGTACACCGCCGGGTGCGAGTAGATCCAGAACATATGCTCGAAGAGGATCGGGTCCCCGCCCTTGGCCGGGTCGAAGAAGCCCACGCCGAAGAACCGCTCGAGGATGATGAGCACCAGGGTGATGGCGATGACCGGCGTGGCCAGGAGCTGGATCCAGGACGTGGCGTAGATGGCCCAGGTGAACAGGGTCATCCTTCTCCACGTCATGCCGGGCGCCCTCAGGCGGTGGATCGTCGTGAGGAAGTTCATGCCCGTGAGCGTGGAGGAAAGACCGATCAGGAACACGCCGAAGACCGCCAGCGAGATGTTCGTCCCGGTCCTGACGCTGTAGGGAACATAGAAGGTCCAGCCCGTGTCCGGCGGGCCGCCGCCGGTAAAGAGGGACGTGAGCGCGCAGGCCGCGCCGAACATGAAGAGCCACCACGAGAGGATGTTGATCTTCGGGAAGGCAACGTCGCGCGCGCCGATCTGGAGCGGCATGATGAAATTTCCGAGCGACGAAGGGATGCCCGGGATGATGAAGAGGAAGATCATGATCACGCCATGGAGCGTGAAGATGGCGTTGTAGGTCTGGGCGCTGTAGAAGTGCATGCCCGAGCGGATGAGCTCAAGCCGCATGGTGAGGCCCAGCAACACGCCCACGGCAAAAAAACTGAGCGTGGAAACGAGGTAGAGCAGGCCGATCCTCTTGTGGTCCGTGGTAAAGATCCAGCCGAAGATGCCGGGGTATCGGGTCGGAGCATGGTAGAAGCTTGTTTCCATAACGAGCGCACCGCCTTAAAGTCTTTTTTCCCGCAGGACGCGGAGGAAAAACCCGAAAAAAATTCAGGGTGTCTGTTTTTTGCGCGACGTGATCATGAGATACGCAAAGAACGAGCCGACGAACAGGACCATCACGGTCCCGGTGACCTTCAGGATGTTGAACACGTAGGATTTCTTGAGCGGGTCATAACTGAAACAGTACATGAGCACTTTGCGCGTCGTGGAGCCGACCCTGCCCTCGGAAGCCTCGGTGAGGGCCATGGTCAATTCGAAAGGCAGAAACGTGACGCCTTCAATGTAGCGTACGATCTTTCCTCCGGGCGCGATGACAACGAGCGTGACGGGATGCGAAAAATCATGTTCGCTGTCTTGCTGGAACCTGAAACCGATGGAGTCGGTGAACTTGCGTATGTTCCCCCTGTCGCCGGTCAGGAATTTCCAGGCGTCTTCAGGGAACGGCCTGCCGACGGCCTTCAGGTAGTTCGGCTTTTTGTCTCGGGCGATTGCCGGCGTGTCGTGTTCGTCGAAGCTGATTGCCAGCACCTGGTAATCCTTGCCGGGTTGCATCAGGTCGATCCCCCCCAGGGCCCGGGCCAGTCCGGTGAGCAGCAGGGGGCATTCGTGCGTGCAGCCGAGGTAGACGGGCGCGATGATCGTGGGTTTGTCGATCAGGTCCTTGAGCAAGACGCGCTTGCCGTTCTCTTCGACAAAAGCAACGTCAGCGGGAAGGTATTGACCAGGCTTTTCCTCGAGCTCAACGTCGGCGCGTGTGGCCGTTGTCCCATGTCCCCAAGCCAGGTGCGTTAGCAGGAGGAGCGGCAACAGGTAGGCGAGTCTGCGCATTGAAAAAATCAAAAGGTCCTCTTGGTTTCGTGATAGACACGTAAGGTACTGCGTTCCGGCGATTGACAGTATAAGAATAGCGTAAACAGACAGGCAAAGTCAAGTAAACTGCGGCCGACGTCATCATGGGTCTAGCAATTGCAAAAAGCGGAAGAAATGGTATATACTATTCCTATGCTCGTATTTAAACAAACGGAGCAGTGCATGGTCTGCGGGTCTGCGCTTGAATATTTGCAAAAATCAGAGTGCAGAGTGTGCACGTTCTGCAAAAAAAAGGAAGAGGGGCATATTGCCTGTCCCCGGGGCCACTTCGTCTGCGACACCTGCCATGGGGCGGATGCGAGAAAAATGATCGAACAGACGGTCTTCTCGACCCGGGCCGCAGACCCCCTTGCCATCGCCGAACTCATGATCAGTCACCCGGGCCTCCCGATGCTCGGGTGCGAACACGCTTTTATTGCCGCCGGGGCCCTCATGGCAGCGCTCAAAAACTCGCCCTACGGAACCGGTAAGATCTCGAACGCTCATATTCAAGAGGCCTTTGACCGGACAGCGAAACAGGCTGTCGGCGGCTACTGCGGTCTCACCGGCGTGTGCGGAATTGCGCCGGCCGTCGGCTCCTGCTTTTCCGTCTTCCTGGGCGCGAGGTGCGGCACGGACAGTGAGCAAAAGATTACCATGGACGCGGTGATCAGGGTAGCGCAGGCCATCTCCGGTCTGACCGGCCCGAGTTGCTGTAAAGCCTACGTGCGCGCTGCGCTCGCTGAGTCAGTCGCCCTGCTGGGCGAGCGGCTCGGGATTGTGCTGCCGGTCAAGGAAAGCACCGCCGTTTGCAGGCACAGCGACAAGCATCCCCACGGATGCAGGGAAGAAAAGTGTCCCTATTATGCAAGACCGGCAAAAGACATCTTTGCGGAGACGAAATTCGTTCCCGGCACGGTCTGTACGTCCTGAAGGCCCTGATGACCGTCCGGTCGGACGACGACAAGGGAACGAGAACTAAAAAAGACAAGTAAGAGGAAAGGCGTTCTTCTCGTCACGCCTTCCGCATCGCTGATTCAAATAAGACTCTGTATTGTTGTACGCTCACCCCATGACTCCTGCGCAAACACATATCCATACGTGCCCCAACTGCGGGCACCCCATAGAAGAAAACCGCTACGTCATGAGACCGGACGGGACGTTTCGCTGCGAACACTGCTATTTCAACGACACCTATCTCGAAGGAGTTGTCCATTTTATCGATACGGCGTACCTCGTGACCCTTGAGGCCTTCGTGAGCGCCATCGATGCGAGGGAACACGAGGTGGGGAACCATTCTCTCCGAGTCATGGAATACTCCCTTATCATCGCGAACGCCTGCGAGGTGCGGGGCCGGGACCTGGTCGACCTTTATTGCGGCGCGTTGCTTCACGACATCGGCAAGATCGGCGTGCCCGATGCGGTCCTTCTCAAGTCCGGTCCGCTGAATGCCGACGAGCAGGCCGTGATGCACAAACATCCCGAGATCGGCTACCACATCATCGGCCATATCGGCTATTTTGTGCGCGCAGCCGAGATCATCCGCAGCCATCATGAACACTTCGACGGGTCCGGGTATCCGCGAGGACTCAAGGGTGAAACAATTCCCTACGGGGCGAGGGTCTTTGCCATGTCCGACGCCCTCGATGCGATGACGGTGAAGCGCTCGTACCACGAGGCACGCTCCTTTGAGGAGACGATGGAGGAGATTATTAAAGCCTCCGGCAAAATCTACGATCCCTCAGTTGTTCAGGCGTCCCTCAAGGCTTCCGATGAGCTCAAGGAATACATCGGCAGGATTGTGATCAATGGGATGAACCAGGGGGACGGCACCTACCCGGTTCCTGAAGAATGATCCGGTCCTCAGGGACCGCTTTTCACTACGCTTTCAAAGGTTATCGGGAAGACAGGCATGAAGACCCGGGATTGTTCGTTTCAGAAAAAAGAATCCTTTCCTCCTAGTGCACTCAGCAGACGTTTCGTGTGCGCAATTCTCGTGTAATTTTTACACGTCAGTACTGTCCGCTTCAGTCGTTCCCGCCTTTTCGATCTAAAGAAACAACTTGAGATAACATGGTGAACAGAAATAGAATTTGACACCAGTGGTGGCGGGTGTTATAGATTAAATCAGTTAAGAAAAAAATGGCCCACAAACAAAAATCCTTCGTGAGAAGGTGAGGAAAGCGGCGAGTCTTTCCTGGGGGAGAAGGCCGAGCTGCCGAAGGAAAGAACCTTGGGTAAGCCCGGCTTTTTTTTACCCGTTGAACTCCAATCCGGATGAAGGAGGTAATGCATATGTATACTTTAATTACGGTCGGTCAGGTGCTGCGAACGAAAGGGCATGGCTTCATAACCATCGGTCCCGATGCTTCGGCGTTTGATGCTCTCGATGTCATGGCGGAAAAGAACCTTGGCGCGCTGCTTGTCGTGGAAAACGGGAGGCTCATCGGCGTGTTTTCGGAACGGGATTATGCACGGAAGGTGATCCTGAAGGGAAAGTCGTCGAAGAACACTCGCGTGAGGGAGATCATGAGCAGCTCGCCGGTCTCCGTCAGCTCGGCGACGTCGCTGCGGGACTGCATGGTACTGATGGCGGGCAAGCATTTCCGCCATTTGCCGGTCATCGATCATGATGTACTCAGGGGCGTCCTGAGCATGAGAGATGTGGTAAATACGATCATCTCTGATCAGGAATCCACGATCGAGGAGCTTGAAGAATATATCGCCGGGACCGGTTACCGGGCGTAGCTGATCGCGTGCGACCGCTGAATCCTGTCTTTTCCCGGGCAGGGAATGCCGGGGGAAGGCATGATCCTGCCGAATGCATCGGTGCGTGTGCATGCGGACAGCGGGCGGGTGCCTGAGCATCGTCAAACGTGAGCATCGAAGAGGGCGCCGCTCATTTCGTTCGCTCTTTGGTCCGTCCGTTACACTTTGATATTCAGCATCGGCAGCCCCAGCCGCTGCCGCTTGTTCTCTCCCTTGAATAAATTCCCCTTTCTCTGCGGCACATCGCCGCGCTCTCCTTCGTGCTGGGCCTGCAATTTCGTCGGCAGGCTTGCCGCATGCTGTATCGCATGTTTGCCGTATTTCCTGGACAGTTCATCCACGCACTCGTAGATCTTCGCCATCTTCGCGATCTTCGTCGTATCGTCAAACAGCGTAAACTGGACCCCAGCCTCGGCTACAAGCCCGGCGAGCACGACACCGGTCTGGCGGTAGAGCGTGTGGGGCAGGTACTGTTGCTCGAAGCTCTGTCGCAAGGACGCGAAGAGCTCCGCAGGATAGGCAGTCGGACGGGTGAGCTTTATTTCGACGCCGCTACCCGTGAAGTCCTGCTTCCGTAAAAAGACGATGAGCCGCGTGGCAGCCAGTTTGTAGCGCCGCGCTTTGATGCAGGCGCTCTCTAGATTTTTCGAAACCTGGGCAAAGACAAAGGTCTTGTCCTGCGAGGGAGGGGTGAAGGTTTTTGCCTTGCTGATGGACTGGTAGCTGTTCTTCGTTTCGGTCACGACGGGATACACGCTCCTGCCGTTCAGCTCGTGCCAGACCTCGCGGTAGGGTTTGGAAAGATGCTGTTCGACGAAGTGCTCGTCCTTGCGTGCAAAGTCGAGTGCAGTCGTGATGCCGAACTTCCTCAGGAAGGCAGCGGTGTTCGGCCCGATGCCCCAGACCTTTTCAATGGGGAGCTTTGCCAGATACAGGTGGATCTCTCTCCCGGGGATCATGGTGAGGCCGTCCGGCTTATTGTGTTTTGACCCGATTTTCGCCAGGACCTTGGAGAGGCTCACGCCAGCGGACACGGTGATTCCAAGCTCCTGCTTTGATGGTTGCCCGCATCTTGTCGGCGATCGTTTCGTAGGAACCGTGATAGGTTCGCCTGAGGCCGGTCAAATCCACAAACGCCTCGTCAATGGAATATTCCTCAACGTCCGGAGAGAAGCGCTACGCAGGATCTCGAACATACGGACGGAGAACAGGCTGTACGTCTCGTAATCCGAGGGGAGGATTACGGCGTCGGGACAGATCTTTTTCACATCCGAAAGCTGTACCCCGCGCTGGATTCCTTTGGCCTTAGCCTCGTAGCTTGCCGCGGCAACGATGCCGCGTTCCTTACCGGTGATGACCGGCCTGCCCTTGAGCTCGGGATGGATCGCCTGCTCGCAGGACGCAAAGAACGCATCGGCGTCGATATGCATGATGGCCTGCGGCCAGGAGGAGAGGGAAATGAATTGGTTGTCCATGGTTATTCACCTGAAAGAAGGATAGGGAACATATAATAAGTTCGTGTAACGGCCTGTGAAAGAAAAGCCGCCACGTAAGGACTAACGTGAAGGTGAGTCACCGAGCGAAGCGAGGATGGCTCAAAGTTTGTTCTGGTAGATTGACGGATACATCGTGCCGAGAAAGGTGACGGGGCCAGATTTTGGAATCACCTTATCAAGAAGAAAGCTATCTATCAGGCCTAACGCTGCACCAACAGCCGTGCCAGCTGCAGGGATCAACCCTGTCCCTGTAGATGCGACCCAACGAATAATTTTCCCAGTCGTACCGTGTACGAGTGGAGCCAGTCGCGCTCGTATATTACTAAAGTGGCTCTCAATCTCTTCTGCAGATAAGTCTTCACTATTTCGTAACCACGTTCTAAATGATCTACACTCGTCTGATTCTCGAATTTCTAACACCCTTTTAAGATTTATAGAATTTGGTTGTACATTTGATAATTCGGGAAATCCAGTTATCTCTAACACTCGACGAAAAAGTTTTACCTGTCGTTCTGGATCCAATTGTTGATCTAAAAAACTTAGCTTACTATCGAATACAGGAAGTTCAATAGCCTGCAATCCAGTCAAAGCATTGTGGTTCTTCATTGACTCAATGCGAAGATTAAGCCCTCCGACCGCCAGCAATCCAGATTCAATTGCTTTGTGTGTTTGTAGCTCATTAAGCCCAAATAAATTAGCTATGTTCGATTCGCTATGGTAATCGTCTTCATCAAGTGGAATTATGTTAAGAGAGAATTCGGTTGGACGGACATGTATGCCATAAATTCTATTAAGTGCTAAAGAAACAGCGGTGCGGAGCACAGGAGCATTACTCCGCAAGTCTGCCCTTAGCTGCTCAAGGGTTTGTTGTCCGCCTTTGTCAGGTTCTGCCCGCAGACGCCCTGCGATTGCATGCTGTAACTTCATTGATTGTTTGTGACTGACACCTTCAATCCCAAATACTTCCTTAAAACAGTTATGTAGATATTCCTTCTGCGCGATGCGGACAACATTAAAAGAATATGAACCTAACGGTAAAACTTCCTTATGACTACGCTGCTGAAGAAAATTTGTTTGGCCAATGGACCCTATCGCAATCGCATCACAATAAATTTCAACTGCACCTGAGTCAATCAGTGCATAAATATCATCGTATCCGAAGAATTTTACTAGCGCACGTATATCTTTCAACCGAATAGATTCAATTATGACCTTATCGAATAACAGGAGATACTCAATCAAGGCGCTCGGCTCTAATCGAATTTCTTCGGGATTGTCTGTAGTAGTAGCTATTCTGCCGAAAAAACGATCTCGGATATCCATTTAGAATGAATTACCTTTACAATAAGCTTTTAACCAGTCGTAGGATGAGTAGAATGACGTGAAATCCAACATATCCAAAATAATTCCTCGTAAAGATCGTTCGTAGTTGATTCATCGGGTTTCGCGTTGCTCTACCCAACCTGCCAGCTCGATCTCTCTCAGTCAGGGAAAATCCACGCTTGTGTTATGCCCTTTTTCAATAAATACGCACTACAATCCTCTTGTGTGCTAGCTGGTAAAATTAACTTAATGAATATATATTCATTCTTCTTTTCTTGTGCTGCCCACATCTCTGCAAGGTCATATCTCAGTTCCATCTGAGCTATGTAAACAGCTTGTTGATTGTTTGCTCTCTGTTGCTTAATTTGTTTCTTGGGATGAAATATTAATGGCACACCCAATGCTTGCCCGGCGTTCCCCTTTTCATGCATTAAATCAAGTATCGCTTCGACTTTTATCGTCTGTAGCGTTTTGCCTGTTGCCGGAGCATCGCAAATCCATATAGCACCGTCTCCAGTGCGATCTTTGTTTGCAAAGAAAAGAGCAACCTCTTGCGACTTAGTCCAATCTAAAACAAATGTACCCTTAAACTGTGGGTGATCTTCTTCTGGATATTGCTGGCATCTTTTAATCAACTCGAACCAGGCATCAATGTCACGCTCTTCTTCCAAGCGCTTTAATTCAAGACTGGGCTGAGCCAAAACGCCAAACTTTAGAAACAATAAATCCAGAAGCACCATGTGGTAAATAATAGGCCGTCTTATGGAATCGGCGATCTTGCTGTGCGCAGGCACATCAAACAGCTTTTTCTTACATGTCCTTACAAAAGTAGAATCCAATAACCATGAGCTATCTGCATGCCCTCGAAATAGCGGTAGAGGATTGTTGCCGGAGCAAGCTTTCGTAATATGGTCTAGTTCTAGAAGGAAGTTCTCAAAACTGGTTGGAGCCCATTCATGCGAGTCAGCACTCATTTTTGTGCTTTGGCAAATCGGTGTTATTCTTATCATCTTGATGCCTGCCTTACAATTCACAGCGTGAATCAGTTCTTGATCTGTAAATGCTCGATCAAGCTCCCATCGCTTTCCCTGACGACGCGATAATGCATCATGGCGGCAACTACTTATATGGGACAGACTTCAAACAACCTCGCTGTTCCCTCATGCTTTTTGTTTGTTTTTGCTTCGCTCGTAGTGGTTCCTTTTTTTATGTGATACTCTATCTTACGGGAAACGCAAAAATCTATGACCTGTCGGCTAAGTTCGTCATAAAAGGATTTATATTCCGGATACCTCGTAACCATCGTATTGTAGTTCAGCCTTCCGAAGATAATCTTGTCAACGAATGAAACGGCTCTCAATATATCGCGGAAACTCTGGCTCACCATGTTCGGTGTAGGATAGGGCTCGATGCTCACCCATGTTTTGATACCCTTCTTGTGCAGCTTATAGAGGCTGTCAATACGGTCCTTGTACAGAGCTGACCCTGGCTCATATTTTTTTCTGAAATCTTCATTTAGTGAAACCAAGGTGATTCCGAATTCGTTCTTTTTGCTCAAGGATGTTAACTCTACCGGCAGAATTCCTTTTGTCAACGCAGTACATCTGATATCTGCATCGTTGAGCATTCTTATAAGCTGGACACTTAAATCCGAAATCTCTTGATAGTCGTGCATAAACGGATCGGTACTGAAGCACAAATGCACAAACTTTATCTTGTCCTTTGTTTTAGGAATTTCCTTTTTTAGCAAGTCCACAGCGTTACTGACTATCTTAGGCTCGACCCACTCTTCATAGCTCTTAACTTTGCCGAACCTTTTGGCCATCATCATGGCGTAACACGGGTACAGACAGCCGTGAGAACAGCCTTCAACATGGTTGATAGTATAATCTCCGTATTCAACGGCGGTTTTATAGAGCAGCGACTTCCGGATTATAGTGGTGGCGCACTTTTTTCTCATTCTAAATCCTTTTCCTCACGGTAATTTTGTACTTGCCATAGTCCATGGCTATTGCCGGTTTTCCCGTTGGCGTTGTAGCCGGTACTCGATCAACAATCAAATCAGAATTCTGCTCCATCTGCCGTATTTTTTTCTGGTACTCAGACTCCGAAAAACTGATGCCATATTTATGAATCAATTTAACGATGAGTTCTTTGAGAGGTACGCCGAAGTTGTTTGACGTAACCAATGATAGAATATTTTTACGAAGCGCATCTGCCGGAACGCCAGGAAATTCAAAATCGAACAGCACCTGTTGGCCGCCCCGTTGGTTCTCCAACATTTGTTTCCACTTCTTGTTCATGTTATCGGCCATCAATATCAACCCGTCTGCATGATTAGAACCGAAAATGAGACGGTATTGAGTATTCCGGTCCTAACCGACCCACCATTCCGCTGTTATCCGACCCCTGATTCCGTTTTAATCCGACCCACGATTCCGGTGGTATCCGACCCACCATTCCGATTCAATTCGGTCATTCGCTAATCCACAAATCGACGCTGGGTAAATTCTATAAATTCGTATATCCTGCCTCCTTCAAATACGCCTCTGAGGAGATCCGGATGACGAGAGAAAGAATACCTATGCGAACAATCAAAGAAGTCTTACGCCTAAAATGGTCCTGCGGCCTGGGTCGCCGTGCCATCGCCAAAAGCTGTGGCATCGCCAAGAGCACGGTTATCGAGTATTTGAGGCGAGCAGAGAAGGCCAGCCTATCATGGCCTCTGCCGGCAGAACTGGACGACGCCGCTCTTGAGCATCTTCTCTTCCCACCTGTAATTCTTTCCGATTCCCCGCGCCCGCTTCCGGTCTGGGAGGACGTCCACCGCGAGCTTGCACGTAAAAGCGTTACCCTGACGCTTCTGTGGGACGAGTACAAAGCGCAATATCCGGACGGATATCAATATTCTTTCTTCGCGGAACTCTACCGAGCTTATGCAAAAAAGCTCGATATCTCCATGCGCCAGGTGCATTACGCGGGAGAGAAGCTATTTGTAGACTACTGCGGTCAAACAGTCCCGGTAATCGACAAATCCACTGGAGAGATGCACGACTGCCAGATCTTCGTCGCTGTCTTGGGCGCCAGCAACTTTACATATGCCGAAGCAACATACACGCAGGGTCTGCCGGACTGGATCGGCTCCCATGTTAGGGCGCTGCAGTTTATCGACGGTGTCCCTGAAATCCTGGTCCCCGACAATCTCCTCTCCGGCATCACCAAGGCCTGTCGCTATGAGCCAGGCGTCAATCGCACCTATCAAGAGCTTGCGGTTCATTATGGGGCCGCGGTCATTCCGGCCCGTGTCAGAAAGCCCAAAGACAAAGCGAAAGTAGAAGCCGGGGTCCTCCTGGTGCAGCGGTGGATCCTGGCTGCCCTCAGGAACCGCACCTTTTTCAGCCTTGCAGAGCTCAATGCCGCTATCCGGGAACTGCTGGATAGACTCAATAACCGGCCCTTCAAGAAGCTCTCCGGCAGCCGTATGGGCCGGTTTTTGGAGATCGATAAACCGGCACTACAGCCTTTGCCTGCGATTTTCTTCGAATACGCGGAATGGAAAATAAAAAAACGGTCCGGTATCGATTACCATGTCGAAGTCAATGACCATTATTACAGCGTACCCTATCAGCTTCGCAATGAATACCTGGATGTACGGCTAACGGAATCGATTGTGGAAGTCTTCTTTCACAACAAACGGGTGGCCTCACATATCCGGTCTTATGCCAAGGGAAGACATACGACCCTTGCCGAGCACATGCCGAAGTCCCATCGGGACTATGCTGACTGGACCCCAGAGCGCCTGATACGCTGGGCGTCGGAAACCGGCAAATCAACGGCAGAGCTGGTTACGGCCATTCTCGCAAAGAAGCTTCATCCGCAACAAGGCTTTCGCTCCTGCATGGGAATCATCACCCTTTCCAAGAAGTTTGGCAAAGAACGCGTTGAGGCTGCCTGCAAAAGGGCACTCGCCATCGGGGGCACCAGCTTCGGAAGCGTCAAATCCATCCTTCAAACCGGCTTGGACAAAAAGCCATTGCCGGAGTCGAGGCCTGCATCACCGGTGATCACTCACAGCAATATCCGTGGCCGCGAATACTATAACTAACCTCAAAGGAGATCATTATGTTAGCGCATCCCACACTCGACAAGATCGAACAACTCCGTCTTTTTGGCATGGCAAAAGCCCTGCGTGAACAAGTACAGAATCAAAAGGCAACTGCCCTAAGCTTCGAGGAGCGCCTTGGGCTCCTCATTGACCGAGAGCTGACTGAACGAGAGAACAGACGACTTGTTACGCGCTTACGAGCTGCAAAACTGAGAATCTCGGCGTCTGTTGAAGACATCGACTTCCGTCAGCCTCGAGGGCTGGACAAATCGCTCATTCTGTCGCTTGCGTCGAACAAATGGATTACCGAGCACCACAATCTGCTCATCATCGGCCCGACCGGCGTGGGCAAGAGCTACCTTGCTTGCGCCCTGTCCCATAAGGCCTGCCGGGACGGTCATGCCGTCGTGTATCAAAGGCTGCCACGACTCTTGGAAGATCTGGCACTTTCTCATCATGACGGGCGATATCGAAAACTGATGAAGTCTCTTCTTAAAGCAGACCTTCTTGTCCTCGACGACTTCGGACTTGCTCCGCTTACGACGGAACAGCAAAGAGATCTTCTGGAAATTATCGAGGACCGCTATGATCGCCGGTCAACTCTCATAACTACGCAAATGCCCGTAAAGCACTGGCATGATATCCTGGCCGACCCGACCTTAGCTGACGCTATCATGGATCGTCTGGTACACAATGCTTACAAAATAGAACTGAAAGGAGAGTCAATGAGAAAGAGCAAATCATCTATCAAGCGTTGACAAGTCAAAATCCCTGTGAGATAGTAGCTTCAGCCCAGCGCCTGGTCAGCCCAATTAGCGGAGGGGTCGCTTTGAAGCGGAACGCGGGGTCGCATAACTTCGGAATCAGGGGTCGGATTCACCGGAATACAAAACGGTATTTCGGGAGATGGCTTGATTTGACTTTTATGGGTATGTTTACGGTGTACTTGAAGATATTTCCTAGCTTGTGGCTGTATTCCGAAATGAACGTATCTTCAGCCTGATATATATCAATTGTGTTGTCATAGTATTTTTTCACTATCTCTTGCCAGTATGTTCCACCGGCAATTGAGTCCATGCGATCGGCGGTATTGATGTCCTCATCGCTTTCATAGTCAGTCAATTCATCATCACTCAGGAGTTCTGTGTATTTTAGAAGCCGGCATCCTTCTCTGAGGAAACCGGCGGTGTTAAAGTTCATCAGCAATTCAAACGAGGAGTACTGCCGCTCTTTGATGAGATTGAAGTTGTCGAGATTGAGGCTTTTTATACCGTAAGGGTCAACATATAAGAAGAGGCTGCTGTTTTTGTCTAATGACAATATTTTATTTAGGTTGTCCTCGAAGGTCCCAGGCAAGACCTCTGTATTGGGATAGCCACTCAAGTTTTTTTTCAACTCAGCGCTGTACTTTTTTTCAATAAAAGTTCCTTTAAGCTTGCCGCTTAAAACCGGATTCTTCTGAATGTTCTCTTTTATGCGCTCAGCTATTATTATCGGTGATCCGTTTATCCCATTATCAAATTTCCCTTTGCCCGCAAAGCAATCAAAGATATATAACGGCTTGCCCGTATGTAGTATTTTCGCGATATACGGGGTCAGATAGTAATCGAGGATTTCATCCTTCAGCACTGACCATGGTTTCTTTTCACTGAAGAAATCTTTGGTCTGGCCCACTACTTCACCTCCTCGACTACATAGATGAGACTCTATTAAGCGATTATTGCGTTCAGTCTACGCCGCCAGCTCTTTCAGCACGTGCCAACCTGTGCATTTTGCTGTTAACTCATTTGCGCCCATTCTACATAAATACTGTGGCTGTGTCTATTGAAAGCTCTTGCGATAATGAACGCATGGAATAACCTGAACTACTTATATTTCCTCACCACCGCCGTCACCACGCCGGCGATCTTGAGTTCGTTTTCGGGCTTGATGGGTTTGTATTTCGGGTTTGCCGGCAGGAGAAGGACGCTGCCCCCGCGCTTGCGCAGATATTTCATGGTCCACTGACCGTCCACTTCGGCGATCACGATGTCGCCGCTTTTGGGTGTCTGGCCTTTGTCCACGATCACCATGTCGCCCGGCAGGATCCCGGCCCCGGACATGGAATCGCCGCTTACCTTGAGCAGGAACGTGGCTTCCCGGTTCTGGATGAGAAGTTCGTCGAGCGACAGGGTGTCCACGAGCTCTTCCTCTGCAGGACTCGGGAACCCCGCTTCCACCGTGCCGAGGACCCGCAGCGAAGAGGCAAGAGAGGCGGGGAGCAGCCTGCCTTTTTCGTCCTTGCTCAAGACCTTGAGCTCTACGAGCTTGGCCACGAGCTTGGACACGGCGTTCTTTGACTGCAGGCCCGTGAATTCCCCGATCTCGGAAAAGCTCGGCATTCTCCCCTTATCCTTATAGAACCGGGCGATCTCTTTGATGCGGGACTGCAATTTGTCATTCAGGGCGCTTCGTACCATAGTTCCTATTATAGGTGAACGATCGTTCACTGTCAAGGAACATCTTACGCCCGATTTCGGCAGGTCAACTCATGACGATTATGACGCGGGTCATAGCATGCCCGGTCTGTTTTGCTTATAGTGACATCATACCTACAGGGTTATAGGGGTAATTGCGCTGGTTCAATTTTGCAGATTGAACCAAGACAACAATGTGAGGTTCAGGCTACAAGCCTGAACCAGCAAGGGGAGCCCGGAACCAAAATTTTGGAACCGCTAAGGCGCGATGGCCTGAAAAATGAACCGGCCACTTAGTAAAACACGCGAAGGAGTGCTAAAGATTCTTTCGTTCAAGACCTGCAGTTAAAGTTCTCTGCGTCCTGGTGAAAGATTTTGACACTTACAGTCAGGTAATAAGGAGGAAGTTTATGAAAGAGCTGGATGTTACGACAATCCCCCCGAAGGACAGGCACCCATTGATCTTTTCCCTGTTTGACGGGCTGGCAAAAGGCGAGGCATTTGTTTTGACCAACGATCACGATCCCAAACCGCTTTACTATAGCTTTCTGCATGAGCGCGAAGGCCGGTTTGCCTGGGAGTACCTTGAGCAGGGGCCAATACTCTGGAAGGTCAAGATTTCAAAGATCTGATCCGGGAAGGGGCTTGGGGAGAGGACGTCCGGGACTCGCCGTTGTCTCATCATGATCTGTTGCGGATGTCGCCCCTGCACCCTGTGCCGTTCCTGTTACGGAGTCAAGCAGCTGGAGAAACGACTCACGCGCAACCTTGCTGTTCAGGATGCCGACGTGGGTTTCATTGATCCCGATGACCTTACGCGCGGCGTTTTGCAGATCGGGCTGCAACTGCGAGCGGAGCGTGACCGAGCCGTCGCTGCTCTCTCCCAGCTTGAACCGGGAAGTGTCGTTGTAGGAGAAGTAGAGATAGAAGGGCAGCATGTTTCGGGAACGGCTTTCGGGCGAGGTCCTTCAGAAACGGACTTTCTGCCGCAATGTCATGCCACACGGGAACGACGACCGGCGCGTTTTCTATTCCCTTTCGGGCCGCCTCATCGCCGCCATAGGGCGTTGAAAAGGAACAGTACAACTTGAGCGAAGAAGGGAACCCTTCCTCTGAAAGTTTGTTGATCGCCGACAGTGCGACGAGTCCGCCCATGCTGTGCGCGACCAGAACAATATTGCGCCGGCCACGTTTCGAACTTCTGTCGATTGAGCTGATCGTCTGAGCAAGCAGGGTGCCTAGTTTGTCAAGGCGGAGCCCCGAAGGATAATAGAAGAAAAGCGGCTGAAAGCGCCGGCGATCAAGGCCGTCGGTCAGGAACTTCCAGTCCCTCGGTGTCCCGGAAATGCCGTGCACAAACAGGACGATCGTCCTGTTGTCCTCGCCGTAGCCTTCGAGGCCGAAGATAAATCCCTGTGTATGGGCCATCAGCTCCGATGGATTATAAAGACCTACGGGACCGTACTTGGGATCGAAAAACTCGTCGTCGAGAGACGCATAGACGGAGCTGATCGGCCTTACCTTTTCGTGAACGTGGAAGGCGGTCTCAGCCGGGTGCTCGAAATCCACGGTTATCGTCGGGCCTTCGACAATGGCCCCGTTTTTGGAATGCTCGGGGTTGACCAGTACGGAAGCACGGCCGATGAGTTCCTCCCCCTCGAAATCACCGTCTCGATCAAGGTCCGCAAACACGTACAGCTCATACTCTCCCTTGGGAAGGAACGCCGTATAGGCATCGGCGGAGGCAGGGAGCTGCACCAGGGCGACTTTTTCGTCCTGTTGATAGCGGTTACTGACGGCTATGAGGAGCAGGGGCTCCTGCCGTTTCTGGAGCTTGATGATTGCTCCGGTAAGGAACAACGAATCTTGCGGTGCAACCTCATTCAGCGTCGACACGCTCGGGAAAAAGCGCAAGTTCTGGTGCTGGTGCATTTGCCTGGTATAATATCCCACGTATCCGCAGCCCGGCAGGGCGGAAGCGGAAAGGAGGGAGAACGCAATGAGAAACGCTCTCCATCGGGCCGGGTAGAATCGGGAAAGAGCCATGCTGTGGTCCGTCCTTCGTTATTTGGCGGTCATCGTAGAAACATCATGGCTGTCTTATGCGTAAAAAGTTCCGCCCCTCTTCGCGAGCGCCATAAGTGAGGGAGGCGGGGAAAACCGATCACCGTATTTCTTTGCGTAGGCTTCGAGCTTATCGACGATGATCTTCGGTCCCACCTTGTCGGCATACCTGAGCAAACCGCCGCGGAAGGGAGGGAAACCGATGCCGAAAATGAGCGCTGCGTCGAGCAGGTCCGGCCGGTCGATGATTTTTTCCTCAAGACAGAGCGCCGCTTCTTTTATCATGAGCAGCACGGCGCGCTCCACGATCTCCTCCGTGCCGATATGCTCTCTGTTTCCTGCTCCAGCTTGTATCATTGCAGAAAGAGAAGTGTCCGGTCCTGTACGCTTTTTCCCATCGTAGTGATAAAAACCCTTGCCGTTCTTTTTTCCGAAATATCCATCCTTATAGAGCACCGCGAGCAGGGGAGACGGTTTCACCCGCTCCCCGAGCCCTTGGTAGAGGATGTCCGCGACCTTGTGGGCAACGTCGATCCCGATCTCGTCGAGCAGGATAAAAGCGCCCATGGGCATGCCGAATTGGAGAAGGGCACGATCGATTTCCTCGATCGTGGCGCCCTGCCGCAGCATCACCGCTGCTTCGTTCAAATAGGGCATCAGAATGCGGTTGACGAGAAAACCGGGGCCGTCGTTCACGATGACCGGGAGTTTTCCGAGCCTTCTCGACAGCGTGGCGATTGCGGAGACCGTCTCTTCTGATGTGTTCTTGCCGCGGATGATCTCCACGAGCGGCATCTTTTCCACGGGATTGAAAAAGTGCATGCCCACGACGAGGTCAGGATGTTTCGATGCTGTCGCCATCTCGGTGATCGAAAGCGAGGACGTGTTCGAAGCAAAGAGGGCAGGCGTGTGCATTGTCCGTTCGAAATCGCGGAGCACTGTTTTTTTTACGTCCATATTTTCCACGACCGCTTCCACGGCCATGCCCGTTCTGCCGAATCCCGTATACTCCGTCGTGCCGGTGATCCGGTCGAAACCATCGCGCTCCTGGATCGCGGTCAGGACCCCCTTTTTTTGCCTCTTGCGGAAAATATCCCAGGCCTCCTTGAGGCCCGCTGCGATCGCTTTGGTATTGATGTCCTTTACGCGGACCTGAATGCCCTTTTCAGCAAAGAGCTGGGCGATGCCGCCGCCCATGACCCCGGCGCCGAGCACGCCGGCATGGCCGATCTTCACCGGGGACCGATGGGTGTCTTTTTTGAGCATCTCGTTCAAATAAAAAACGAAAATGAGATTCTTCGAGACCTCGGTCGGTGCGAGCCGGGCGAGGTGCTCTGCTTCGTGCAGATATCCCGCGTCTCTGTCATGAGAAAGCCCGAACCGGACCGAGTCAAGCGCAGCGAGAGGCGCGGGGTAGTTTCCCCGGGTTTCTTTGAGCACGTTCTTTTCCGCCATTGTGTAGACAAACGACCTCGTGAGTGGATTGCTTTCTATCAGCTTGATCACAAGCGGTCTCTTAGCCCGGACGCTAGCGGGCCGTGGTTTTCCGATCGCATTCTTCGCCATGACAACGGCCCTGCTCAGTAGAATTTCTTTAAACGTGACTTCGTCCGCAAGGCCGATCCGCCGCGCCTTCTTGGCATAAACGGATTTCCCGGTCAGGATCATGTCGAGGCTGTTCGTGAGGCCGACCAGGCGCGGCAGCCGCTGGGTGCCGCCGAAGCCGGGGATGATGCCGAGTTTCACCTCGGGAAGGGCGAGTGCTGTTTTTTGATCGTTGCTGATGACGCGATAAGTGCAGGCCAGGGCAAGCTCCAGGCCGCCACCCATGCATGGCCCATGGATTGCAGCCACGGTGGGAAAGGGCAGCGCTTCGAGCTTGTTCATGATTGCCTGGCCCCTTCGGGCGAGGCGGCCGCCGGTCTCGGAGTCCGAGATTTTCCGTATATCGGCTATGTCGGCGCCGACGATGAAGTTCCCCTCCTTGCCGCTTCGGAATACCAGCGCCTTGATCTCGCTCTTCGATGCGAGTTCCTCAAGCACGCTGTCAAGCTCCTCCATGACCGGCGTCGTCAGTTTGTTGATTTTTTCACCGGGGAGGTCGAAGGTGAGGACGGCTATACCGTCCTTGTTTATTTCATAGGTGAAGGATGACATAGGTTGGAATTCCTCTTGACGGGATTACAGGATAAAAGCGGGCTGCCAAGCAACCCTGGTTTCAACAGCATCGTCAATCCTGGTGAAATCGTAAGTTTGATTCAACCACGGAGTCTCAAAGGAGCTTACCATTCTTGATTTATGTTACTCCGTGTCTCAGTGCCTCCGTGGCAGATTTTGACTTTTTATAAGCGTCAATCCTACTGTCCGGTCGAAATTAGTTATCTTCTCTCCACGATCATGGCCGCGCCCTGACCTCCGCCGATGCAGAGCGTGGCAAGGCCGATCGAGAGACCGCGGCGTTCCATTTCCTTCAGCAGCGTGATCACGATCCTGAGGCCTGAGGAACCGACCGGGTGTCCCACCGCGATTGCGCCGCCGTTCACGTTCATGATATCGCGCCGAAATTCGCCGAAGGGTTCTTCGCCGGGAAGATACTTGTCGAAGAAGTCTTTGGAGACCGACGCTCTTTCGCAGGCATAGACCTGTGCGGCAAAGGCCTCGTTGAATTCGATTAGTTCGATGTCCTGCATCTTCATTTTAGCGATCTTGAGCACCTTGTTCGTGGCGAACACCGGGCCTAGGCCCATGCGCGAGGGGTCGAGCCCCGCGAAGGCCACCGCCCTGATGAAGCCGAGGGGTGCGTATCCGAGCGCTTGTGCCTTGTCGGCGCTCATGATGAGCGCTGCTGCCGCGCCGTCGGTGATCGGAGACGAATTGCCGGCGGTAACGGTCCCGTAGCGCTTGTCGAAATAGGGCGACAGTTTCTGGAGGGCCTCCAGGGTCTGGTTCTTGCGCGGGCCGATGTCTTCTTCCACGGCTTCGAATTTCGGCGGCACGTAGAAGGGGACGATCTCATTCTTGAATTTGCCCGCTTCGTTCGCAGCCGCCCATCGCTGGTGGCTCGTGAGTGCGAACTCGTCCTGTTCACGGCGCGTGATGCCGAAGTCCCGCACCAGCACCTCGGCAGTCTCTCCCATGATGAGGCCGGAGATGGGATCGGTGAGTCCGTCGATCAAACCGACCACGGGGACGAAGTCCTTCGGCCTGAGCGAGAGGATGGCCTGCGCTTTCGCCCCCAGTGTTTTCGACCGCTGGACCGTCGTAATGACATCGCGAAGTTTCTTCTTTATATAGAAGGAATAGCTGGACATGGACTCCACGCCTGCGACCAGCACGATCCCGCTCATGCCCGCGAGGATCTGCGTGAAGGCGCTTGCCGCGGCCTGCATGCCCGAGGCGCAGTTACGCTGTACGCTGTAGGCCGGGACGCGCTGCGGAACGTCCGCCCGGAGCGCGATCACCCGTGCGATGTTCGCCGCGTCGGCAGGCATGCCTGCGTTGCCGACGATCACCTCGTCGACAAGCTCCGTGTCGATCCCGGTACGCATGATGACTTCCTTGACGATCGCGGCCCCGAGGTCGACGGGATGGACGTCCTTGAACGCCGAACCGGCTTTTGCGTAAGGAGTGCGGAAACCATCGATGATGACGACTTCTTTCATGATGACCTCACGAAGACAATCAAGCTAAAACACGTAAATTATTAACGGCCTCATAATAGAACGAACATCGCCCTCCAACAAAGCGGTCATTCCAGGCTTGACCTGGAATCCAGTGATTTTTTTGTGTATATTCTGGATTCCTGCTTTCGCAGGAATGACGAACGATAGGGTACATTATTATGAGACAGTAAGATTAGACCTCGGCGTCCTGCTTACTCTACTTCTTTGCAGTTTGTACTTCCCGTTTTTTCATTTCCTCATCCCGCAGGACACGGCGGAGCACTTTCCCGACCAGGGTCTTCGGAAGTTGGTCGCGGAATTCGATTTCCTTCGGGACTTTGAACTTCGAGAGCTGTTCGCGGCAGTACTGGATGAGTTCCTCTGCTGTAGCAATCTGGCCCTCCTTCAAAACGATGTACGCCTTGATCTTTTCACCCAGATATTCCTCGTGCGGGAGGCCTACGACCACTGCTTCTTTCACTTTCGGATGCATGTACAGCACTTCTTCGACCTCACGGGGGTAGACGTTTTCCCCTACGGTTTTGATCATGTCCTTGATGCGGTCGACAATGTAAAAATATCCGTCTTCGTCCATTTTTGCGATATCGCCGGTGTGGAGCCAGCCGTTGCGAAGCGTCTGGGCGGTTTCCTCCGGTTTGTTCCAGTAGCCTTTCATTACCTGCGGTCCCCTGATGACGAGTTCTCCTGTTTCGCCGACAGGCAGCACCTGCTCGCCCGTATCGAGGTCCACGATGCGGGCTTCCGTGTCCGGCCAGGGAAGACCGATGCTCCCGATCTTGCGCGTGCCGAAAATAGGATTGGCATGGGTCACCGGCGACGCTTCTGACAGACCGTAGCCTTCCACGATCCGCGCCTTGGTCAGCCGCTCGAATTGCTCCTGCACCTCGCGCATGAGCGGGCCCGCGCCGCTCAGCGCGGCCTGGAGCGAGGTGAGATCGTATTTTTTGATGCCGGGATAATTGCTGATCGCCAGGTACATGGCCTGGATGCCGGGAAAAATCGTTGGGTGATACTTGTTGATGATCCTGATGACCTCTTTCGTGTGGAATTTGGGGACCAGGATCATTTCAGCGCCGATCAGCACGCCGAGGTTCATGGCCGTGGTCATGCCGTAAACGTGGAAGAAGGGGATGGCTCCAAGGACGATCTCCTTGCCTTCCTGCACATGGGAGAACCACGCCCTGGCCTGCGTTGCATTCACTATGAGATTCCGGTGTGTCAGGACCGCACCTTTGGGAACGCCCGTTGTCCCTCCCGTGTATTGCAGCAGCGCTGTATCGGTCGGAGCCACGTCAGCGGCTGGCGGCGTCGACGGTGCGTGTTGGATCATTTTTCGGAAATCATATAACGGTGCTCTGCGCCTGACGCTGACCCATTGTTTTTCGATCCGCGCTTTGAGCGGGTACAAAACATTCAACGGGAAGGGGAGAAAGTCTTTGATGCCGCAGAGAACCACGTGTTTCACCTTCGTACGCGGCAGGACGTGGGAAATGACGGGATAAAACATGTCGACCGCAACAAGTGTCTCGGCCCCGCTGTCCTTGAGCTGGATCTCGAGTTCGTGCTCATGATACAGTGGGTTCGTCGGTACGGCCACGCCGCCGATGCGCAGTGTGCCGTAATACGCGATCACCATCTGCGGAATGTTGGGGAGCATAAGCGCCACGCGGTCCCCCTTCCGAATTCCCAAATCAATGAGTGCGTGGGCAAATTGGTTTATCAGAGCATCCAGTTCTAGGTAGGTGATTTTCTTTCCGTAAAACAAGAGCGCTGTGTGATGTGGATATTTTCCAGCGGTCCGGGAAAGGACATTCCCGAGGGTAATTTCGGGGTAGGTAAGAGATGGTGCTACGCCGGCCTCGTAAAATTTCAGCCACGGACGTTCGTTATTTTTGTCTGTCATGACGGCAGCCATAGATGAAACCTCCCCTTTCAGTTCAATGGCACCTCCGCTTCAGTATCTTCGCTCTGGTGTATTTCAGACTGAAATCATCTTTCATGATTTCTAGTACTATTATACCACAGCGGGGAAGGCATATATTTTCTGCGAAAGACAGCTGTCGCACCGGTGACGCTCATCATTTTTTCCGGGAGTCAACCATTGAGGCATGAAGAAAGAAAGAGTCCTGTTGCCTCTGCTGTTGTCAGTGCTGACGTGCTTTCGAGTGAAATCGTCGATTTCTGCTGAAAGGAGAAGGGTTCTGCCGCTGAAGTGCGGAAGCACGCTGTTTTTCTTCCGCAGACCGCCTGATTTCCTTGATATACATCGTATCCTCCGCCCATTCCACGGGGATCTTCTGGCCGATGTATTTTTCGATGTCTTCGAGGGAAAAGACGTACTCCTCATCAGCGAGACTGAGCGCCTTGCCGGTTGCCCCGGCGCGGCCGGTGCGGCCGATCCGGTGTACGTAGTCTTCAGCGTCCTGCGGTAAATCGTAATTGATGACATGCGTAACAGCTTCCACGTGGATGCCCCGGCTGGCAACGTCGGTTGCCACGAGCACGGGCAGTTTCCCCTCTTTGAATTCCGCAAGGAGCCGGAGCCGTTTCTTCTGAATGATGTCTCCGGTGATTGCGTCGGCTTTCCAGCCGTTGCGGTTCAGACGTTCGACGACCATATCGGCAGCGCGCCGGGTGTTGACGAAGATGAGCGTACGGAGGGGCTGTTCTTTCTTGAGGATGCCGAGCAGGAGCGGGAGCTTCTCGTGTTTGCCGACATGATACAGGACCTGCTCGACCTGTTCAACCGTGATTTTCTCGGGCGTAATCGATATCTTTTCCGGAAGGTTCATGTGCTCGTAGGCGAGTTCCATGACCCGGTAGGAGAGCGTCGCGGAGAAGAGCATGGACTGGCGTTTGGTGTAGGGAGGCATTTTCTTGATGAGATACCGCAGGTCGTCGATGAACCCCATGTCGAACATGCGGTCCGCTTCATCAATGATCAGGTACCGGCTTTTCTTCAGGCTGTATACATGCTGCTTAAAATAGTCGATGAGTCTCCCCGGCGTGCCGATGAGTACGTCGACGCCCTTCTGCAGGATGTCCATCTGTTTCTGATAATCGATGCCGCCGTACACGGCGAGGCAGCGAAAGCCCGTGAACTTGCCGAGCCGCTCGGCCTCATGAAATATCTGATCCGCAAGTTCGCGCGTCGGCGCTATGATGAGGGCCTGGGGAGAGTTCCCCAAATCGGTCGCCGGATTTCTTTCCATCCGTGTGAAGAGAGAAATAAGAAAGGCCGCGGTTTTGCCCGTCCCCGTCTGTGCCTGCGCGGCCACATCTTCACCCCGGACCGCCCGGGGGATCACAGCCTCTTGCACCGCTGTACATGCCGTGAAACCGGAGTGCTCGATACCTTGCATTATTTCAAAGGGCAGATCCAACTCACTAAAGTTCATACATCTCCGTTTCTGAAGGAAGACAATTTGTCAACAAATTATTCACTGTAGTATACCATAAGTGCCGGAGCGAACGAAAGTAAAATAATGAAAGGGACGTCGAAAGGTCATCACCGTCATTCGCCGGGTTTGACTATTTAAACTCATCTTTACCTCAAAATGATCGGCATCATACAGAGAGGATAAAATTAATCCTCAATGTGCGTGAATGATGCTTGCGATTTTCGGCGTGCGGGTGAACGGAGAATCACCGGCTGTTTATGCGGTCAATATCGTCATATCGCACCAGGAGGGGGGATGCGAGGCGTTATCTCGATTTATAATCAGCGCCGCAGACGCCAGGAACAGCAAGAGCTATGCACCATAAAAAGTGGTTATTTAGAGTGTAAAACATTAATTTTTTGTACCTATTTTACAAGATGTGAATTCAAGTGTTGATAAATTGTCTAACGTTATGAAAGATAATTTTTTTTATTTTCTTGTTGACAAATAATACACTCTTGTTGTATATTTGTCCACGAGGAGAAAACAAACGTGCTGACAAAACTCTTCTCTTCCACAAGAGCGGAGCTTTTAGGCCTGTTCTTTAATAATCCGGATGACCGCTTCTATTTGAGAGAGATAGCCCGCCACATCGGCAAAGATGCGGCAGGGATCAAACGGGAACTGGACAACCTGGTCAAGATGGGGCTTCTGGCAAGGGAGAAGCGGGGTGTTCAGAAATACTACTTTGCGAACAAGAACTCGCCCATCTTTTCTGAAATGAAGGGGTTGATCTTCAAAACCACCGGCGTCCAGGGCGCGATGAAAGCGTCGCTTTCCCGGCTAAAAGGCGTTCAGGTTGCATTAATTTACGGTTCCTATGCAAAGGGCGCTGAAAAAGAAGACAGCAATATAAATCTGATGGTAATCGGCCAGGCGAACATCACGGAGTTGAACGACACGGTGATGGGGCTGGAAGAAAAATTGAAGCGTGACATCGATTACCTGGTGTTCGACGAGCAGGAATACCGGAAGCGCAAGGAATCGAAAGATCCGTTCATCCGGGAGATATTAAAAGGCAAAAAGATTTTCCTGGCAGGCAGGGAAGATGACATATGAATCGCTAAAAGAAATGGGCATCGTTGAGGAACGGGCTGCTGAGATCACGGAGATTATCGCTCTCGTGACCAGGGCGGAACGAGATCTGTCAACGAGCAAGATCCTGGAGGACAAGGATGAGGAGTGGGCATTTGCCGCAGCGTATTTAGCCATGGTCCGGTCGGCAAGAGCTCTCATCCTATCCGAGGGCCTTCGCCCCAAAGGGGTTCGCGGAAGAGACGCTCAGAAAACGGTAGTGACGGCTGCAGGAGTCATTCTCGGCGGCCACTATAAAAGCCTGATCAATAAGTTCGATCGCATGAGAAGAAAATATCAGAGTTTCATGGAAGAGGCCGGTCGTATGATCTCCCAGTATGAAGCTGGACAGGCCATTAAGGACGCAGCTGAATTCATCGAACTGGTAAACGGGAGAATCCGGGAAAAATACTCACAGATGTCACTGCTGAATGATGTTCCTCAGCTTGTTTCAAGATAAGGCCGCTTAAGGTCAAAACGCGGTATGCCGAAAGGGGGTGGAAAACTAATGGCAGCCAAGAAAAAAGCGAAGAAGAAGGCAACCAAGAAGAAAGCCACCAAAAAGAAGTAGTTTTTATTCCATAGTGTCCCTGCAGTGGGGCCCGCCGGGGGCATTCGCGCCCCCGGCGTATTTCAAGACCGGCTCACGTCGTACCATTTAGAGAGTGTTATTATTCATTGTTGTTCATCCGAATATTCCGCTGAGGAAAGGGGGTGAGGTATTCATGGCGACAAAGAAAAAGGCCCCGGCAAAAAAGGCAAAAAAGACCACCAAAAAGAAATAACCAGTGTGCAACGATGACGTACCTCGATAGTGCCATCTGCAACTCTACCACGAAGCCGGTCTTCGTGGTTTTGTTTTTAGAAAACCTTTTCCATTTCAGCCGGCCCGGTCAGGATGTGGCCAACGAGACGAAGAATTATGCGTAAACGGAATACTCTGAAATCTGATAGAAATTTCCGGAGTTTTTACCGCAGGAAACTTATCGTTGCCGCCGGAATCCTTTTCGCTCTGTATCTCATTGCAAACTTCATGTTTGGTGAAATGGGCGTGATCAAATACTATCGGATGAAGACGCAATATAATACCCTCACGAGAGACATCGCAACGCTCAAACAGGACAATGCAAAACTTGCGCGGGAGGTCCGCGCCTTGAAGACCGATCCCGACCATCTTGAGCAGATTGCCCGGGATAAACTCGGACTTGCGCGTCAAGGGGAGATAGTGTACTATTATGGCGAGCCCTGAGAGCAGGCAAACTGGACTGCTCAAGCAAGGGTCCTCGTGCCGAATCGCTGAAATTTTACGGTATTGATGCATTTCAGCTGTGTGCAAAGAGGAAGAAATGCAGGGATGAGAAGATCGGTCTCGTCCTCATCACCATGTCGAATGATCCTCTCTCCATAGCCTTTGTATGGCACATGCATCAGCCCTACTACAAGGACGACATTACCGGCTCCTATATTCTTCCCTGGGTCAGGATGCACGGGATCAAGGATTACTATGACATGCCCGCGCTGTTGACCGACTTTCCCGACATTCACCAGACGTTCAACCTCGTTCCCTCGCTGCTCAAGCAAATCCGTGATTACGTCGAGAACCATGCTGATGACAAATTCCTGGCCCTGACGCTCAAGCCCGCTGCGGAACTTGACCAGGGGGATAAACTGTTCCTGCTCAAAAACTCCTTCATGGCGAACTGGGACACCATGGTCAGACCTTATCCGTCGTACTGGATGCTGCTTGACCGCAGGGGCTACAGCGTTTCTCCCAACGATCTCGAAAATGCCACGCGGTATTTTACGACCCAGGATTATCTGGACTTGCAGGTCTGGTTCAATCTGGCCTGGTTTGATCCCCTGTTCAAACAGACCGACCCGTTTCTCAAAGGCTTGATCCGGAAAGGCTCTGGTTTTTCCGAGAACGAAAAGACGCTCCTCATTCAGAAACAGCGCGAGGTTATGGCACTGATCATACCGGTCTACAAGCAGTTGGCAGAGCTGGGCAGGATCGAGTTGACGACCACGCCTTTCTATCATCCGATTCTCCCGCTCCTGTTCGATACCGACCTTGCAAAGGTGGCTGTGCCCGACATCCGCCTGCCGGCAAAACGGTTTGCCCACCCCGAGGACGCCAAGGCCCAGGTCGACCGCGCGCTTGTCTATCACGAGAAACTGTTCGGCGCACGTCCGTCCGGAATGTGGCCGGCCGAGGGTTCGGTCGCCGAAGAAATTATTCCTCTTCTTGCTGATTCCGGAATCAAGTGGATCGGTTCGGATGAAGGGGTCCTGAGCCGCTCACTCGGCATCCATATCGATCGGGACTTTGCCGGCGTAATGAGGAACCCCGACGTGCTTTACAAACCTTATCTTGCCGGCAAGGGGGATAAACGCGTCTCGATTGTGTTCCGCGATCATACTCTGTCCGATCTTATCGGGTTCGTCTATTCCAAGTGGGACTACAAAAACGCGGTCCATGATCTTATTGACCGGCTCCACCGGGTCCGAAAAGGACTTTCCGACGGCCCTCATCTCGTGTCGATCATTCTTGACGGCGAGAACGCCTGGGAATACTATCAGAACGATGGCAGGGATTTTTTCCTCTATCTCTACGAACGCTTGAGCGGGGAGCAGGGGCTTCGGTGCGTGACGGTAGGGGAATATCTCCGGGAGCATCCTGCGCAGGCCGTTATTGACCGGCTCCACGCGGGGTCATGGATAAACGCGAACTACCGCATCTGGATCGGGCATGAAGAAGACAATCGGGCGTGGGACCTTCTCGCTCAAACGCGCGAGGCCCTGACGGACTATGCAAGCGGAAACGCGGACCCCGAGAAACTGGCGAAGGCCTGGGAAGAGATCTATATCGCCGAGGGGAGCGACTGGTGCTGGTGGTACGGGGACGACCATTATTCCGAGAATGACGAGGAGTTTGACCTGCTCTTCAGGACGCACCTGATGAACGTTTACCGGATCATCGGTCTCGATGTTCCCGACGAACTCCAGATATCCATTTTGCGCGAGGACCGGCAGACGCTGCCCACGGTCGAGCTTACGGCCTTCATTTCTCCGACGATCGACGGCCAGGTGACGAATTATTTCGAATGGCTCCCGGCCGGCTTCTATGATGTAAGCCAGGGCGGCGGAGCGATGCATCGGGGGGCGTCGATCATAACACACATCTATTACGGGTTCGACCTCAAGAACATGTTCCTCCGTATCGATCCGAGCGGGAGCCTGAAGGACGAAAAGGTCTCCGAGCTTGCGTTCTTCGTCAATTTTCTGAATCCGAAAAATATGGATGTGGAAATCCGCGTCTCGCCCCAGGAACGGCGCGTGAGTGCAACGCTCTTCCGCGGGGACAGCGAAAATCGTCAACAGGCGGCCGCGATCAACACCGTTGCAGCCAATGATATCATTGAACTCGCCGTTCCCTTCGAGTTGCTGGGGGTCAAGCAGAACGATGAGCTCCAGATCTTTGTAACGGTAGAGCGTTCGGGGTCTGAAATCGAGAAGTGGCCTTACCGCGGCTACATTCAGTTTAAAGTGCCGACCGATGATTTCGAGGCAATGATGTGGCAGGTGTAGCAATCCCACCCCGCATCCGCGTTTGATACAGTTGAAGTAAAAAAAGGCGCCCTTTTCAGGGCGCCTTTTTATAAAAACATCCTGAAATACCCAGCAGCTCTGCTGCTGGGATGAAAAGGATATCCTGACGAAGTCAGGATGAGAATCTGTTACAATACGGGCCATGAGCCCATTGAGAAGAAGCAAACATAGCGTCTATGATCTGAAGTACCATTTTGTATGGATACCAAAATATCGAAGGAAGCTGTTCAGCGATCGAATGACGACGAGACTGAAAGAGATATTTCGTGAGATCGCAGAGCGATATGAATTTGAAATAGATACGATGGAAGCAATGGATGATCATGTGCATTTGTTTTTGGTTGTGCCACCGAAGTATGCTCCAGCGAGGGTAGTACAGATAATCAAAAGCATATCGGCAAAGATGATGTTTCGAGAATTCCCCGAGATAAAGAAAAAACTTTGGGGAGGAGAACTCTGGAATGACGGCTACTTTGTCCGTTCGGTTGGCGACAAAGTAACGGCAGAAGTTATAAGAAAGTATATTCGGTATCAGCATGATGAGCAAGTTGGCTTTAGGTTCTAGCGCATTTAGGATGCCCCGCAGCTCTGCTGCGGGGTAATTCACTGGAGATTTGATGCTCCTTCCTACCAGCTTTGCAAGCCGTGACATCCGGTAAGCCCGCCGGCGCTCGGGTTGCACGTCGTTCCCGTGAAGTTGACCGCGCTGTTGATTGTGGTCGAGGCCGTAGCTTCAGAGATCGGGGCGGTCAGCGAGGTGAAGTGCACCGCTGCAAGCATCGTCGTATCATGACAGACGGTACACGCGAGCCCTCTCATATCGCTATTATTGTGCTGGCCTGAGTAATAGCTGTTGTTCTCCGGAATGCCCGGGCCGGTACCCAGAACGTGGCATGCCGTACACTGAGTGTTGACGTTGATCGTGCCGGTCTGCCAGTCAGGCGTTGTCAGGCTGCCGTGGCAGCTCACATTGGAACAGGCCATCGTAGATGCGTTGTACGTTGCTGCTCCGGCTTTCGCATTGAACGTCGGGTCGAGGATCACGTCTACGACTCCGTTCTGGTGAAGCGTGGTGCCGGAGCCGGCCCCTAAATGGCAGGTTGAGCACGCTACCGTGTTGAGGCTCATATGAGGTGCATGGTTGCCGGCAACGTTCGGGAACACGGTGCCCGACGGCGGAATCCCGTGACAGGTCCCGCAGGTCGGTGTCGCGTGGCAGAGCGTGCTGTTGAAGCAGCCGGGAGCGGTCCCTGCTGCAGCCGGCGGCGACGGCGGTGCAATCGGCGAGTTCGCGCCGTTCGTATGGCAAAGCGCGCAGACCGAGGCATTGCCGGTGTCAGTGGTGGTGTGGGTATAGGAACCCGTTATCCATGAAGTTGGGTGCGGCCCGCTTCCCCCGTGACAGGTGAAGCAAGACGTCTGTGCGGCACCACCTGAAAAATCAGAGCCGTGGCAGGTTTCGCACAGTGCGAATCCGCCTGTCGACGTGGGTGCCGATTTTGCGGCAACGCCATGCTGCGTCGGATCGGACCATCCTGCCGGGTGCCCAACTTGTGCATGACAGAGGGTGCTGTTGAAGCAGCCCGGAGCGGTCCCTGCTGCAGCCGGCGGCGACGGCGGCGCAATCGGCGAATTGGCGCCGTTCGTATGGCAAAGCGCGCAGACCGAGGCATTGCCGGTGTCAGTGGTGGTGTGGGTATAGGGACCCGTTATCCATGAAGTTGGGTGCGGCCCGCTCCCCCCGTGGCAGGTGAAGCAAGACGTTTGTGCGGCACCACCTGAGAAATCAGAGCCGTGGCAGGTTTGGCATAGCGCGAATCCGCCTGTCGATGTCGGTGCTGCTTTGGCAGAAACGCCATGCTGCGACGGATCGGACCATCCTGCCGGGTGCCCAACTTGTGCATGACAGAGGGTGCTGTTGAAGCAGCCCGGAGCGGTCCCTGCTGCAGCCGGCAGCGACGGCGGCGCAATCGGCGAATTGGCGCCGTTCGTATGACAAAGCGCGCAGACCGAGGCATTGCCGGTGTCAGTGGTGGTGTGGGTATAGGAACCTGTTATCCATGAAGTTGGGTGCGGTGCACTCCCACCATGGCAGGACTTGCATGCTACAGCCGAGATGCCACCGGAAAAATCATCAGCGTGGCACTCCTGGCAAACTGCAAAGCCATTGGCTTGCGTTTTCGCCGCTGCACCGTGGACAGCCGGCGAGGACCAACCCGCTGTATGCTGACCGGTATCAGGATTAAATGACGATAACGCTTGTTTATTTGATGAACTACATCCAATGAAGAGTGCGACTGCGCAAAACAGACCCAATACCAGGACCACCCGTTCCATTTTCTTTCTCATTGAGCACTTCCCCCGTGTTGTTAAAGTAGTACTAAAGTAAAGACAATATTTGTCCCGATTTCCCGTCATGCTAACGCGGCATAATCGCGCCTGTCAACGTCTAATTATAATTTTATTGTGCATGCAGTATGCAATCATGTTTTTCAACATGCAGAGTAATAATTTGACGAGAGAGACGGTGCCCTCAGCTTTGCAGCCATAAAAAGACGGAGCTCGTTATGTTTCACAGCTGTCAGCTCACAACGTAATGTTGATTTTAACAAGCGTTCCTCAGCCGTCACTCCATGCAGATAGCATGATTGCATTGCTTTTCCTGTCATGAAACGTATTCACACAGTCGTCGCACGATCTGCCTCTCAACGACTGAATGTCAGCACTCGTTGTACGGCGACTGTCCTTTTAACTTGTCTCAGCCACTTCACGGGTTTTGTGTGGTGGTCCCGGCAGTTCCTACTGCTGCGTGGCAAAGAGTATTGTTGTAGCAGCCGGGGCCGGCGCTTAAAACCGAGACGGACGGCGAGGGTTGAAGGGGAGAATTCGAGCCGTCTGCATGGCATTCCGCACAGACCGCGGCATTGTTCGTATCAGTGTCCCCATGGTTCCAAGGCGCGCGGGGATGCGGCGCGTTAACACCATGGCAATTATAAAAGCAGGATACCGCGGAGGTTCCGCCAGCGAAATCAACACCATGGCACTCCTGGCAGGAAGCAAAACCGCCTGCTTGAGATTTTGCGACTGCACCGTGCGCGCTCGGATCGGAAAAGCCTGCAACATGATTGCCTGTGTCAGGATTTAATGTTGATACTGCCATGGGGTTCGGCGAGCTGCATCCGGAAAAGATGATCAAGGCACCGAGCAATCCGATTAACCAAAAAGACGCTTCTATTTTTCTAGCCATGAATTTTTCCCCCTCAGTCGCAGAATATTGGCGTTTACCCCGTTATAGCAAGTGATATGCCAAATAATGCACCATTTTGTCGCCTTATTGATTTATCTCATAATTTTGACGTATATCACCTTGGCGCAATTATAAAGCGATTTTCAATGTTGTATGGATTCTCATTCGTTTAAAAGTTTTTTTTTATATTAAAAAAAATTATTAGGACATAAAACCAAATGGTTACTCCTCTGAAGGGATTTGCATACATACTGGGAATTGCAATTAAGTGTTTCGTCCAGCTGTCGAATAATTTTGAACGTGCTGCGATTTATCATTTTGAAAAGACGTCATATTGAATCCGCGACTTTGCAATCTCACGGCCCCCTGCCGGAGGCGGCTCCACTGAAGCCTTGGATACAACTGGAACCCAAAAATGTGTCTGTACAAGAGATTATGCAATCGGCGGAAATCGATGCCGCCGACGTAAACGCGGATATTCTGAAACCGGATATTTTCTTGACATCATAAGGTTTTTTTGTATAATAGCAGTCTATTTTCCTATCATTCCCGGTTCCCCTAGGCAGGAGCAATCGTTGACATTCCAGGAACTTGTACTTACGCTTCAGACATTCTGGGCTTCGAAGGGCTGTGTCATTCACCAGCCTTACGACACCGAAGTCGGCGCGGGAACATTCCATCCGGCAACGTTTCTGCGCGTCCTCGGCCCTGAACCATGGAAGGCCGCCTATGTGCAACCTTCCCGCAGGCCGACGGATGGACGCTACGGCGAGAACCCCAACCGCTTGCAGCACTACTATCAGTTTCAGGTGATCTTAAAACCCCATCCGGAAAATGTGCAGGAAATTTATCTCGAGAGCCTTGTAAAGCTGGGCATCAATCCCTTGAAACATGACATCCGTTTTGTTGAAGACGACTGGGAATCGCCCACACTCGGCGCTTGGGGGCTTGGCTGGGAGGTCTGGCTGAACGGGATGGAAGTCACCCAGTTCACGTACTTCCAGCAGGTAGGCGGCATCGACCTCAAACCCATTTCCGCCGAACTCACTTACGGTATTGAACGCCTTGCCATGTATCTTCAGGGCGTAAACAACGTCTATGACCTCGAATGGACCAAGGGCGTCAAGTACGGTGACATCCATTTCGATACCGAAGTGCAATTCTCGAAGTACAACTTTGAACTTTCCGACCGGGATATGCTGTTCAGGCAGTTCGAGTCCTACGAGCGGGAAAGCGAGAAACTCGTCAAGGCCGGCGTGGTGCTGCCTGCATACGATTACTGCCTCAAGTGTTCTCACACCTTTAACCTGCTGGATGCCGCCGGGGCGATCAGCGTGACCGAGCGGACAGGTTATATCGCGCGGGTAAGAAAACTCGCACGACTCTGTGCCCATGCCTATCTTGCCGACCGGGAGGCGAAGGGGTTCCCGATGCTGAAGAAATGAAATGCCGGCCATAATCTTTGTCTCTCGCGGAGGCGGAGGACGCAGAGTACGGCAAAGGATTTTATTCTTTAATGAGAATTGATGTATTCGTACACAGTTAAACAGCAGTCATTCCCGCTTGCTTGCGGCCAGTGATTATGAGCGCTCTGCGCGGAATACAGGCTGTCGGGAATCCTTCTTGTCAGAAGAATATAAGGCAATACGATTCCGGGCAAGCCGGAACGACACAGAAGGGCTAAAGCTTGGTTTTGAGATTCGAGGCTGTTTTTTTATTTTTTTCGCGAGCTCCGCGTCTCTGCGAGAACAAGGCCTTTTAGGAGTTTTACTTGTCCAAAGAATTTTTCTTAGAGATCGGGACCGAAGAGATCCCCTCGCGTTTCATCAATCCGGCGCTTGACAAAATGAAAGAGCTCTTTTCGGGGCTGCTCGTGAACGGACGCGTTGCCATCGAGAACGGCGCCATTCAGGCCTATGGAACGCCGCGCCGGCTCATCCTGTACGTACCGCAGCTGGCAGAGCGGCAACAGGACATTTCGAAGGAAGTTGTCGGCCCTCCGAAGAAAATCGCTTTCGACGCAGAAGGAAAGCCAACCAGGGCCGCGTTGGTCTTTGCCGAGAAAAACGGTGTGCCGGTCGATGCGTTGGCCAGTAAAACGACGGACAAGGGCGAGTACGTCGTCGCCCGTCTGGACGAAAAAGGCGGCGATACCGCTGACTGGCTAAAACAAGTGATGCCGGGGTTCGTCCTCTCGATCCCGTTTCAGAAAACCATGCGTTGGATGGACAAGGACATCCGGTTTGCGCGCCCCATACATTGGATTGTCGCGCTCTGGGGCGGTTCCGTTGTTGAGTTTGAATTGAACGGCATCAAGAGCGGCAACCTCTCCCGGGGCCACCGGTTCATGAGCCCCGGAGCATTCATGGTAAAGGACTTCAAGTCCTATACCGCGCAGGCCGAGCCGAACTACCTTGTTATTGACCCTGAAGTCCGTAAACAGCGGATCATCAAACAGACCGAGGAACTCGCCAAATCAAAAAACGGGACCGTACTCGACGATCCCGGGTTGGTCGAAGAAGTGGCAAACCTTGTTGAATACCCGGTCGCGGTCATGGGGACCTTCAACAAAGACTATCTTCGCGTCCCCAAGGAAGTTTTGATTACGGCGATGCGCGAACATCAGCGCTACTTCAGCGTCGTGGGACAGAACGGCAATCTGCTGCCGTGCTTCATCACGATCAGCAACACCCGGGCCGAGGACTTGGATATCGTCCGGGCCGGAAACGAGCGCGTACTTGCCGCGCGACTGTCCGATGCGGCATATTTTTTCGACCACGACGTGAAACAGCCGCTGGGCGACCGCATCGAAGGACTGAAGAAGGTCACCTATCAGGAAAAGCTCGGAACGGTCTATGACAAGATCCTGCGAGTGAAGCACCTGGCAGCGTATCTGGCCGGCATTGCTCATGCCGATGCACCAATCGTTGCCCGTGCCGCTGAACTGTGCAAAGCCGATCTCATCACCGGTGTCGTAGGCGAATTCCCTAAACTGCAAGGCGTTATGGGCAGGCACTATGCGCTTAACTCCGGGGAGGATCCCCGCGTTGCCGACGCGATCCTCGAACACTACCTGCCTCGCTATGCAGGCGATAAGCTTCCCGATTCTGTTGAAGGCATGTGTGTCGGAATCGCCGACCGCATCGATACGATAACAGGGTGCTTTTCCGTCGGGCTCGTTCCGAGCGGTTCCGAGGACCCCTATGGCCTCAGGAGGCAATCGGTCGCCATCTTGAACATGCTGATGGAACGGGGCCTTCGCATGCCGCTCGCGGACTTGATCACCGAGTCATGCAAAGCATACGGTCTTAAGAAGCAGGAAAAAGAAAAAGTTGGGTCCGAGACGCTTGACTTCTTCCGTCAGCGGCTGGCGGGTATGCTGGCAGCCGAAGGGCTCCGGTCAGACGTCGTGGATGCCGCGCTCTCCGTGGGGTTCAACGATCCTCTTATTGCGCGGGAAAAGGTGCGCGCCCTCGACGGACTTCGAACGTCGGTGGACTATCAGCCGCTTGTAACGGCCCTCAAGCGCGCAGGCAATATTCTGCCGAAGGAGTTTACGGGCAAGGTCAAGAAAAACCTGCTGAGACTGGATGCGGAGAAAGCCCTCTATGCTTCCTATGCGGAGATCAAGGACCGCGTCGTGGAGAAGGCGGCAAAGCTCGATTTCCGCGGCGCTCTGGCCGACATAGCATCGCTCAGGAAAGACGTTGATGCATTCTTCGACACGGTCATGGTCATGGACAAGGATGCCGAAGTCAAGGCGAACCGCCTCGCTCTCCTTGCCGGCATCACGGGCCTGTTTTCTCAGATCGCGGATTTTTCGCGGCTTGTTTTAAGTACGGAAGAGTCAAAATAGCAGGAAAGAGAAGTCAGGAGCCAGGAGTCAGGAGAACGGCGAAGGGAAAACGCTCTTCTGAATTCTGACTTCTGGCTTCTGAATTCTGAAGAATCATTTCCAGGGAGGAAGGTCACATGACGACGGGGAAAAAATATACTTATTTTTTCGGCAGCGGCAAGGCGGATGGAACAGGGACGATGAAGGGCCTGCTCGGCGGCAAAGGCGCAGGTCTTGCTGAAATGACGAATGCCGGCGTTCCGGTGCCGCCAGGATTCACCATTACCACAGAAGTATGCAACCTTTTTTATGAGCTGAGAAAACGCGTACCGGACGGTCTCGATGCCGAAATGCGCGACCATATGAGCAAGATAGAAGGTGCGCTGAGCGGCAAGTTCAAATTCGGTGATGTCGAACGCCCGTTGCTCGTGTCCGTGCGGTCGGGTTCCAAGTTTTCCATGCCCGGCATGATGGATACGGTCCTGAATCTCGGGTTGAACGACCGAACGATCCACGGCCTCATCCGCATGTCCGGCAACGAGCGATTCGCGTGGGACGCCTATCGCCGGTTCATCCAGATGTTCGGCAACGTCGTGATGGGGATCGGGAAGGAAATATTCGAACACATTATCCATGAGGTAAAAAAGAAAAAGAAAGTCAACCTCGACATCGAACTGACCGCGGAAGACCTGAAGGCCCTCGTCGAGAAGTTCAAGGCCAAGGTGAAGCAAATCGAGAAGCGCGAATTTCCGCAGGACCCCTGGGAACAGCTCATCATGGCGCGCGATGCCGTCTTCGGCTCCTGGAACAACCCTCGCGCAATCACGTACCGCAAACTGAACGACATCCCCGGCAATCTCGGAACGGCCGTGAACGTGCAGGCCATGGTATTCGGGAACATGGGAGAAACTTCCGCAACGGGCGTCGGCTTCACCCGGAACCCCTCCACCGGCGCAAAGGAGTTTTACGGCGAGTATCTGACGAACGCGCAGGGCGAGGACGTTGTGGCGGGCATCCGCACGCCGCACCCGATCGCCGACCTTGAGAAGGAAATGCCGCACGTGTACAATCAACTCCGCGAGATTACGACCAGGCTCGAGAAGCACTACCGCGACGTTCAGGATTTCGAGTTCACTGTGCAGGAAGGCACGCTCTTCATGCTCCAGACCCGAACGGGTAAACGGACGGCCCAGGCCGCGGTCACGATTGCCGTGGACATGGTGGCGGAAAACCTTATCTCCAAGGAAGAAGCCGTCCTCCGCGTCGAGCCTGCTTCTCTTGATCAACTCCTCCATCCCATCATCGATCCCAAGGCGAAGATCGAAGTCATTGCCAAGGGCCTTCCGGCGTCGCCCGGAGCTGCTTCCGGCAAGGTCGTGTTCACTGCCGACGAAGCGGTGAAACAGGCGAAGAAGGGAAGTGTGATCCTTGTAAGGCCTGAGACGACGCCCGACGACATTCACGGCATGGACGCGGCAAAAGGCATCCTGACGGCACGCGGCGGTATGACCTCCCACGCGGCGGTAGTCGCCCGCGGCATGGGGAAGCCCTGCGTAGCGGGCTGCGAATCCATCAAAGTGGACCTCAAGGCTGAAAAATTTACAGTGGGCAAATATACCGTGAACTTGGGCGACAGCATCACGATCGACGGCGGCACGGGCCGTGTGATCATCGGCAAAGTGACGACCAAGGACCCCGAAGTAAGCGGCGATTTCGGCACGCTCATGAAGTGGGTTGACGAAATCCGCACCATGGGCGTCCGTGCGAATGCGGACATCCCGCGCGATGCCAAGATGGCCCGCCAGTTCGGCGCGGAGGGCATCGGCCTTTGCCGAACGGAACACATGTTCTTCGCCGAGGAGCGTCTGCCGATCGTGCAGCAGATGATCCTTGCCGACAACACCGAGATGCGTGAGAAGGCGTTGGCCAAGCTGCTCCCGATGCAGCGCTCGGACTTTAAGGGCCTCTTCGAAAGCATGGCGGGTTTTCCCGTAACGATCCGTCTTCTCGATCCCCCGCTCCACGAGTTCCTGCCGAAGCGCGAAGATCTCATGGTCGAGTTGGCGGTGATGCAGGTGAAGAAGGCGCCCAAGGCGTCGATTTCAAAAAAGGCAAAGCTTCTGCGCCGCGTCGAAGAGCTGCACGAACTGAACCCGATGCTCGGCCACCGCGGGTGCAGGCTCGGCATCGTCTATCCCGAGATCACGCGGATGCAGACAAAGGCCATCATCGAGGCGGCCTGTGAACTCGCCAAGAAGGGCACGAAAGTCGTACCGGAGATCATGGTGCCGCTCGTCGGCATTAAAAAAGAGCTCCAGAACCAGAAGGACCTCATCAAGAAAACCGCCGAAGAGGTGATGCAGAAAAAGGGCGTCAAGATCGACTACCTGATCGGGACGATGATCGAGCTGCCACGTGCAGCCGTGATTGCCGACGAGATCGCGAAGGAAGCAGAATTCTTCTCCTTCGGCACGAATGACCTGACCCAGACCACCTTTGGGTTCAGCCGCGACGACGCAGGGAAGTTTATCAACTACTATACGGAGAACAACATCCTCGATAAAGACCCGTTCCAGACGCTGGACCAGGAAGGCGTAGGCATGCTCGTGAAGATGGGTGTGGCAAAAGGCCGCGGCACGAGGCCCAACCTCAAGGTCGGCATCTGCGGCGAGCACGGCGGAGACCCCGCCAGCGTGGAATTCTGTTATCGCACGGGTCTGAACTATGTGAGCTGCTCACCCTACCGCGTACCGATTGCGAGGCTTGCGGCGGCGCATGCAAAACTCAAGGAAAAAGGTGTTGGCGGTTCCGGGACCAAGTAATATCCGACTGGCAACTTTCAAGGGCGGCTCACAAGGCCGCCCGTTTTTTTTGAGCGCCAAAAGTACGAACAATGGTTTATCTTCCGTAAACCAATTCCTCTGACCAGGAGCACCGCTTCGCCGCCGGTGTTATACTGAAACTAGAGAATAAACTCTCTGCGGAGTTGAACGAGGGAGGTGACGTAAAAATGAAACAATTCGCGTGCGCAGCCATGGGGAATAATTGCAATGTCGTTCTGACTGCTCCGACGGAAGAACGGCTTGTGGAAATGGTGTCCCTGCATCTTCGCGAGGTACATGGGATGCCGGCGATTTCGCAGGATGTCGCTGGTAAAATCAAACAACTATTCGTGAACCGTACGGCACCGGATGCTGCCAATGTCGTTGACCGTATTTTCGAAAAATACAACTGCAACAGTGATCCGGAATGTACCTGGCGGTACATCGCCGAAGCAGAGGCGATCCTCACAGGCGATAAATCAGCCCATACGAAGGAACTGAAGGCCGCCTGACATACGCAGGTACGATGGTGGTGACAGTGAATGCCTCCGAAGCGGGAGGCATTCTTTTTATGAACGCTTTTTTCCCCCATAATCCGTTGCGTGCCTTGACAACTCCTCGCGGGAATCATACAATGTATGTCCGTGCTTGCAGGGACACACGCCTGATTACTGCGGTGCTGGTGTAGTGCGCGCTGCAGGTTTTTTGAAAACCCCTTATCAATAATGTTGCCTAATTCTCCTGATGAAAAATACATGCGCCTGGCTCTCCGGCTGGCGAAAAAGGCGAAAGGCCGCACGAGCCCGAATCCCATGGTCGGCGCTGTGCTCGTGAAGAGCGGCAAGGTCATCAGTACGGGATTTCATCACCGGGCGGGAGAATCCCATGCCGAGGCCATTGCGCTCAAGAAAGCAGGATCGGCTGCGCGGGGGGCGACGCTCTATGTGACGCTTGAGCCATGTTCCCATACCAACAAGCGTACGCCGCCCTGCACGCCGCTCGTGCTGCAGAGCGGTGTAAAACGGGTCGTCGTGGCCATGATCGATCCGAATCCGCGCGTATCCGGAGGCGGCATCAAAGCTCTTCGAAAAGCCGGTATCGACGTCGTGACCGGCGTCCTGCAACAAGAGGCTCTGAAGTTGAACGAGGCGTTCGTCAAATATATTACATCAGGCATGCCCTTCGTGACGCTCAAGATCGCCCAGACCCTGGACGGCAAGATCGCCACCGCATCGGGAGAATCGCAATGGATCACCGGGGAAAAGGCGCGTGAGGAGGGGCACCGCTTGCGTGACGCCAATGACGCGATCCTTGTGGGCATCAACACCGTACTGAAGGACAATCCCTCGCTGACTGCGAGGATATCGAATGGCCGCGATCCTGTCCGGGTGATCCTCGACAGCAAACTGCGCATTCCTCTTACTTCGAAAGTTCTCACGCAGAAATCAACGTCAAAAACCATCGTGGCCACGCTTGCCACTGCGCCGAAGACGAAGATCAAGAAACTTCATGATGCCGGTGCAGACGTTTTTCTGGTCAAACCTGCCAAGGGCCGCGTGGATCTGCGGGACCTTATGAAGAAACTGGGGGGAAAAGATATACTGTCCGTGCTGATAGAAGGAGGTGCTGAGGTTCATGCCTCGGCGATAAGGGCAGGTATCGCAGACAAGGTCGTCTTATTCATCGCGCCGACGCTCATGACCGGCGCGGATTCACTTTGCTCCATTGGAGGGATTTCTCCGATTCGGCTCGACCGGGCAGTCAGACTCAAGGACATTACTACCCGCTTCATAGGAGAAGACCTGATGCTCGAAGGGTACATTCGCTGACCGGCAAAAAGATTACATGCTGTGAACGAGATAGAGCACGAGGAAGGCGCCGATGGAAAGTACGGACAGGAAGAGCAGTACGCTTAAAACGACCGACGGCTTGTAGGTGTCTTCCTCGATCTGATGCTCTACTGCTTTGTACCGGACGAACGCAAGCACTCCCATCACCACGCCTAGGCCGACAAGAACGATCCCGACGATCGACGAATAGCCCGGCGGCGGGGGGGAGGACTCTTTCCCCAGGTAATAAGCCATCTGCTTCACGAAGAGCGAGAATTTTTCTACTACGAACCCGAAGGCCATGATGGCGACGCTCGTCCGAATCCAGGCGAGGAAGGTCCGTTCATTCGCCATGTGGACCCGACGGTTGCGTCGGCCCTTGGATACTTTGTCAACGGCGGTTTCTGGCATCATACTCATCAGTTCTTTCTCTCCTGTCCCTCAACCCTGAATATACATAAATATTCCGCTTCTGATCATCTTCACGGCAAATGCTGCCAGGATCAATGACGCGACTTTGGCAAAGGCCCGGGAGCCGCTGATGCCGATGAGCTTTATGATCCGCTCCGACTGCGCAAAGATGAACCATGCCAGCAGCAGGTTCACAATGAGAGCAAGAATGACGGGAACGTATCCGTTCGTCCCCACAAGGACGAGGGCCGTCGTGAGCGTGCCGGGGCCGGCAATGAGCGGCGTGCCGAGCGGGACCACGCCGAATTCCGGGCTCCGTTCCATTTGCCGTTCGCCTGCGCGGACCACGTCGGTAACGGCGATGATCAATAGGACGCCGCCGCCGGCGACCATGAAATCCTCGACCAGTATCCCCAAAGCATTAAAAATCGCTTGCCCGAGGAGGATGAACCCTATGGTTACCAAAAACGCGGTGGCAATGGACTGGCGAACAATCTTCTTCCGGTCCGCGCGCGTCACGCCCTCGGTCATGCCTACATAAAGCGGCAGCGTCCCCGGCGCATCGAGTGCAACCATGAGAGGAATGAGGGTCACTAAAAAAGGCTTGAAAAATTCCATGCATGCTCCCCGGCTCCCAGAACAAACACCCGTATCAACTCTTCTGAGAAGAGTATAACCCAGTTTTCCCGAGGTGTCCAGCTCGGCGGCTCATAGAGGTGTGCGTGGGAAAGTGCGTGCCGGTTTCATTCTTCGTCTCATGGCGTACAATAGATATTTCCTATATAATATTGAGAAGGAGATAGGTATTTGCAATTTGACGGGGCAGGTGACTCACGGTATTGTTAAACCACTTATGTCGAGTGTCGAGCGGAGGCAGGGAAATGGCAGACAACCAGGACAGCGGGCAGCAGCTCAAACTTACGTCGCTCAGCCACGGTGCCGGCTGAGCCTGCAAACTCGGTCCAAAGGTTTTGGACGAGATCCTCAAGGCTCTACCGAAGGTGACCGATCCGCGCGTGCTCGTTGGGACCGAAGATGACGCAGGCGTGTATCAACTGAGCGATGAAATTGCGATCGTCCAGACCGTGGATTTCTTCACGCCCATCGTGGATAGTGGCTACGATTTCGGGGCGATTGCCGCGACCAATGCGCTCTCCGACATCTATGCCATGGGGGCAAAACCGCTTACGGCATTGAACCTGGTGGCATTTCCGAAGGACGGGCCGCTGAATGTGCTCGGCGATATCATGCGCGGGGGTGCCGAAAAGGCGCAGGAAGCGGGGGTGGTCATTATCGGCGGCCACTCCATCGACGATAAGGAGCCGAAGTACGGCATGGCCGTAACGGGTATCGTGCATCCCGGGCGCATAGTGCAGAAGGGCGGCGCGAGGCCGGGAGACTTACTTGTTTTGACCAAGCCCCTTGGAATCGGCATTATATCAACAGCGATCAAAGTGGGACGTGCATCGGACGAAATGATCGCGATTGCAACGCGCAGCATGAAAACGCTGAATAAGCTTGCTTCTGACGCAATGGTCGAGGTTGGGGTCAAGGGGGCCACGGACATAACGGGGTTCGGCCTGCTCGGTCATCTCCATGAGATGCTGCATACCAGCGGTGTGAGCGCGCGGCTGACGATGTCCCGGGTACCGGTCATTGAGGGAGTACGGGCCCTCGCGAAATTCAGTATTCCCGGCGGCACACGCTCGAACCTGAAATATGTGAGCGACAAGGTCACGTGGTCGGAAGGAATATCGGAAGAAGAAAAATTGATCCTTGCGGACGCGCAGACTTCCGGCGGCCTTTTGATCGCGGTTTCTGCGGACAAACTCGACACGCTTCTCAAGGGACTCGCGGGGCGGGGAGTGGAGACGAGGGCGGTGATCGGAGAGATCACTGCAGGGGACGCAGGTAAAATAATGGTCGAAAGGTGATGGGGACAAGTGGTCATTCCCTTCTTTCATAATCCCGGATGAACAGAGCAGGCCGGGGAAATACGGAATCCCTCTTTCGAAAATGCCTGTCGGACCGTGATGAGTCAATTACCATCGCCCGTGAGGAACAGGCGAGGGGCAAATGGGGCTGGCGCCTCTCCTGGTCTGCAAAACCAGAGTCACGGTGTCGTGAGTTGACTGAAAACCGTGGTGGGTTTGATTTCCACTTCCCCTCTCCAGATTAGCCATATCGATCAGCAATTCAGGATGCTTGTACGGAGGTTGTATGCAGATAGATGCTCGCGGCAAAGCGTGCCCCCTGCCGGTGATGATGGCCGAGGAAGCGCTCTCGAAAATCGGGGAAGGAATTCTCGAAGTCCTCGTGGACAACGAAGAATCAGCGCTCAATGTTTCGGGCTATGCAGCCCAGAATGGCATGTATGCTGAAACAGCAAAAGAAGGCAAGGATTGGAAGGTGAAGGTCGTCAAGGGGTATACGTGCAAAGTCCAGGGACCGGAGTCCAGCGTTCAGAGTGAACGGACCGCAAAAAGGAAGACATTGTTACTCATCGTCGGCACAGACAGCCTGGGCAAGGACGAAGATCTGGGAAAGAAATTGATGAAGGGTTTCTTTGACACCATGAGGGTGTACAAGCAGCTGCCCCATACCCTGTTCTTTTTGAATGCAGGGGTCAAACTGACTACGGTGAATGAAGAAAACGTCGGGGTGCTGAAGGAAATCGAGGCGCTTGGTGTGGAGATTTATTCCTGTGGCACCTGTTTGAAACACTACGATCTCGAGTCCGCATTGAAAGTAGGCAGCCGCGGTACGACGAACCAGATCGTGGAAGGAATGCAGGATTTCGACAAGGTCGTGTGGGTGTAGACGGCTTCACTGGGACGACAGACAGCAGTCTGCCTGTTCGGATAGACCTTTGAATCTCAAGTCTTCACTTGCTCAATTTCACTCATACATCTTTTGCAATAAAAAAAAGGGACCTGTTGAGAACAGGTCCCTTTCATCTTTATATCATTTCACGTCGGCTGAAACGTTCCGTCAGGGAAGGGTAGCCAGGAAATTAGCATAATCCTGTGCAGTCGTCCCGGATGCCAACGAGGCCCCCTTGCTGACCATCGAATTGACTGTGGACAGCCACGTGGTCGCCGTCCTGCCCGTGACTGTGTATCCGCCTGACTTGAGAACGGTAGTGTTCACAGTGAGACCGTGGCACATAGTGCAGGACGATGTTACCTGGGCCAGCGTAAGCGTCGGCGTCGGCGGCGTATAGGTGCAGGACTGCGAGAGGAGCGGCGTCCCGGCGCAGCCGGCTGGTGACGATGTCAGGAGGTTCCTTGTCTGCGTGCTGTTTGACTGGCAAGCACCCCATGCACTATAGGTGTAGGTGCATGCCGGCGGGACATAGGTGCAGGCTTGCGACGTGACCGGCGTTCCCGTGCAGCCTGCCGGTGTCGTGGTCAGCACGTTTCTGGTTTGCGTGTTGTTCGACTGGCAGGCGCCCCAGACGTCATAGGTGTACGTGCAGGCCCCAGGCGCAGGCGGTACATAGGTGCAGGCTTGCGACGTGACCGGTGTCCCCGTGCAGCCTGTCGGCGTCGTGGTCAGCACGTTTCTGGTTTGCGTGTTGTTCGACTGGCAGGCACCCCAGACGTCATAGGTGTACGTGCAGGCCCCAGGCGCAGGCGGCACATAGGTGCAGGACTGTGACACGACGGGTGTACCGGTGCAACCTGACGGCGATGTCGTCAGCACGTTTCTCGTCTGTGTGTTATCCGACTGGCAGGCGCCCCAAACATCATACGTATAGGTGCAGGCCACGGGCGTTGGAGTGGGCGTTGGAGTCGACGATAAAGCCGAAGCGATGGCTTGGATCTGGGCGGTCGTGAGCTTGGAGAGGAAGCTCATAGTGCCCACACTTTGAATCGCAGACTGTATCTGGGCTGCCGTCACACCTAACTTACTGCTTGTGGCAAGAGGTCCGTGGCAGGAACTGCAGTTAGTCACATAGAGTGCTGCCCCATTCACCTGTCCCGGCTGGGGCATGTTCCCGTTGTAGAAGGTCCCGGAGTTGATGTCATTGATCGGGGCAGTAAAGATCACCGCCCCGGTCTCTTTATTCGTGACGATGATCATGCCGTTTGATACGGTGATCTTCACGTCGTCGAACATGGCGTCAAGCCCGGTGTGGTCGGCTTCATAATCGTCGTTGACCGGGTCCTTGGTCGTCCCGTACAAGGAAAAAAGCGGCGTAAGTTTCTGCCGCAGACTGGCTATGGCTGTCGACCGGTGGGATTCTATGGACTCGTATAAAGCCGGGTCCGGATTTGCAGGGAGTGTTGAGGGGTCCCCATCGATTGCTGCGGCGAAAGCCGCATTTGAGAACGGGTTTATGTTCGCCGTACCCGGCCCTAAGGTAAATGAATACAACTGGTTCGTGCCGCTGCTGTCCGTCCACGTAACCGTGAGCACAAAGGGCGGTGTAAGCCCGCTTACGTTGATTGAGAACGATCCGTTGGCTGCCGACGTGGTCGTCCTGACCCGCGGCGGAACCGACGCATCTGTCAGGGTAACAGTCCCGACTACGGGCGCCCCTGAGGCGGCTACGCCCTTTACCGACTGCGCCGGGCTCGGCGTAATGTTGCTGACGCCGCAAGCGGCGAGCAGGACGCTTAATGCTACTGCGCCTGCCATGAGAATAGTGTCCATTTTTTTCTTCATATTTCCCTCTCTTTTGTAAATTTGGCTCTTTGAGTCTTTCGGTCAAGGATACTGCTGCTTCTGAATTGCAATCCTTAATTCTACCCGGCTTCGGTAACAAACACTGGAATGCAGCAATTCTTGACGCATTCTTTAGTCTGCAGCTCAGAGATAGCGCCTAGGCAGGTGCAAAGAAAAAAATCCCTTCGATTGCTGCTATGGCCTGCATCACCCCCTCCTGCGCCCTTCTCTGAGAAGTACCAGGAACGAAAAAAAGCCGGGCGCCTCATATCGAAAGATATTTCGGCAGCCCGGCTGTCTCAAGGAGATCCTGAAGGCTTTCCGCCCCATCCTCGCGGATGGTTGAGTATTGTCGTCTATCTGGTACTATGGAATTCGAGCAGAAAAAAATTACGCCATGCGCCTGCAAAAACAAAATGCCGGATATTTCACAACTAATGAAGAAATGTCGTCCGTCGCGATTACGCTGATCCCGTGCCGGAAGCATGAAGGTTTGTTTCGCAACTTTGCATCCTCATTGGTTGATGTCTATAGCAAATGGAATGCCAGAAATTGCAAATTTTTGTTATCTTATTGATTTATGAAAACAATCTCGATTTTGTCGGCACGTTTCACCATCGCGTGAATTTTGCAAAGTGTCGGGTTTTTCCTACGGTAAAAAATGACGAATAGAAACAGTGATGTCGTTCAAATAATAAAAGCCCTGCAATAATGCTGTATTATAGTCAGCCAATTCGTAAAACAGTGCAGAGCTTTTTCGCGCATAGAGAATTGAAAGAGAGCTCTTCCGCGCACAAAGAATTGCGGACGGTTTGATAGTGCTGCTGTAAAGGTAAAATAAGATACTTTTGGAATCATTTCGTCATTTTTCTCTGCCATATCAGCAGCGATCATTGCGGTCCTGCTGTCCGGTTTACTCATAACAGGTTCGAATGATGCCGTATACGTTGAACTATTCCCAAATAGTACAAGCAGGCTTAGCTGATAAAGTATCAACGAACTTTTCCCCGTGCTGATCATAACGTTTGGCTATAGGAGCTTGTTGACAGGTTCGAGGGGCGGCGATAAAATTTTATCAAGCTTGAAGTCATTGATGAGCTGTGAAAGCTTATTACGAGGACATGAGCCAGGTCGCTTAAAAAATACTTCCACAGGCGTCGCTCTCGGAGTTCTCGACCAGAGTCATTCTGCACAATAAGCCCAGCGCAAAAGGGCGTGGAGGCCTTCGGTCCTTTTGTAATTGTGGCTTTACCAAGGAATGCAGATTTGTAAATTGTAGGCATTTGAAAAGGAGGCACCATTCCATGAAGAAATTCGGTACAGATGTCCTGATACTCGCACTGTCGGCCGCATTTGTTTTCTCCCTGGCGAGTTGCGGCCGCAGTAACAGCAGCACTAGCACTAGCAGTATAACGCCGGTCAGTACCAACGCTCAGGCTGCGCAAGCGGCCACTGCCAGCGTCAAAACCGCCCGTAACGTTATGGTCATCGGCTCAGCGCTTGCGATGATAACTTCAGCGGCGACGAGCAGCGGCGTAGGATTGCCCCTTGCGCCGGCCATCAATGCCCCTTCGGGCACGACGAATGCCACAGCATTGGCCAGGTTTTCAACAACGTTCTCTCCAACCCTCAGGAGGACGATGGACGTTCGGGCTGCTGCATTGACGTTTCCCGTCACGATCGACTGTGCCACGAATACGACAGTAACAGGGGGCAGCACAGCGACGCCGGACAGTGTCACGATTGTCGGGAGCGGCATCGGCCCGTTTACCGTAACGTTTAACGCGTGCAGGGAGGGGGTGGCGCAAGTGGACGGCGTCGTGACCGCGACGCTCACCGGGGTCATCGCTGCCACCTTGACGCTTGGAACAGACACCGCCCCGCTTACCGTGACCGAGTACGCAGGGGCCTCGTCTTCGTCTGTCATCGACGTTATTAAAACCACGTCGAACATATCGTTCAGTCAGTTGGGTGTGACCGACACGTTTGTGACGACGGGATCGTTCGAGAACTGGGATTACGTGGCACATGGACACGAAAAGCAGGTCATGACCAATCTTATAATTGCGGTGACAACTGGGGTCGCAACGGTCGGCGGCGCAAACTATACGGCCGATACGTTTACCGTGAACGGCCCTTCGACCGGTACAGTCTACCTGTCGGATACGGACAGTACGATAAACTATACGGAATCGGACAGTTATTCGAATTTTGTGATCGTGGATAAATCACCTGCTGCAGGTTCGCCTGATTTCGACTATCTCACCATGACCGGCGTCTTCAGCATCTCCACCACGCCGGCAGACAAGTGTATCGACGGCACATTCAGCATCGCAACAAACACTGATGTGAAGATCGACAATGCTACGGAGACGATAGTGGAGGGACAGCTCGCGATCAACGCGGCTGCAGTGGCGGTATATAATGCCGACGGCAGCCTGACGGTCACCGTGAACGGAGGCACGCCGGCGACGTTTTCGGAAGCGGAATTGGCGGCATTATGCTCATTGTGACAGAACAGAGGAGGCGGAAGGGTTTCATCCATTTCGCTCCGAGAGGGCTTGTTTATGTGATGAAGTCGTAAAAAGTCGTCATTCCCGCTTGTCGGGAATCGTAGTGCTTTTACAACATACTGAAAAGAGAAGATTCCGGACAAGCCGGAATGATGTCAAAAGCGTGATATCCGACTTTTTACGAAACCATCTTATGTATACGCTGAAGGGAGATAAGGAGATTGCAAAATCCGGCTTAGTTCGTCGCGGTGAAATGTTCCTCGGCAGTTTGTCCTTCTAAAGTCGTCAGTGAAAAGGGCCGCCGGTTCATACGAGGAGGACCTTGATTCAGGATGATTTTGGTAGTAATATATAGTTCAGGAAGAAGGAGGGTGAAATGAAAAATTGGCTGTCAATGGTAACGACAGCCTGTTTGCTTCTCTCTCCTTTCGCGGCCTTTGCAGCAGACTACGGGTCGCAATCATCGCAAACTCAACAAGCCCCTCCTGTAGCCCAGCCGCTCGTACGCGAAGGAGATTTCGCAATCAGGCTGGCCTCTGAACTTGATCTGGGCAACCCCACAGAAGAAACTGTTGCGGAAGACATGCTCATCACTGCGGGCGTTGTTCCCTCGAACGGCTGGCTCTCTGATTATCCCGTGACACCGGAGATCATCGGTCAGATCCAAAGCTCCATCGCCAAGGCGGTAGCGGAAGGCAAACTTCCGATGAACTCCGACGAGGCGACACGAGGACTCTACTCGCTGACGCAGCAAATGGACCTGCCAACGCCGGCAGGTCCCTGGAATGCAGCGCCGCCGGAAGGTGAACAGCCTCCCGCAGCTCAATCCAACCCCACAGTGATCAACAACTATTACAATGAGGAAGGGCCCCCGATTGTAACCTATTATCCGCCCCCCTACTATGACGCCTACCTCTATGACTGGGTGCCTTATCCGGTCTTCTGGTTCGGGTTTTGGTTCCCCGGTTTCTACATTTGCCATAGTTTTACCACGGTGATCGTTACGAGAGTCGGTGATTTCGACCATCGAGGCAGACGAGGCATCGTGAGCAACCGGGTCATCGACCCCGTCACGAGAAGGGCGGCCGTAGTGGATCCGGTGTCGAGAATGAGCGCGGGCAGCGTGAGGCCAAGGACTATGCTCCGTACGGGCAACGGCAATGCGTTCATGAATATTGGCGATATGAGGCGTGGGTACGCATCATCAACCGTGGCCGGCGTAAGTCGTCGACCGGAGGCAAGCGGCGCCTCAAGAATCGAAGGGTTCAGGACGCCGGAAGCAAGGAGGAGCGCCGAGGTCATCTACGCAAGAAGTCTGGACAAAATGAATAGGAATAGGGGACCGGTCGGCGGCATGGTTCGCGGTGATGAGAGACACATTATCTCTCCGAGCTCGTCGGCACGGTCTTTCCGTGCTCCTTCAAGAAGCGGAGAACGAGAACTGACCGCTCCCTCGCGCGGCAATGAGTGGCGGTCCGTCTCGCCGGTTCAGCGACAAGACAGGATGTTCAGGGCGCCGTCGAGCGGCGGTGAATGGCAGCGGTCCGTTGCGCCGAGCAGACCCGCCAGATCATTCAACGCTCCCGTAATGCGCGGGGGCGGGGGCTGGTCGTCAACACGGCCGTCTTCCGGCTACAGTCGGCTCGGCAAAGGCGGAAGAGCGGGGAGTGCGTTCTGCAGAGGCAGGTGCTGATGCAGCCTGCCCTCGTCAGGACGATACCTCATTTTTTAAAAACAAACGCCGGAGCCGATCACTGCGCGGCGAGCAGAGAGGTTTCCTTTGAGGGTAAAAGTATAAGCGAGGCCTTTCTCAACTCTCCGCGCGTACTTATTGTTCTCACGTTTTGCACAGACCTCTTCCCCTCTTCATTCCCGAGCCTCTGACAGCTGTTCTGCTTGACTTCACGCAGTACGTCTGATATGTTCATCATGAAAATTTAAAACAACGGTGTACGTCCCTGAGGAGACCAGCCATGCTGCCCGATGATGTTTTGCCCATGCGCAACGAGACCTTGAAAACGATCAATGACCGCCACAGTGTCAGGACATTCACCAAGGATGACGTGACCGAAGATGAGATCAATGTCCTCCTGCGCGCGGCAAACGCGGCGCCGTCGGCGCACAACCAGCAGGCGTGGAGGTTCATCATCCTCCGGGGTGAGAAGAAGCAGCAGCTGGCGCAGCTCGTGACCGCGCAATCGGCCTCCTTTCCGAGACCGGCTGCGGCCCTTCTCCGCATGGGCGCAAAGAGCATCCTCTCGGCCCCTGTCGTGATCGCGGTGGCAAACACGGGGGACCTCATCAGGCACGGGACCGAGCTCTTCAAGGTAGAGAAGGAGACGGCCCACGATTTCTTTCGCACCATGGAGATCCAGAGCTCGGCCGCTGCCGTGGAGAATATTCTGCTCTCGGCGACTTCCCTGGGCCTGGGCACAGTTTGGCTCGGGGTTCTCTATCTCATCAAAGATGAAGTGCTCCGGTTTCTCGGAGAGCCCGAAGGCGAGTTCATGGCCGTGGTCCCGGTGGGCCGTCCTGTCAAGGCCGGCAGCGGACCGAAGAAGCAACCGGTGGAGATGAAGATAAAGTCATTGCGTTAACGAGGGGGGCGGCCAAAGTATTCGTTCGATCTAAGCTTCCCCGTAACACAGCTCGTTATCACCGGACTCACAATCATCCGGCAGGATCCTTTGTTCCCCATGGCCATTGGCGGAACTCTTGACATTCTGAAAGGCGCCCGGCCCTGCCCGGGGACTTCAAGCGTGCCTGCTTCCGGCTACCCGAATCCCTCTCCGGCTTTGACGTCCTCCGTGATATCAAGGCCCAACTCGGACAGCGCAGCGTGCGCCATCACATCATTCAGCTTCTGAAGAAGTTTTTCATGGTCCTACCCCCAAACCTCTCTGGTACAATTATAACATTGCATGCTCACGGCGTCACGCCCGTCGTTCCGGGCTGGTATAATGAATACCAGAACCAAGATCGGCTACAAGCGTGACAGACTTTATCCCGGGAGAAGACCATGACAAAACGTGTGATTCTTTTCTTTGCGGCAGTTTTCGTTGTTCTTGCCCCTGCTGCATATCCTGCAGACGCGAGTAAGCAGGAACTCAACAAGAAGATCGTGAAAGAGTTCTATGACCTTGCGATCAACAAAAAAGATTTTGAGGCAGCTTCAAAGTATCTCGGCCCGCGGTATATCCAGCATAACCAGAGGGCAGCCGACGGCGCCGAAGGGCTGAAAAACTTTATCCGGTTCCTGCGCACAAAATTTCCCGGCGCGCACAGCGAAATCAAGCGAATTTTCGCTGACGGAGACTACGTGATCCTGCACGTACACGCGGTCAGGGAACCAGGCACCCGCGGAGCCGCCATTGTCGATATTTTCAGGCTTCAGGACGGCAAGATCGTCGAGCATTGGGACGTTCACGAAGACATCCTGGAGAAAGCGGCCAACCCGAACGGCATGTTTTAACGGCTTCCATCATTCTTTCTTACGTTAAGAAAGAGGAACGGTCCACCTGCGCATGTTTGTCTAAGACCATTTACCTCAAGGAGCAGCTTATGAACCCCAGGGTCTGGCTTTACACGGCGTCCATCCTGACATTGGTTCACGCACTGCTGCACACCGTGGGCGGGGTGTTCGGCGGTCCTCGTAATGCCGCACAGGCTGCGGCGCGTACAGCCGTGCAGGCCCTTCACTTTGATGCGTTCGGATCGAAGAGGTCCTATTGGGACTTCTATTTCGGGTTCGGCCTTGTAACGAGCGTGGCCCTGTTTTTGTCGGCCGCGCTGCTGTGGCAGCTTGCCGCTCTCGTCAAGACGGACCCGGCGAAGGCGCGCCCTTTCCTTGCCATGCTGTTCATTACGTTCATCGCCTTGGCCGTCATCTCGTGGATATACTTCTTCACGCCGCCTTTCGTGTTTGAAATAGTGATTGCGGTCTGCATCGGCGCGGCATTCGTATCAGCAGGAAGAGAAGCTCCGCGTAAGACCTGAATCACCACAACGAAAACTTACAGGGAGGATGAAAATGGAAGCTCAGGACCGTTACGAGCGAGGCTGGAAGAAACTGAAAGAAATCGACGGCGAGGCCGGTGAGCGCGTCATTGAGAGCCTCAAAGATATTGCGCCGGACTTCGCACAATATGTCATCGAATTTCCCTTTGGGGACATCTACTCCCGTCCCGACCTTGACCTCAAGTCCCGGGAGATCGCCGTCGTCGCAGCGCTGACCGCGCTCGGCAATGCCGCGCCCCAGTTGAAGGTGCACATCCATGGCGCACTCAACGTGGGATGCACACGGAAGGAAGTTGTCGAAGTGATCATGCAAATGGCGGTCTATGCCGGATTCCCGGCTGCCCTGAACGGTTTGTTTGCGGCAAAAGAGATTTTTGCCGAGCGCGACCAAAAGGGAATGAGCTGATGCTCGGCATCTCGTGCTTACCATCTACCCGACAGCTGATTCAACGCTCCGGGATTCCGCAGCAACGTAATAACTGCTTTTATTGAAACTGCAAAAAGGCCTGACTATGAAGGATCGCGGCGTGCCGGTGAAAGTGTAAGCGGGCAATCAGGAAACCTCGTTGAAAAAAATCAAGCATACATTCTATAAGCGGGATGCAGCCAGGCTTGCACGCGGCGTGATCGGTGCGGTCCTCGTCCATCGGGTACGCGGCAAAGAGTATTGGGCGCGCATCGTGGAGGCGGAAGCCTACGTGGGGCCGCATGACCTGGCGTCGCACTCGTCCAAGGGCCGGACGAAGCGGACCGAAGTCATGTTCGGCCCCGCGGGCCGTGCCTACGTCTATTTGATCTACGGGATGTACGAGATGTTCAATATCGTGGCAGGCGCGGAGGGCAGCGGTCAGGCCGTCCTCATCAGGGCAGCGGAACCGCTCGGTGACTGGAAGGCCGATCTCTCCGGTCCGGGAAAGCTCACCCGCGCACTCAAAATTACACGCTCGCAGAACGGTCTGGACCTGACGAAGGACAGGTTGTTCCTCCTGCATGACCCTGATTACCGGCCACGGATCAAAAAGACCGGCCGCATCGGCGTTGACTACGCGAAGGAATGGAAAGACGCGTTGCTTCGTTTTTTCGATGCAAAAAGCAGCGCGGTGTCCGGACGACGCACTGTCCGACAATCTGACCGCTGATCACTTCTCTGTTTGCGTTCGGTGATTAATCCTCTTTCCGCTGAATCCCGTCTTCGTTTTCGACGAAGCTGTTCCCCACTACTCCACCTTGACCATGAAATCAAAAAGTAGAGTTTTGCCCTCGTGGTTCACTTCACTGAAAATCTTGTATACTCCCTTTACGGGGAAGACGATCGATGCATCCACCTCCGGTCCGAAGCGGTCCGGTGGACTTCCGTGCGTATCCCCGTCATGGCTGTGCAAGGCGCCGGGCACGGTCCCGTGGGTGTGGATGAACTCGGTGAGGTCATTCCGTACGACTGCAAGGTGCATGGGAGCGCCGAGATAGGGCCCGAGGTCGGTCACGGGTTTGTTGTTTTTTTTGATCAGGAACCGGAGCAGTGTTTCCGTGTTCGGCTTGATACTGTGCGGGGATGTTCTCAGGATGACACGATAGGGTCCGAAGTCTTTCTTCGTCGAAATGTCTGCCTTCGGCTCCGCCATGCGCGGCCGGCCTGATACGAGGAGGGAAACCCGCTTGCTGTAATGGCCGTCTTTTGTCGCAAAGTCCAGCCCCATCATGTATTCTCCCGCCATCGGGAAGGTGTATTGCAGCGGAAAGAGGGCCTTCTTCAGCATTTCATCGGTTATCGGGCCCATGTCCTCGGGGTGGATGTGCGCAAACACGTTCAGGTCCTTTCCGATGATAATAACGTGTACGATGCGGTCATGATGAACTACCAATCCCCGGAGCGGTCTCCGGTCCGCGTCTTCAAGATGGACCTGCATCGAAACCGGGACCTTGGCAATGATTTCTCTTGGGTCCGTTTCGAGGCGCACGAAAGTCTCCGGACCAATGCCGGTTTGATGTTCATGTCCTTCCTGTTCGTGTGTCGCATGACCGACTGCGGTTTGAACGTGTCCAACGTGCGCATTATGGCGCGCTGGAACTTCATGCCGAAGTAGTGCCACGCAAAGCAGCAGCCCGAGCATGAGGAAGGCTTCGCTCCTTACGCTCTTCAAAAACCTCGAAGAGACCACTTCCCTCGTTGCTTCGCGGACCATGGGAGTTGCGAGCGAAACTGCGATGCGATTGACGATGCTTTTGTTTGTTGCCGCATGTCCGGTCGCCTGGTGCAATTGCGGGACGGTGACATAGCGATTGTACGCAGCAAGGACCAGAATCAGGATGAAGAGAACGATCTTTGCAGTGATCGCTTGCCCGTAAGGAGATTTGAATAAGGCGTCAAAGTTGCCGACATAAGCCCAGGCGTTATACAGCGAGGTGATGACGATGGACCCGACCGCGATGCCGGCAAGCCGGGAAAATCGGGCAGCAGCAACGGCAAGGGGCCTGGCTGCAAGGTCACCGGCGGTTATCATGGCAGGAAGGACGATCAGGGAAAGTACAAAGAGACCGCCGGCCCAGACCAGAGAACCTGCGAGATGAAGCAGGTCCGCGAGCTCTGCGACGCTGAAATCGCCGGAATCCGCTGCATGCCCGGTGGCGCTGTGGGTAAACGCGATGACTGTCGCGACAATAAACAGGAGGGAAAGATACATCTGCGCGTCGCGATATTTCTTCCCCCACAGCACCAGGACGGCGAGGAGGGCAAGAGCGGTCATGCGAATGGTCCAGATCTTGCCGAAGTGGGTTTTCATGATGACCGCGGGGAGCAGGGGCAGGACGGTTCGCACCGGGTAAGCGCTCATCTCTGCGGCGCGTCCCACGAGGTCGGCAATACTGCATACTGCGATTACGGCAATACTGAGTTGGAGCACTGACCACATGCGCGCAACAAGTCCGGCATGATCGGCCCCCTCGTCCTGTGTCCCGGGAGCGAGTATCCAGAGACGGCAAACGAGCGTCCCGACGCAGAAGGAAAGGGAAACAAGAAAACACCACGTAGGGAGACTGTGCAGGAACAAATTCATGAACGTTTCTTTTGTGCTTTCATCTGACCGTGAACGTATAGTCCCCCGAGGTCCTGTGCCCGTCCCGCGATACGACGCTCCAGATCACGCGATACGTGCCTGCAGCCAGAGGGGACAAGCCCACTTCCAGCAAGGTGTCATCGGCCGGGCTGACACGCCCATCACCGCTGTCAATTTTGTTGCCCTTCGCGTCCTGGACGGAAATACTCGAAAAGAGCGGTTCCAGATCGCTGTCGAACCAGATCCGCACACGGACAGGCGCACTTGAGACCGTTGCGCCGACTTTCGGGTCGGCATGGTCTGGGTACGCGTGGCCGAGCGACACGCGAGGCACCCCGCAGAGGAACACCAGAAAAAGGACCGCTGCGGCCTTCCCGAGGCCGGGATATCGCGCGGCCGTTTCCATGGAATGATGGGCCTCCTCAGAGTAATTATGCCGGTGCGCAGCCGAGTATCGGTACGGCATTACAACGAATATATCATATATTCTCATGAAGCGCATTACTCTTCGCTAAAATTCTGTTCAAACTTTTTCCGCTGATATTGGGCGTGAGGAGAAGGCTGGAAAGCCCGGGCGCGGGTAAGATGATTGGCCGGATTAATTCTGCAATTCTCTTTGCCGCTGCAGGGCCTCCTGGTACCTGGCTTCGTCTCCTCCTGCTTTATAGGCTTCGGCAAGATGCCCCTGCGCTTCCGCAAGCAGGTCCCTCCTGTCTTTCGGGAGCGTGGCCAGGGATTCGTTCAACGCCGATATCGCTTCTCCTGTGTTACCGAGTTTCAGCAGGAGGACGCCGAGCGTGTCGAGATAGTACGGCCGGTGATCGGGGGTGAGTGTCATGGCACGGGCGATCAGTCCCCGTGCTTTCTCAAGTTTTGTCCCCGTCTGCAGATATACCCACGCCAGGTTGTTGCAGGCATCGCCGTTCTTCGGATCGAGCTTCACGGCTTTTGCAAACGCCGCTTCAGCGCCGGCGTAATCTTTTGTCCGGTAGGACAGGTCCCCCAGCAGAAGGAGGGAGGGAACGTGCTTTTTGTCCTGTTTGAGCGCTTCCCGATACTCTTCAAGGGCAAGATCGGGTTTCCCCTGTGATTCGTAAATGCGGCCGAGATTATCGTGTTCCACGGCAGAGAGCGGGTCATGAAGTACGATGATCCGCGGGAGGGAACATCCGGACAGAAAAAAGACCGCCGCAGTGATGAGCGCCCACGGACCGGCAGCGATATACAGTTGTTGAAGACGTTTCATTGCCTGCCTTGGTCCAGCGGTGTTCCTGGTCTGGCAACCAGCATCCAGTTTCCCGCACGGTCCCACTCCTTCAGAAATTTGTCATACTCAATCACCCTGTTAGCCTGTTGGCCGTCATGAGCGATGATGACCGCATCGACATCATCAAAACCGACCACGGTAACATAGTGGGGACGTCGGTAGACGCTGAAACCCAGATCGATAAGACAGATGACCGGTACGTTTTTACGCACCTGTTCTTTCAGCTTGTCGAGGTTGCCGGAAGAGGACGACGTCTGGAACCCTTCTTCACGAAAAAAATTTTCCATATCCATGGGAAGCGTGCCGCGGAGTTGCGGAAGGTAGACTTTGGCGATAATGTGTTCCAGACTGACGTTTCTGCCCCAGTAGGAAGCAACAGAGGCAAGCGCGGCCGGCCCGCAGGAACTCTCCTCCTGCTTAAAAAAAGGGACGCCGGAGATATAATGTCCGCCTTTCTCCAGGCCGGGCTGGAGAAAGGCAAACTTTTTTTCCGCGCATCCCGCGGCGACCATCATCAGCAAGACGGCAAATACGAGAAGAAAGAGACGGTTCCTCTCCTCCCTCCTCCTGGTGGAGCTTTTGACGATCTGAACCAATGATGCAAACGCTCCGGTCATTTACTTGCGGATCTCTATGCGGTCCTGCAGCAGGAACACGAGGACCACGACGAGCAAGGCGACGATCACCAGACCGAAGAACAGATCTGCCCCGTCGCTGCCGGCTTGAAGCGAGTCCGTATGGGTCGCGAGCACATGGAGCTGTTCATCGGAAAGCTTGTTCACGCGCGCCAGCGCCTCAGCAGGCGAGAGCCCGTAATCCTGGAGTTTCTGCCGGACGATCTTCGATTCGAAAGCCGCCTGGATCCTGGCAAGGTCCGCTGACCGGCCGAGAGAACCTCCCGTCGGGTCGGCTGTTGCCTGAGCGGGAGCGGCAGAAACGAACATGGCCTCCGCAGGTCCTGCAAACGTCGTGATCGTGATCAGTGCGATGATTAAATATAAAGCGAGCGGCTTGGCGTAGCACGCTTTTACCATGGTTTTCATGTTGACATCACCTCCGGTATTTAAATCAGCCGTCACGTTTATTTGACTATCACCCGGTGACCCGTGGCCTCGAGAACGACGACCGTGACGATCGCTGCGACGAGGAGAAAGATCAGAAGCCCGAGGCCGTCATCTGCCCCTGCCTGGAGCGAATCGAGTTGCGAAGCGAACTGATGGATCTGTTCATCGGAAAGCGTATTGATCCTCGCCATGGCCTCTTGCGGGGAAAGTCCGAAGTCCATGAGGCGCTGCTTGATCATCGTCGATTCGAGGGATTTTTGAATTGACGTCATTTCGGCTTGCCGCGCTGTAGAGCTTTGACCGGCAGGGATGAACATTGCCCATCCCTGGGCCGGTAAAGAAATGAGTATCATCGCGAAAACCAGGTAGAGAGACAACAGTTTCAGAAACGAATTGTGGAATATCATGGTCTGCTCCTTTTCTGATGCTGCCTGTTTTTATCATTTAACGGATTCAACAGACTACTAAAAAAGAAGACTTAAGTCCCACTCTTTTAGAAACCTTGCTTTTCATTATCCGTTTGCACTTATATTTTAGCACATTGCAACAGCTCAATTCCGATGGCGTGATTTGTATACATCCTGAGTATCGCTGTTCGTGCTGCAAGAAGGTAAAAAAACAGGGGTTGTCCTGGCGGTGCCGATTCATGTTTTTTAATACGAATGTACTCGCGTCCATGCCGGTTTGTTTTTATTCAGCCGGTAATCAGCAGCACAACCCACGCTCGGCCAAATTGTTTGGTATCATTTTCTTAAGGGCAGTTATCATGAAGGCATCAGAGTTACAGCAATTGTCAGTTTGATAGAAAGGAGAACAGTATGCGTTATCGCTTATTAGGAAAAACCGGTGTCTATGTCTCCGAACTGACCATGGGGACCATGACATTCGGCGGGAAGGGTTTCTGGGAAGTCATCGGCAAATTGGGCGCGTCGCAGGCAGAATCGTTTATCGGCACCGCACTCGATGCCGGAGTGAATATGATCGATACGGCGGATGTTTATTCCGAAGGAGAGTCGGAAAAACATGTTGGCGCGGCGCTCGCTTCGCTGGGGAGGCCCCGTGACCAGATCATCGTCGCGACCAAGGTCCGGGGAAGGACGGGTCCGGGGCCGAATGAAATGGGCCTGTCGCGTAAACACATCCTGGATTCCGTTGACGTCAGTCTGAAGCGCCTCAAACTGGACTATATCGACCTCTACCAGATCCACGGCGCAGATCTCATCACGCCCATCGAAGAGACCATGCGGGCGCTCGACGACCTTGTGCGCAGCGGCAAAGTACGCTATATCGGTTACTGTAATTTACCGGCGTGGCAGGCGATGAAGGCGATCGCGTATTCCGACGCACACAACTTGGCACGTTTCGTGAGCGCCCAGATGTACTACACGATCGCGGGCCGCGACATCGAGCGGGAGGTGGTGCCTCTGGCAAAGGACCAGGGTCTTGCCATTCTCCCCTGGAGCCCGCTTGCCGGCGGGTTGCTTTCGGGCAAGTTCGACCTGGAGAGTCCCGGTCCTGAGGGCGCGCGGCGCACATCATTCGACTTCCCGCCGGTTGAACGCGACCGCGCGAAGAACGTGCTCAGGGCCATGCATTCCGTCAAACTGGCTACAGGCATTCCCATTTCCCGGATCGCCCTGGCCTGGCTTCTGGGCCGCCCCTTCGTCACAAGCGTTATCATCGGGGCGAAGACGCGAGAACAGCTTATCGACAATCTTGCTGCTGTCGATGTGAAGCTCACGCCTGAGCAGGTCTCCCAGCTGGATGCGGCGAGCGCCCTGCCGTCGGAGTATCCGGGCTGGATGATCGAACGGCAGGACCGGGACCGCCGTCCGGAACCGGCAATGAAGGCCGAAGCCAGAAAAGCAGCGTAGACCCAACCCTCCTCTCCCCTCCGGGGAGAGGACAAAGGTGAGGGGCAGCAACGAATGAGAGGTGTTTGTATTAATTTAGCAACGGAGGACGGAGAAGGCCGAAATCGTAATGTTGTTTTCACGCCTTCTCCGTGTCTTTGTTGTACAGAACCTTGCGTTCAACATCAGAGGAAGGACTACCATGAAAGCAATAAAGATTTCGAATTATGGCGACCCGAGCGTGCTTAAGCGTTCGGACGCGGAGCCGAAACCTGCTCCGAGGACAGGCCAAGCGCTCGTGAAGATCCACGCAGCAGGCGTAAACTTCGTCGATATTTACCAGCGACGGGGGACCTATCCGGTGACGCTGCCCTTTATCCCCGGTTTGGAAGCATCGGGCGTTGTAGAGGCAGTCGGCGATAAGCTCTCAGGTCTTCGAGTCGGAGAGCGGGTCGCATATACCGGTCATCTCGGGAGTTACAGCGAGTATACGGTGATCGATGCGAACCGGTTAATCCGTCTGCCGGACGGGCTTTCTTTTGAGCAGGGCGCTGCTTTCCCGCTGCAGGGGATGACCGCGCACTATCTTATTCATGAGTTCCGCAAGCCGAAGCCCGGAGACACGGTCCTGGTCCATGCGGCCGCAGGGGGCGTGGGACTTCATCTGGTCCAATGGGCGAAGCATCTCGGAGCAACGGTCATCGGGACAGTGTCCACGGAAGAGAAGGCGCGTATTGCCAAAGAAGCAGGCGCCGATCATGTGGTCCTGTATACGAAGCAGGACTTTGTGAGCGAAACGAAACGCCTGACAGGCGGCCGCGGCGCAGAGCTCATCATCGACGGCGTGGCAAAGACCACGTTTGCCGGAGATCTGGAAGCAGTGGCCCTCCGCGGTCACATTGTCGTCTTCGGGTCCGCAAGCGGCCCGGCTGACCCCCTTATGCCGAATTCGCTGGGAGCAAAATCTATCTCCGTTTCCGGCGGAAGCCTGGGCAACTTTATTGCTACTCGCGAGGACCTGGTCCTGCGGTCAACTGATGTTCTGAACGCCATCAAAGAAGGGTGGCTCAAACTGCGTATCGATTACGTGCTCCCGCTGGCTGAGGCAGAAAAAGCGCACCGAATGCTTGAAGGACGGCAGACCGTGGGCAAGATCGTCCTGAAAGTAGTTGATTGAATAAAAAAGAATCGAAATCGTCATGCATCATTCCACTGAAGGGCCTTAAAACCTCACGTGAGAAAATAAGAAAATCTTTATTAGGGGAAAGTGGGAAGAAAGACGAAAGGGAGTAACAAAGATCCTACGTGTTTTTTCCCCATTTCTCCCCTTTGCATCTTCGAGGTATTTGAAGACACTTTCCTACTTCCACGGCATTGCATCAAAACATAACACTCTGTTGCTGCTTGCCTGCTGGTATACGTACCTCTTTTGCTATACTTCTGATAAGTGCTGATTACCCCTACCGAACAATAAAGAAATTTTTTCAGCTAAATGGTCCAATGTCATTGGAAAAGGAGCCTGCCATGGAAGAAGTCATTCAATTTCAACTGAACGGCAAACCAGTCAAACTGAACGTAGACAGCGAGCGAAAGCTTTTGTGGGTCCTGCGAACCGATCTCGGGCTCACCGGGACAAAATACGGATGCGGGGAAAGTTATTGCAACGCCTGCATTGTGCTGGTGAATGATGAAGCAGTCAGGTCCTGTCAGACATCGGTAAAAGATGTCCAGGGTAAAACGGTCCTTACCATCGAGGGGTTGTCCCACAATGACAAGCTCCATCCTTTGCAAAAAGCATTTATGGAACACGATGCGCTCCAATGCGGGTATTGTACGGCGGGAATGATCTTGCAAGCCTATTCGTTATTGCGAAAGAATTCCCGGCCTTCTCCAGCGCAAATCGTAGAAAGCATGGAGGGGAACCTGTGCCGGTGCGGGGCCCACAACCGCATCATTGAAGCAATCCAGACGGCTGCGAAGGAAATGCAGGGAGGACTCTACCATGAATAGGGACCAAAACCCGGAATTAAGCAGTGAACATCAGGCCAATGATCTCTCCATGAGCAGGCGGGAATTCCTCGGCTTGACCGGAACTGGGATCTTTCTGTATTTTGTCATTGGTGAGCTGCCGGCATATGCGCAGGAGCGTCCCGCTTTCAGACCGCAGATGAACCTGCCGACCGATTTTAATGCCTATCTGCGCATCAGCGAGGACGGCCGCGTGGCCTGCTACACCGGGAAGATAGAGATGGGCCAGGGGGTGGTGACTTCACTCGCCCAGATGCTTGCGGATGAGCTGGATGTTCCTCTCGATGCCGTTGATATGGTGATGGGCGACACTGACCTATGCCCCTGGGACATGGGGACGTTCGGGTCAATGTCCACCCGCTTTTTCGGACCGGCCCTCAGAGCGGCCGGTGCCGAAGCACGCCTGGTGCTCTTGGAGCTTGCCTTGGAACGGCTCAAGATACGCGTTGATACTCTTATGACCAATCAGGGTGTCATAATCGATAAAAAAGATAAAGCCCACAGGATATCGTACGGCGAGCTTGCCAAGGGCCAAAGGATCGAGCGCCATCTGACGGGAAAGGTCGCAATAAAAAAACCCGGAGAGTTTACGGTCATGGGCAAGTCAATCGTCCGGAGAGACGCCGGAGAGAAGGTGACCGGCAAGGCGAAATATGCAGGAGACGTTCAAATCCCCGGCATGGTCTCCGCAAAAATTCTGCGGTCGCCTGCGCACGGATCCAAATTGGTCAACGTTGACCTGTCAGAGGCGGAGCGCGTTGACGGCGTTCAGGTCATCCGGGACAATGACTTCATCGCCGTTCTGCACAAGTATCCTGATGTTGCGGAGCTCGCTCTATCGAAGATCAAAGCGAAATTCGACAAACCTGCGGCAACCGTGGATGACAAAACCATCTTCAGCCATCTGCTCAAGGTCGCACCGGAAGGCACGGTCCTGGCAAAGGACGGCGACCTCGAACGGGGTGCGAAGGAGTCGAGCTCGGTCTTTACTCAGACCTATCTGAATGACTACGTGGCACACGCACCGGTCGAGCCGCACGCCGCCGTTGTGAACATAGAGAAGGGCAAGGCCACTGTCTGGGCATCGACACAGAACCCCTTCGGCCTCAAAGAAGAGGTTGCCAGGGAAATCAGTATACCTCCGAAGAACGTGAGGGTCATGCCGGTCTTTGTGGGCGGAGGCTTCGGCGGGAAGACAAACAACCGGCAGGCTGTGGAAGCCGCACGCTGCGCAAAATTATGCGGCAAGCCGGTCCAGGTTGCGTGGACCAGAAAAGAAGAATTTTTTTACGACACTTTCCGGCCGGCCGCAATGGTCACCATAAAATCCGGCATAACTGACAAAGGCAAAATAAGCCTCTGGGACTATCACGTCTTTTATGCAGGCGAGCGGGGCGCTCCGCACTTCTATACCATCCCGAACCACAGCACGATCGCACACGGCTTGAACTGGCTCGGCACTCCGGGCTCCCATCCCTTTGCCACGGGACCCTGGCGTGCGCCGGGGAACAATACGAACACCTTTGCCCGGGAATCCCAGATCGACATCATGGCAGCAAAGGCGGGTGTGGACCCCCTGGAATTCCATTTGCGAAACCTGGCTGACCCGAAAATGCAGCGCGTGTTGCGCGCGGCTGCGAAGAAATTCGGGTGGAGACCGGGGAAGGCGCCGAGCGGAAGGGGCCAGGGTGTTGCCTGCGGACTGGACGCGGGCACTTACGTGGCCGTTATGGCTGAACTCGCAGTTGATAAAACGGGGGCAGTCAAGGTGAAGCGCGTGGTGTGCGTGCAGGACATGGGGCTGGCAGTAAACCCGGAAGGCGCAGCGATCCAGATGGAAGGAGCAGTTACCATGGGCCTGGGCTACGCTCTCAAGGAGCGCGTTCGGTTCATTGACGGTGATATCAGGGAGCGCAATTTCGATACCTATGACCTGCCCCGGTTCTCCTGGGTGCCGAAGATCGAGACCGTGATCATTGACGATAAAAACAGCGCACCGCAAGGCGGGGGCGAGCCGGGGATCATCACGACCGGCGCTGTACTCGCAAACGCCATCTATGATGCCATCGGGGCAAGGCTTTTCCAGTTGCCTATGACGCCGGAAAGGATTAAGGAAGCCCTAAGGAAGGGGTAAGCGTAGAGAAGAGAGAAGCTGCGATGAGGAAGGGCCGTTCACTCTTCGTGATCATCCTTGCCAACGAGCTTCCTGTTGATGCCGGAGAGCCGTGCAAGCAGCGTGTTCAAAAATTCTTTCGTAAACTTCAGCTGGCAGTAGACCGAGGTGCTTTCAAGACTCTCGTTGCTGATCTTCAGGGCAGTCACATCGCCCCCTGCCTCGATGCTTGCGGTGCGCGGTCGCTTTGAGATATATGCCATTTCCCCGAAGCAATCGCCTGCCCGCAACGCGGCTATGTGTTCCCCTCCAACCATCACCGAGACGTCACCATAGACGAGCACATAGAACGAATCATCGAGGTCGCCTTCGGATATGATCACCTGGCCTGCCGAATAGTCGAGCCACTCGCCCGCGTTAATGACCTCGGACAGCTCGATTTCGAAAAAGTCCCTGAAGAACCGCAGCTTCTTGAGCCGCTCAAGCTTCTCCCGCATGTTCACGTCCGTGGTCACGACGACATGAACGAGTTTTTTATGGATAGCGTTCAGGTCCGAGGCCAAGTCCGCCGCGCTCTGGTACCGGTCTTTCACCTTTTTGGCCAATGCCTTTTTAACGATCGGCTCAAGGATGTCCGGCACGTCGGGGCGGAACTGCCGGAGCAACGGGGCCTCGTTTGTCAGGATCTGCTCGATCAGGTCGTGCTGGTCCTTGCTCGAGAACGGTCGATGCCCCGTCAGCAGGCCGAACAAGACCACGCCGAGCGAGTAGATGTCGGCCTGATGGTTGACCGGTCCTCGCCGAAGCCGTTCCGGGGATATGTGCGTCGGCGTACCGAGAATATGTTCCAGGTAGAGGTGCTCGGTGTCCGGATGCAGTATCTTTGAGAGCCCGAAGTCGGCCAACCTCACTGTGTCGTCGGGAGTCAGCAGGATGTTGCCGGGCTTGATGTCCAGATGGATGACATTGCGCGAGTGGGCGTACTGAAGTCCTTTGCAGCATTGGTACAAGAGCTCCACCACTTTCGGGATCGGCAGGAGATTGTCGGGCAGGCAGTAGGGGTACAGCGTCCTGCTGTTTTCAATGTATTCCATGACGAGATAGTACAGGTCCCCGTCCTGGCCGGCGTCGTATACGGGGAGGATGTTTCGGTGGTCGAGCATCCCGTAGATCTGGGCCTCAGTAAAGAAGAGTTCTACGAGGCGCTGCCTGATATTTTTGTCGGTCAGCGATTTTGGGTCCGTGACCTTGATGGCCACGTTCCTTTGCATGTAGGGGTCATAGGCCCGGTAGACCGTGCCCATGCTTCCTTTGCCGATCTCTTCGACGATGCGGAACTTTCCTATTTTTGATGGTGCTTCGCTCATGATTTATGAACCTGAAAAAAATGTCGTCAATTGGCACGGATGAAAAGGGACATCAGAAGAAAGAGAGCGGATGTCTTCGCTTCTACATCATTTCTCTCCAGGCTTTCCTTGTATAATTCGTTTTATAATACAACTCGGCGCTTATGTGGTCAAGAAGGGTTTGCAGGGACTGAGGAAGGGAACAAGAAAAAACGTTGTTCCTGGAAATCGTTGGGCAAGGTGAAGCTTTTTGTCAAACCTATTGGCGAACACATCCCTTTACCGCGTGAACAGGTCCGAGATCTTTGTGATATCCGGCGCTACGTAATGTATGACCCAGGCTGCTGCGAAGGAGATTAGGAGTACAACGAGAAAGGGTTTATAAGTGTCTTTGAACACACTGCCTATCCAGTCAGGGTGGTTTATTTTCCTGTAGCTCCGGATAAGGCTGGAACCGAGCAGAAAGTCGAAGGCCGCCTCGGACAGGATATGAGGCGCTATATAAATGAGGTAGATTGCCGATCCGAAGACCGCTGCCAGGAGCACGATGATGGCGACGAGGATCATCCAGCCGTCATCGAGATCGAAGATGCCTGACGCTGCATTGCCGACCGCATCACCTACGCCGGATGCCGAGTCCGCAGCACTGGAAGAGGGGGGCACGAAAGCCGCCTGCACATTCGTCACCGGGCCGTCGAACGCGCCCGTTGCTCCGCCACCGCCGCCCGTCCCGCCGCCTCCCTTGCCGAAACTCTGGAATTTCCACATCGGGCCCGGAGCCACCGCCGGACAAGTTCGGCAGATCGGAAAGCACATCTCCGGCAACATCGGGACCCTTAAACGCCTGGGAAGCCGACATATAAGCCAGCCACAGCTTTACGAACAGAAAGAATGCGAGATAGGCACAGAGCACGGTCAACGGATAGCGGACGACGATGTTGTCCACCTGCAGGAGGAGAAGCAGCTTTGAAGCCAGGAGTCCGGACAGACCTGTTGCCAGCAGGATCAGCGACATATGGAAACGGAGAAAGAACCGTTCCTTGAGTTGGCGCATGAACGACCGCACCTTCTTGCCGCTTTGCTTACCTTGTTGAGCGGCGGGAATGCTTTTATTATCATGAATAGTCATAGAGTGATAGCTGGGGAACAGAACACGCCGGTCACGCGCCGCCTTTTGGCGCGTCGCTGTGGACCGGCAGGTTATCCTTTTGCTATTATGTATGCCTTTACGTCGTGCCGCATGAAGTAGACGAATATTAGAACATTTACAAGGCAAAGAGAAATTACCAGTAAAGAGGGCAAGCTCAAAAACGGAATCGTTGAGGCAACTGGCAGGTAATAGTAAATTGTCGTGATCAAGCTGTATAACACACAAATCAAAATTGATATTCGTCCAATCTCTTTTAGTTTAAAGATCCAAATGCCCGCAACGATTAACGCGAGGCTTTGTATGAGCCAGATCGTATCAGAAATAGACGTATCGCCTTGGGCCTCGAACGCTGTCTTCAGCTGAGGTATGGCTGACATCAGAAATAGTATCGCACTGCCGATTATTCCAATGCAGCCTAGAAAAATGCAAACACCTCTAAACAAAGTAAAGAATTTCGGCCGAGTATTTGAAGTTGAAGGTTTCATGTGCCTCCTAAACGAGCGGATAACGCGCGGGTGAGCCGCGTGTTTTTCGCGGCGGTCTCGACCCGCTCGTTGGTTCTAATCTCGGGATAAGCGTGCTGCTTTTTCTTTGCCTAACTCAGAAAGAACCCACGTTCCGTAAGGTGAATGCGACGGATCAAGCAGTAGACCCTGTTTGACAAGCTTCCTCTTTGCCCAGTCTATATTATGTATCCAACGCTCCTTCGGTGGTCGCTGGCTCGTCAAAAGGGCATAGTCCGGCTCAGTAAATTGATTTGAATACGTACCATGAATTGTTTTGATTATTTCCTGTCTTTCCGCTTGAGCTCCTGCAAAGTGAATAAACGCAATAATTATTTCAAGAAATTCATCCTGCTCTATGCTCCCCAAAGACCCGCGACGAAGTCGTCTGCTTTTGAAATAATCAGGAATTTGCATTTATAACCTCCTGCCGGTCCTAGGATTTTAAAATTCATGGTTCGGGGCAAAGTCTTTCACCGATTCGAGAACGGGGTCGTAAAGCAATATCCATAGATTCAGGTGCATTCTTAAGGAAGGACGAACGCGCTGCTTTAATTCACGGAGGTAGTGTGGTGAAGCGGGGAGTGCAAGACCAAGAAATAATTTCGCATTTTTGACTTCTTCAGAATTGGAAAGTAATGTATAAGGGGGCAACTCGAAATATGTGACCACACTCGCTAGAGCACGATCAAAATTGTTTCTTTGAGTTTGACTTGTTCCAGAACCGCTCCCTTTGCATTCGATACGCCACCATTCTTTTTCAGAAATACCCTCTATATCGGCACCTGAGGCGGAAAAGACAGGATTAATACCGGCAGATGCAAATTTTTGTGAAATGGATGATAAAACTTCTGATGAATTTATACCTCTGCCGCGAGCTACTGAAAATCTGTATGGTATTACACCACGATTAATCAGGAAATCGGTCGTCTTTTTCAGCACCGTCGATTCTTCAACGATAGGGAATGACATACGACCTCCGATTTTTCAAACTGACGCCGCCGTGAGGGGCGCGCCCTTTAGCGACCCTCTCGACGGCGTGGTTGGAATATTATTTATTTTCTTTCGCTTGTAGTTTGACTATATGTTTATCAATAGCGGAGATATCTGAAAGCCAGTCACTTGGATTCTTTAACGCATTGTTGATTCTGTACTTGATAAATTCGTCCTTTGCTCGCAAATAGGATTTGAGCGCATTCGCATTTTCACCCATCTTGGTATATGAACTTGCCATTTCTTTGTAAAATAACGGGATCACAATTCCAATAAATTTTGCGTCCAAATCCAATTGGATTATGTGATTGCAGCTTTTGATTACACCAGCCCAGTTCTTGTTCTTTTTACTTTTTCGTAAATCAGTTCTCAATTGTAGCCATTTTTTAAACAATTCATCATTCCAATCGGCTGACAAGGCATTCTCCCCTAAAGTTGAGTCTCTGTAATGGAATTAAAATGAATGAATATATGGTCAGATTCATTACGCACGTAGTCGTTTAATGCAAAATTGACCGCAGAATATCGCACCATTCCCGCGGCTGTACCATCGTGATAAATATTGGGGAAAGCTGGCAAAGTTAGCTGTTTGCCAATCAAATGACAATCTTTATTCGAAAAGGGAAGGGCAATTTGAAATGTAAAATTAGAAAAAGCTATAAAGAAGATCGTATATGGCAAGTCGGCTGTATCTACTTTTCTTTTTAAGAGTGTGGCCATAATGAATGGGAATGGTTTGGGTCCGGGAGTAAAAGAGCATATCGTGCTAAATGGACCGGCCGCAGCAACAGGATCGTTTTGCGGATTTTCTATCAGAAGCCATTTTATCGTATCGGTGAAATATGGTAATTCACTATCGGGTAAAATAGATATGCCCATCTTGACGAGGCATTTAAAAACAGATCGTGGTATATATGGCTGGCGGTAGCCTCGTATTTTAACCCTTTTATTGTCCAGATCGAGTTCAATAAAGTTGTCATCAGGGTGATAAATTATTTCTATCCGATTATTGAGACTATCTATCCGGGATTGTTGTGACTGAGATTTATAAGATGGCCTTTTCTTACCTTTAATTTGTGTGATTGCGCGTGCGAGAAGCGTGTACTTTCCCAAATGATCTTCGATTGTTCTACTGAAACGTTCATTACAAATATCGCACTCGGAATTAGATATCAGTTCTCTATTACCTATCAATTCAGGGAACGCGTGTGCTTCCAGTCTAAATTTGCTCGGATCATTTTCACCACAAAAACGACATTGTCTTTTTGTTTTATCTCCTATATACAATTTGCGACCGGAATTCAAAGGCAGAGGTGCCAAATAATAATTCTCGTCATAGAACTTGATCATCTCCTGCATTTCCTTGGAAAATACATGGTCCATTTTGGTTCCTTGTTTGTTGCCTGAATTTGATCGGTACAACACGCGGGTGAGGAGCGTGCCTTCCGCGACTCACTCGACCCGCAGGTTGATTTACGTTCCTTTTTTTGGTGTGCGTTCCTTAAAATATTCTTTCACTGCATCGGCAAGTAAAGCGGCAACTTTATCAAGCGAAGCGTCATCTATTGCGAATTGTTGTTTGGAAGTAGATGAGATGCGAAAATCTATCAGAATAGTAGGCAACTGTGCGTTTTTGAGAAGATAATCCTTCCCCCTGCGCAATTCGACACAGTCGTGTGATGATTCTTTAAATTTCCGTGAAACAATATCGGCTAGAAATATACTTTCTTCTATGATGTCATCAACTTTAAGATCATTATATATTTTGTCCAGGAGAGGGTCTAGTTCTTCTGCTTTGGCAGTCTTGCTGCTAGTTTGTGGTTTTCTGATTGGGATAGATGGAAACAATATTTGCACGCAATCCTTACTTGCTCTGCTTACCTTGAGCGCAAGGTGAATGTCGGCTCTCTTTGACTTTCCCTGAAATAGTCTGTCATCAAGAGTAACAAACTTATCTTCGGAACGAGTAAGATAAATTTTGAATTCAGCTACATTTAGCAAACCTTGAAGTTTTTGAGCTATCTCGAGGGTTATATTCTTGCCATATTTTTTCTGTGCGATAAAGGGACCGCTTTCCTTCCCTCCATACCACGGGTCAATAATGATTGTCTTTTGACTATTCGAAGATGTGTCAGCGCTGCTGGCGGCTAGTGGCCCGAGGAGTTGAATACAAAAGATAAATATTATAAAGGCAGCCAATTTATGTTTCATATTGATCCTCAAAACTAACGCCGACGTGAACGGCGCGAAGCGACCGTTTCGACGGCGTGGTTAAAAATTCAGGGAGGATATATTCAAATGGAAACATGGTACAAATATTCATCATCAGCGTGGAGAAACGAACCGCACATTGTTCCGGTGCAGGTAGAAAAATCGTCTGCATCCTCTGTTTGGATCAATGGTAGGCCGGTGCGATTGCAGTCTACCTATGACAATTACTTCCGCACGTTCGATGAGGCGAAACAGTATGCAGTAAACAAATTCACAAAGCGAGTTGAACAACTCAAAGAACAGCTTTTGAGAGCAGAAGGTACGCTGAAAGAAGTACGGGATCAAACTATTTAACGCGGCGGTCACAAGCCGCAGGCGGTCTTTGTGGACCGCCTTGTTATCTTTGTTGTAGAAAGGAGAAGCACAATGTCGGAATCAAAATATGAATCATTTGCATCCATCAGCGAACTAAAGCCGGGCATGATAGTTCGCGGAAAATCAACCGGACAGGCGTTTATGGTCATTGTAAACTTTGGGGACCGAGTTACCGCCGTAAGTACGGCAGACGTAACGAATCCCGATGAGTGGGAAGTTTTAAAAAAATAACAAGTAATTAGTCTTTCGGGATACAGTAGCATAGAACGGGCAAGCCAGTCAATGAGTTTAAGAAAGAACTTGACGTAACTTCCTGAAATCGTTATGCTTGCACAAAAAGACTAATATGCAAAATGACGGCAAGTTATATTATTGAAACTAATATGCAAAAACGGTATTCGCTATTTTGAGGAGAACTGCATGCAGCCCATTCCAGAAGATATTCTGACGCCATTTAATGCAGTTTTGGCACAGAAGGCAGTCTCATCTTCGTTGCAAGACGAGTATCGGAAATGGCTTAAGTATTACCTTGATTTCCGGGTAAAGTATCCGCCGCCGGACAGTAAATCCGAACAGGTCCGCTTGTTTATCGAAAAGATGCGCTCAAAGGGAAAGTCCGGAAAGGATTTGCATCATGCCGCACATGCGTTGTCGCTCTTTTTCTCGCTGCAATCCCATAAAAAACAAGCTGCGTCGCATGCCGAACGCGTAAGAGAGGAACTCTCCGCTGGTACCTTGACCGGCCCGATAACACGGCGCGATGGGGAAAAGCGCTCCCTTGAACGGACTGCTGGGAGGGATATCACCTCGGCAATCAGAGTTCCGACGGCCAACCGCCCGGGCAGAAAGTACGACGAGTGGTGGTGTTTGGAGAAGACGAAATCCCCGGCCTGGGACGCGATCATCGATAAACTGGCAGGGGAGATCAAGACGCGGCATTATTCACGGAAGACGCTCAAGGCCTATGCGGACTGGTCCCGTAAATTTCAGATCTATCTGAAGGACAAGCCGCCGGACGGCCTGTCTGCCGAAGACGTGAAGGCGTATCTCACGTACCTCGCGGTTCGATCCAAAGTGTCGGCATCGACCCAGAACCAGGCGTTCAATGCATTATTATTCCTGTTTCGGCATATTCTGAAGAAGGATTTCGGAGATCACAAGGACACGCCGCGCGCGAAAAAATCGAGTTATATCCCCGTTGTTCTGACGAGAAAAGAGGTCGATGCAGTGATCGGCCGGCTTCCGCCGCCCTATGATCTGGTGGTGAAGCTTCTGTACGGGTGCGGGCTCCGGCTGTTCGAATGCCTGAAACTCCGTGTGCAGAACTTCAATTTCGACGAAGGGGTGCTTCTGATCATGGACGGCAAGGGGAAGAAGGCGCGCACGGTCCCAATTCCGCAGGTGATCGTGCAGGAACTGCTGGCGCAGCTTGAAGCGGTCAAGCAACTTCACGACCAGGACCTGAGGGCCGGATATTCGGGGGTGTTTCTCGACGACGCGCTGGATAAAAAATACAGGAATGCTTCGAAAGATTTCATCTGGCAATGGTTCTTCCCGCAACAGTCCCTGACCTTCCTGCAGGAAACGAATGAGCTGCGGCGGTATCATTTAACCGACAAGGACGTGCAGGGGCCGCTATACACCGCGGTCCGGAAGGCGAAGCTCACGAAGCGCGTCACTTCCCATACCTTCCGCCATTCCTTTGCCACGCATCTCCTGCAGGCCAACTATGATATCCGCACGATCCAGGAAATGCTTGGCCATGCCGATGTGAGAACGACGATGATCTATACGCACTGCGTGCCGAGCAGGACCGCAAAAGAGCGGAAAAGCCCGCTGGATTTTTGAATTACACCTTCAAATACCTCTCCACCTCGTTCGCCCATGCTTTGTAACCTTTGTTCGCCAGATGTACGCCGTCGTCTGACAGATACCCGCTTAGGGGAAATCCTTTTTCATCCACGAAGAGGCGGTAAACGTCGAGATAATCCGCGTTATACTCGCGTGCAATCTCCCTGAGATGGACGTTCGTGTCTATGATGACGTTGTTGCTGATCCACGTGAACCCGACAGGCAGGATGCTCTGGATGACGATTTTTGACTTTTTGTACCACGTGGTCAGGTTGCGGACGATTTCTCGGTAGGGGACCAGGATGTCATTACGCCCGTTGGCGATGTTGTTGATGCCGGTCATGAGGAAGATGAAGTCGGGGGTATCTACTGTCGCGCGGATGCGCTCCCTGCGGGCCAGGAGGCCTTCCACGGTTTCTCCTGAGATCCCGAGGTTCATGACGCGGTGTCCGGGAAAGCGGCCTTCCCAGTCGAACCATTGGGTCAGGGAGTCGCCGATGAAATGAGGTTTGACATAAAAAAGACACCTACGGATTTTTTAATTTGCCATTCCCTGTAGCTTGGATCCCTCCACCTTGACAGGGGAGGTGAGGTGGGGTGTTGAGCATGAGCGCCGGATATTTCACCCTCCCCTTAGTCTCCTCCCATCGTAGGGAGGGGAGAGTTAAAAGCCCAGATAACCCGTCAGGTTGCTGCGGGGCGCTTCAATGACTGTTAACGCTCTCGCTGGATCGCCTGCTTCAACATTTCCACTGACGGCACGTTGCTGAGCCTCCCGGACTCATCCAGATACATCCTTCAGGTGATCCCCGGCGAATTGCCCCCTTCGAATGCGTCCGCTCCATTGATCCAGATGGAAGGGGAGCCCTTGATATTGCGGCTGACGGCGTCGTCGTAATAGATGGTCTGGTAATTGACGTCAATATTGACGGCCAATTCTGCCAGTGCTCGGTCCACGTTTTCGCGGATCTTGTAGTAGGAGCCGCAAATCTCAGACATATAAACATCGATCCTGATTGCCATGACGATGGAACCTATCCTACATGGATGATCTGGACCGGGCATGAGTCTGCTGCTTCCTTTACCTTGTCCAGGAGATCAGCCGGCGCTTCCCCCTGGGCCGGGTCATTGCTCACCCGGTATTTCGGTGTGACCTCGCTCCAGCTGTCGACGGTGTTCTGCTGAAAGAATTCCGGGCACGTGGCCCAGCAGGATTCGCAGCTGATGCATTCTTCCCGGTCGATCGTGACTTTTGTGTTTGCCATGACGCACCTCTCCTCTGTTGAAGTATCAAGATGACGCGGTCAAGAGACCGCGGTTCTGTTGTTATTTCTTTTCCAGCACGTCTTCGGCCCACGAGAGCGCGGCCGAGACGTTCGGGAAGCCGATGGTGCTGGTGAGCAGGATGATCGCGTGTCTGATCTCGTCCGGTTTCGCGCCGGCTGCAAGGGCCCGTCGTACGTGGGAGTGGACCGAACCTTCGGACCTCACGGATGCTGCTGCGGCCAGCTGGATGAGCCTCGCCGTCTTCTCATTCAGCGGTCCCGCGGCTTTTGTGGCCTTGCCGAGGTTTTCGACGGCCTTTATAACGCCTTTATATTTTTTCTGGATCCCCACATATTGCGCAGGCAATTTCGGCATATGGTGTCTCCTCTCGTGCGGCGGCTTGTCTGGAGTGGTGCGATTGCGGAGTATGAATAGTATTAAGTGTAGGCAAGAAAAGAGCAGTAGTCAAGGACAGGGGCGCTTTTTCCGGATATGCGGGGGAAAATGCATTTTTGAAAGACATTGGTCCCTCGTCTTCCAAGTCCTCGGCTTTGCAAGCGTCTCTTGTCGTTTGACTGTGAAACACCCCTGTGCTACGCTCCTACTATGGACTCTGCAGCTTACCTTTGCAAGGTTGTGACCGCACTTGCCCAAGACATCGGTGTCCGGAGCTACCGTGATCGTGATCAGCTCAGGAAGGCGGTTGATTTCATCGCCGGACAGTTTGAGTCGTTCGGCTATTCTACTTCCCGACAGCCCTTCCCGTATAACGGGACTACCTATTACAACCTCATTGCAGAACTGACCGGAGCAGAATCGCCGGAGGACATCCTCGTCGTCGGCGCGCATTACGATACCGTCAGTACGACGCCGGGCGCCGACGACAATGCGAGCGGAGTTGCCGGTATGCTTGAACTGGCGCGGACGCTTGCCGGGAGCCGGCCTGCGAAGACGGTGCGATTCGCGGCCTTCGCGCTTGAGGAACCGCCTGCATACCGTACGAGAAATATGGGCAGCTATCATTACGCCAGAACATTGCGCGAAAACAAAGAGCAAATTGCGGGGATGATCTGTCTTGAAATGATCGGCTATTTCTGCGACCGGCCGGGCTGCCAGAGTTACCCTTTCCCGTTCATGTCCCTGATGTTTCCTAAAAGGGGAGACTTTATCTCCTTGGTCGGGAACATGAGGTCAAAGAGCTTTACCCAGATGATCTCGAAAGAATTTCGCAAGGCCGTCGACCTCCCGGCAGTAACCTTGAACGCGCCAGCGATCGTCATGGGCATCGACTTTTCGGACCACTGGTCCTTCAATAAGTTTAAATATCCGGCGCTTATGGTAACCGACACGGCCTTTTACCGGAACCCGCACTACCACGCTCTTTCGGACCTGCCGGATTCTCTGGATTATGAGCGAATGGCGAAGGTCACGTCAGGATTGGCTTCAGCAATTGCGGCCTGGGGCAGCGCCAGCTTGCACAAAGAAGTTTGAGTTGGAAATGATGGCATGAGCGGCCTGGCGCATCGTACCTTGTATTGACAATCGATTCTCCTCCGTGTATGTTATCATTGTCTTGGAAATCATTTTGATATGAGGAGGTCACGATGCGCATCCTCGGCATAGCGCTGGTCCTGCTGTTTCTATTTTCTCCGGCGATGACCCGCGCTGACGATGAAAAATCGGCAAAGGAAGGCTTCAAGGAAGTCCACGAAGGCATGAAGAAAGTGGTCAAGGCCGTGGACAAGAACGCCAAAAAAGGGTGGAAGGCTGTTGACCGGCAGGCGAAGAAGGACTGGAAGACGGTTGACAAAGAGGCGAAGAAGACCTGGAAGAAGGCTGGAACGGACATAAAAAAAGCAACTAAGGATTGATGGGCTTGATTGGCGCCTTGCGACGATCTTCTCGAAAATCCCGATTGACTTTCCCGCCCCGCCATTATATGCTGTCGCCGCTCGCTGCCGTTTTCCGAGGACCCTTCCCGCACGAGGCTTGACATGATCCTGAACAAAATCCAGGAAGCCGCAGAACGATACCCGGGCACCATTGCCGTCCAGATGAAGATCGGCGACCAGTATCAGCAATACGCTTACCGACAGGTGTTGCGCCGGATCGCCTCCGCAACGCAGTCCCTGTCCAGCCGCGGTATCGAAAAGGGGGACCGGATCGCGCTCCTTTCCGAGAACCGGCCCGAGTGGATGTTTGCTTACCTTGCCACGGTATCGCTGGGCGCGGTCATTGTGCCGCTCGACGCGCAGCTTACGGAAAAAGAGGTAGCTCTGCTCCTGGCAAGCTCGGGGGCAAAGGCCGTTTTCGTATCATCAGCGACAATTCAGAAACTTCCCCGCAGCGGTCCTCTCACGGTCATCTCTTTTGACCCGGGCAGCGGCGTTCCGTTCCCCGATATGCTCACTGCCCGTCCCGATGCTCAGCTTCCGCCTGCTCCCGCATCGGGAGACCTGGCCGCTCTCCTGTACACCTCCGGCACGACCGGAGACCCGAAGGGCGTTATGCTGTCTCACGGAAACCTGGCGTCAAACTGCGTGAGCTGCACGAAGCTTGACCTCGTTCACCCCGACGATAACATGCTCTGCCTGCTCCCGCTGCACCATACCTATCCCGCCATGGCGGCCATGCTGCTGTGCTTTTCGACCGGGGCCACGGTCACGCTTCTGAACAGCCTCAAAGGCCCGGACATCCTGGCATGCATGCAGGAGACGAAGGTCAGCATCCTGCTCGGCGTGCCGCAGCTGTTTACGGGACTCCGCCGCGCCATCTTCGATGCGATCCAGAAGAAGCCGGCGCCCGTGCGGCTGCTGGTCGGGCTTCTCCTGAGGTTGAACGGGCTGCTCAGGAGGACCGTGGATGTGAACATCGGCAGGGCCGCGTTCGGTAAAGTGCACGCGATGTTCGGCCCGGCGTTCAGGCTCTTTGCGAGCGGCGGGGCCCGGCTCGATCCCGGACGTGTACACCGACATGACCAACCTCGGGTTCACGGTCATTGAAGGGTACGGCCTGACGGAGACCTCGCCGGTGTCCACCTTTAACCCGCTTTCGAAACAGAAAGCCGGTTCCATCGGCATCCCGGTACCGGGTGTGGAGGTCAGGATCGCGGACCCCGATGAGAACGGCCAGGGCGAGATCGCGATCCGCGGCGCCAACGTGATGCTGGGATACTACAAGAAGCCGCAGGACACGGCGGAGGTGCTCCGGGACGGCTGGTTCTACAGCGGGGACCTCGGCTACCAGCGACAAGGACGGCTATTTTTTCATCACCGGCAGGTCCAAGGAAATGATCGTGCTCGCGACGGGGAAAAAGATCTTTCCTGATGAGCTCGAGAAGTTTTACAAACAGATCCCGTCCATCAAGGAAATCTGCCTGCTCCAGGGCGACCGCGGACTCGAGGCTGCGGTGGTGCCGGACTTCGAATATCTCCGGAAGATGAACCTGTCCAACTCCCGGGAGACGATCGCCTTCGAGATCGAGGACCTTGCCAAGGACCTTCCGCCGTACAAGCGGATCACGGGGCTGAAAATTTTTAAAGACCCGCTCCCGGTCACGAGGCTCGGCAAGCTGAGAAGGAGCAAGGTAAGGGAACTTTATGCAACGGGCGGCGAGCGCGCCGAGAAGGCAGTGCAGGAAATCGACGCAGGCCTTTTGCAGGACCCCGTGACCCGGAAGCTGCTGGCATGCCTCGAACCTTTTTCCTCGAAGAAGAACAACATCGTGCCCGACGACAATCTTGAACTGGACCTCGGTCTTGACTCGCTCGCACGTGTGGAACTGGTCGTGAGCATCGAGAAATCGTTCGGCATCGCGGTCCCCGAATCCTTCGGTTCCGAGGTCTTCACTGTCAGGGACGTGGTCCAGAAGATCAAGGACCTGCTTGCTGCGGGACCGATTGCGGCGGGGGAAAATGTGAAAATGTCCTGGTCGGAAATTCTGGCGCTGGAGCCGTCGACAGATCTGACATCATCGCTGAGGTTCGATCCCGGAGCCGCTGCTCAACGTTGCGCGCTCTATTCTTAAAATCGCACTTAACCTTATATTCACCGTCTATGGCCGGCTTTCAGTCCGGGGCACGGAACATCTGCCTTCGAAGGGGCCCTATATCCTCGCGCCGAACCACCTGAGCCTTGCTGATGCTCCTGCGGTCGTTGCCGCACTATCCCGGCATGTTGCTTTCCAAACGTTTTTCCTCGGGACGACCGATTACTTCGGCGGTCCGCTCTCTTCCAAAATCGCCGGCGACTTCAACGTGATCCCCGTGGACATGGATACGCGACTTTACGGCGCAATGCAGTTGTCGGCCTACGTACTTCGGCACAACAAGGTCCTGTGCGTCTTCCCGGAGGGGGGGCGCTCGCGCGATGGTCACATCAAGGAATTCAAAAAGGGCGTCGGCATTATCGCAAAAGAATTGAACATCCCGATCATACCGGTCGCAATCAGGGGGACCTATGAAATGCTGCCGGCCGGCAGGAGGTTCCCGAAGCCCGTCCGGATCAGCGTAACGTTCGACAAGCCGGTTTACCCCGAAGAGAAAGATTACGACGAGATCGTGAAAACGTTGTACAACCGGGTGGTTGAGTTGCTGGAACGGGAGCATTAGACACGAATTCTTCTCATTACGATCGCTCTGTTGTTTTCAAAATAGCATCCAAAACGTCATTCCGGGCTTGACCCGGAATCCAGAAACTTTTTGCAGAATCCTGGATTCCTGCCTTCGCAGGAATGACGAACTAGAGGTTCGGGTCATGGACGAGGAAAAAATGAAACACATTAAGATGTCGCTCATATTTTGTTTGCTCGTTCTGCTGACGTCCTGTGCTTCCACCCAGGGGCCGCCAATCGCCGGGGCGCCAAGGCCGAAAATAGCGCTCGTGCTCGGCGGCGGCGCAGCCAGGGGCTTTGCACATGTCGGTGTGATACGGGCGCTCGAACAGGAGAAAGTGCCCATCGACATGATCGTGGGCACCAGCGTCGGGAGCCTCATCGGCGCGATCTATGCCTACGACGCCAACAGCTTTGACCTGGAGTGGACGGCGTTTTCCCTAGAGAAAGACGACCTGTTCGACTACGGGATCCTGACGGCAATTACCGGAATGGGCGTGGCGAAGGGAGAAAAACTGGAGGCGTTCGTGAAAAACAAGGTGCCGGTCCAGAACATCGAGAACCTCAAGATTCCCTTTGCAGCGATTGCCACGGATCTGAACCGCGGAACGCGGGTCGTACTCGACCGGGGGCCCGTGGCAAAGGCGGTCCGCGCAAGCAGCGCCATCCCGGGGGTGTTCAATCCCGTGGATTACCAGGGAAAGCTCCTCGTGGACGGGGGCGTGATCGACAATCTCCCCATCTCCGTTGCGCGGGAGCGGGGCGCGGACATCGTCATTGCCGTGGACATCAGCGAAAACGTGATCAACTATAATATTACGAACCTCGTCGACGTGATGCTCCAGGCCGTCACCATCATGGCCGCAGAGAACGTGAAGTATAAACGGAAGGAGGCCGACGTGCTCATTGCACCGGCCGTAGGCAACGTTGGCATGCTGGACTTCACTCAGAAAAAAAGGTGCATGCAGGCCGGCATCGAGGCCGCACAGAAAGCAATGCCGGAGATCAAAAAGAAGATCGAGGAGTGGGGGAGGAAGAACGCTGCGAAGTAATTTTAACCACGGAGACACGGAGAAATGCTCTATCATGAGGACTTGACGGAAAAGTTTATTGCCGGTGCAATTGAGGTTCATCGGCATGTCGGTCCGGGATTGCTTGAGTCAGCTTATGAAGAATGTTATTGCAGGGAACTGACCCTGAAGAATATAGCATATGAGAGACAGAAGTCATTACCTTTGGAATATAAAGGAGTCAGACTCGATTGCGGTTACCGCTTGGACGTTGTTGTCGATGACAGGGCGAATATTGCCTGTGCATGAAGCTCAGCTTTTAACCTACCTGAAGCTATCGGGTCTCAAGGTTGGGCTCATTATCAATTTTCATACGAGATTTATCAATGATGGTATCAAACGACTGGTTCTTTAACCTCCGTGTCGCTGTGGTTGGGAATTGGTTTAAGAAGGGCATTAAGAAACTCGCTCAATAGTTTCTCTCCGTGTCTCCGTGGTAAAATATTTTCTCTGAGGTTCTCATGATCAAAAAAATAAAAATCATCCTCGAGATGATCAAGTTCGAACACACGATCTTTGCGCTGCCCTTTGCCTTCACCGGCGCGCTGCTCGCGGCCCATGGCATGCCGTCCGGGAAGACGGTTCTCTGGATAACCGTGGCCATGGTCGGTGCGCGCTCGGCGGCCATGGGGTTCAACCGTTGGGCAGACCGGAAGTTCGACGCGGAAAATCCCCGCACTAGGGAGCGGGCCCTGCCGAAAGGCCTTGTTACGCCCGGGCAGGTGGTCGTCTTCACCGCGGTTTCCTCGGCCGTGCTTGTCTTCGCGGCATACATGTTGAACCCGCTTGCCTTCGCGCTCTCTCCCCTGGCGCTGGCCGTCGTGTTCTTCTATTCCTATACCAAGCGGTTTACCTTCCTTGCCCATGCCTTTCTCGGGCTCGGCATCGCCGGCGCTCCCCTGGGCGCCTGGATAGCGGTCACGGGAAGGTTTGAGGCCCCGGCCCTCGTGCTCGGGGCCGCGGTGCTGTTCTGGCTCGTTGGTTTCGATGTGCTCTATGCGCTCCAGGACATCGATTACGACAGGAAGGCGGGGCTGCATTCCATACCGCAGCGGTTCGGCATCAACCGTTCGCTCTGGATCGCCCGGATTTCCCACGGATTCACGATGGCGGCGCTTTTCTGGCTGTCCTCGCTGCTTTCGCTCGGGTGGTATTATCTCGCCGGGGTGTTCCTGTCTCTGGCACTGATCGTGTATGAGCATGCACTGGTCAGGAAGGATGACCTCTCGAAGCTCAATTTTGCGTTTTTTAATATGAACGGATACATCAGCGTGACGATCTTCCTGTTCACCCTGCTCGATGTATTAATATGAAGCAAAACGGCAAAAATTCCCGCTGCTGATTGACAAAGCCCGTAAATGCTGGTAATTTAATAGCACTCTGTTTTCGCAGCAGCAGGGGCAGCATTGCGAAAAATGATATCGGCATTCCCAAAAGACACGGAGCATTTCATTCAAAAAAGGAGAAGAAACGACATGAAGAAAAGTTTGGTAATCATTTTTTGCATCGTGCTTGCCGCAGGTACGGCTTTTGCCGAGAAAAAGCAGGCATTGACGACACAGAAGGAAAAGTTGAGCTATGCCATCGGTATCGACATGGGCACCAGCCTGAAAAAGAATGACATCGACGTAGATCCCGACATCCTGTTCAGGGGAATCAAAGATGCCCTCTCGGGCGGCAAACCGCTCATGACCGAGCAGGAACTCAAGGAGACCATCCAGGCGGCGCAAAAAGAGCTCATGGCGAAACAACAGGAGAAGAGAAACACGCTCGCAGAGAAGAACAAGAAAGAAGGCGTAGAGTTCCTGGCCGCGAACAAAAAGAAGAAGGGGGTCAAAACCCTGCCGGACGGTCTGCAGTACAAGGTCATTACCGAAGGGAAGGGCCAGATGCCCAAGGCAACGGACACGGTGACGGTGAATTACAAAGGTACGCTCATTGACGGCACCGAATTCGACAGCTCGTATAAACGCAAAGAACCGGCGACCTTCCCGGTGAGCGGCGTGATCAAAGGCTGGACAGAGGCGTTACAGCTGATGCCGGTGGGCTCCACGTGGGAGCTCTTCGTCCCCGCTGATCTTGCCTACGGAGAGCGCGGCACGATGGGCGGCCCCATCGGCCCGAACGCGGTCCTGATCTTCGAGGTCGAGCTGCTTTCGATCAAGCCCGCTGCAAAGTAGTTCGCTGACAGGGAAAAGGTAAACGAACCAGGAAATCAGGGCGGGGAAAGGGAGAACTTTTTTATCCTCCTTTTCCCCGCTTTTTTCCTGCTGAGAACAGCCGGTTTCATCGGGTTTGCTTTTTGGATTTGACCTGAGTAAAGAACTTCGCTTCAGTATATGGGATCACTTCTGCCGCGCCACTTCTCCGCCCCATTCCTTCAGTTTTCCCGTGATAAAATCGATGATTTGTTGATGTTCGTCGCTACCGCGGTCCTTGATACGAAGCGGGCCCCCGAAGGCGAAGTGCACCGTCTTTGCAGGCACGATCCTGCCGAAGTCTTTAAGGAACTTCCCGTTGCCCCAGGCATCGGTTTTGAGGGCAATGGGCACGACCGGCACGCCCGCGCGTTTCGCGAGTTTGATCCCTATCGAGTTGAATTGTTCCGGATCGAAGACAGGCGTGCGCGTGGTCTGCGGGAAAATGATAATGGACGTTCCGGCTCTCAGGCGTTCGGCGCCTCCTTCCAGCACCGCCTTCAGGTCGTCCCGCGGGTTTGCTCTGCCCACGGTAACGGGGTTTCTTGCACGCATGACATATTTGAAGACCGGGTACTCAACGAGACTTTGTTTGACGACAAAGGTCGCTTCCTTGAACGAAGAAATGAGGACCGGCAGGACGAAGGTCTCGAGGGTGCTCATGTGGTTGCCGATGAATATACAGGGGCCTTCGAGCGACCGAAAGTTGTCGAGGCCGGTGACCTCGATTCTGCTTCCGACGTACTCGAGCGCATGGAGGGTGTCCAGGCTGCTGCCGCACCACGCCGCCGTATCGTAAGCGCCCCGTTTTGCTTTTTTGCTGGCCTGCCTAACGATCCGGATGATATGGAGGTAAAACGAGAACGAGGGAAAGAGCCTGGCAAGGATTGCTACCCGTCCCGGCTTCGTAATATAGGAACCACTTTGCAAGTCTATCGGCTTCACGCGGCGCTCCCAGATAATGGATCCCGCGACTTGCAATCCCGGCTCCTGCCGGGGGATTGCGACGTAAACCGCGGGGGGTCGTGTTGTTGGAGCCTCCGGCCCCTTGCCGGAAGGGGCTCCACTTGTTTCCTTTGTGGCGGCCCAGTATACCACGGCCGGGAAAAAGAGTGAAGGGGGAACTGTGATAAATGCAGTAAAAAATGCTTGCAAAGGCCCGGCGAAAAAGAGAAAATAAGCGCCATGCATGATCGCTCGCTCAAACACGACGTAGCGCAGATGGTGATGCCGCGGATCGACGGCGGCATGCTCGAAGATCCCCGGTATGCTCTTCAGGCGCAGTCGCTTGTTCAGGAAGGGATCGGCGGGTTTATCCTGTTCGGCGGATCGATCGCGCTGACGCCAAAGCGGCTTCAGGAGCTTCAGAAGGCATCCGAGATACCGCTCTTGATTTCCTCCGACGTCGAACGCGGTCTCGGCCAGCAGCTTGCTGGCGGGACGAGGTTCCCGAACCAGCGGGCCGTTGCTTCAGCCGTCAACCGGCGGTCGAAAAAGGACATCGGCCTTCTCGACCGGATGCTGGACGCCGTACGCATCGAAACGCGCGCCGCAGGCATTCATGCGGTTTTTTCTCCCGTCGTCGACGTGAACAATAATCCGGACAACCCCATCATCTGCACGCGTGCGTTCGGCGATGAACCCGGCGTGGTCGAATGGTTCGGCTCGCGCTACATCAAAGGGCTGCAGAAACCGACAGCCAGGGGCAGGGTCGATCTCCTGGCCTGCGCCAAGCATTTCCCGGGGCACGGGGACACGGACCAGGACTCTCACTCCGTCCTTCCGGTTATCCGTGCGGACCGGCAGCGTTTGAACCGGGTCGAACTCCCTCCCTTTCGCGAAGCGGTAAAGGACGGCGTCGGTATGATCATGGTGGCGCACCTGCTCGTTCCTGCTCTGGAACCGGAAAAACCGACCACGTTTTCGAAAAAAACCGTTACCGCGTTGCTGCGAGAAGGCATGGGATTCGGGGGCTTGATCGTATCCGATGCCCTGGACATGGGCGCACTTGCCCGGGATTATTCTCCGGAAGAAATTGCGGTGAGGGCCGTAGAGGCGGGCATCGATATCCTTCTCCACCCGGGCGATGCGCGCCGGACGATCGAAGCCGTCGTCAGAGCCGTGGAGGAGGGGCGCCTTACCCGGCAGCACATTGCCGAATCTGTTGAGCGGATCATGGCGGCAAAGACGAGGTTGGGACTGTTCGATAAGACCGCGCCCACGGCCACGGCCGATTACCGGAAACATGCACACATCGCCCGCGAACTCGGCGGCAAGGCGCTCCGCGTCGTGTCGGGCAATAAGAAAATATTCCCCCTTTCCCGAAAAGCGGGGGTGGCCTGCTTTATCCTTGATGACGACAATAACACGGAGGCCGGGAATGCATTCATCCATGCAATGCGTGAGCGGTATCGCAATTTGTCGGTGCTCGTCCTGACGCCGGGCTCCGATATGCCCGAATCCCTGGTGCTGGACAGCATCCTCGCGGCGGAGTTCACCGTGCTGGCCGTCTTCTCCAACATATCGGCGTCGAAAGGGCACTCGGGGCTCACCGACAAGCTCCACGACATGGTGCTCAAACTTTTGCGCAATACACAAAAAGTGAACGGGAAATCCGTTTTGGTTTCCTTTGACAGCCCCTATTTGCTGGACCGGTTTGTCGATGCCGACCTGCGTATAGCGGCATACGATCGTATGAACGAGATCCAGCATGCCGCAGTAGTGCTGTTGGCGGGGGAATGAAAAAGTTCAGAGCTCACCGTACCCTGCACCGACATATTCCCGGCCCGCGGTCAATCCGGCCAGGGGCACTGGGCGCTTTGTCGCTATGATCAGAGTCGTCATCATCTTTTTTCTCTTCGTTTTCATCCACAGCATTACTGTCTCGAAAATATTCAAGCATGCCTGCAGTGCCTTTTTCGGCGAGACTTTTATGCGCGTGTATTACCGGGCGCTGTACAATTCCCTCAGTTTTCTCACCGCGGGTTTAACGTTTTATCTCATACACGAAGTCCCCGACCGGCAACTGTGGACAGCACCGGGATGGCTGCAGTGGGTCATGCATGCGATCCAGCTGGCGGGAGTCGTCTTCGGATCGCTCGCATTCAAACACCTCGATACCGGCGAGTTCCTCGGCCTCAAGCAAATAGCAAGGTACTGGAAGCGCCGCGAAGTGGCGGGGAATGTCGAAGGGTTGACCCGGAACGAGCTGGTTACGACCGGCGTGTACGGCATTGTCCGTCATCCTATGTATCTCGCAGGGATCGTTATCTTTACGTTCAATCCATACCTTACACGCAACAGCCTCACGATTTCGGGCTTCGCGGACCTCTATTTTCTGTTCGGCGCGTTCATTGAAGAACGAAGATTTGTCGTTATTTTCGGGGACCAATACCGGGAGTATGTGAAACGCGTACCGCGGCTGATACCAAAGATTTTGTACCGTTGAGGGCGCTGAACAAGAAGAGCGGTCTCCCCGCAACAAGGGCCTGCTTATCGGGGCGGGAGGGCGCGAAGGAAAAAGTGGTCAGCTGTCCTCCTTGAGCACGGCAATATAAGGAAGGTTCCTATACAGCTCGTTGTAGTCCAATCCGTATCCCACGACGAACGAGTCCGGGATTTCGAAGCCCCGATAGGCGATCGGAACATCGACGAGACGGCGGCACGATTTGTCGAACAAGACAGCCGCTTTCAGGCTGGCAGGTTTTCTTTCCGCGAGCATCTTCATGAGGCAGTCAAACGTCTCGCCGGTATCAATGATCGTGTCGACCAGCAGCACATGCCTGCCTGCGATGTCCGATTCCAGATCTTTTTTAATGACAACATTCCTCGATGAATTCGTGGACCTGCCGTAACTTGAAGCCTGGATGAATTCGACGGTGAGCGGGCAGGAGATGCTGCGCACCAGGTCCGTCGTGAATATGGCGGCGCCTTTCAGAATACTGACGACGATCAGCTCCTTCCCGTCATAATCCCGTGAGATCAGCCCGCCAAGTTCCTGGACCTTGTCTGCGATAGCCTCTTCGTTGAATAGAATTTCTCCGATTTCGCTCATACTATTGATCTCTCTCCCTTATACTGCATTGTTCGACTCTCCCCGTGAACTTCCTTAATCTGCAAAAGATACAGCATATTGATATAATTGTAAAGAGAGGCCTGCCAAGGGGGGGATGATTTATGAAAAAGGAGGCCCTGCTTATAATTGACATGGTGAACGACTTCGTGCTTCCCGGGTCTCCGCTTGAAGTGCCTGAGACAAGAAAAATAATTCCGGTCATTATACAGGAGATCGAACGGGCGCACGCCGTGGGCAACCCGGTCATTTATGTTTGCGATGCCCATGCAGTTGACGACAAGGAATTTTCGAAGTTTCGTTGGCCGGCCCATGCAGTAAGAGGTACGAACGGGGCGGCGATCGTCGCCGAATTGAAACCTGCAAAAGGCGATATCGTCATTCACAAGACGACCTATTCGGGATTCTTCCGTACCAACCTGGATAAAACCCTGAAAAGGCTGGGAGTCGATGCGCTCAGGCTCACGGGAGACGTGACGCATATCTGCATCTTGTTCACGGCATCGGACGCAGTTCTTCGCGACTACGCCGTTACCGTGGTCAAAGACGGCGTTGCCGGCATCTCCCGGGAAGACCATGAGGCGGCGCTTCGCATCATGAAGAATGTCATGGCCGTTGCAGTCGTACCATCAGGAGCAGCTTCGGGCAGAAAAGCAGCGTGAGTGCGGAACAACCGACTCACTGCATGCCGTTGAGAAAAGGCTTTCGCTCTCTTTTCCGTCATTCCCGCGCAGGCGGGAATCCAGGCTTTCAGGTTGCTACTGGATCCCCGTTTTCACGGGGATGACGAAAGAGGACGCAGGAGATGGCTTTTTCCACAAGCCGCTCAAGGCTTTATTTTCGCAAGGGTTCGCCACGAGCCGCTGTAAAAAGAGGGAGGCTTCATGTTTCTCACCGCTGATCCCCAGGAAATACTCGAAGGCAAGATCACTGATGTCTATTTCGAGCGGGCGCTCAAGATACTGAAGGCCAGGAACGTCAACCCCGCGGTAAAAGCAGAATTTATCGCCAAGAGCCTGCCGAAGAACCGGCTCTGGGCCCTGTTCACGGGACTGGGAGAGGCCATGGAACTGATGGAGCACCTGAAAATCAAGGTACGGGCCATGCGCGAAGGCACGGTCTTCCATCCCTATGAGCCGGTAATGGAGATTGAGGGCAGGTACCAGGACTTCATTGTATTCGAGACGGCGCTTCTCGGGCTCATCTGCCAGGCTTCGGGCATCTCCACGCAGGCTGCGCGCATGAAGAAGCTTGCAGGCGACCGGCTCGTCATGAGTTTCGGCGCCCGCAGAATGCACCCGGTCCTTGCGCCGATGATCGAGCGGAACGCCTATGTGGGCGGGTGCGACGGCGTGGCGGTGGTCAAGTCCGGACAGGTGATCGGCGAGGACCCCATGGGCACCATGCCGCACTCTTTGATCCTGTGTATGGGCTCGACCGTCGAGGCGCTCAAGGCCTATGACGAGGTGCTCGATCCTAAGCTCAAACGGGTCGCCCTTATCGACACATTCCAGGACGAAAAATTCGAGGTGTTGAACGTGGCCCAGGCGCTGGGAGAGCGGCTCTCTGCCGTGCGGTTCGATACGCCGACGTCGCGTCGCGGTGATTTTTACCGGATTCTTGAAGAAGCGCGGTGGGAGCTGGAATTGCGCGGCCTCGGCCATGTCAGGTTTTACGTGAGCGGCGGCATCTCCGAGGAAGATATCCCTGTTCTCAATCCCCTGGTCCACGGCTACGGCATCGGGACGTCGATCAGCAATGCTCCGGTCATCGATTTTGCCATGGACCTCGTGGAGATCGACGGCAAGCCGCTGGCAAAGCGGGGCAAGTGGTCGGGAAGTAAGCGTGTGCTCGCTTGTACGGCATGCGGCGCTCGGAAGATCATCCCGAACACGGATGCAGAAGCGCAGACATGCCCGTGCGGGGGAGCTTTTACCGATATCGTGGTCCCTGTGCTCGATCACGGGACACGGCTTGTGGGGCCGGAGCCGCCTGCCCGGATCCGGGAAACAGTGATGGCAGCCGTGAGACAGCTGGCGCTCTGACCCGTCCGGTTGAGAATGCCTCGCCGGTCTGCAAAAAATTTCGTTAAATATCATTGACAGGCAAGGCGGAGTGGACTATTGTATGGGTTGAAAAGCTGGCACGCCGGATCAGGAAATCGGATGTCCCTATGATAAACAAGAGCACTGAGAAAAGAATATGTCCGCGCTTCGACTTTCCCCTGCCTGTCGAGTTCAAGGCAGATGCAGAAAATAACGAAAAAGTCTATAAGGGCGTTGTCGTCAATATCAGTCTCACTGGAGTAGGCGCCTATTTTTTCCAACCCCTCGAACAAGGCCAGAATATCACGTTCAAGAACACCCTCCCGGTTGAATGCAGCACTGCCGCCGTACTCTGGACTAAAAAGATAGACTCCCGTTTATATATAACCGGCCTGAAGTTCCTGGACCGGGCTGCTCATTCCCTGACCCCACTGCGGTTTTTCTGAAGCAAGACATCACTCCATTACCTTCAAGCATTCCCGAGCCTCATTCCCGCAGCGTTTCGCAAAGAACGCCCTCGACTAGATAAGTCTGCTTTCTTGACACATGCCTCTTCCTGGGATATAATTAGTTCAACGTTAAATAGTTTAGTATTAATGTGCATAGCGACGGGCCTATGAAAAGCACTCATTACAAGGGAGCGAAGGACGAAACGAGGGCGTTGAATGCCTACGTTAAACTGACGCGGGCATCGGACGCAATATCAACGCGTATTCACCGGCATTTGGGAGACGTCGGGCTGACAATCAGCCAGTTCGGCGTGCTGGAAGCGATTTATCACGTCGGTCCCTTGAGCCAGGCAGAACTGGCAAAGAAAATACTGAAGAGCACCGGAAATATCACGATGGTCATCGACAACCTGGAAAAGAGGGGCCTCGTAAGACGCGAGCGGAAACAGGCTGACCGGCGTTACTATGCGATCCAACTGACGCCGGAAGGAGAAAAACTGATCAGCAGTATCTTCCCCCGCCACGCGGGAAAGATCGTGGAAACGATGAATGTCCTCACCAAAGCAGAGCAGGAAAAGCTGGGGCAGTTGTGCAGAAAATTGGGGCTCGCGGAATAGGTTTGGGTTCTTTGAAACGAAAGTACTTCATACGGGGAAAAGCATCTATCGCTGAAAAGCGGCAGTTATTAAGGAAGTCATTTGAACTTCAAGAAGGAGGCAGACATGTTAAAAAAGTTATTTCAAACAAACGATGATGTTGCGCTGCTGGTGCTGAGGGTGGCCCTTGGGTACGTGTTTTTCTTTCACGGCATGCAGAAGCTTACGACCATGTACGGAGGGTACGGTTTCACAGGGACGCTCGGATTCTTTACCGCGAAACTTGGTATACCGACGGTGTTCGCGTTTCTGTCGATTATGGCCGAAGGCATCGGCTGGGCCGGCTTGATTGCCGGGTTGTTGACCCGGATCGCAGCTTTGGGCATTGCCGTGAACATGGCGGTAGCCGTGTATATGATGCATTTCCAGAATGGGATCTTTATGAACTGGTTTGGTAACCAGAAGGGCGAAGGCTATGAATATCATCTTCTCGTGATTGCCATCGGGATTGCGCTTATTATCAGGGGCGGCGGCAAATGGTCGATTGATAAGGTAATTGCCGACGGGATGAAGTAACTAATACCAGGTGGGTGTCATCAATAAGGGGTCGCTGAAAAGCGACTCTGTTTTTTTTTTGCCGTCATTCCGGCGTTGCCGGGTATTTTGTATTATACGGCAAGTGCCCATAAGAATATCAATGGTTATCCTGCATTTGATTTTACAACCTTTCCTCTTTCTGCTACACTGGGCTGGATTCCAGGTACAGAATCAAGGACGACTTCCCGTCTCGCATTACTGACGCAGCTTTTCCACGGGTATCTCGGACTCTCGTGGCATCCCTTTTACTAAACTCGCTAATACCGGAAATCCGATATTAGTTTTGCACAAAATGTTACGTCCGTTTCGATAACTGGTTGAATTTGGAGAGGAGATGCCAATGGATCGACTTACGACAACTATCAAACGCCCCTGGCTTGCGGAAATCATTGCTGGCATCAAAAAAATAGAATATCGAGAGATCAAACCGTACTGGCGTGATCGCTTAGCTCAGGTGAAAATACCCTTTGAATTAAGATTAATCAATGGCATGCAGCGCCGCGCCCCCGAAGTCACTGTTCTCATCAACAAAGTGAAGAAAGATATACGCAATGGCGTCTATGAATTGCATATCCGTAAAGTTATCTCGTTCATGAACTGGGATCGTTCTCGTAGCGTGCGAAGGTAACGCTGGCTACAGCCCCAGCCATCAAATCACCTGGCCCGCCAGCGAAAAGCACCACTTGACATTAATAAACAATTTGTTTATAATCTTCCCATGATTCAGTCATTTGCCTCCTCCGAAACGGAACGTTTTTTTGCCACTGGAAAATCTCGCCGCTTGCCGCAGGACATGCTGAAGCGAGCAGCAATGCGCTTGACGCAATTGGACGGAGCCGTGAGTCTCGACGATTTGCGCATCCCGACTTCCAACAAACTGGAGGCGTTGGCTCATGACCGCGCCGGTCAATGGAGCATTCGCATTAACGATCAGTGGCGAGTATGTTTCCGATTTAAAAATGGTGACGCTTATGACGTTGAAATCGTTGATTATCACTAAAGGAGACACAAACATGGTTAAGAATGGTTTGCCTGCAATTCATCCGGGAGAATTCCTGGCAGAAATCTTGGGAGAAATGGGTATATCTCAGGCTGAGTTCGCGCGCACTATCGGGGTATCGCCGATGCGGATTTCGCATGTTATCAAAGGGCGATCGTCCGGTAACAGCGGAACTGGCATTGTTGTTCGGTCGTGCGTTTAACCAGACGCCGCAATACTGGCTCAATCTTCAGGCGTCTTACGATTTAAAAATCGCGAAGGCGAGTATCGGTAAGCGCCTTGCTGGTATACATGCCCTCGCACATGCCTAATCTTCTTCTAGCAATACTCGAAAATAATTCCAACATGCGGGTCGTGTGGGTCGCTGAGAAGCGCGCCCTACACCCGCGCGTTGACTCTAAGATATCGACCTAAGCGAGGGACACAATGAAACATATTTTAGCCGATCAAGAACGTAGCGAGTTGGACCGGCGCGTAGCTGATGCGGAGAAACGGACCGGAGCACAGATCGTGCTCGCGGTCGTCAAACGAAGCGATACGTACGCCGAACTGCCCTGGAAAGCGTTTGCCCTGGGAGCTGCTGTCGCCGGCTCGGGAACAGTTCTGCTCGATCTGCTGCGGCCGGAATGGCATTCCGGTGTTGCGGTACTGTTCGCCGTGGTGGCGACGCTCGCAACGGGCGCTGCCTGCGCCTTGCTGTGCGTCGCTGTGCCGAGGTTTTGCCCGGTTCTTTCTCGAAGCCCACCGCGCAGAGGTGGAAGTGCGTCAGTACGCGCAGTCTCTTTTTCTCTCCCGTGAAGTGTTCGCCACCCGCGGCCGCACTGGTGTGTTGCTGCTCGTCAGCATGTTCGAGCGCCAGGTCGTCCTGCTACCCGATACCGGACTGGCCAAACGACTCAGCCGGGAAGCAATGCATCACATTGTTGCCCGCATGACAGCGGCCCTTGCCGGGGGACAGGTCCGCCTCGCCCTGGAAAACGGGGCTTCAGGGATTGGAGGAGCACCTCGCTGCCACGGCAGCAGGAGCAGCCCGGGAGAATGAACTTCCGAACGTAATCATCGAGGAGAAAGGCGCATGAAAACAGTCTTGCGATACGCACTTGTTGCAGCAATAATTCTTGCGGCGCTCATCGCCACTGCATCGGACGTCCCGTATCTTACCGGTCGCGTGACCGACAACGCGGAAATTCTGTCCGCATCCATGCGCAAGTCGCTCACGGAACGGCTCAAGGCGCACGAAGACCGCACCGGCAACCAGATCGCGGTGCTCACCGTACCCTCGCTCGAAGGGGAAAGCATCGAAGGATATGCGGAAGCGGTTTTTAAGGAATGGAAGCTCGGTCAAAAAGGCAAAGACAACGGCATCCTGTTCGTCGTGGCCCCGCAGGACCGCCGCATGCGCATAGAGGTGGGGTACGGCCTCGAAGGCGTGCTCCCCGATTCCGCGGCAGGAAGCATCATTCGCAATGTCATTACTCCCAAGTTCAAGACCGGGGACTATAACGGCGGCATCGAGGCAGGCGTAAACGCCATCATTACTGTCCTGGAAACCGGCAAAGCGCCCGATTCCGACAGCTCCGGCGCAAATGAAACGAAAACGTCGTTTTTCTCCGGCATTGAAGCGCCCGACATGCCGCTCACCGAGAAAATCCTGTTCGGTGCATTCATCTTCGGCATCATCGGCCTGTTCACCGTGATCGGCATCCTGACACCCGGTGTCGGATGGTTTCTCTACTTCTTCCTCATCCCTTTTTGGGCCATGTTTCCTATCATCATTGTCGGAACCTCGGGAGCGCTCACGCTGCTCATAACCTATTTGATCGTTTATCCCGTTGCCAAGCTGCTGCTCAAGAACACACCGTGGTATCAAGAAAGCCGCGACGGATCTTCGCACCAAAGGCCATGCCTCCATCGGCGGTTTCTCCATCTCGCGGGGGTTCGGGAGGCTGGAGCTCGGGCAGTTCCGGCAGTTCGGGCTTTTCCGGAGGGGGCGGGTCGTCGGGCGGCGGCGGGGCTTCAGGGAGCTGGTAATGGCAATAGAGAAGCAAGGAAAACAATAAACTTCGGATCATGAATGGTCATACGAAAAATATTTACTAAAAGTCCGGAGACGTGACAACACCACGGCATCAGAAATACTGCCGTGCAAAATTATTGAAACCGGCAGCAACTGATTTGTCTAGCAAAGCTTTTAGAGACGGTCGCAAAAAACGCGCTCCTCAAGCGAAGCGCTGCTAATAAAAAAACCGCCGAATTTACATTCAGCGGCTTTTTTGTATTCTATAGAAAGACCCTTCACTTAGTTCATGATAACGAGTGAAAATTTAGTCCATCTTATCCCTGTTCTTCGGCCGCTTGTTCTGGTCGAGTATTTTTTTACGAAGCCTGATGGACGTCGGTGTCACTTCCACCAGCTCGTCTTCCTTGATGAACTCAAGCGACTGTTCAAGCGACAACTGCCGATGGGGCACAAGGCGAAGCGCTTCATCAGCGCCCGACGCCCGCATGTTCGTGAGCTTTTTTTCCTTGATCACGTTTACGTCCATGTCGTTCTCGCGCGAGTTCTCGCCTACAATCATGCCCTCGTAGACCGCGGTGCTCTCAGGGATGAAGAGCTCGCCGCGGGGCTGGATGTGGTAGAGGGCATAGGTCGTGGTCTTGCCCCCCCGGTCGGCCACGAGGGCGCCGGTGGCCCGCTTCGCGATCGGGCCCTGCCAGGGTTCGTACCCGTCAAAGAGATGGTTCAGGAGGCCGGTCCCGCGCGTGTCGGTCAAAAACTCAGAGCGGAAGCCGATCAGTCCGCGCGCAGGAATGCGGAATTCCAGGCGGACACGGCCGTGGCCGTTGTTTGCCATCTTGGTCATACGGCCCTTGCGGGTCCCCAGTTTTTGCGTGACCACGCCGATGAACTCCTCGGGGCAGTCGATGACCAGGTTTTCCATGGGCTCAAAGGTCTTTCCGTCCCGCTGTTTCGTGATGGTTTCGGGCTGGGATACCGAAAGTTCATAGCCTTCCCGTCTCATCATTTCGATCAGGATCGCAAGTTGAAGTTCGCCGCGTCCCAGGACCCTGAAGCTGTCGGTCGCATCACCCGGTTCGACTTTGATCGCCACGTTGTAGAGGAGCTCTTTTTCGAGCCGTTCTTTCAAGTGGCGAGAGGTGACGAACTTGCCTTCTTTGCCTGCGAAGGGAGAGTTATTGATGGCGAAGATCATCGAGATCGTGGGCTCATCCACGGCAATGCGCGGCAGCGGCTTCGGATTTTCGGGGTCAGTGATCGTATCGCCGATGTTCACGCCTTCGATGCCGGCCAGCGCCACAATGTCGCCTATGGTCGCGCTTGGGGTGTCCACGCGTTTCAGGCCCTCAAATGCGAAAAGCGATGTGATTTTGGTCTTCACAAGAGCGCCGCTCTGGGTGACCACGCCGATGGGCTCGCCCACCTTTGCAGTACCGGCGAATATCTTGCCGATGGCCAGGCGTCCAACATAATCGTTGTAAATGATGTTCATAACCAGGAGCTGGAGCGGCGCGACCTCGTCACCTTCAGCCGACGGGACGGTGTTCACGATCAGGTCAAAGAGCGGCTTGAGGCTTGTGGCTTCGTCTTCCATCTTTAGCTTGGCGATGCCGTCCCGGGCGTTGGTGTACACGATGGGGAAATCGAGCTGGGCGTCATTTGCATCAAGATCAATGAACAGGTCGTAGACCTCGTTCACCACTTCGCTGATGCGCGCATCGGGCCGGTCGATCTTGTTGATCACGAGGATCGGCGGCAGGCCCAGTTCAAGCGCTTTCTTGAGCACGAACCGGGTTTGCGGCAGCGGGCCTTCCGAGGCATCTACGAGAAGCAGCACGCCATCCACCATCTTAAGCGTACGCTCCACCTCACCGCCGAAGTCCGCGTGACCGGGCGTGTCTACGATATTGATTTTAACGCCGTTGTAGTGGAGAGACGTGTTCTTGGCCATGATGGTAATCCCGCGCTCGCGCTCGAGGTCGATGTTGTCCATGACCCGTTCCTGGACGCGCTCGTTGTCGCGGAAGGTGCCGCTCTGTCTGAGTAGCGTGTCCACGAGCGTGGTTTTGCCGTGGTCGACGTGGGCAATGATGGCGATGTTGCGTAAGTCAGTTCTTTTTAACATGAAACTCCCTTTTTACCATGAAGACACTAAGCAGGTCATGTGCATTACTCGGCTTCGCGGCGGTTTTTTTGGTTATGCAGAGCTGTGCATAATACCGTGTATAGGCATGTTTTGTCAATTGAATAATACGAGAAACCGCTAGAGACCGCCGATTTTTGACGTGATATTCCGGGATGGAGCATGTTCTATCGTTCGGCAAGCTCGCGACCCACCACGAACGGGGGCTTCTGGGATGTAACAATATTTGTGATAAAGTTGTAAAAGTCGTCATTCCCGCTTGCCTGCGGCCAGCGTTTACGAGTGTATGGCGGCGAGTGCAGGCTGTCGGGAATCGTAATGCATTACAGCGTACTGCGTACTGAAGGAAACGATTCCGGACAAGCCGGAATGACGTCATAAGGATTTACTTCGTCTGTATTGACCGATTGGTGATTCCGTGAGGCGCCTCGCTATAGGCGCAGTTGGCCTGAGCGGCTGAAAAGGCGCGGCCTTGACAGCAGACAAGTCCGGTGATACTGTTGAATTAAGATATTAATTGTCCCGATAAAGCCAAACCTTTCGCGAGGAGGGGGCGGAAAGCAACGGGCCTTTCAAGAAAAGACGGCCGCTGCCGAAGGGGAATAGTATTCGGTAACTGGGCTTTTTAATTGGCAATCGTTGAACCAGCGAGGCTCACTTTCTCGTGCGAAAGGAGAAACAAAATGCCGAAGACAATTCAACAGTCAGTAACGCTTGCTGCGCCTCCGGAAAAGCTATATGAAATGTACCTCAGCCCGAAGAAACATGCCGAGATTACCGGCGGCCCTGTTTCCATCAGCTCGAAGGAAGGGTCGAGGTTCCGGGCTTTCGATGGAATGCTCACGGGAAAAACCCTCATGGTCATCCCAAAGTATATGATCGTCCAGTCCTGGCGCGGCAGTCACTGGAAAAAGGAAGAGATCGACTCAATCCTGGTCCTCACGTTTTTACCCGAGGGTGAAAGCCAGGGAAGGATCGAGCTTGTCCACGCCAACGTGGCCGACAGCGATTATGAGGGAGTTAAAGAAGGCTGGGAAAAGTATTATTGGAAACCCTGGCGAGAGTACCTTGCGAAAATCGAGAAGGAGTTTAAAAAACCCAGGGCAAAAGCTGCATAAGACGCCTGAAGAACACATGTACCACCGGAAAGCTGCGAGGTGAAATAAAGGATTGAACGGTTCCTCCCTAGCTGAACGAGCCTTTATTCTCATCTGCGCACCTTTCCGGATATTTTTTATGCTCAGGTAATAACGACTTGAGGTGCTGAGAAAATGGTAAGAGGCAACGCCATGATCGTGAAGGAATATTGCGAAAGTATGGATAAACAACTCGCTGCGTGGCGGGCAAATGTAGAGAAGCTGCTGCTGATAGCGGAAAATCTGTCGGGAAAGGACCGGCAGACCGATGAACGACAGCGGAAGGAGCTTCAATCCCTCATAGCCGATATCGGGAAAGTATCTGACCTCTTGAAATACGAGTGTTTGCCAGCTTGACGTAATGTACTTTTTTATGTTTTCCCGATTTTCCAAATTGAAACTTACCGACCTGCCGGATCATAGCAGTGCCCTTGACTTGCCTGCAGCAGCGTGATAATTATACACCATGATGTCAGGACAAATGCCATCATCTATCATCAATAAGGGCTCTCTTATGTCATTAAGCGGCATTATTGTCAGCCTTTTCCTCATCGGCTGTTCAGGAGTACGTCCGGCGAATCTCGGCGTCAAGGACGGACGCCTGGCGCCCTGTCCTCCGACGCCGAACTGCGTGTCCAGCCAGAGTACGGACAGGGATCATGAAATTGCACCGCTCTCTTATTCATCGTCCATGCCCGAAGCCATGGTTGACCTTAAAAAAATAATCCAACGGATGAAACGAACAAGAATTGTTTCGGAGACGGACAGCTATCTCTACGTTGAGTTCACGAGCGCTCTGTGGAGGTTTGTCGATGACGTGGAGTTTTCTTTTGACGACGCTTCGAAAACCATCCAGGTGCGCTCCGCGTCCCGCTTGGGCAAGTCCGACTTTGGCGTGAACCGGAAACGGATCGAGATGATCAGGGCCGCATGGAACGCGCGCGGAAAATGAACTATGACGGAAAGTGATCTGGTGGAAAAGAAGCCGGCGTTATCTATCATCCTGCCTGTCTTGAACGAAGCCGAAGGGATCAACAACGCGATTGCCCATCTTCGTGCTCAGGTCGACGATGATGAGTTGGAAATCATCATCGTGGACGGCGATGCGGCAGGGAGCACGATAAAAGCCGTTCTTGACGAGAAGGTACTGAAGCTGACGACCTTACGAGGCCGTGCCCGCCAGATGAACGTCGGCGCAGCTAGAGCAAAGGGCGATATCCTCCTGTTTCTGCATGCCGACACCAGGCCCCCGTCAAACGCTCTTGCGTTAATCCGTTCAGCCCTGCACGGGAATCGCGCAGTCGCCGGTGCATTTGATCTCGGTTTCGACACAAAACGCAGGATCTTTATGATCACCGAGCTGTACGTTGCCCTCCGTACCCGCCTGACAAGGGTCCCCTTCGGGGACCAGGCCATTTTTATCCAACGCTCTTATTTCGAGAAGATCGGCGGATACCGGGATATCCCGCTCATGGAAGACGTGGAGCTGATGAAACGCATTCGGAAACGCGGCGATGCCGTTGTGACCATCCCGCAAAAGGTCCGGACCTCACCGCGCCGGTACGAACGGGACGGGGTCCTGTACTGCACGTTCAGGAATGTGGCAATGCAAATCCTCTATGCCTGGGGCGTGCCGCCCGAACGGCTTATAAAGTGGTATCGTTAGAGGCGAACGATCTCGGCGGCTGCGAATTACGGCATCCTGCGGCACGTCCTCTTTCCCTTCTAACAAGGAATGTCTCCGGCATCTCAGCGTTCCTTCCCTCAAAAAGTACTACAGAAAATCTTGATAATATGTTATATATATTTGTCCGGCCGTAAACCACCAAGACCGATGTGTAGCGATATTTAATTGTACTCAGAATTTTACGCGCAGAGATTTGCCGGGAAACCTGAGAACTGCAAGGGATAATAACCTTTCAAGATGACGGCGTCCTCACCTACGGAAAATCAGAGACCGACAGATACCGTGTTGGATCTGATCGGCAACACACCATTGCTTCCCTTGACAAAACTGGCAGCCGGTCTGAAACCGCGCGTGCGGGTCTTTGCCAAGGTGGAGCGGCATAATCCCGGCGGGTCGGTGAAAGACCGCGCGGCCTTCAGCATGATACGGGATGCCGAAAATGCGGGGCTTCTGTCTCACGACAAGATCATCCTTGATTCCTCCTCGGGCAACACCGGCATCGCCTATTCGATGATCGGGGCGGTCAAAGGATATAGGGTAAAGATCGTGCTCCCCGAGAACGCCAGCGTCGAGCGGAAGAAGATCATGGCCGCATTCGGCGCCGAACTCGTTTTCTCCAGCCCTTTCGAGGGCGCGGACGGCGCCATCCGTCTGGCCAAAAAAATATTGAGCGAAGACCCGGAACGCTATTACCAGCCGGACCAGTACAACAACCCCTCCAACTGGAAGGCCCACTATCAAACAACCGGGCCTGAGATCATCGCCCAGACGCAAGGAAGGGTCACGCACTTCGTGGCCTGCGTCGGCACCGGCGGGACCGTCATGGGCACGGGGCGGGCGCTCAAGGAGCAGGACCCCTCCATCCGCGTCATTTCCGTACATCCCGACGATGAGATGCACGGCATCGAAGGCATGAAGTATCTCGGGGAAGGCGCGATCGTACCGGGGATCTTCGACATGAGCTTTCCCGATGAGCGGCTGTTCGTGAGCACCGAGTCCGCCTATGACCTGGCCAAAAGGATCGCCCGGGAAGAAGGCATGTTCGTGGGCCACTCAAGCGGGGCCGCACTTGCAGCAGCGTTCGCGATAGCCGAAAACCTCGAAGAAAGGGACCATTGTGGCAATGTTCCCAGATAGCGGGGACCGCTATTTGAGCAGGGAGATCTGATCCATGCGTTTTTTCCCACAAAGCGTCGTTGCCGTGTATAAGCAGGCTATAGCCGAATACCCGGCTGAATGCTGCGGTCTCGTGACCGGCAGGGCAGAGGTCCAGCACGTCCATCCTCTCGTGAATATCCAGGAGCGCCTGCACGCCGAAGACCCTGAAACGCACCCCCGGGACAGCAGGAACGCCTATGCAGTAGACAGGAACGAGGTGGAACGGATCATCAGCGAGTCTGCGCGTGCCGACGAGGCCGTCCTCGCCTTTTACCACTCCCACATTGATTGTGATGCGTATTTTTCCCAGATGGACAAGGAGGTCCAGACGGTCTTCGGCGAACCGGAGTTCCCGGATGCGGTGCATGTCGTTGTTTCGGTACGGGAAGGGAAAATCCACGAGATCAAAGGGTATCTTTGGGACGGCACTAAACAGGATTTTATCGACGTAGAAGTGGTGTAATAGGAAAAAGGCCCAAAATATCTGCATTTGTGAAATCAAGGAACTCGTTGCTCCATCAGGCACTGACAAGGACAGGAACATGGACTTATCCCGTGTTACCGCATATCTTCACGAACACATTCCTATAACGGCCCATATAGGGGCAAAGGTAGACGCCTATGACGGCAACTCAATTTCTCTTTCCGCCCCCCTCCGTCCGAACTTAAACCACAGAAATACGGTGTTTGGCGGCAGCATGTCCGTGCTTGCCATCCTGTCCGGGTGGACCCTGCTGCATATCAAACTGCACGAAGAGAAAACCAAATGCCGGCTGGTGATCCAGAAAACATCCTGCAATTTTCTCGAACCGATCGATGACGATTTTACCTCGACCAGTTCCATGCCCGAGGGAGACGTCTGGGAAAAATTCGTCCGGACATTAAAAAAACACGGCAAGGCGCGCATCGCCGTTTCGTCCCGCATTGCAAGCTCTTCCGGCACGGGTGGAACCCACGAAGGGCTCTATGTGGCAATCATCTTAAAAGAGCACGAGTCCGCCTGACGACCTCTTCTTCCGGAGGGGGGATCGCCGATGTCAGAATTCAGGACCTGCGCTATACTGAGACGACCCATTTATGGTATCCTTTATATATTCGATGTAGTCGATCGAGCTCTTTCGAAGGGTACATGATCTCTGTACGTGGCAGCAGGGACGCATTCTCCTGTGGGTGTCTTTACCGTGGATGAAGTTATACCGTTTCTGATACAGCACGGCTACCCCGTGCTTTTTCTGTGGGTCCTGACCGAAACAATGGGGCTTCCGATACCTAGTGTTCCCCTCCTCATAACTATGGGTGCCTTGGCCGGTGTCGGACAGCGGAACGTGTTCCTCTGCATCGGCTTGGGGGGCTGCGCCGCATTGCTGGGCGATATCTTTTGGTACACCGTCGGCCGCCGCCGCGGAAGGAAGGTGTTGTCACTCATATGCCGTATTTCGTTCGAACCGGAGTCCTGTGTCCGCCGCACCGAAAATATCTTTGCACGGTATGGCTCCCGGTCCTTCCTTGTCACGAAATTTGTTCCCGGGCTGAATGCTATCGCTACGTCGATGGCGGGCATCATCCGCCTGCCCCTGTCGAGATTCTTTATCTTCGACATTCCGGGAACGCTTTTTTGGGTCAGCGTATATACTCTCATCGGCTATCTTATCAGCGAAGAACTTGATCGCGCCTTGTCTTATGGCGCGGGCATTGGCAAAACATTACTCCTGCTCGTGTCCGGCGGGTTGTCCGTCTATGTCCTTGGAAAATTCTTTTCACGGCAACGCCTGTTAAAACAGCTCGCCATCGAGCACATTACCCCGGAAGAGCTGAAACAGAAAATAGATGCCGGTGAACATATCGTGATTGTCGATGTGCGCCACCCTTCGGACATTGAAGGTGACCCCTATGGCATCCCCGGCGCCATCCGCATCCCCACTGACGCGGCTGAGCATCATCCTGCTTTCTCAGAAAACGGCGAAATAGTGGCCTATTGCACCTGTCCAAATGAGGCCTCCAGCGCCCGTGCGGCGCTGAACTTACGACAGCGAGGTGTGAAGCGCGTACGGCCGTTGTCGGGCGGCTTTGACGCCTGGCGCGACCGGGGCTATCCCGTAGAACTCGTGATCAATCCAAAATCGCCGAAAGAACCGGGTTGAAATCTTCCCAACAAAATGAAAAAGCGATTAGCGGCGCACAGTCAGATACCTCCTGTACGTAGGGATGTTCGCTGATGGACGAAATGCCCGCTTTAACGGGACAGGCCGTGTTCCTACTACAGAGGCAGTAACAAATGCCGGATTACGGTACCCATAGCTATGGTAATATCAGCAAAACAAGAGTCGATACAATACTCGATGCCCTGATCGCTCGTGGGTCTCTTATTACCGGTAAGAACCCGTGGCTCGTCGACACAAAAAAGCACGGCGTACTGTTAAAAGGCGAGTGGAGCGAGGCAACGCTGACCCTCGCCATAACGGTGACGGACGCTGACTGGTACGTTACGCGCAGTGCCGTCTGGGAATATATTGATTCATTGATGAGCGGGATCCAGGATGCGGGATGAACTAACGTCTCCTCTGCAACGGACAGTCGGGAAGAACAATCGAATGCCAATCTCACCGTTCAGAGGCGACTTCGAAGACATTAGGCAGCGGGAATGACAAGAAGCTTGCTCCGTCCGATACCGAAATTGACCGTTGTTCTCCTTTTCCTGCTGATTGTTCCCATAGTCCAGGGGCAAGAAAAGACAGTTTTCTTCCATGAAGACTTTGCTTCCCTCGACAAATGGAGGCCCTATTATTTCAGCAGGATAGCTCAGCACTCGCTCTATACCATCGAGCGCGATGGAGGTCACCATTATCTCCGGGCCGAAAGCAATGCGTCAGCCTCGGCCATCGTGTATCAAGATGCTTTCAGCGTTTACGATTATCCCAGAATCAGATGGCGTTGGAAAGTCAGTAACGTTTATCAAAAAGGCGACGTGCTTACCAAGGCCGGTGACGATTACCCTATCCGCGTATATATCCTGTTCGAGTACGACCCGGACAAGGCCGGGACTTTTGAAAAAATGAAATACGGGCTCATGAAAAAGATCTACGGAGAATATCCGCCGCACAGCAGTCTTAATTATGTCTGGGCGAACAAGGCCTATGACCGGACCATTGTTACGAGTCCCTACACCGAACGGTCGAAGATGGTCCTCTTGCAAAAGGGAAACAGGGATGTCGGTACCTGGCAGGATGAGCAGGTGAATATCGTCGAGGATTATCAGAAGGCATTCGGCAGGAAACCGCCTCCCAGGGCGAAGATCGCGATTATGAACGATTCAGACAATACCGGCGAACATTCGGTTTCTTACGTGGCATATATCGAGGTGTTTCGATAGCAGATATGGCTGATAATCGGTGTGTTATCCTTTTTGTGAAGTTTCCGGAGCCAGGCAAAGTGAAGTCCCGTCTCGCTCGGGAGATGGACGGCGATATCGTCAAGCGCCTCTATGAGTGTATGGTCCTGGATGCGATCGATACGCTCAAACAGGCGGCGACTCCGTTCCGCATCTGTTTTGACCCGCCTGAAGCTCAAGAACGTATGCAGCAGTGGCTCGGGCAGGCTTATTCGTATATGCCGCAGATTGGCGAGGACCTTGGAGAGCGGATGGAACAGGCATTCATCCGCGTATTTTCGGAAGGAGTGGACGAGGCCCTCCTCATCGGGAGCGATATTCCTGAATTGACGGCTGCCATGATCGACGATGCCTTTCGAGACCTTGCGACCCATGATGCCGTCATCGGGCCTGCAAACGACGGCGGTTATTACTTGGTCGGGTTTAAGAAGGGCACCTTGCGCCGCCGAGATTTTTAAAAGCATGGCGTGGAGTACGAAGACGGTATTTCGAGAAACCCTCGGGAGATTGCGGAAGTCATCGCTCACCGTGTGCCTACTGCCGGTACTCACGGATATCGATACGCCAGGGGATGTGGAAGCCTTTCTGGCCCATGCGAAGAATTCAGAATCGAGGTCATCGAGGACCCATGCGTTTCTCAGAGAGCTTTGGCACGGCATCGCTAAATAGCTCATACAGCCCACTGTGCAGGGAGACCGTTCTGTTTCAACCCGGCTTGCAAACCGTCAGCAACTGTGGCACACTTTAATCATGAGTAAACAGAAACAACGGATCATCCTGCTCGTGCTTTTTATCACCGCGATCATCCTCATCCGGTACTCGCCGTTCGGCGCGCTGTTTACCTTTGAGAATCTGAAGCAACACCGTGACTCCTTTTCACTCGACGTCCAGGGCCATTATTGGCTGTCTGTCGGCTGTTTTATCTCCCTCTACGTTCTCGTCACCTCTCTGTCCCTGCCGGGCGCTGCAGTCCTGACCCTTGCGGGCGGATTTCTCTTCGGTACGCTTGCAGGCACAGTGTACGTGAACGTCGGCGCAACGACCGGAGCGTCCTTTGCATTTCTTTCTGCCCGTTATCTTTTGGGGAAGGGGCTGCAGGAAAGGTATCAGAGCCAGCTCAGTAAATTCAACGGCGAGATCGAGCGAAGCGGGACGAGCTATTTGCTGACGCTTCGCTTTATTCCGGTGTTTCCTTTTTTTCTCATTAATTTTCTTTCGGGTCTCACGACGATACCGCTCCGGACGTTTATCTGGACCACGTCCCTCGGCATTATCCCGGGTACGGTCGTGTATGCCTTTGCAGGACAACAGATCGGTTCGCTCAATTCGCTATCGGAGATCCTGTCCAAAAAGGTGATCATTGCCTTTGTTGTGCTCGCGCTTTTTGCTCTGGTCCCGGCCATAGTGAATCGCACTAAAGAGACAGAATAAAGAGTAATTTTATTGAGGGAGGGGGAGGCAGGGCCTATGGACACCAAAAAGCAGGTTACGGAAATTTTGAAACGGCTCGAAAAGGAGTACGCCGGTACGCCGCAGACAGCGCTGAATTTTTCGACGCCCTTCGAGCTCCTCGCAGCAACCATTCTTTCAGCGCAGACCACGGACGCGCAGGTAAATAAGGTGACCGCGAACCTGTTCAAGAAATACCGCACCATCGCCGATTTCGCGAACACGACGCCGGAAAAACTGGCACAGGACGTATCTTCGGTCAACTTCTACAAAAATAAGGCAAAGAACATCAATAATGCAGCGAAGATGGTCCTCGCGGAATTCGGCGGCACGGTCCCCCGGACCATGGAGGAACTGGTAAACCTGCCCGGCGTTGCGCGGAAAACTGCGAATATCGTATTGTCCATCGCCTACGGCATCAATCAGGGCATCGCCGTTGACACCCACGTGAAGCGGCTTTCCCAGCGTCTCGGCTTGACGAAGTACGATGACCCGGTAAAGATCGAGAACGACCTCATAGCCGCAACTCCGCAGAAAGACTGGGGGAACCTCTCTCATGCGCTGATCTTCCACGGTAGAAAGATCTGCCAGGCCAAGAAGCCAAACCATGGCGAATGCGTTCTGTATGACATCTGCCCCTCCAAGAACATCTGAACCCGTCCGAATAAAATCCGTTGTTTTCCGGTTTCACTCCATGTTACAATAAATTGCTGTTGATCCGATATCCCGCCTAAGCCGTTCTTCCGCGGAGAGGAATTGACTGCATGAAGAAGATATTTACCCAAACCCTGTTTTTGACTGCCTTGGCCGCGTTCGTGCTTCTGCTTGGGAACAGGCTGCGAGATGAAAAACGTGGTTGCCTCCGGCATGACCAACAGCTTGGCAAGCGGCATGACGAGCAGCACTGCCTCCAACGCTGTCAGCAAGACAACCACCAGCACTGCAAACGAAGCGACAGGCAGCCGTTTGAAAAGCCGCCTCAGCAGCAGCACAACGAACAGCCTTTCCTCCTCCGTGACGGGCAGCCGTTTAAAAAGCCGCCTCACCAGCAGCATGACGAACAGCCTTTCCTCCTCCGCGACGGGCAGCTGCTTAAAAAGACGCCTCACCAGCTGCGCAACAGGCACGCAGGTCGTTCTCTCCCCTTATGCCGAGGAAATCTGCAGGACCATAAAATTCGACCGACAAGTCCTCGTTATCGTGAAAGAGATGACCCATGACCGCATCGGGCGGCTTGTCGGCTTCGATGAAAATGGATACCAGATCATTGCCCCCGGGATCGTTGTTTCCGTGCCGGAGGACAAGACGAGACAGCATTCTTGAAAGCGCTCCGCCACAGGTTGCAGCCTCTTCACTATATGGCATTTGTCGTGGAGATGAACGACGCAATCAAGGTCGACAAGATCGGCGTTATGAAAGGTACCGACCAGTACGAGATCCTTCGCATCATGCACACGGACGGAGATGATTACGACATATCCAACCAGGACGTGATTGACTGGCTGAAGGAGTTGGAGAGAAAGGCGCCTTTCGAGATTATCGGTGCGGACAGCGACTGGGTCGAGATCGAGTTTAAAACACTGCCGAAGGACCTGAAAGCATTTGCCGAGGAAGTGTATGATTTTTGTCCTGATGCTGTTGACCAGGGCCCGGGTTCAGTCGAGGATCTCGTCAAGGAGATCAGAAAAACGAATCGTCTCTTCCTGTGGTGGGATTAGCGTCCGTTGAGTGATCGAGCGGGATTTCACGGAATTGTGCATAAAAAAAGCAGGCGGGATTCCGCCTGCTTTAAAACAGTTGCATCCAAGATAACATGTTTTCCCGCTGAGAATAATAAAATAGCGGTATAGTGAAACTACTTGCCTGCCGGTGCTGCCGGAGCTGCTGCCGCCGGAGCTGCCTCTTCCTTCTTTGCAGCTTTGCCTTCTTGGCGACCTTCTTCTTTGCCTTCTTGTGCGCTCTTTGCCTTCTTTGCCGGGGCGCCTTCTCTGCCATCGTCTCCGCAGGAGCTGCCGCCGGTGCCGCTGCCTTCTCCTCTGCGAACGCTACGCCGAGGGTAAGAGCAAACGCCATTGCCGTGAAAAGAGCAATAATCTTCTTCATTCAGTTTCACCTCCCTTCCGTTTTTAGAGATGCGTAAATGTAGCAGATTGTATAATTCTTGTCAAGCGTAAAGAAGGGGCCGAATTGACTCACAATAAATGTTACCCAACAGCATTTTGAGAAGTATCGTTGACTCAGAATGCATGTTACCGGAACTATACCCCCAAAAGGAGGGTTGCGCCTAGTACTTAAATAAGACTCTTCGTTAATGACTTGAAAAACCTCGTAACCATGCGCCGCGAAATAAAAGATTATTTTACGGTTTTGCCCGGGCATTGTACGATTGTTCAAGAGGGGAAGTCCATCCGGCGCGCTCCTTGTTTTGCCGACATCCTAGTTCGTCATTCATGAACGCAGGAAAACCAGTCATTTCTTGACAAACTACAGTGATTACGTTAGATTTGCTTTACGTTGTCCGCAGTCGTAATATGGTATTGTGGCCATTGTGTCGCAGGATAGTCTGCCTTCGGCCCGCGGTTCTATTATGCTTACGAGCGACCAATCTTTCATACCCGCACTATCTCCGGGAAGGAACAGAGCAGGGAAGACCGGGGGCCGGAAACAGAGGCCGCGGATCGACGGATTCTGCATTTTGATTTTCCCGTATGATCACATCGGCATTCAAACGAATCAGACATGTCAGGGTGTATGTGCTCGCGGGCCTGCTGGCGATCATCTCGCTCCTGCATTACATCGCAGGCGGTGCGGCCGCGGGCATGCTCCACGGTCTTCTCGGCCATCTCTACATCGTGCCCATCATCCTCGGCGCTTACTGGTACGGGATGAAAGGCGGCGTGATCGTATCCATAACGTCCGCCGTGCTGTTTTCTCCTCATCTTTTTCTGCACTGGCATGACCCGTTCCTCGATGTATATAATTACGTCGAACTGTTTCTCTTTCTCCTGATCGGAGGGGTCACCGGCGTGCTGAGCCAGATGGAGCGAAACCAGCGCATGCGGTACGAGGAGGCGCTGCAGCGGCTCGACGAATCCCACCGGAAACTCAAGGAGCAGACCGACGTGTTGTTCCAGACCGAAGAACAGCTGCGACGGGCCGACCGTCTGTCCGCGCTGGGCGAGCTTGTCCGCGGGCATGGCACATGAGATCCGCAATCCGCTCGGTTCGATCAAGGGCGCCGTCGAGATCCTGAAGGACGACTATTCGCCCGACGAGGCCAAGTACGAGTTCATCCAGATCCTCCTGAAGGAAACGGACCGGCTGAACGCGATCGTGCAGGAGTTCCTCGGCTTTGCCCGGCCCAAGCAGCCGGAGTTCCAGCTTGCGGACGTAAACGAGACGATCGAGTCCGTGCTGATGTTGACGGCGCAGGAGGCCAGGAGATCGAGGGTCGGCGTCGAAAAAAAATTCGATCCTTCCATCGGGAAGAGGAAGCTTGATGCCGGGCTGCTCAAACAGGCGTTTCTGAACATGGTCCTGAACGCCATCCAGGCAATGCCGAACGGCGGGAGGCTGACCGTGGAAACCGGTCTCCGAAACGAAATGCTGGAAGTGAAAATCATCGACACGGGGAACGGCATCCCGGAGGAAAACCGGAAAAAGCTCTTCAGCCCTTTTTTCACGACGAAGAAGAACGGCACCGGCCTCGGTCTCGCGATCACCTACCGGATCATCGAGAACCATCGCGGCACGATCGATGTCGCGAGCGAGCCGGGCAGGGGAACGACGTTTACGGTGAAGATTCCGGTTTGAGTAAACTTATGGAGCGAGCCGACCATGTCGGCGTTACAGGTGTTTACGGCAACGTGGTTGCCCTGGTCCAAATATGATAAAATCTTCCATCCTCCTTATAGACGATGACGACAGCCTGCGCCGGGTCATGGAGTTCAGTCTGACGGAAGCGGGGTATCGCGTCCAGACCGCGTCGAGCGGCGAGGAGGGGCTGCGGCTCTTTGAGAAGAACACCTTTGACGCCGTCATTTCCGACATTACCATGCCCGGCATGGGCGGCATGGAGGTCCTGGGAAAGATCCACGAGCAGGACGCCCACATTCCGGTGATCATGATAACCGCCTACGGCACGATCGAGAGCGCCGTGGATGCGATGAAACAGGGGGCCTTCGATTATATCACCAAGCCGTTCAACCGCGACGAACTCCGGCTGACACTCGACAAGGCGCTCAGGATGCGCAGGCTCGAGAAGGAAAACATCGAGCTCAGGTCCGAAGTCACGGACCGCTATCGTTTTGACAGCATCATCGGCGGCAGCGAGAAAATCCGTGAAGTGCTCGACTTGGCCGGCCGCGTGGCCGCAAGCGATGCAACGGTCCTGATCACGGGCGAGCGGGGGACCGGGAAGGAGCTTCTCGCGAAGGGCATCCATTTCAACAGTTCCCGCGCAAGGGGCCCCTTCGTAGCGGTCAACTGCGCGGCCATTCCGGAAACGCTGATCGAGAGCGAGTTGTTCGGCCACGTGAAGGGGGCCTTTACCGGCGCAGGCAAGGACAAGGAAGGCAAGTTTGAACTTGCCGACGGGGGAACGATATTACTGGACGAGATCGGAGAGCTTCGCATCGATCTCCAGGCAAAAATACTCCGGGTCCTGCAGGAGCGGACCGTCGACCGGCTCGGCGACAGGGCATCCATTCCCGTGGATGTCCGGGTCATTGCGTCGACGAACCTGGACATCGAACAGGCGATCAGGGAAGGCAAGTTCCGTGAGGACCTGTATGATCGCATAAACGTTGTGGGCCTGAGAATGCCGCCTCTCCGCGAGCGCAGGGACGACATCCCGCTGCTCATACAGTATTTTCTCAAAAAATTCAACAAGGATGCATCGGCCGGCATCGAACAAGAAGCGATGGCCGTGCTCCTGTCATACGGCTGGCCCGGCAACGTGCGCGAACTGGAGAGCGTGATCGAGCGGGCATCGGTGCTGAAGCGCGGGAGCATGGTTACGTCCGACGACCTGCCGGAAAAACTCAGGAAAGAAAAGAACAGCGTCGAGAATATCCTGTTGAACCTGCCGGAGGAAGGCATCGCGCTCGAGGAACTGGAAAAGAGCCTCATCGTCAAGGCGCTCGAAAAGAACAAAGGCAACCAGACCCGTGCCGCCGAATATCTCGGCATCACGAGGCCGACACTCATTTACCGAATGGAAAAATTCGGGCTCAAATAGCATGATGCAGGATGCAGGACACATGATAGAGACCCGGCAAAAAGCTCTTTTGCGGGAATCTGTAATCGTGTATCATGAATCATGCATCGTGAATCTCATTTCACGAGGAGGAAGGTATGGCTACAAAAACACTGAAGATCCAGGGAATGACGTGCAATCACTGCGTGATGCGGGTGGCAAAGGCGCTGAAGGCGGTGCCCGGTGTCCAGGATGCGAACGTCGATTTGCAGAAAGCGGAGGCCTCGGTCACCTTTGACGAATCGAAAGTCGCCCTGGAAAAATTGTCCGCCGCCGTTGTTGACGCGGGATATAAGGTCGTATAAAGGCCAGGACGCCACCGTAGCATACAGCAAAGACCCTTCGGTTTTGCCGCTCTGTGGAAGGCATCGGGGGGTCTTTCTTTTTTTGCAGGATCGCTGATCGTGTTCAACCGCGTACGGGCGCGCCTGCTTGATTGCTTGACAACGCGTAAACCCGTCAGTATAATTCCATTCGCTACCTGCTCAACGCGGGACACAGAACTGGATGGACAGGTGAGGGAAAGGCAGCAGATGGACCAGCCTGGCATATGGAAGGTCATATTCGCAAGACGATTCAAGCGCCAGCTTCCGTTCGACGTCGAACACTGCTCGCCGATCGCGCTCCGGGCCATTGTCCTCGATGTCCATACTCCTTCGCATGTTCTCGACCGGATCGCCCAGACCTACAGTGATGACGAGGAGCTTTTGCGCGACCTCGTGCTCTGCCCCAACCTGGACGAGACGACGTTGGCGTTCATTGCACTGACCGCATCGGAAGAAATCAGACACTACATTGCCCAAACGCGGGTCATTGATGTCGTGATGGGGGAATCGTCAGGCGATGCTGCGACAGAATCAAAAGGTGCGAAAAAACTCAACTTACAGCAGGTCATCCAGAGAATGAGTCCGGCCCAGAAAATCAAGCTGGCCTTAGTCGGCGCCAAGGACGCGCGCGGCATGCTGATCCGGGAATCGAGCAAAATCATTGCGGTGTCGGTGCTCGGGAACCCCCGGATCACGCTCGGGGAAATCGAGTTTTTTGCCAAGTCGCCGAACCTGAGTGAAGATGTCATCCGCAAAATCGCGATAAACTCTGAATGGACGAGGAAAAATACTGTCGTCAGCGCGCTGGTAAACAATCCCAAAACACCGGTGGGCGTTTCGCTGCCTTTTGTGAACAGACTGGCTGACCGGGAACTCGCTGTCCTGGAAAAGAGCCGCGGCATACCCGTAGCAGTACGGACAGCGGCAAGAAATCTGCTCGCCAAGAGAAAGCTGGGCAAAGGATAAGTCCCCTGTTACTTCCGCCCGCACACGGAGTTCCTTATTTTTCAAGACCCCTTGCAAGGAGACTGCTCATCAATATGAAGCGCTTGTTGTTATTTGTCTTGACCGGGCTCGTGCTCACCACCGCGTGCGCGAGGCAACGGACCGTGCAGAAGTCCGAAACGATCATGGGCACGGAGATCACCATCACGGTCGTTGCACGGTCGGCCGCGGAAGGCGATGCGGCCATCGAAGCCGGCATGGCTGAACTACGGCGGCTTGATGCGATGATGTCCCTGTACAAGGACACCAGCGAAATCACGGCAGTGAATCTGGCAGCAGGGAAGCATCCCGTTAAAGTCTCGCCGGAGATGATCGAGGTTGTGGAGGATGCCGCAGTGATTTCGAAGCTTTCGAAGGGCGTCTTTGATCTGACCATCGGCCCCCTTGTCGTCCTGTGGCAGATGCGGCTGAAAGAAGGCAAGATACCGACGGATGCTGAAATAGCCAGGATCAAGCCGCTGGTGAACTACCGGAACATCGTGGTCGACAAAAAGTCGTCTACGATCTATCTCAAGAAAGCCGGCATGATCATGGACTTCGGAGGCATGAAGGGATATGCCGCGGACCGGGTGGCCGCGATATTCAGGAAGCGCGGCATCGCCAATGCCGTGATCGCCGTTGCAGGCGATATCTGGGTTTTGGGGCACCGGGATGACGGCAAACCGTGGAGGATCGGCGTGCAGCATCCGCGGGAGCACGATAAAGTCCTTGCCGTTCTGGACCTGAGCGACAAGTATGTTTCCACCTCCGGAGATTATGAACGGTTTGTCATCAGGGAAAAAAAGCGCTACCATCATATTATCGACCCGCGGACCGGTAAACCGTCGAAAGGGGTCATTTCCGCGACCCTCGTTGGAGACAAGGGCGCGTTCATCGATCCACTGACCAAGGTGCCCTTTATTCTGGGACCTGAAGAAGGACTAAAAATCGTTAGAAAACTCGGCGCCCAGGCAATTATCGTGGACGACCAGGGCAAGGTTTACACGACTGACGGGATCAAAAGTCTTCTGGATCGGCAGGCCAAATGATGCGGGCCTTGTATGTTCACTCCAACGAGTCAGCATCAGCGGTTTTATCCTGATTGTATTCCCGAGAGGAGTGGCAACATGCAAAAATTTCCCCCAAGAAAAGTGATGTTCCTCTGTACAGGAAACTCCTGCAGGAGCCAGATGGCCGAAGGCCTCGCTCGTATACTGGGAAGGGCCGTCCTGGTGCCCTACAGCGCGGGGCTTTTGGCAGCAGGCGTCCATCCGCGCGCCATTGCCGTGATGAGGGAAATCGGCATCGATATCTCGAAGCAGAGGTCCAAGGAGATCGACGAGGCGCTGCTCATGACCATGGACATGGTGATCACGCTTTGTTCCAGGGCCGAGGAGGCATGCCCCATCACTCCTCCCGGGATTCAGCGGTTACACTGGCCGATCAAAGATCCCGTTGCGACCATCGGGTCCGGGGAAGAGGTAATGAAGGATTTCAGGCGCGCACGGGACGAGATCAAGGAGAAAATCATAGAATTCGTGGATAAAGTGAAGAATGAACGGGCCTGAAACGGTCAGCTGCGGAAAATGCATTTGCATAATATAAAACGCTGTTATATCCCAAAAAAAAGGTTGCGAACGCCCAACAAGGCTGGTAATATAAGAAACTTACTTTATTCGATACCCTGAGACAAGGTTGTCTCAGTACAACAGCAAGGAGGAAGTAATGGTCAGTTTGACGGACAGCGCAGTAGTTAAGTTCAAGGAAGTCGTTGCAAAACAGGGATCTGCCGAAGACGGAGTACGGATCTTCGTCGTTCCAGGCGGTTGAAGCCCTTCGTTGGCTATGGACATAGCCAAAGCGGCCCAGGCGGGCGACACGACCATTGAATTGAATGGTCTGAAGATTTTCCTGGAGGAGCGGGCAAACGGCATGCTCATGAATACCAGCATCGATTTCCAGGAGAATCAGGGCTTCGTGCTTTCGGGCATGCAGCCGAGTTCATGCGGTTCTTCCTGCAGCACCTGCTGATACGGTTTCATCTCAAGCAATCTAACGACCGCTGTTTTCTCCTGAAAACAGCGGTTTTCTTTTGTACGCCCAGCCGGGCGCTTCTCCTGATCGATCCCGCAACAGCATCTTTTCTCCTGTAAGAATAATGAGTATTCGGCATTTCCCGACTATATCCATAAAATCCAGCACACATATTTTTGCTACAATATAATAAGATAATAAGCAGATTTTCTTTTTTTAACGCACAATCTGTTACACACTGCACCATGCTCCTTCAGAGGCAGTGAACGAGAAGGAGAGGAAAAAATGAACAACAATCAGGACACGTACGGGACTCATAACATGATCGAGATAAAAGGATTATCAGTGAGTGTCGAAGATAAAAAGATACTCAATAACGTTAACCTTTACATTCAGCGGGGAGAGACCGTTGTTCTTTTCGGTCCCAACGGTTCCGGCAAGACCTCGTTCCTGAAGACGGTCATGGGGATTCCGCAGTACCGCGTAGAATCGGGGAGTATCCTCTACAAGGGAGAAGAGATCACCACCCGCAGTATTGACGAACGCGCGCGGTCCGGGATCGGCATGGTATTTCAGCATCCTCCTGCCGTGCGGGGCGTGAAACTCAAGGACATGCTGCGTATGAGCATGGAGAAAAGCGGCACCTTCACGGAAGAGAGGATTGCTACGGCTGCGGAAAAATTGAACTGCGTCGAATTCCTGGACAGGGACATCAATCTGGGCTTTTCGGGCGGGGAGATCAAGAGGTCCGAACTTCTTCAACTCCTGGCCCAGGACCCCGAGTTCGTCATGCTCGATGAGCCCGATTCCGGCGTGGACCTGGTCAACATCAATCTGGTCGGTACGGTAATAAACGAACTGCTGGAAAAAGATAAAAGAGCGGACAAAAGGACAAAGGCGGGGCTTATCATAACCCATGCCGGTCACATCCTGGACTACGTCAACGCAGACAGGGCATACGTCATGCTGAACGGCACCGTAAGATGCTTCGGGAACCCGCGGGACCTTCTGGAGGACATCCGGACAAAAGGGTATGAGGAGTGTGTGCGATGTCGAATGTAACAATCAAGGAAAAGGCAAAACAGGCAGAAAAAAAGCCCGCTGCCATCGGCCCGGACATCGATCTCAACGAATATTCCCAGCAGGCGGAGGATCATGGCGAGATCGGAAAACTAGCCGGACTGTCACCGATGACGTGAAGGATCGAGCTATCACCGTGGGCATTGACGCGGAGGAGGCGTGCAGGTCCGGGTCGTTCTTCCAGATGGACCATTCGGTCATTCTCGCTGCAGCGCATCAAAGCGGGCTGGAAGTGATGAGCACCACGGAAGCGCTCGAAAAATACGATTGGCTCAAGGACTACTGGTGGAAGGCCGTGGAGGTGGACGCGGACAAATATACGGCCCAGGCGGAGTTGCAGCAGCACCAGGGATATTTTTTGAGGGCCTTGCCCGGTGCAACACGGCGGAGTTTCCCCTGCAGGCTTGCCTCTATATGGGCCAGGAAGGAATGGCGCAGAATGTCCATAACATCATAATTGCCGAGGAAGGTTCCGAACTCCATATCATCACCGGGTGCACGACGGCACAGGGTGTAAGATCCGGTCTCCATGTCGGTGTTTCCGAGTTTTATATTAAAGAAGAACGCAAAGGTCACCTTTACCATGATCCACAACTGGGCAGAGGATGTGGCAGTGCGGCCGCGTACCGGCACGATTGTGGAAGAAAACGGCGTTTTCATGAGTAACTACATCTGCATGAGGCCGGTAAAAACGCTTCAAATGTATCCTACTACCTACTGTATCGGCGAGAATGCCACGGTCCGCTACAATACCATTCTATCCGCTTCGCAGGGATCGAACATGGATGTGGGCTCCAAAGTTTTTTTGCGGGCAAAGGGGAGCAGGGCAGAGGTCGTGGCACGGGCGATCTCGAAAGGGGGCGCCATTGTCACGAGAGGTAATTTGATCGGCGAGGTCCCGGGAATCAAAGCACATCTGGAATGCAGGGGACTCATACTCTCCGAGCAGGGATCGATCCTCGCCATTCCCGAACTCGACGGCAGAGTGAGCGGCGTTGAAATGTCCCACGAGGCCGCGGTCGGCAAGATCGCGGAGGAGGAGATCCAGTATCTGATGGCCCGGGGGCTGACCGACGAAGAATCGACGGCCGCGATCGTCAGAGGGTTTTTGGACGTCGAGATTAAGGGGTTGCCCGAGCATCTCCAGGCGGAGATCAAGAAGGCGGTCAGCTTGGGGGAAAAAGAGGAGCGCCTTTTGTAGGCTTCTCACGTGACCGGGTCAGGACGTGATGAAATTCCAGAGAAAGAGCGAGGCCACCGTGCGATAGGGCCGCCACGATTCACCCAATGCGCTTACCTGTTTCGGCGTGGGAACATCCTTCATCTTGAAAACAACAGCAACGCTTTTTCTGAGCGCGTAATCGTCGACAGGCAGGACATCCATGCGCCCCAGATTGAAGATCAGCAGCATCTCCACTGTCCATTGCCCTACACCGTAGATCGAAGTAAGCCGTTTTGTGATCTCCCCGTTGCTCAGGGAGATGATGTCTTTTGACGAAGGGACAACATTGTCCAGGGTTTTTTGGGCAATATCTTTAAGGGCCGCGGTTTTTGCTTTTGACAGGCCGGCGCCTCGTAACAGCCGGTCCGGAGTTTTCAACAGATCGCCGGGTTCAGGAAATGTCGACCCCGGATATAAATCTTTTACCCTGCCCAGGATGGTTGTCGCCGCTTTCGGCGATAACTGCTGATGCACTACAGCCTCAATCAGCGTGGCATAGGGGGATTGTCCGTTCCTCAGCCTGAAATCAATAGATTTATCCAAACAACGGGCAAGCCGTGGATCGCGGATTCTGAGAAGCGCTGCTGTACGCAGAAGGTCCCTCCTGGATTTGATGACAGCAGGCAACCCGATGGTGGCGCCTTCGATTGCCAGCAATCGTGCCTTTGTCGCCAATCCTCCGGGTGCAGAGAATCCCCCAGGCTTGTTGCCCGCTGCAAGAACACGATGGCAAGGAATTATGATTGGAACCGGATTTCTCCCCAAAGCCTGTCCTACGGCCCGGGAAGCAGCAGGCCTGTTCATGATATTTGCTAGTTCGCCGTATGACAGAGTCCCGCCTGACGGGATTGTGCGACAGGATTCGTAAACTTGCAGCCCAAAAGGACTGACACCTTTCAGGTCAACAGCGACATCCTGAAAATCCTGCAATTCCCCGCGCAAATGTTTCTGAACTTTTCTGATTATTTCGGCGATTCTCGGCGGAGCACTCGCCTTGCGTCCTTGGGACAAACGCGCGATCCTCTCTTCCGTCAACTGCTTCGTTGCTTCAGGAAGTTGGAAGAATGTCACCAGAGATTGTCCGGTGGACGAATCAGATATTTCCCATGCGATCCCGCAGAATCCCAATGCAGTCTCAAAGAGTCTGTAAAAACATGAGGGACCAGTTTTTGAAATTGGCATTTCTCTTCGCTCACTCCCAATCCTTTGGTTGCTTACGAGATCGCGCTTTTTGCGGCCTGTGCTGGATTTATCGTTGATCATAGGCTTGTCGCAGCGTTTTTATGTCGAGCTTAGTCATCTGAAGCATGGCTTTCATGACTCTTCGTGATCTCTCTGCATCCTTGTCCTGCAGCATCTCGATGAGAACTGTGGGAACGACCTGCCATGACAGACCATATTTGTCTTTAAGCCAGCCGCACACGTTTTTTTCTCCGCCGTCTGAAAGCTTCTCCCACAGTTCGTCTACTTCCTGCTGCGACTCGCAGTGTGTGACGAACGATATTGCCGGCGTGAAGGTGAATTGCGGGCCGCCGTTCAAAGCGGCAAATTCCTGTCCGTTGAGGAGGAATGACGCGGTCATTACCGTGCCCTTCGGTCCCGGCCCTTCTTCGCCATAGCGAGTAACGCCCAAAACCTTTGAATTTTTAAAAATTGAGACATAAAAATTCATCGCCTCTTCGGCTTTGTCGTCGAACCACAAGAATGGGGTGATTTTTTTCATATTGCCTCCCTCCACTGACTCTGTGCCGTTGAAAATTCGAGTGTTGCGCTTACTTTTCAGCTATAGCCTTCAGGTCGGCAAGACCGGTCTCGAAATCCTTGCCGATCATCTTGTCCATGCTGAAAAATATACCGATAACCTTTGCCAGATACGGCCAGTAACTTGCAATCATCTCATAAGTCACGCGTCCAAAAAGAAGCGTGCTCCCGGATTTGAGACCCTCGGCAGCATATGCATTTTCTTCTGCGCCATGCCTGTGCCAGCTGATATCTTCTTTTGGCCCTTTATAGTAGCCATCAAGTGTTATGAAATTGAATGCGAATAATTTTCTCATGTCGACCTCCTGAAATTAATTACCGTCAACCCGGCGGCGCTGCTCTCTGATCAAAGTATACATACCATATGGTATTCTTGTCAAGGTATTAAATATATATTATTCCAGTGTAATATTAGTATCGCTTGATTTTAAATACCATTTGGTATATAATATGATCATGAAAAAAGAAACGCGAAAGAGATCGAGAGATCCCGAGAGAACACGCTCTCAAATACTGGAAACAGCAGCCCGTGAGATCTATGAGCACGGCTTTCAAGGCGTCAGCATCGACCAGATCATCAAGAAAACCAATCTGACCAAAGGGGCTTTTTTCCACTACTTTGCCACAAAAAGCGATCTGGGGTATGCCATTGCCGACGAGGTCTTACGGGAAATGGTCCTGGACAGATGGATCCGGCCACTTGCCGCATACAAGAATCCGGTTCAGGGGATCTTGAAGCGTTTCAAGACATTGACCGACGCCATGCCGGATGAGAACCTGGTACGCGGTTGCCCGCTCAACAATCTCACCCAGGAAATGTCGTCCGTTGATCCTCTGTTCCGGGAGAAGCTTAAAGCAGTAATGACGCTCTGGATCGACGAAACGGAGAGATACTTAGAGAAAGCCGAGGAGAATGGTTACCTGAAAAAGACCGCGAACACACGGCAGCTTGCCGAGTTTATCGTTGCGACCGAGGAAGGTTCATTCGGATTGGTCAAGAGCATGGCTGATAGAAAAATATATACTTCTTTGTACAACTCTTTGAGGGACTATTTGCTTTCCAAGACCGAAAGGGAATCATGACGCGATCTCCTACGAAACGACGGGGATGTCCGTAAGGGGCGTTTGCACGAAGAAAGAACGGTGAGAAACCTTCACTGCGGAGACGGAGATGATCCCCATCAGTTGGAACGGTTACCCGATCGCCTATCATTTCGTGCGGGAAGTCAGGTAAACCCTGAAGCATTGCATGAGAGGATTCGAGGAAACGGCCGCGAAAAGCGTTCGGCCACCTATGACGCTCTCCCCAGTTGGAGCCGGCGGGCTTTATTTTTTCCAACCCGCGTCAGGAAATCAGCGTCACCCAGAATTACCTTGATCGCCTCCGCCAGTGCTTGGCCTGCCACGCGGCTTGCCATGGTATCCGCGGACTCGAAGAAGGCCAGGCGAGACTCGGCGTTGGCCTCATATTTTTTCGTCCACCCTTTTGATGATACGGCGACCGTCACCTTGAATTGATAAAGGTCATCGTGCTCGATAAGAGTGATCTCCGGAAGCGAGATGGACAGCCGCAGCAATGCCTTTGGCCCTACGTACGCGCCCCGCTTTGCAAGTTCACCTGACAGGTTGTCAACGAGCTGTTTGGACCACACCCGCCGGTTTCCGATGAAACCCAGCTTCTGCCCTTTATCGGTCGGGATATCGTAGCTCGAAGAGTCCTTTTCCACATTTACCAGGGTCAATGAAACGCCGGAAAAAGACGTTGTTTGAACACCTTTCACCAAGGGGACATTGTCCGGCATGGCCCTAACCGCGCAGCCCATGAGGAGAACCATGCTGCTGAGCAACAGAGATACCGCGCCACCTTTGATGATGGAATATGACCTTTTCATGTACAACCTCCCGTTGTCCGGCTAGATAGTGGCAAGTTTGAAGTCTCGCCCAAACATTATATTGCATTTGAAATGCCAAGAAACCCTTTCCGTTGCTAACCTCTTGATAGTCGAGCATAATTTTTTTTAATCGATTTTTCCTCATCAAACAGACAGGTGAAGGTGTATGCATTACACAACAGCAGGTGAGGGAATGAAAGGAGAAAAAAAACGACAATCAAAGGAAAATCAGGAAGTTAGTGAATTGTATGAAATTGCAAACACGATGAGAAAGAATGCTCAATGGATGATAAATAAAGGAGCGGAGGAAATATAGCAAATAATAATGTAAGAAGGAACTGACCCCAGCGCCCTAGTACCTAAGGCTTCATGATCGGATTGGCTTACTTGTTGAGATACTTGTTGAGAAGGTCTTGAGCGCCCTTGCGAAGCAGCCGCTCACCCTGAGTCTTGGCAACGGCTTTTGCAGTTTCTTCGGCCAGAGCAGTGGCAACTGTGCGCGCTATCTCCGCAGGAGTGACGCCGCCGTGCTTGCCGATATCCGTCAGCTCCAAACGGGGCAGCTCGACAATATAAGGCTTGTCCATCAGTTTTGCAATGCGCACGTGTACCTTTCCCTTTTCGAACACCAGCTTTTTGACATGCAACTTGATTTCTTTCCCCTTGGGGCTTTTTTGCAGCTGCTCTTCCCTGGAAGGACCTGAGGAGAGATTCTTCTTCAGGATGTCCACATTCGCGGTCCCGTCTTCCTTCATTTCATAGAATACTTCAGGACCGGAAATCAGGATGCTGTCGATCACAATGGGAGTGCTCGTGACCGACTTTACCGCGATCCGGACTGATATGTCGTCAAGCGTAATGATGGAAGGGAAAGAGAAACCGGGAGGATTGGCTACTGTCAATCCAAGGACAGCGCCCTCGCCGTTCGAGAGTTGTATCTTCACTGAAGATACGCGGACAGCCGTTTTCGTTGCCTGGGAACCGTACTTCTCTATAGCAGTCTTCACGATAGAGTTGAGGTTCGTGTAAACGTAGACTGCGGTACCGGTGATGGCCAGAATAATTGCTAGGATGATGGAAATAAGAATTTTCTTTTTCATCTGGAAATGACTTTCTCCAAAGTTCTTCCCCATGGAGGGAGGAAGAGTGCAAAGGTGGGGGTGATGGAAGGGCGGAAAAAAGTCCCTCGATTTCCATCTCCCTTTTTGAACCCAGTACCTGAGTGTTTCGTGACTATCGCTTTCCTTATTATACAATATTCTGATGCACGATGACAACCATGCGAGAGAAGCGGAGAAGTGCTGGAGGAAGGTCTTGAATGTTTATATTCCCCTAGAGGCATAGGAGTGGACGTTGTTGCATCTGTTGCGTCGCCCGGTTTTTCGCAATGACGGCCGCGGATACTTTTTTCGAGAACATACAGTTTTAACAACACATTTTAAAACCAGGGAAGTCCCGAGTATCAAGTCCATTACCCGCCTTAGGCCGCCCCAACTTGAAGTCACAATTTGTGATTTCAAGAGGATCTTGCCTTCGATTTGTTCCACCGTTACCAGGCCTCTGTTTTTATCTGTTCTTTTCGTTATAAATAGTGGACCCGCGCCCCTGCCTCAGTTTGTTTTATCCAGCTTCCATTTCACCCCGCCCCGAGTGGCGATATAGAGGAACACAAAGCAGTAGAGAGCTGCCAACTCGCCTTTATTTACTCCAGGAAAGAAGTTACGCCCCATTTGGAATTTCGAGTGAAATTGGAAGTAGGCCACTGCCATCTCGCCGCTGCAGAGGAATGCCGCAATCCGTGTCTGATACCCCAGCATCACTGCTACCCCTCCAATCAGTTCTAGGAGCCCGCCGAACCAGAGCTCGGATCCCATTGGCGGTTGAAAGTCGGAAAGAATCCCCAGGATTTTCTGGACGCCGTGGAACGAGAACATGAATCCCGCCACGATCCGCATCAAGGCGTAAGCTTCGTCAGCGTACCTTGCAAGCCATTTCATGATTCATCCTCCCAATCACAATAAATTCTTATGCCAAATAGCGTTTGGCAAGTTTTCCGCCGTTGCTCTGTTCTAAGAGGCCGCGCTCGCTTGCTTTCAATGAATCCAGGAGTCCCGGGTCTTCCAGCGCGGGAATGCAGATCACTTCTCCCAATTGCAGTCCAGCCAGCGACGCTTTTACTATGTCTTCAGGACTCATGACCATCTCCGCGGGGAGCCGGGCCGGGTCCATACCCATGCGTTGATGAAATTCCGTGCGTACGATCCCCGGGCAAAGCGCCTGGACACGCACGCCTGTTCCTTTGAGCTCGTTGGAAATGATCTGCGTAAAGGTATTAATGTAAGCCTTGGTCGCGGCATAGGTCGCCCGCTTTGGCAACTGAGGGAAATCAAGGGACGCACTGAAGGCCAGCCGCGACGAAACATTGATGATCCCTCCATGCCCGCGAGTCACCATGCCCGGCAGAGCAGCACGCGTCAGCCGCGTCACCGCGAGCACCTGCAGATTGATGAGTTCCTCTGCCTTATCAGGATCAAGCGAGACGAAGGGCATGTAACCGCCGAAGCCGGCGTTGTTGACAAGCAAATCCAATGCGCTATCTTGCGCAATTCGTTGTTCGAGCATGCGGAGTGCCGATTTTTCCGTTAGGTCCGCCGCGACCACTTCAACGTTAACGCCTCCGCTGTTTTGAAGGCGCTGCGCCAATGTCTCCAGGAGTTCTTTACGCCGCGCAACGATGATCAGATCATAACGGTCCCGCGCCAGGCGCTCTGCGAAGGCAGCTCCTATCCCGGATGAAGCGCCGGTCACCAATGCGCGCGGTCTTGGTTTGTTCTCGTTTGGCATAGAAACAGGCCCTTTCTATAAAAAGTATGAAGAAGAATTAAGAGTTAAGAATTGTAATAAATAATGATGAATTAAAACTGAAGGGATGAATTGATTATAGGGATACCCAATCTTTTGTCAAGGAACTTGATCGAGTATTCATTGCGAAAGATTTCTCAGATACTCTACGCAGCGTTCGACGGAATTTTCTAAGGACTCTTTACTTGTATCGATTACCAGATGCCCAACAGTAATCGGTTCTGCCTTTTCTTTTAATGCTAAATATAATTTGTACGTTCTGTTGCCGGCTGGATGCGCACCCGCACGTTGATCATTATCAAGCCTTTGTTTGGCAATGGCATCATCGCAAACGCATTCAATAATGACCGGTTTTACTTTTAAAGACTCAGCCCGTGACAGCAGTTGCTCTACCTGATACGATTTCGAAAAAGTTCTGCCATCAATAATAATGGTTTGCTCCGGGTTTGCTCTCAGCAGGTATTCCGAAATGATAAAAATGACCTCCATGCAGAGATCGTCCTGCTTTCGAGAAAAATAAATGGTCTCCTTTGAAAACAGTTTTGCACGAATGTCATCTTTGTTCAGCACCACTGCATTCAGTCGTTTTCCCAGTTGGTCGGCAATAGTTGTCTTGCCGGTGCCAGGCAGGCCGGCCATGGTAATAAGCATTTTACTCCCCATAGAATGTTACAAGGCGCGGAGGACAAAGGGCACGTATTTCCTGTCCTCCTTGCGCAGGGCCATTGTCGGACAAGACTTCAAAGCTCATTGAGCATCTTTCTCAGGCCACGCGCTTCGTCTTTCGTCAGCTTCCGGTCCCGGTAGTAATACCCCTCGAACTGTTCCACAAAAAGGCGGGCGCGTTCGCGGAGGCCGTCTTCTTTGACCAGGGCCACGAACTCCTCAAGTCCCTGGGACCGGGACTTGACATAGCCGCGTCTCTTCATTTTCCCCAGGAACACGGCGAGCAGCCTTTCCTCTACGCGTTTCCTCGCTCCTCTAAGAGCATACAACGCAAAGCACAGAGAACCGGCGCCGAGGAATGCCAGCAGGAACTTTGACGCCCGGTCCTTGTCGAATGAGATCTTGAAACGTACATCCCGGACGCCCTCACGCAATTTATTGATCAGCGAGAATTGTTTTTCGAGATCGTAATTGATGACGAACGCGTTCCAGTAATAATCGATCGTATCGAAAAAGAGCCTGAGCCTGAAAAGCAGGCCCCTTCCGGAGGGGGACACAAAGCTCTCCGGGGCCGCAGGCGTGGGGTCCAGACGCACCCACCCCCTGTTTTCAAAATATGCCTCGACCCATACGTGGGCGTTTCGCTCCGGTATCATGTAGTAGCCGCCCGCCTGGTTATAAAAGCCGCCGCGGTATCCGCCGACGAGCCGGGAAGGAATGTCTGAAAGCCGCAGCATGACAGCCATGGCAGACGCGAAATATTCGCAGTTCCCGTATTTGTGTTGAAAGAGGAAGTCGTTGAGCGGAGCGTTGGATACCGGAAGATTGCTGAGCGAGTATTTGTAGTCCCCGTTTCTCAGAAAATGCAGGATGGCCATGGCTTTCTGTTCCTTGCTTCCGCCGGTTGTCAGGCCGTGCGCCAGTTCCCTGATCTTTTCCATTCCTGTCTCCGGTACCTGGAGATACCTGTCACGGTCTATATCGTTCTCCGGCAGGGTATCCGACAGCACGGAGAACGCTTCGTATTTCAGCTTCCTGGTGATCGTTTTGGTCAGGGAATACGTGAGGTCGACGAATTTTCCGACATCCGGCGCCCGGACCGATGACGGCTTGTCAAGGGCGAAGAGGTACCTGTTTCCGTACGGGTCGAGGTATATTGTCTGCGCAATCCTGCGGCCCGGCATGGTCACCGGATAGTTCCTGCCCGCCTGGTTGCGGCCAATGCTTTTCCATGACTGCCCGTCGAAATGGTCGAGGACGATGCCCCGCCAGTACAGCGAAGCGTCATCCACTTTTTCCATGCCAACGCGCATGATGACGGTTGCGTCCTCCTGTATGGCCGAGACCCGGCCGAGCCCCACCGTGTCGCTGAATCCGGTCGAGGCCCCGCCACCCCGGTTCAGGATATTGAACACCGGACTGGCCGTCCGGGGGAGAACCACAAACAGGAGGACTGCGATGGGGATGGACGCGAGCGGGATGAACAACGACTTCAGTACGATGCCCCGTACCGTGGCGAGCGGAAGCTCCATGGCGCGGTCCTCGGCGTAATAGGCGAGGAGCACCATGGCCGCAGCCAGCAGAAAAAGCAGCACGAAGAAATAGGCCAGGAAGAGGATATCGAGGGACAGCAAGGCCGAGCCCGCGAGCAGAAAGACCGATAGTACGTAGATCTGCATATAGTCCCTGAACTTCTTCTCCTCCAGAAACTTTATGGCAAGGAGGATCATAAGCGCCTCCACCGCGGGCTGCACGAAGTTCTGGAGGCTCATCCTCATGAAGCTGACGCCCACGAATGCCAGCGTCGCCAGCGTGAGCAGCCAACGGGGGATGAGAAACGTGCGCCGGTATTCGAACAGCATTGAGACGAGAAAGAGCGAGAAAAAACCGAAGCGAGTAGACCAGGCCGGTATACCGGGCGGCCGCGAGTGCCCCAATGACGCCGATGAGGAAGGAGAGCGCCTTGACAACGTCCTCGACCCTGAGACGCGGGTTATAGTCCCTGCATGTTCTTCGCCATAAAGCGCAAGCTCCCTGATCATAGCGGTTTTATGCGACGCCGATGTTCCGGGCCCGAACACCAGGCCCCCTATCCGCAGTCCCGCCGGGATATTCCTCCGGTAGAGCCCGAGCAGGAGATAGGTAACGCATGAGATCCGCTCTTCCCTGTTCCTGATCCCGATTTTTTCGAAGTCAATGACCACCGGTTGCTGCGCAAGAGAGGACAGTTCCTTGGTCTTGAGCTCACGCGACTTTGCGCTTGCCTTCCAATGGATGTATTTCATCGGGTCCCCGTGCGCGTAATTCCGCAGGGACAGCAAGTCCCCCTCGTACCCTGCCCGGTCCGAGGACGCTTCGCCCCTCGCCCTGCGCTCGTGTTCGAGGAAGTCGTTGAGGCCGCACTTTTTCGGCTCGGGGAAAACGATATATTCAAAGGCAGTTTTGATCCTGCGGTACCTGATGAAGAAATTGAAGGGAAATACGGACGAGACCGTGACCACGTCGAGGGAGCGCCTGCCGCGTTGCCCCGCGACCAAGGTGATGTATTTTTCTTCCGAAGCCCCGGCGCCTACATAGGGGAAGAGCGTCTCCGCATCGCCGGCCCGCACCCTGATGAGGAAGGAAGGCAGATAACGCCGCCTGTTCACGAGACGGATCTTGAGCGGGAACGATCTGTTCGCGTAGATCTCGCCGGGCAGGCCGAGTTCGATTGCAACACGCACGATATTGCTCTTCCCGAAAAAGCCGGAAACGCCCAGAAAGCTGAGGAATGCAGCCGTGATGAGGTAGATGAGATTATTGCCGGTGTTGACCGCGGAAACGCCCAGGGCAACGGTAAGGGTTATGTACAGCCAGCCTGCCCGGGTGCCCCTGATTACGCCGGGACCTGAACCTGATCGAGTAGCGATCTTACGAACTCCTTCTTTTCGAGGGCTTCATATTCCTCCCTGAAGATCACCCGGTGCGGAATGACATACGCCGCAAGTTCTTTGATGTCCTCCGGGACCACGAAGTCCCGGCCCTGGAAATAGGCATGGGCCTTCGCTGAAGCGGTCATTGCCAGAGCGCCCCTCGTCGATACCCCGGCCAGCAGGTATGTGCTCGTCCTTGTCGCCTCAACGATGGCAAGCACGTATGCGAGTATTTTTTCCGAAACAAAGACGTTTTTCTTGATGTCGTCCTGAATGCTCACGACCTCCTCGGCCGTCATCAGCGGATCGAGGGTATACAGCTCGTCCCGCCTGCTGCCGCCCCGCAGGATGACCCGCTCGGCGTCCTTCGACGGATAGCCGATACTGATCTTCATCATGAAGCGGTCGAGCTGCGATTCGGGGAGCGGGAAGGTGCCGAATTGCTCCACAGGATTTTGGGTGGCGATGACGAAAAACGGCCTGGGAAGCTGGTACGTTTGGCGCTCGATGGTCGTCTGTTTCTCGCCCATGCCTTCGATGAGGGCGCTCTGGGTTTTCGGGGTCGCCCTGTTTATCTCGTCGATGAGAACGATATTGTTGAAGATGGGGCCCGAATGAAACTCGAACTCTCCCGTATTCTTGTTGTAAATCGAAAGACCCGTTATGTCGGTCGGAAGCAGGTCGCTCGTGCACTGGATCCGTCCGAAACGGAGCCCCAGGGCCTTCGCAATCCCGATGGCAAGGGTCGTTTTGCCGAGGCCCGGCAAATCTTCAACGAGCAGGTGGCCTTTTGAAAAAAAAGTTACGAGGGCCAGACGCAGCGCCATTTCCTTGCCGTGCAGATATTGGGCAAGAAAGGAGATTATTTCGTCTATTTTCCTGTTCTTCAGTTCCATAAGCCAACGGTGCCGAGCAACATCTATTATACCTTATTCGGACCTCAGTTTCACTGGTTTTACATCATGCCTCTCAGGACCACGGTTGAATAGAGACGCACTCTTCAGGTGAATTTATTCTTTAATAACTAGAATGCCCCACCTTTCTCATGTGATTTTCATCCCCTCAGGCCGGTAGTAAAGCAAAACGTTCCCATTCCGAAACGTCCTTGTTTTTACAAGATTCAATTTCAACCTTTCTTTGATGCCCTTGAACAATGGTTTCCCATCTCCCAGGACAACAGGATTCACCATGATTCCGTATCCATCGATCAAACCGCGTTGTGCAAACTCGGACATAATGCTGCCGCTGCCCAGGATCATCATGTCCTTGCCCGGCTGTTTTTTCATATTCCTTATTTCTTCATCAATAACATCCTTCACCAGCCGGGTATTGTTCCACTCGACCTTGCTTAGTGTCCGGGAAAAAACGATTTTGGGATGTGCGTTCATCTTTCCTGCAACGATCGGATCGTTCTTGATCGCCTCCGGGGTCGGCCAGTAACTTGCCATGAGGTCATAGGTCACCCGTCCGAATAGGAGTGTGTCTACGGAATTGAGCATGTCGATGGCATATTCGTTGAATTCCTCGTCAACGTTATGCCAGCTGATATCTTTATTGGCTCCTTCAAAGTAGCCGTCAAGAGTCACCAGATTGAATACCAGTAATTTTCTCATAACACTGCCTCCGCGTGCTTAGGCCACGGGTTCTGCTTCACAGAACAAACAGATGCATATTGACAAGATTAAAATTGCTCTCTCTGCAAGCCTGCCCCTTGATGATTCTCTAAGGGGCAGGCGCTTCGCAAGGCAGCTAAAGGCGAAGCAGGCGATAGTCTCTTGACCTCAGGCTGCTTTTCTTTTGATTTCCGGTTTTGCCAGCAGTTCTGCGAGACGGTCCATGGTCTCAAGCATCCCTTCTTCCATTCCCGAATCGAACATCCCGTCGCGGTCCTCGACGGACTGGAACACGGTCCTGCCGATCATCCTCGTCATGCCCCCGATATCCTCCAGTTTGCACGTTTCGAGCGATACGTGGCCAGGCATGCCTTCGAACTCGAACGTGTCGACGATCCTCTCAGGCGCCTTGATATCGTGGTATACACCATGGAAAGCATATTCATTTCCCGCGTTATCACGATTGATAAAACGCCAGAGGCCGCCCGGCCTCGCGTCCAGCTTGTCGACGATGGTCGCATAACGCCTCGGTCCCCACCACTGGACGACGAGGTTTCGATCCGTAAAGGCTTGAAACACGAGATTTCGCGGCGCATCAAAGACCCGCGTAGTGATGATCTCCTGCTTCCCCCGTTCTGCAACGATCTTTGTATGATCGTCCGGCACTATGTTGTCTGCGAGCTTGTCGAAGGACTCGCTCCAGCCGGTTTGGGTCATTTCGCGCATCATGCCTTCCGGAATACCCTCATGCCGCAGGACCATCTTCGTCTTGTTGCCCAGATCCTCGAACTCAACGGTCACCAGTAATTCCAAGGGCCAGTTGCCGGCCATCCCGTACTGTGATGCCGGGACAACATTGCCCTTCTCATCGGCGAAGCTGTCGGTCATAACGAGCCGCTCCCGGGGAACGATCTCGCGGTAAACGCCTGTTGACCAGTAATCCTTGTTGTCAGGACCGCGCATGCAGGAGAGATATTTGCCTCCCACGCGGAGATCGATCTTGCTGACAGGCGAAGTGAAGTATTTTGGACCCCACCACTTTTTTGATTCTTCCGGCAAGGTCCACGCTTTCCACACGTTCTCGCGAGGTGCGTCGAAGATCCGTGTGATGGTCAATTCATTTTTATTTTTCATTTCCGTTGCCATTTTGGTTTCCTCCTTGGTTCTATTCCGGGCTTCAGTCCGGCTCCTTGCTATAATGCAGTGCAACCTTTCCCGATTTAAATTTTTTTGTAGTAAGCAGCTTCAGCTTATGCCTCTCCTTCACCTCTTTGAACAACGCTTTTCCTCCACCCAGAATGAGAGGGTTCACTATAAGATGATATTCATCGATCAAACCGAGATTGATGAACGTCGATACGAGGCCGGCGCCGCCCAAAAGCACCATGCCCTTACCGGGCTGTTGTTTCATATTTTGAATTTCTTCAGCTATATGATCTTTAACGATCCTCGTGGTCTTCCATCCGACCTTTTCCAGGGTCTTTGAAAAAACGACCTTTTGCATTTTATCGGCAAGGCGCGCATATTCGATTTCGTTCCTGGTGCTGGACGGGTTCGTGGGAACGGAAAGCCAGTATTTTTCAAACCCCGGATACATCACGCGTCCCAGCAACAAGGTATCTGCAGATTTCTGCAGATCGAAAACATCCTTCCACGTTTCTTCGTCCTCTTTCATTGCCCAATCCAGTTCCCCGTTGGGTCCTTCAATGAAGCCGTCTAATGTTATCTGTATGGCAAGAATTACTTTTCTCATTCTCTGTTTTTCTTCATGTGCTTTCGGTAGGGCTCGTCCGGCCATGATGAGGTGATGGATGCTGAAAGATGCGACCAAAGTCCTCTCCCCGGAAGGGGAGAGGGTAATGGGACCAAATGAGCCCTCTATTACGATTAGTTAAAGTGTACCACAATAAGTGGAGAGAGGACGACAAACAGGATCACGGGTTCCGGTCGTCGGCCACGCGCCCGATCTCGTTTCTGAAAAAAAAGCCGTGAGGCGAACAGACAGGGGACGGGCTTCACTCTCGTCTCACTTTATAGTGCGCTGTTCTGCATAGCGCTGGTTCGTTCGTGCCTTGCTCTTCAGCATAGATGTTTCTGATGTCTGTCCTTCCTTGCCGCACTAGCAATAAAAAAGCCGGCAGGAGTAGTTCTGCCGGCTATTAGTCTTACGATGAGATTATGTTATACCCCGCCTTTTTCGATGCTCACTTTCTTCGTCACCTTCTGCCATGTGAACTGTCCACTTTCCTTGGTGCCGAAGGGCAGGTACATCAACTCCACATCCACGGTCATGTCGTAATCAAGGACCTTCCGCACGACCTTATCGCCTTGTTTGACCTCTTCGACAGGGAAGAGGATCTCGAAGTTCTCGATGACCGGCTTGTTCGGCGGCAGGCTCGTATCGCGGAGGATGCCGCTTTTTTCATAGGGTCCGCGGCCCATCTTGTCGCCGCGGCCTAACTGTTGAGGTATGGGCATGTAAATCTTCGATTGTCTGAACAACTCGTTGCCTTTACTGTCTTTCGCGGTCACTTCCAGGACCAGCCGGTTGGGGGTTGGTCAGCCGTCCGGGATCGCGTGGCCCGCACGGTTCAGCATCTCGACCTTGACCAGCGCCTGCGGCACCATGGTCGAGCCGTCACGCCACTGGTAGCCGAGCGTTTCGACCTTGAAGTCGACAGCTGCTTTGGCCATGCCGGGATCGCGGTAGCTCTGCATATTATGCCCGAGTTTGCTCTTCTTCATGTGGCATTCCTGGCACTTTTCCTGGCCGCCTTCGGCGCGGTAGGCCCAGAGGTAGCTCCCGTAAAGGGTGGCGCACTGTGAAGGATTTTCGAGTTCCAGGTTCGGTCCCAGGCCGTGGCACTGCCCGCAGAGGATGGATTCGTCCATGATCGGGCTCTTCTTCATCTTCGGATGAGCGGGATCGTCGTGGCTGCCGTCGCTGAAACCGTAGACCGTGTCTTTCTCCGGGAACCCGTCCACCCATTTGTGGGTGATGGCATTCCGCTGGTGGCAGATGAGGCAATTGATGTTCACCCTGGACAAGGTGGCGGCAGCCTTTTCGCGGTCGCTATCGCTTGTCTTGGGGTCCGAATAGATATAGGCATTCTTCACGATCTCCCTGGCCACGGCATCGGTCGCTTCGGCCAGCTGCGGAAGATGGCACTTGGCGCAGATCATGAGGTGCTTCACCTGCACGTCCTCCGGCTTCTTGACTCCCGAGTACTGCCAGCCCATGAGCCCGACGGCAACGGTCGTCTTGATGGTGGCCGCGGTCCTGCCGGTCCCGAAAATAGACCGCGAGTGGATCGATTGCTCCCATTCCCGGTAGATGCCCTCATGACAGCCCTTGCAGCCCGATGAATCGTACATGGTCGCCAGTTCGTCGATGGTCGTCGCTTTCATCGGTTCCGCTGCCTGAGATTGACAGATCGGCAGAGCAGCGGCAAGGAAGAGAACGGCGAGTACTGCAAATCTCCTGAAAACCTTCATGTGCTGGACCTCCTTCTTTTGGAATTTAATGAATAGCGCAGGCGGAACGACAACATCTGAAATAAATTTTAATTATTAAATAGTATATTAACTATAATTTTGTATGTCAATAAAAAATGATCCATTTCAAATAGTTACATATTGCCAAATTATGCAGATTCGTGTTTTTTGAGTACGAGCGCGGCATTGATGCCGCCGAAGCCGAGGGAGTTTGAGAGGGCAGCTTTGATCTTCTGTCTGCGTGGTTTATGCGGCACGTAGTCGAGGTCGCATTCCGGATCGGGGTGCTCCAGATTGGTCGTCGGAGGAATGATCCCCTGTGAAAGTGCAATTGCGGTAACGGCCGCTTCTACTGCGCCTGCAGCGCCGAGCATATGCCCGAGCATGGATTTCGATGAACTGACAGCGAGCTTTCGCGCATGCTCGTTGAAGGCTTTTTTTATTGCAAGCGTTTCTATTTTGTCATTCTGTATTGTAGACGTGCCGTGAGCGTTCAGGTAGTCGATTTCTTCAGGGCGCATGCCCGCGTCAACGAGCGCAAGCGTCATCGCCCGCGCGGACCCATCGCCATCGGGACCGGGCCTCGTAAAATGATAGGCGTCCGATGACAGTCCGTAGCCTGCGAGTTCGGCATAAATCCCGGCGCCCCGTTTCTCGGCATGCCCCCGTTCTTCGAGGATGAGCACTCCGGCGCCTTCGGAAAGAACAAAGCCATCCCGTTGCCGGTCAAAGGGCCTGCTGGCCTTTTTCGGATCATCGTTCTGCAAGGACAACGCCTTTGCCCGGCTGAAGCCCGCAAGCATGAGCGGCGTGACTGCAGCCTCGGCGCCGCCGGCGATCATCACATCGGCGTCCCCGCGCTGGATGATCTTCATGGCCTCGCCCAATGCGTGCGTGCCCGTGGCACAGGCTGTCGAGACGTCGAGGCACGGACCTTTCGCGCCGAGTTTCATGGAAATGTACCCTGACGCCATGTTTACGAGCGACATGGGCGTGAAAAAGGGAGAGACCGCTTTCGGTCCATTGGTCCTGAGCGCGTCCATATTTTTCTCTGTCGTAGAAACGCCGCCGCGGCCCGAACCGACAAGTACTCCTATGCGGAAGGCGGAATCCGGAATGGAAAGGGCGGAATCTTCGATAGCCATGAGTGCCGCAGCCAAGGCATACTGAATGAACGGGTCGGTCCTGTGTGCTTCCTTCGGGCTCATGAAGGCGAGCGGGTCGAACCCCCCGAGTTCCCCTGCGATCCGGCAGGAAAAGGCCGATGTGTCGAATCTGGTAACGCGGCGAATGCCCGATGAACCCTTCAGCAACGCCCGCCACGTGGTCTCTGTTGTGTTGCCGAGCGGCGTAACCATGCCGACCCCAGTGATGACAACGCGTAGCTTCATGCGGTGCAGTATAAGTTTTTTTCCCCTTTTTGTCAAAATACAGCAGGGGCTCCGAATTGACTCACAATAAATGTTACCCAAGCGCATTTTGAAAAGTATCGTTGACTCATAATGCATGTTACCGGAACTATACCCCAAAAGGAGGGTTAGTTCTGATGAGCCCACGATCAAAACGAGAGTATCTGGCCGCAATCGTTAAACGGTACCGGGCCGCCTCCCGGCAGATAAAGACAACGATCCTGAACGAGTTCTGTTTAGCCTGCGGATATCACCGAAAACATGCTCTCAGGCTTCTGCGGACCTTTCGGCGATTTACTCAAAAGGTTCCGGCTAAGCGAGGCAGAAAACGGGTCTATGACGCTGAAACGCTTCTACTTCCCTTGAAACGCATCTGGAAGACAGCAAATCTGCCATGCTCAAAGCGCCTGAAAGCCATCCTCCCTGAATGGCTGCCGGGATATATCAAGACCTATGGCCCGATCTCTGAGGTGACGGCAGTGGCCCTGCTCAAAATATCTCCTTCGAGCATCGATAGGATATTGAACCCGGTCCGTGCACAGTATACCAAGCACGGCAGGGCCACAACCAAACCGGGTACGCTTTTAAGAAAGCATATCCAGGTCAAAACCAATCAATGGGATGAATCCCGGCCAGGCTTCATCGAAGCCGATACTGTAGCCCACTGCGGAAGCTCTACAGAGGGTATGTACGCCAATACCGTCGATTGCGTGGACATCGCCACCGGCTGGACCGAGCAGCGCGCTGTTTGGGGCAAAAACTATCAGGGTGTCATTGACCAGATCAAGGATATCGAACAATCCCTGCCGTTCCCGATCCTGGGCTTTGATACGGACAACGGTACGGAGTTCTTAAACCATCACCTGCTTCGTTATCTGACCGAGAACAGGGTCCGGCCGGTTCAATTTACCCGAAGCCGTGCCTACAAAAAAGACGATAACGCTCATATCGAGCAGAAGAACTGGACCCATGTGAGACAATGGATTGGCTACGATCGCTTGGGCTCTCCGGAGGTTGTTCCTCTCATGAATGAGCTCTACACATCAGAGTGGAGGCTGTTTCTGAACTTCTTCTGTCCTTCGGTAAAGCTGCTGGAAAAGAAACGAGTTGCCTCAAAGATCGTGAAACGCTATGATAAGCCCAAAACCCCTTATCGGAGAATCTTGGAGTCTCCCAATGTCTCCGATGAAACAAAGCGTAAACTCAAAGAACAATATAAAACGCTAAACCCATTTGAACTGAGAAAAGTCTTGGAGGTTAAGCTTAAAAAGATCTTCAAACCGTAAAACTGAACCTATACCTACTTACTATCTTCCGGTAACATTTAATTATGAAGCAACTGGGGCTCGTTGCGGACGGTATTGCAATGCGTTTTAACCGTGCTCCAGAAGCTTCGCATGACAATGGAAAAGGACACTTTTGCTCTTCTTTGTCCACTGCGGGATGGAATCAGTTTGACAATACAGCCAATTATGCTATAGTTTAACCGTAGACACGCATTCAACTGGGAAAGGGGGATTTGAGATGACAAAATCCGAATTAACAGCAATGACTGTGGCTGAACTCAAAGCCCTGGCCAAGAAGAAGAAAGTGTCCCTGTCTTCACGCGGTACGAAGGCCGATATTATTACGGCGCTCCTGGCAGCGGAAAGGAGCAAGAAGACCGCAGTAAAGGAAGCACGAGCAACAACGAAGCGAACGGAAAAGAACGTAACGACGGCTGCGAAGCATGCGGTTCAGAGAGCGGTGCGGCCGGAGGTATCTGCGGCGACCAAAGAGCCCGCCGTGATAGAACCGGCAGCCGCGATCCAGCGGCGTCCTGCTGCGGGTGGATCGACAAATGTGACCGTCCCGAAACAGGAATGGAAACTTCCCCCGGCTGCTGAAGAACCGTTGTTGGCGCAGGAGCGTGTGTCGGAATCCAAATATTATACGGGGCCTGCCACGCGGGAGCTCATGCCGGCACACGGCGAGCTGCCGAAGGGCTACGGAGAAGACAAAATCGTACTCATGATGCGCGATCCGTTCGTCGCTTATGCTTACTGGGAATCAGCGCCCGCGCGTATCGAGCGGGAGAGGGCATGGTTCGGCTGGAGCAGCAAACTTTGCCTCCGCATTTACGACGTGACCGGCGTCCGGTTCGACGGCCGGAACGCCATTGGGTATTTTGACCAGGAAATTTCTGACCGGACCGGAAGCTGGTATTTCGACCTCGGCAGGCCGAGTCATTCGTTCTGCGCGGACCTGGGGCTGCTCTCTCCGGAAGGACGGTTCCTGACGCTCGCTCGGTCGAATTATATCACCATGCCGCTTGACACGGTGTCCGACGTGATCGACGAAGAGTGGATGCTCGTCGACGAGGAGTTTTGGAAGCTCTACGGCTATCCGGAGGGAATGCGCGGCGGTTTGTCGTCGCCGCAGATGCTGGAGTTGGCGCGGCGTCGGCGACTGCTCGAGATCTCTTCGCCCGGTTTGTTTCCCCGTGAGAAGCAGAAGCGGAAACAGAAGCAGAAGTCCTGATCCCGGCGGACCTGTCGGGGAGACAATGGATCCAATACTGAACCGAGCTTGAAAGTCCATCCGAATATGGGTGGACTTTTCTTTTGTCTGTTCTGAAACGTAAGTGGCTTAGGCCAATCCTCTTCGCTCCCTCCTCCAGGGGGGCGGTGATGAGGCGACCGTGATAACAGGCTCTCTTGGGTCTTCAGGGCAGAGAAGGCGAATGCATGGTAAAAAAGAAAGTTCCTGTTGTTCGCGTGGGCAGGAAAAAAAACAAGAACAAGGAAAACAGGATGGAAAAAGGCTATCTGGCTCTGGTTCTTCACTGTCATTTGCCCTATGTGCGGCATCCCGAGCACGACCGGTTCCTCGAAGAAGACTGGCTCTATGAGGCGATCACGGAAACCTACATCCCGCTCATCAACGTTTTCGAAGGGCTTGTCAACGACGGCGTCGACTTTCGCCTCACCATGAGCCTGACCCCTACGCTCATTTCCATGCTCACCGATCCGCTGCTCCAGCAGCGCTATCTCCGGCACATCACCCGGTTGATCGAACTTGCGGAGAAGGAGATCGTGCGCACGAAGAACGAACCGGAATTCAACTCCCTGGCACGCATGTACTTCGACCTGTTTCGCAAGGCACGCTACGTGTTCGAAGAAAAATACGAACGGAACCTGGTGAACGCTTTCCGCGTGTTCCAGGACCTGGGCAAGCTCGAGATCGTTACCTGCGGCGCCACGCACGGGTTTCTGCCGCTCCTGAAGAACGAAAAGGCAGTCCGGGCGCAGATCAAGGTCGCTGTCGAGCTCCATACAAAACATCTCGGCAGGCCGCCGAAAGGCATCTGGCTGCCTGAGTGCGGTTACTACGAAGGGCTGGACGAGATCCTCGGCGAAGCAGGTCTCCGTCTATTTTTTTACGGACTCCCACGGGATTTTTCACGCGACGCCGCGGCCCAAGTACGGCGTGTACGCGCCGATTTATTGCCGCTCCGGCGTTGCCGCCTTTGGCAGGGACATCGAGTCGTCCAAGCAGGTCTGGAGCTCTGTTGAAGGATATCCCGGCGACTATAATTACCGCGACTTCTACCGCGACGTCGGTTTTGACCTGGACTTCGACTATGTCAAACCCTACCTGCATCCCGACGGCATCCGCGTGAACCTCGGGATCAAGTATTATAAGATCACCGGCGACACGAACTGCAAGGAACCGTACAACCGTCAATGGGCGCTCGAGCGGGCGGCAGTGCATGCAGGCAATTTCCTGTTCAACCGCGAGAAGCAGGTTGAATGGCTCGCCGGCGCGTTTCAGGACCGAAAGCCCCTTATCGTCGCCCCCTACGACGCGGAGCTGTACGGCCACTGGTGGTTCGAAGGACCGGACTGGATCAACTACCTGGTCCGGAAGACCGTCTACGACCAGAAAACGGTGCGCCTGATCACGCCGTCCGAGTATCTGCAGGAAAACCCCAAGTGCCAGATCGCGACGCCGTCCGCGTCCAGCTGGGGTTACAAAGGCTACTCCGAAGTCTGGCTCAACGGCGCCAACGACTGGATCTACCGGCATCTCCACAAGGCCGCGGACCGGATGATCGAGCTTGCGCAACTTTATCCCCAGGCCGACGGCTTGCAGCAGCGGGCGCTGAACCAGGCTGCACGGGAACTGCTCCTCGCGCAGAGCTCGGACTGGGCCTTCATCATGAAGACCGGCAGTCACGAGGAATACGCCGAGCGGAGGACAAAGGAACATCTGCGTCGGTTTACGAAGCTTTTCGAAGATATCAAGACGAATCATATTGACGAGACGTGGCTCGACGATTTAGAATATCGCGATAATATATTTCCCGATATCGACTATCGAGTGTATGCTTAAACCCTCCGTTCTGAAAAAAGCTCAAAACAATCGTCGGTAATGACCACCTGTTCACTGTGCCCGAAGAACTGGTCGCCTATTCCTACGACGCCACGCAGCGGGAAGCGCTGCCCTGGGCCGTCGCGCGTCCGGCAGTCGGCCGCATGAAGTTTCCCGGGTCCTTGTGCTCGCGAACCAGGAGGGGTTCCCCGTGGTCCCCCGCGGTGCGGGGACCGGCATGTCCGGCGGATCGGTGCCGGTCGCAGGGCGGCGTCGTCCTCTCCCTCGAGCGCATGAAGCGCATCATCGAGATCGACGAGGAAAACATGGTCGCCGTGGTGGAGCCGGGCGTCGTGACCGGAGACCTGCAGCGCGAGGTCGAGTCGCGGGGGCTCTTCTACCCCCCTGATCCGGCAAGCCACCAGTTCTGCACCATGGGCGGAAACGTCGCGGAGTGCGCGGGCGGGCTCCGCGCCGTGAAGTACGGCGTGACGAAGGACTACGTGCTCGGCCTGGAGGTGGTGCTGCCGACGGGCGAGCTCATCACGACGGGTACGCGGACGGCCAAAAGCGTTGCAGGCTACGATCTTACGAAACTGATCGTCGGGTCCGAGGGCACGCTCGGCGTTGTTACGAAAATCATCGTGAAGCTTCTGCCGCTGCCTGAAAGCGTGCGTACCCTGGCGGCATTTTTCCCGAGCGTCGACGATGCCGCCCGGGCCGCTTCGAAGATCCTGACGAGCAGGATATTGCCGCGGGCCCTCGAATTCATCGACCATGCCGCGCTTCGGGCTGTGGAGAGCTATCTGAAAGAAGACCTGTCCCAGGGTGCCATGGCCATGCTCATAGTCGAGGTGGATGGACCGGCGGAAACCACCGTGCGCGAGAGCAGCAGGATCGCCGATATTATGGCCGCGTGCGGGGCCACAGGGGTGAACAGTGCGGATTCCGCTCCCGAGCGGGAACAGCTTTGGAGGGCCCGGCGCGCGATATCCCCGGCGCTTTACACGATTAAGCCGAAAAAGGTGAACGAGGACATCGTGGTGCCGCGGAGCAGGATCCCCGATATTCTGCGCGAGGTCAACGATATCGCGAAACGACACGGCATTCTGATCGTGAACTTCGGCCATGCAGGCGACGGCAACATCCATACGAACATCATGATCGACGAGGCGGACATGCCGAAGGCCGAGGAAGCAGCGAAGGAAATCTTCGCTGCTGCGCTTCGCCTGGGGGGGAGCATTACCGGCGAGCACGGGGTCGGCATCTCCAAGGCCCCCTATCTTCCGATGGAACTGAAGCCTGATGCGCTCACCGCAATGAAGCGCATCAAACGGGCACTGGACCCGAACAATATATTGAACCCGGGGAAGATTTTTCTGAATGCGGAATAGAAAACAAAAAATACTGCACTGGACGAAAGCGGGCATCATCGCTGTTTTTGCTTTCACGACGCAGTTCTCTCCATCAGCCTGGGCCGGGGATGCACCTTCGCCGCCGTCGATCAAAGAGCTCCGAAGCCAAGTCGCGGCGCTGCAGCAGCAGGCGGCTGAGCTTGAGGAAGAGAACCAAGGGCTCCGCAAGATCCTCGCTACGCAGGAAGACGGACAAATGTATATTGTCGTAGACACTGAGGGCAACCGGCTGATGCTGCGACAGGGGAATGCGGTGCTCCATACGGCCGTATGCGGCACCGGCAGCCATCAGTTCATTGAATCTGAGACCGGTACGAACTGGTATTTCGAAACACCCATGGGTTCGTTCACGGTCCTCGGGAAAGAGCGGAACCCGGTTTGGATACGGCCGGACTGGTCCTATGTGGAGGAAAATATGCCGGTGCCCGGAGAGCATGATCCCGACCGCCTGGTGCGCGGCGTGCTCGGAAAATACGCGCTGCTCCTCGGGAACGGATATAAAATTCACGGTACGAAGTGGACCAACCTTCTGGGGACCCATTTCACGCACGGGTGCATCTCGCTCGGTGATGACGATCTTGAGGTCGTTTACAAGTCTGCACAGATCGGGACGAAAGTATATCTCTATTAGCAGGGGTTCTTCAGTGAAAAGCTGTCTCATAAAAATTCAGGTGCTGTGCTTGGTCCTGTGTTCCCTCGTCCTCATGGGTGCGGACGGAGGGGATCGTGCCCGTGTTGAACGCGCCCAGCTCGAAACGAAAACGTCGTCGTTGCAGAGAAAAATAGCGCTACTCAAGCGCGAGGAGGACTTTCTTCTTTTTCAGAAAGCGATGTACAACACGGACTCGAAATACCTCATCATCAACATCGCGAAACGCACGGCACAGCTCAAGTACAAAAACAGGGTGCTTCAGGACTTTCGTTTCAAAGAGGCGAAAAAAAACCATGGCCGCGGGTTCCCGACGGGAATGCTGGTGCTGACGAAAAAAGAAGAAGGGAAGAACGACCAATACGCACTGGTCTTTGGAACAGCTCTTGTCATGCAGTGGCAGCGAAGCGCCGTCCCGACGCAGGAGGCGGGCATCCCTGTTATGTCCCTCCCCAAAAAGGAAATGCTGTCCGTCTATTATGCCGTTGAGAAGGGCGCGCTCGCGTACGTCATCCGCTGACGCCCGATGTTTTGTTTTTCTCATCCTGAAGGCGGCAGTCCGGGCCCACCGGGCACTTTCAGGTTGACTCAGACCTAATTCACGGTATAATCATTCCATGCGAGAACTCATGAAGGGCGAGGAATTTTACGACGGCACTGCCTTGCTCGGCGACCCGGTGCACGGGTACATTTCTTTCACCACGCCGCGGGGCGCGGGCGAGAAGACCGAAAAAGATCTTATCGATACGGCTTGGATGCAGCGCCTGCGACAGATTTACCAGCTCCAGAGCGCGCGCTGGGTCTACCCGTCGGCGGAGCACAGCAGATTTCAGCACGTGCTCGGTGCAATGCACCTGGCGGGACGTTTCGCCCGCCATCTGTATCCCTCACTCAAGGCGGCGGTGCCCGATTGTCCGTCAGCGAATTACGTGGAGGAGTTTCTCAGGCTCGCGGCACTGCTCCATGATATCGGCCACGGACCTTTCGGTCATTTTTTCGACGACAACTACCTGGCGCAGTACGATCTGACCCATGAAAAGCTCGGCCAGCACATCATTCGGACGGAGCTGGCCGATATCATCAAGGCCATTCGCAGGAGCCCTGCCGGCGAGTTTGGCAAGGGAGAAAAACTGAACCCCGATCAGGTCGCTTTCCTCATCGGCAAAGGACCGGGGTCTTTTTCGTCAAAACAGCCGCGCTGGGTCATCTTTCTCCAACCCCTCCTTTCCGGCATCTACACCGTGGACAACCTGGACTATGTCATGCGCGACGCCTTTATGTGCGGCGTGGCAATCGGGGCTGTGGATATCGACCGGCTCATGTATTACACGTTTTTTACCGAGAAGGGGCTCACGCTCCATAAATCCGGGCTCTCGGCGCTGAACATGTTCCTGAACGCCCGGCTCTATCTCTACACGAACGTGTATTACCACCGGACGACGCGGGCGATCGATGAACATCTGAAAGAGTTGTTCAAGGACACGATGGCAAAAATATTTCCCTATGATAACCCGGTCAAGAACCTGAAGGAATATCTGTTCCTGACCGACTGGTCCCTCCTCGAAGGCGTGCGAAAATGGGAAGGAAGCAGGAATGCGGAAATCGCCGAGCTCGGGAAACAGTGGGCCGCCATTCTCTCCCGGGAAGTAAAATGGAAGATGGCGTACGACGTGACCCTGTCGATGCGGGAGATAGAAAAAGGAAAAACAATCATCGACGCCAGGGAACTCGTAAACCGGATCAAACGGAACCTGCCTTCCAAGTTGAAAGAACTGCCCTTTCGCGTGGACATGGCGAGCCAGGACCCACGACCGGTCAACCCGCTCATGATGGGCGAACGCCAGATTTACGTATTCAACCCCTCCACGCGCAAAATTGAGAAAGAGCCGCTCAAGGATTTTTTCGACTATATCCCCGCGCGTGTGGTGCAGTGCCGGGTCTTTACGCTTAGCCACGACCATGACAAGGAGCTCGCCGATATCGTGGACAAAGTGCTCGGAATCCAGGAAGACAGCATTAAAACGAACGTCTGAAGCACTGCCACCCTGCTGCTCTACTGCCGAACAAGATTCTTTCTGATAGCGAGGTTTCAGTCAGAAGACGTTTTTCCTGGAGGACATGCTGGAACAGAGCGTGCATGTTCGGCAGACCCCCAATTGCGGAAGTCAATATTTTTTCTCTTCTCCCTTGTTTTTGGTGTTTCTTTCCTTGTATACTATGATTTGATTTGTCAAACCAGTATCTGATTTTGGAGGGGGGGCGGCGATTTCCTGCCGGGGCATGACAAAGATCAAAGGAGAACATAAGGTCGTAATCGGCACGGTCATTGCCGTCCTCGCCATCTGGTGCGTTGACGCTGCTTATGCTTCCTTTGTCTCCCACGAAGGGCCCTTCTTTCACGTCTTATCCAATGTAACAGACCATGAGCCTTTTCTCCGCATGGTCCTGACCCTGGGTTTCCTCGTCTTCGGCATCTCCGTGTCACATGTCCTGGCCAAACAGACCCGTGCTGAGGCGGACCGCAAAAAAAAGACCACTGCTATTGAAAGCTCCATGGACGGCATCGCCATTTTTGATTGTGACGGCAATTACATCTACGTTAACCAGGCATACGCTTCAATCAACGGATATGAAAATCCAGCGGAGATGACCGGTAAGACCGTGAGACAGGCATATGATGAGAGGGAACTGGAAAGAATGGAACGGGTTTGCATCCCTACACTGCTGAAAAATGGCCAGTGGCGCGGAGAAATGATCGCCAAGCGAAAGAATGGAAGCACCTACTTCCAGGAGGCGTCGGCAACTCTGCTTGAAGACGGCGGCCGCGTATGTATTATCCGCGATATTACCTGGCGCAAGCGAAGCGAAGAACGCTTGCGCAAGTCTGAGCGGTTCCTCAACATGATATTCAACAGTATCCGCGACCCGTTTTGCATTATCGACGACGAGTTCAGGATTATCCGCGCCAATGAGGCGTATGCGACCCGGAAAAGGAAGACCGTAGATGACCTGATCGGCAGAAAATGCCACGAAGTGCTGGAAAACAGTACCACTGTATGCGAGGGGTGCATTGTGGACAAATCCTTCAGTTCGTCGGACCCCTGCGTCAAGGAAAAGAACATCGTTACTCCTGACGGTTTGACTACCTGGGTTGAGATTTACACCTATCCTATCCTCGAAGAGGACGGCACGGTATCTCACGTCATCGAGTACACGCGCGATATCACTGAGCGCAAAAAATCCGAGGGGGAAAAACATCAGCTGATCGTAACGCTGGAACACCTCTCGAGAACGGACGGACTTACCGGGCTTATGAACCGGAGGGCGCTGACCGAAATCCTCACCTACGAAGTCGACCGGGCCAGGCGGTATGTCTCACCGTTATCGCTCATCCTGTGTGATATCGACGGTTTCAAGGAAATCAACGATACCTACGGACATGATGTCGGAGACAGGGTGTTACAGACGATTTCCGCGACGCTCAAGATGCTCCTCAGGAAGATCGATGCCGCCGGGCGGTACGGCGGCGATGAGTTCATGCTGATCCTGCCCGAGACCGCCCGGAAGGGCGCCGAAAACCTGGCGCACAAGCTCCTCGTGGCCATGAAGAACACGGAGCTCAATCTTCCGGACGGGAAGCCGCTGCGGCTGTCTATGAGCATCGGGATTGCAGAGCCTCTTGAAGACGAGGAGGGCATCGATGCGCTGATCAAGCGCGCCGATGACGCGATGTATGCTTCGAAACTGGGCGGGAGAAATCGCATCTCTTTTGATAAGCGATAGCCGTAAGGCCTCAACAGAGTAACGACAGTTAACTTTCAGCACAACGTAGTATCTTTATCCCGTCTCGTCCGGAATCCAACTGCAAAAAGGATTCCCGACGCGCCTTGCCTGCCGGATGAGGGGCAAAACAGTAACGAATTTACATGCGTTTGTATTAGTGTGAGACGTTAAACAATTCCTTTCATCTCTTCCTCATGCGGTGTTTGGCCCTGTCTTTTACGGCGTCAACGATGGCCGTGTGTGATATCCCTTCGTATCCCAGGAGCTCATCCGGTTTACCGCTCCGGGGCATCTTTCGCACGGCGAGCGAGTAAACGGGCACTCCCGTAAGAGAAACCGCGCTCGTCACGGCCTCACCGAGGCCTCCTTCGGCAAAGTGGTCTTCCACGGTAATGATAAGACCGGTCTCTTGGGCAGACTGCACGAGCGTTTCTGCGTCGATCGGTTTGATGCTGTACAGATCGATCACCCGCACCAGCTTCCCTTCCTGCTTCAATTCCTCATAGGCCTTGAGCGCCTCATGGAGGGTGATCCCCGCAGCCACCACCGCGGCAACATCCGCCTTGTTTGACCGCAAGACCTTGCTGCCGCCGATGCGGAAAACTTCGTCATTGCGGTACAAAATCGGCGTCTCCTTCCTCGTCGTCCGGATGTAGGCGATTCCCTGGTGCTTCGCCATCTCTTCGACGAGCTTTTCCGTCGACACGGCATCGGAAGGATAGAGAACCACGCTGTCCAGGAGCGTCCTGAACATGGCGATGTCCTCCAACCCCATCTGAGACGACCCGTCTTCGCCGATGGACACGCCGGCATGTGACCCGCAGAACTTGATGTTGGCGAGGGAATACTGGCTCATGCGGATCTGGTCGAACGCCCGGGTCAGGAAGGCCGCAAAGGTCGAAACAAAGGGGACCTTGTTGCGGATCGACATGCCGAGCGCATTGCCGATCATGTTCTGCTCCGCGATATACATTTCAAAAAACCGTTCCGGATACTTTAATTTGAAAATCTCGGAGTACGTCGAGTTGCTCACCTCGGCATCGAGCACCACCATATCGGGAAATTTTGGATAGATGCGCTCAAGGGCCGTGCCGTACGCATGTCGGGTGGCAACAGGCTTGTCCGACGGATAGGAGACCGGTTTCGCGTCACTTACCTTCACTTCCGCAGGCCCTAAAGCCTCAGGTTTCGGAATCTGTCCTATAGCCGTTTTATCGACTGGGCCGAGCTCCTGAAGTGCGCGCACAAGCTCGTCCTTTTTGAGCGGTTTGCCGTGCCAGCCGTTCCTGTCCTCGATGAACGACACGCCCTTGCCCTTGAGCGTCTTGGCAATGATCATGACCGGCTTGTCCCTGGCCTGCGTTGCCTGCGTGAATGCCGTCAGGATCTGGGGCATATAGTGGCCGTCGATGACGATGGGCTCCCAGCCAAAGGACGCCACCCGGTCCTTGTACACTGAAAGGTCATGACCGTACATGGTCTCACCGCGCTGGCCGAGCCGGTTCACATCGATGATCCCGATGAGGTTGTCGAGTTTATAATGGGCGGCGATCTCCATGGCTTCCCACTGGGACCCCTCTGCCATCTCGCTGTCACCGAGGAGCACGTAGGTCCGGTAGGGAAGCTTGTCCAGATATTTTGCATTCATCGCCATGCCCACGCCGATCGAGAGCCCCTGGCCGAGCGAGCCGGTGGCTGCTTCGGTGTATTTGAACTCCCGCGTCGGATGACCTTCGAGGGGACTCGTGAATTTTCTGAATTCAAGCAGTTCTTTTTCCGAGAGCCTGCCTGCAGCTGCCCAGATGGAGTAGAACAGTGGCGAAGCATGGCCTTTGGAAAAGATCAGCCGGTCGTTGTTCGGATGACGAGGATCGTCGAGGTCGTATTTGAATGTGCCGCCGAAGACGAGGCCGGTCATGAGGTCTGCGGCCGACAAGGAGGACGTTGGATGTCCCGAACCCGCTTCAGTGGACATGACGAGGCTGTAGTAGCGGATAAGTTTTGCGATGTTTTCAAGATTGTTCATAGAGGCCTCCCTACCGAATTGGACAGGACAACAGGATTGACAGAACCGAACCAGGAAATAAGATGTGAAGGGGAACTTACCGGACAGGTCGATTGTTCTTTGAGACAGCTGACTGCATCTGTCTCTTTTTTCACCTGAAGCTCAATGCCCTACTCATCCTCTTATCCCGCTAGAAAAGCACTGCTGCTTTTATTATATCAAGTAACGGCCCCGGGTATACACCGAGCCAGACCAAAAGGACGAAAAGGGCGGCAAGAACAACGCCTCCACTGCGGGAAGTCCGCTTTTTCTGCTTCATGCTCGTCCTCGGTCCGCGTGAACACCGCCACGACAATGCGTAGATAGTAATACAGACCGATGACGCTGTTGATCACAAGGGCGATGACGACAAGCCAGAGCGCAGAGCCCACGCCGGCAGCCACGACGTAGAATTTCCCGACGAATCCCGCGGTCAGCGGAATACCGGCGAGCGAGAACAGCATGGCGGTGAATATGCCTGCCAGCCAGGGACGCTTCCAGGCGAGGCCGCGATAGTCCTCCATGCTGTCTGCATCCCGCTCCGCATCCGAGAGCACGGTCACGACGCCGAACGCGCCGAGAGTCGTGATGAAATAGGCAGTAAGGTAAAATGCAGCCGCAGCCGCGGCCATCGGGCCGCTTGCGAGCACAGTCACGAGCAGATAGCCGAGGTGCGATATCGACGAATAGGCCAGGATGCGTTTCACGTTCGTCTGGAGCAGGGCCAAAAGGTTGCCGGCGAACATGGATGTTACTGCGATGATGGTAATGATAGCAAGAATCGCCGCATGTTGATGAATGTCGACTTTCGTAAAATACCGCAGGAGGAGGGCGAAGACCGCGCCTTTGGACATGGTAGCGATCAAGGCCGTGACCGGAGCAGGCGCTCCTTCATAGACATCGGGCGTCCAGAGGTGGAAGGGCACGACGGCAAGCTTGAACCCGAGACCGACGATGATCAAGCCGATACCGGCGAGTAAGGGCATGCCGTGAACTTCCGCACCTGCTGCGCTTGAAGCGATCTCGTTGAACGCCATGCTGCCCGTTTCGGCATACACAAGGGCCATGCCGAAGAGGATAAAGGCTGACGATACTGCCGCAAGGATGAGATATTTGACGCCCGCCTCAACGCTGCGATTGCTGTGGCGCAGATAGGCAGCCAGGCCGTAAAGCGATACGCTCAAAAGTTCAATGCCGAGAAAGAACGAGGCAAAGTGCGTTGCCGCAGCAAGCACAGCACAGCCGAGCGCGGCAAGAAGAAGGAGAAGATAAAATTCCTCACTATGCCCCTGGTGCTTCTCAAGATAAGAATAGGCGAGTGTGGAAACGCAGAATCCCGCAGAAGAGAATGAGTCCGAGATAAAAGAAGGCAAAATGGTCGATGACGAGCAGCGGCGTGACGTGCGGGGCAGGACGGAGGATGCATACGTGATGCTTCCGGCAGAAACCGCAAAGCCTGCAAGCGTGAAGAACGTCGTGAGCTTGTGGTTGCGATAAAAAGCAATCACGAGCATGACGACGATCGATGTAACGGCCAGGACGAGGTAGGGTGAAAGGGCAATCAGATCATCGATGTTCATTCTCCGCCCCCCTTTGATTGGACCGGCTGCTCATGTGATGCCGCTCGGGACCATGTTCTGCAGTACCGGCCCTGCTGTTTTCAGCAAAGGACGGGGGAAGATGCCGGTCCAGAAGATCACGATAATCAGGGTTGCCATCATAGCGGTCTCGCGCATGGACAGGTCCGTAATCTGCACGTTTTTCGCCCTTTCCCCGTGAAAGACCCGCTGCACGATCCAAAGCGAGTAGATTGCTGCGAGGACCAGGCCGCTCGCGGCAATGATCGTAATCGTGCTATGCTCGCGATAGGAACCGATAAGGACCATGAACTCGGCGACAAAGTTGCCGAAGCCCGGCAGGCCGAGTGAGGCCAGGGCGAATACGAGTCCTACTCCGGAGAGCCGCGGCACGGCGGACCAGAGCCCGCCCAGCCGTGTCATCTCGCGCGTGTGCAGGCGTTCCTGGATCATGCCTACGACGATGAAGAGGGCCCCCGTGCTCACACCGTGGGCCACGATCTGCATGATCGCGCCGGAAAGCGACGTTGGCGTGTTGGCAAAGACACCGAGAAGTACAAAGCCCATGTGACTGACGCTGGTGTACGCTACAAGACGTTTGAGATCATTCTGACCAAAGGCGAGTACAGCGCCGTAGATGATCCCGATAACAGCAAGGACCAGCATGACCGGCGCGATTGATGAAGCGGCATCGGGAAAAAGCGGCAGCACAAATCGCAGGAGCCCGTACGCTCCGGTCTTAAGGAGAAGCCCTGCGAGGATAACGCTCCCGGCTGTCGGCGCCTCGGTATGTGCGTCCGGGAGCCAGGGATGGAACGGGACCACGGGCAGCTTGACGATAAAAGCGATGAGGAATCCGAGCATGATCCAGAACGCAATGCTGGCGGACATCTTCGTACCCAGCAGCAGGGAGTAGTCGAAGGTGTATGTGCCGGTGTTGCTGCCGTGAACGAAGTAGAGCGCGAGGATAGAAAGCAGCATGAGGAGGCCGCCAGCCTGCGTGAAAATGAAGAACTTGAGCGACGCATACACGCGGTTCTCGTGTCCCCAGATGCTGATCAGAAAATACATGGGTACGAGCATCAGTTCCCAGAAGAAATAAAACAAGAAAAGGTCAAGCGCGAGGAACACTCCGAGGATGCCGGCAAGGATCCAGAGAAGGTTCAGGTGGAATAAGCCAACACGCTCGCGGATCTCGGTCCAGGAACAGAGCACGGAGATGATGCCGAGGAAAAGCGTGAGCGCCACAAGTACGAGGCTCAGGCCATCTATGGCAAGATGGAAGCTGATGCCCAGCTGCGGGATCCAGGTCCTGTTCAGCTCAATGAGCCAGGTCCCGCGACTGAGGTCGGGCTGAATCGAGGAATCCGTCCAGATCAATATCAGCACGATCGCGTCGAGCGCGAGCGCAGCAAGCGAAATCCATCGGCTGGCCGTGCTGTCCCGACGATCCACGGTCCATGCTGCCAGCCCGCCGAGAAGCGGTATGATGATGAGCCATGCGAGGATCATAGTTTACAGTTCTTTCTGTTTGTGCCCCTGTCGTAGCCCCTCTCACGAGGAAGTGGCTACTTAACGAGCACTATAATTCCTAGGAACACCACTGCGCCCAATGCAATTCCCATTGCATACCACCGGATTTTCCCCGTCTGCGTTTTACTCAGGATACCGTGGACTGCACGATTCAAATACGCTATCGCCGTGTACCCCGAGTCGATAAAATCATTTTTATTTATCCGTGCAATCCAGAGGAATGGATTGATAAGAATCTTTTCGTAAAGCCAGTCGAAACCCCAGCCTGAGAACCAAAACCTTTGCAGCGCTGCACCGGTATCGGATTGCGCCAGCTTTTCTGCAAGCTGCGGACTGCGGAAAAAGAAGAGATAAGCCATAAAGATTCCGGCAAGCGACATGAGCGAGGCTATGACCTGAAATAAAAGCTCGGTCTCTGCTTCAACATGCTGAGCGACCTGCTCATGGAACACCGGCTGCATAAAGTCCGAGAACAGGGGCAGGTTGCCGAGCGTATCGGGAAGCTCGACGAAGCCTCCGATGATCGAGAATACAGCAAGTATGATCAGCGGTACGGTCATGTTCATTCCCGGTAGATGGCCCATTTCCTTTTTTGCCTCACCGAAGAAAGTGACAAACACCATACGGAACGTATAAAGAGAAGTAATAAACGCGCCCAGGAGCCCGGCTGCCCACAGTACGGCACTTCCGGAAGGCGACGACCAGACCTGCCACAGGATCAGGTCCTTGCTGTAGAAGCCCGCGGTCACGAGAGGTAGCGCGGAAAGTGAAGCCGAGCCGATGAGGAACGTCCAGAAGGTTGACGGCAGCTTTTTGCGCAGGCCGCCCATCTTGAACATGTCATGCTCCTCGTGCTGGGCAAGGATCACTACTCCTGCGCCGAGGAACAGGAGCGCCTTGAAGAATGCATGGGTCATGAAGTGGAACATGGCAGCAGACCAGGCTCCCACGCCTAAGGCCAGGAACATGTAGCCTATCTGGCTGATCGTGGAATAGGCGAGGACGCGCTTGATGTCGCGCTGTGACAGGGCGCTGAAACCGGCGATGAGAAGTGTGGCTGCTCCGATCACGGCCACTGCAGTCTGTACCGGAGGCGCAAGCTCGAAAAGTACATGAGTACGTGCGATCAAATAAACACCGGCAGTCACCATGGTCGCGGCATGGATCAGGGCGCTGACCGGAGTCGGGCCTGCCATGGCGTCGGGCAGCCAAACCTGGAGAGGCAGTTGTGCGGACTTGCCGAGAGCGCCTCCCAACAGCAACGCCGCTGCCAGGATAGCTGTTTCTGAATTGACGGGCCATTTGGCGGAAGCAGCCTGCATCAGGTCCTGTATGTTGAGCGTCCCCAGGTTCGTAAAGAGCAGGAAGAGACCGATGGCCATTGCCGTGTCGCCGATGCGGGTCACGACGAAGGCCTTGCGCGCTGCGGCACCGTTCGCGGGATCGCGGTACCAAAACCCGATCAAAAGATAACTGCAGAGCCCGACGCCTTCCCAGCCGAGATAGAGGAGTACAAGGTTGTCGGCAAGCACGAGAATGAGCATGGAACCCACGAACAGGTTCATGTATGCGAAGAAACGGCCGTATCCTTCATCATCCAGCATATATTCCGCCGAGTAAACATGGATCAGGAATCCCACGATGGTAATAACAAGTACCATGACCAGCGAGAGCGGGTCGAGGGCAAAGGAGATAGACGTCGAATATCCGTCGAACTGCATCCAGGTCCAGAGCGTCTGGGTAAAGGGGCGCCCGCTCGGCGATGTCGTGATGAAACAATAACCAATCAGCAGGGCCATGAAAGCCGAAAGTCCTACTGAGCCTGCACCGACAAGAGCAATGACGTTCTTCGGCAGACGACGGCCTGTCAATGCCAGGATGATGAATCCGGCAAAGGGGAGGGCGGGTATGAGGAAAAGATAGTTCATAGTTCAGAGTTCAACGTTCAGAGTTGAGAACAGAGTCTACTCTATCCTTTCATTCTGCTCGCGGCATCGGCATCGAGTGTCTTAAAGCTGTGGTACATTTGAAGTACGAGCGCCAGTCCCACGGACACTTCCGCAGCGGCCATGGTCAGGATAAAAATGAACATCACCTGTCCGTCGACCTGCCCCCAGCGTGCGCCGGCAACGACAAAAGCAAGTCCAACGGCATTCAGCATCACTTCAACGGACATGAGCATTAACACGATGTTCCTCCGCACGAGAACGCCGATCAGGCCGAGTACAAAGAGAATCGCGCTCAGGATGAGTCCATGCTCCATGGGGACATTTGCGATCATGGGTACTCCTTCAATGCTGCGTGAAAATCAATGTTTATGAGGCCTGCCGAGGTGATAGGCCCCGATGAGTCCTGCCAGCAGCAGCATGGACGCCAGCTCTACACCGAGTACGTAAGGGCCGAAGAGGGCAATGCCAACTTGTTTGGGCCCGATGAGATTCGGCGCGTAAAGCCCTATTCGATCTGTTGCAAAAATAAAGATATAGATGAGCTCCGCCGCCAGTAGTGCGATCAGGATAGACGGTCCTATCCATATTCCCGGGGTCAGCCACTGAGATTCCTGCTCAGCTGCCTGTGAGCCGAGGTTCAACATCATGATCACGAAGACAAAAAGCACCATGATGGCCCCGGCGTAGATAATCACTTCGAGCGCTGCGACAAAGGGTGCCCCGAACGCGAAGAATATGAGCGCTATGGCAAGCAAGGACACGACCAAGTACAGAAGGGCGTGCACCGTGCTTTTCCGCGTAACGACCATGAACGTCGAGAAGACGGCTACGATCGCTGATATATAGAAGAGAAGATTCATAGTAATATCGACCCTTGACACGGAAAATTCGTGATCAAAATTTTTGAAGAAGCATAATACGGCCTTGCATTACTGATGATAAACTAATTATCCGATGTTATCCGGTTTTTATCAGCATCTTCCGTGTCAAATTAGTTAAGGCATCAGACTTTTTGTGTCCACCGGTTTCTCCTCGTTCTCTGCCTCACCCTTATCTTTTCCCTTGATCGAAAGCCCGGCGACCCGGTAGAAGTTGTAATCATGGTATTTACCCGGCCCGCTGATGAGCAGGTCTTCCTTTTCATAGACCAGGTTCTGCCTTTTGTACTCGCCCATCTCGAAATCCGTCGTGAGCTGGATCGCGTAGGTCGGGCAGGCCTCTTCGCAGTATCCGCAGAATATGCAGCGCGAGAAGTTTATACGGAAAAACTCCGGGTATCTCCTGCCGTGTTCGTCTTCCGTTGCCTGGAGCGAGATGCAGTCAACCGGGCACGCCACCGCACAGAGGTAGCACGCGACACAGCGCTCCTCTCCGTCGGGATCGCGGGAGAGGATGATCCGTCCGCGCCAGCGCGGAGGAATGTAGGGACGCTCCTCAGGATACTGGATCGTCGCACGTTTGCGGAACATGGTCACGAAAACCGTCCAGATTGTTTTAAGGATGCTGAACATATACCCTTTTCCAGAAATAGAATAGATTCGTCATCCCCGAATGATTCTATCGGGGATCCAGTGTCTTAATGTCCAAACAGTGAGCCCCTGGATTCCCGCCTACGCGGGAATGACGGGAGTAAAAGCATATATCTTATTCTTTTTCATTTTAGTCCTTCTTTTAACAAGACCACAGCCCCTGTCACCACCAGGTTCAGCAATGACAACGGCAGCATTACTTTCCATCCGAACGACATAAGCTGATCATACCGCGGCCGGGGCAGCGCTGCCCGGAGCAGAATGAAGAAGCTGATGAATATGAACGTTTTAATCAGGAACCACAGGAGCGGGGGCAGCACCGGACCCATCCATCCGCCGAAGAACAGCGCCACGGTCAAAGCTGAGATGAGCGTGATGCCGAGATACTCTCCCACGAAGAACATGCCGAACTTCATGCCTGAGTATTCTGAATGATACCCGGCTACGAGCTCGCTCTCCGCTTCGGGCAGGTCGAAAGGCAGGCGATGGGTCTCCGCAATGCCGGCTATGAAAAATATCACAAAACCGATGAATTGCGGTATCACGAACCACATGTGGCGCTGCGCCTCGACGATCTCGCGCACATTGAACGAGCCGGCGAGCATGACTACTCCCATGAGCGACAATCCCATGAACACCTCGTAGGAGAGCATCTGCGCCGATGCGCGGAGACCGCCGAGGAGCGAGTATTTGCTGCTCGATGCCCAACCTGCCAGAGCCACGCTGTATACGCCGAGGGAAGACATGGCGAGGAAGAACAAGAGCCCGATGTTCAGATCAACGACCTCAATGCCCGGCGCAAAGGGAATGACGGTGAACGACATCAGCACAACCACGACGATCACTGCCGGGGCCATGATGAACACGGCCTTGTCCGCAAAGGGCGGGATCCAGTCTTCCTTGGTGAAAACTTTGATCATGTCGGCCAGGACCTGGAGGAGGCCGAAGGGGCCCACGCGGTTCGGTCCGTAGCGGTCCTGCCACAGGCCAAGCAGCCTGCGCTCGAGCCAGATCAGCAGCCCGCCGATCGTCAGCACGACGAAAAGAATGCCGAAGAGAACAATGAGATGCAGAATGGCAGATACGTCTGTCATGATCGCTTCTTCCGGGAATTCGCGCGTTCGATGATCGCCGGTGATTGAGAGCTCAGCTCCTCTGATGTAAAAATATCATATCGCAACAATACCTGCTCCTGTCCCGGCATCGGCTTCAACGGAACGTTTGGGAAATACGACGGCTTGGCATCTTTTGTCGGTTCGATCAGCCGCTTCCCCGGGTCTCCGCCTTTGAGCGGGCCGCCTACTTCTTGCTGGAACTTGTTCAGAGCTGAGACCGAGTTCCATCCCGGGGACCAGTATCGGGACGTGAGCGGAGCAGGGGGCTGCCCTTCGTAGCCCTCCATGGAGAAGGAGAGAGGGGTATCTGGATCGTCGGCCGGCTTGGGCTCGTGGACGCTGATGTTCGCGAGCATCGCGGTCCTGCCGCTGTAACGGTGTGGCTGCCGGGGAATCCTGGCGCCGGCGACACGAAAATCCGCATGCGGAGCAATATCTGAAACAGGCTTGAAAAACGGCAGCGCAGACGCCATGCTTTTGGTAATCGCATCGAGATCATCCCACGATACTTCGGCAGTCTTGCCCGTTGCCTTGTTGATATCACGGACCCATTTCCAGCTTTCCTGAATATCGAGATTCGGCGTGAAGACCTGATAAAATCGCTGCGCGCGGCCTTCATTATTTACGAGCGTTCCGTCGGCTTCGGCAAAGGTGGCTGCTGAGAGCGTGATCTGCGCCTTCGAGGAAGTCGAATTGATAAGATGGTCCAGAACGATAACGCTGCGGGCTTTGCCCAGAAAATCGTTAACTGCCTTCTCATCAGCCCTGCGATAGAGGTCATTCTCAAGAACAATGACGGTCTCTGCTTTGCCCTCGTTTACAGCTTTGAATGCTTCGTCGAGGCTTTTACCATTCATGAGTCCCAGGCCCATGCTGTTGCACTCAGGCACGGTATAACAGAGCCCTGCAACTTTTCCGCTTTCGCAGAGTGACCACGCGATGTTCGCAGCCGCCTGGATGATTGGTTCGCTGGTCAGGCTTGCACCGGAGATGATGAGTGGACGCTTCGCACTCTTGAGCGCTGCGGCAATCTCCTGTGCCAGTTTAAGATTTGTATCGTCAGTGTCCGGAACTGGCGGCAACTGCGGATTCAGTTCATGGGCAACGGCAAATCCGAGCCTTGTTATGTCTTGAGGTTCGGCGAGATAAGTCTTTGTGGCAACTTCGTCCAGCCTGGTGTTCGTTACGGACGCGATATACAACGGCCCGGTTTCATCCTGGGTCGCGTTGCGAGTTGCGTTGTCGTCCCATCCGGGAATGCGCATCTTCTCGGTCAACTCTTTTGGCTTATTGCGCACGGATTGGCGCACTGCCAGGTCGAGCAGGGGTGCCGTATTCGTAAGGTCCTCGCCCAGGACGAGGACCGCATCCGCCTGTTCCACCTCATGGAGTGACGGCGTGCGTGCCGGTCCTCTTTTCAGAATATCGGTCATGAGCAAAACGAGCTTGTGTCCCTGTGCTGACATGCCTGAGTAGAAGTTGTCCGGCCCCACGAGTGTTCGGAGAGCATAATTAGATTCGAGCGATGCACGGGGAGAACCGATGCCGATCACGCCTTTGTTCACGGAAAGAATCGTGGTGATCTGCTTTAAGGCTTCGGCCTTTTCAGCTGGCTTCTGCCCGTTTTCTGTCTTTACGAGCGCCTTCCTGATCCTCTTTCCGCTGTTTACGAATTCGTAGCCGAACCGCCCCCGGTCGCAGAGGAAGTAGCCATTCACTTCATGGTTGTACCGGTTCAGGATTCTGCGAAGCGTACCGTAACGCTCGCCGGGAATGGTGTTGCAGCCCAGGCCGCAGTGGACGCAAATCGACGGCGCGGTCTGGAGGTCCCATTTGCGAGTGTAATGCTGTTTGAGTGTCTTGTCCGTGAATACTCCGGTGGGGCAGACCTCGACCAGGTTTCCGCTGAACTCGCTCTCGAGCACGCCGTCCTCGTGCCTGCCGAAATAGACGTGGTCGTGCGAGGCAAAGACATCGAGGTCCCGTCCCCCTGCGTAGTCCCGGTAGAACCGGACGCAGCGGTAACAGGCGATGCAGCGGTTCATTTCGTGGTTGATGAAGGGGCCGAGGTCCTGGTTCCGATGGGTGCGCTTCTTGAACCGTGTCCTGCGGTAGTTGTGGCCGGTCATGACCGTCATGTCCTGGAGATGGCACTCCCCGCCTTCATCGCAGACGGGACAGTCATGGGGATGGTTCACCATGAGCCATTCGATGACGCTTGCGCGGAAGGCTTTCGCATCAGGATCATCTATCGAAACGCGCAGTCCCTCGGCAACAGGCGTCATGCAGGACATGACGATCCTGCCGCGCGTGTCTTTGTCATCCTTGAACTGCTTCACCGCGCACTGGCGGCAGGCCCCTACGGAATGCATGGCAGGATGCCAGCAGAAGTAGGGCAGGTCGAAGCCGAGGGACAGGCAGGCCTGGAGGAGGTTCTGGCCTTCCTTTACCTGGTGCGGCTTATTGTCAATGAAGATCGTAATCATAAAAAACCTTTGACACGGAGTTACGCGGATCAAAATCTGATATATCATTTTTAGTCAACACTCCCTCTCCTTCAAGGAGAGGGTTGGGGTGAGGATGGGTGTGTCGCAGGTCATGAGACCCATCCCCACCTTAATCCTCCCCTTGAAGGGGAGGAAAAGATTAGCAGCCTGTCTACGAGTTTTTCCAAGGGCATTTCTTTTCCCGTATATGCTTCTCAAAATCTTCCCGGAAATACTTTATCGCGCTCTGGAGCGGCTCGACCGCGCCGGGGGCCAGGGCGCAGTACGTGTTGCCCGGGCCGAGCAGCCTGCAGTGTTGTGTGAGAATATCGATATCTCCCGGCTGACCCGTGCCTCCTTCGATCGAACCAAGGATCTTTTCGATCCACGGCAGGCCGTCACGGCAGGGAGTACACCAGCCGCAGGACTCGCGCGCGAAAAACTTGATGAGGTTGTGTACAAACCCGACGGGACAGGTTTTGTCATCGAGCACGATCATGGTACCGGTGCCGAGCCGGGAGCCTGCCTTCATCACCGAGTCGAAATCCATCTTGACATCGAGATGATCGCTCACGAAGAAATCAGTGGACGCTCCTCCCGGTATCACTCCCCGGAAAACATAGCCGTCCTGCATGCCGCCTGCGTGTACCTCCAGAAGTTCCCGGACCGTTACTCCCATGGGAAGCTCCCAGATTGCAGGTTTTTTTACGCGGCCGCTCACGCCGTAAAGCTTGGTGCCTGCGTCGGGACTCTTGCTCAGACCTTTGAACCAGTCCGCACCGTTGTTCACGATATGCGGGATATTCGAGACCGTTTCGACATTGTTCACGATCGTGGGCCTGCCGAAAAGCCCGGAAACCTGGGGGAAGGGCGGCTTCGCGCGGGGCGTCGCACGTTTGCCCTCGAGAGCGTTCAAAAGGGCCGTTTCTTCGCCACAGATGTAGCGGCCGGCGCTGCCGTGGATCCGTAATTCAAGATTGTAGCCCGATCCAAGGATGTTTTTCCCGAGATAGTTATTCGCATAGGCTTCTGCGATCGCCTGTTCGAGCATCTTTATAGCTTGTTTGTATGCCCACCTGACGAAGATGAAGGCCTGCTCCGCTTCTATCGCGTAGGCGCTCGCGATCACTCCTTCGACGAGTTGATGAGGGTTGCCTTCGAGCAGCAGCCGGTCCTTGAACGTGCCTGGCTCCATCTCGTCTGCATTCACGACAAAATATTTCGGCCGCCGGGCTTCCGGCCCCATGGGTACAAAACTCCACTTGGCGCCAGTAGGAAATCCAGCGCCCCCGCGGCCGCGGAGGTTCGACGCCTTTACGATGTTCTGCACGTCCTGGGGGGACATCGAAAGCGCCTTGTGCAGGGACTGGTAGCCTCCGGCCTGCTCGTAATCTTTCAAGGAAAGCGGTGGTTGGCCTGACCGTATGTTTTTTGTGAGTGGCTGTTCCATAAAAAATAGTGCAAAGTTCAGAGTTCAAGGTTCAGTGTAAAGTCGCAAGTTCAAGTGATTCTCACTCTGAACTGTCTTACTTATATTTCACCAGTATCTCTTCCATCATCTCTGCTGTCACCGGTCCGTACAAATCCTCATCCACCATTATGGCCGGAGCGCGGTCGCAGGCGCCGAGGCATGATATGGGGAGCAGCGTGAAACGTTTGTCTGTCGTTGTCTCGCCGAATGAGATATTAAGTTTCCCCTTCAAAACAGCAAGCAGGGGATTATAGCCCGTGACCCAGCAGCTAATGCTGTCGCAAACGAGGATCACATGCCGCCCTACGGGACGCCGAAAAATGAAGCTATAGAAGGTGGCAACGGCGTCCAGTTCGTCAGCCGTCATGTCGAGCACGGCAGCCACGTCTTTCACCGCCTCGTCAGGCACCCAGCCGCGGTGCCGCTGAATGATATTCAAGGCGTCAACGGATGCGGAGCCCTTTGACGCGGCATGGGACAGCTCGGCGTTGATTTCCTGAAGTTCTTTTTCGCTTAGCATAATTTCATATCCTCTCCCCTCGGGGAGAGGATCCAGGTGAGGGGGATATCTTCAAATTTGCAGCAGCTTTCAAAATAACTTCACAAACACCCTCTATATTCATTAATATATCTCTGTCGCTAAATCGCAATACTTGTATACCGTGAATTTCGAGCGTTCTCGTTCTCGCGGCATCTTCTTTTTTCACTTCCTTCGTATAATGCTGGCCGCCATCTGCTTCAAGTGCCATTTTGAATTCCGGCGCATAGAAATCAAGAATATAACTGTCGATTGGGAACTGTCTTCTGAACTTGAGTCCATTTAACTGACGGTTACGAATAACTGACCAAAGCTTTCTTTCTGCGTCTGTTTGATTCTTCCTGAGCTGCCTACTCGTTGAAATGTTGGGCCGTTTCAACTCCCCCCCTCACCCTGACCCTCTCCCCGAGGGGAGAGGGAAAAACAAAAAATCAGCGACTGTGATACTTTTACCGATCCAAATCCGCCAATATGAAATCGATACTGCCGATGATTGCCAACAGATCAGCGATCATCAGCCCCTTGCTTATCTTCGGCACCATCTGAAGATGGGGGAACGATGGGGTTCGGATGCGGGTCCGGTAGGACACCGTGTTCCCATCGCTGACAAGATAGTACCCGTTGTTCCCTTTGGTCGCTTCAATTCCCATGAACGCTTCGCCCGCCGGGATCACCGGGCCCCAACTGACACTGAGGAAATGGTTGATGAGCGTCTCGATGTCGTGCATGGTGCGCTCTTTGCGCGGCGGCGTTGTGAGCGGATGGTCTGATTTGTACTTGCCTGCCGGCATGTTGTTCACGCACTGCTCTATGATGCGCAGGCTCTGGCGGATCTCTTCCACGCGGACCACGCCGCGGTCGTAACAATCGCCATGAACAGCCGTGGGGATGTCGAATTCGAAGTTCTCGTAGCCCGAGTAGGGCCGTTTCTTGCGAAAATCCCACTCATACCCGCAAGCACGCAGTCCGGCGCCGGTCACGCCCCAATCGATGGCCTCGTCAAGGGTATATTTCCCCACTCCTACTGTGCGAGCCTTGAAAATGCTGTTCCGCATCACGATGGAATCGTATTCTTTGAGGCGGGGAGGCAGGTATTTCAGAAAATTTCTTACGAGGCCGTCCCATCCCTTCGGCAGGTCCTGGGCTACGCCCCCGATCCTGAACCATTCGGGATGCATGCGTCCGCCGCAAATGGCTTCGATGATGTCGAACACGCGCTCCCGGTCCGTGAACATGTAGAAGACAGGAGAGAGGGCGCCTACGTCCTGGGCAAAGGTACCGTACCAGACAAGATGGCTCGCAATGCGGAAAAGTTCAGCCAACATCACGCGGATGGTCTTTGCACGATCGGGGACGTCAATGTCGGCAAGCTTCTCCACGGCGAGAACATAGGCGAGGTTGTTCATGACCCCGCCCAGATAATCGACCCGGTCGGTGTAGGGAATATAGGTATGCCACGACTGACGTTCCGCCATTTTTTCTGCGCCGCGGTGGTGGTATCCGATATCGAGCACTGCATCCTTGATCGTTTCACCGTCGAGCTGGAGGATGAATCGGATCAGGCCGTGCGTACCCGGGTGCTGGGGACCGAGGTTCAAAAACATGAAGTCCGTATCTTCGGTCTCGCGTTCCATGCCCCAGTCCTCGGGATTGAACTGGAGCGCCATCTGCTCAGCCTCTTCCTTTTCATCGGGAAGCCGAAAGGGCCCCATTTCCGTTGCGCGAGCAGGGTGGTCCTTCCTGAGAGGATGGCCTTTCCAGGTCGGCGGCATCAAGATTCTCTTCAGATGAGGGTGGCCGTCAAATTTAACGCCGAACATGTCCCAGGCTTCGCGCTCATACCAGTCTGCAGACTCCCAGAGGCCGGTGATCGTGGGAAGTGACGGCGACTCGCCCCTGAGCGGCACCTTTATTCTGATGTCCTCGTTCCGGTCGTAGGAAAGAAGATGGTAGACAACCGTAAAGTCGCTTTCGGGCTGGTCCGGCTTGTGGCTCCGAACGCGTTCATCGATTGCCGTGAGATCGTAAAGGGTTTTATAAGGATTACGAACGATGCTCTTGAGGTGTTTCAGCACGTCGCGCGCCTGCTCCCGACTTACCCAGAGCGTGGGAATATTGTCGCGGGTGGGCTGGACAGCGAGGACTGCTTCGCCAAAGGAGTTTTTGAGATCGTCGATGATGGAATTATCAAGGGTCATAGTTGGAAGGACTATTGCAGTTCAACGTTCAGAGTTCAAAGTGAGATAATGCAGCAACCACACAATAGGAAATAACTAACTCTGAACCATGAACGTTATTGTCAGACTTCATCCGGCGGCCGCAGTATCGTCGCCTTTCTCCGCTCTTCCCGCTTCAGGTCGCGCCTGCACGGCATTTCGGGCCGCCCAACATCCTGCGGTCCTGCGACCCAGCTCAAGGGCCGGCGTTCCTTGCCGACCTTGTCCCGGAGCATGAGGAGCCCTTCCATGAAGGCATCGGGCCGGGGCGGGCATCCGGGTACGTACACGTCCACTGGCAGGAATTTGTCCACGCCCTGAACAACGCTGTAGATGTCGTACATGCCGCCGGAGTTTGCGCAGGAACCCATCGAGATGACCCAGCGCGGTTCCATCATTTGCTCATAGAGACGCTTGATGACCGGCGCCATCTTGATGAAGACCGTGCCGGCAATGATCATCATGTCTGCTTCGCGCGGTGTGCCGCGCATCACTTCGGCGCCGAACCGTGCGATGTCATACTTGCTCGTCAGGCTCGTTGCCATTTCAACGTAGCAGCACGAGAGGCCGAAGTTGAATGGCCAGATGGAATTCTTTCGTCCCCAGGCAAGCATGTCCTGGAGGCGGGTGAAGATCAGGCTCTTACGAACCACATCTTCAACGGTATCTTGTCCAGGCTTAGTAAAAAAATAGTTCATAGATTAACTCATCAGTTTGCAGTTCAGAGTACAGAGTTCAGAATTGGGTGCATGACTTCACTTCGAACTTTGAACCTTGAACTCTGAACTTGTTTTTATAAACGCTCCCCATTCCAGCGCGCCGAGCTTCCATATATATACCAGTGCAGCTGTCAGAATGCCGATGAAGATCAACATCTCAGCGTAGCCCGTCCAGCCCGTTTCTCGGATCGATACAGCCCAGGCGAAAACGAATACCGCTTCAAGATCGAAGATGACGAAGAACATGGCTATGAGGTAGAATTTGATGTCGAAACGCACCCGTGCAGTGCCCGTGGACACGATGCCTGACTCGTAGGGTTCGTTGGTCTGTTTTTCCCGGTGCCGCTCGCCGAGCACGTAAGAGAGCGCGATCATGGATATGACGATGATCACGACTGCGGCGAAGTATATACCAAGAGGCCAGAGAACGGTAGGATCAGCAGCTTGTCCTGTCATGGTAAAAGAATATCACAGTGAGGATGAAAGTCAAGCATCCGGGCATTGAAAGGATTGTAGAGTATAACAACGTGGTGTAAGCGATGCACGGTTTGTCGGAAAACACTGATATTTCCCGTGCCCTTCTGAGAACAATGAAATTTATAATAAGAATAACATAGCATAGCATCTTCTTAATTGATGTTCTCAGGATCAAGCGAAGCTGTCTTGATTAAGCGATTCTACAATTCCCTCGCGTCCGCCCGAGGGGCAGAAAGCTCAACCCTTTCTCTTCAACCGGCTGAGTGACACCATTTAAATAGGGAATATGACCCCATACAGGAGCAGCAACCTCGCTGCATATTTTCCTTTATTCGGCGCCCAATATTGCGTAATTTTGCCTTGACTTTGAAGTGCTTATAATCTATATTAAGCTCCGTAGAGGAGGGGGATATGACAAAAGCAGACATCATCTCGGAGGTTTTTGACAAGGTCGGCCTGCCCAAACAGGACGCTGAGGAAATGGTGGAGATGATTCTGGATTTGGTCAAACAGACCCTGAAAGAGGGCGAGACGGTAAAGCTCTCCGGCTTCGGAAACTTCGTGGTGCGGAAGAAAAATTCGAGAAAAGGCCGCAATCCGAAGACAGGCCAGGAGATCGAGATCACTCCGAGAAAAGTCGTCAGTTTCCGACCGAGCATGATTTTCAAAGAGCATGTCATCGAATCCTCTACAACAGCAACTGCCGAGTAAGCTCTTCTATCGGATCGGTGAGGTGAGCCGTCTGACGGGGTTGGAACCGTACGTGCTCCGCTACTGGGAAACGGAATTCCCGCAAATCAAACCGGACAAGGGCCGTTCCGGTCAGCGCCTCTATAAAAAAAAAGATTTAGACACGATCCTCCAGATAAAACAACTGCTGTATAAGGATGGATTTACGATCGCCGGAGCGAGAAAGAAACTGAACGGGAAAGATGACCGGGAAGTCGCAGAAACCGTTATCGAGTCGGCGAAGAAAGAGTTGAGAGAAATCCTGGAGATATTGAAGTAACGGGTCATGCAGCAAGGGTCGAGGAAACAGGAGAGAGCTGCTTTTTTACTCGTGGAACTTGATCCTTGATCGAAGAAAAAAATATCGGGGCGTGGCGCAGCCTGGTAGCGTACTCGCTTGGGGTGCGAGTGGTCGGCCGTTCAAATCGGCTCGCCCCGACCATAATAAAAAGCCCGTGAATCACATGATTCACGGGCTTTTCTGTTTGTTGAAGTTGTTCACTGAGAAAACATTATGGCGCGAAATTGGCGCAATTCATTTTTTACACACGTCTCGTAGGGATTCCGGTGAGCCCTTGCATCTACTCCGAAGGAACAAAAACTCACCAAGGAGAATCCAATCTTCACGAGGCGCGCATTCACATCGACACTCGGCATATCCATTTGCGAAAGTTATTAATCTGCAATTCTCTGTAGACACCGTGAAAAAACGGGATATTGGATCCTCATCCCTGTCTGAAACCAGCCTAATAAAGTTTTGATAATATAGGAGAAAAATAGTCCTAAAAAAGAGCTTGACAGGACTAAGGCTTTATGTTAAGTGAGAGAAAATCCAATATGGCATCAGTGCAGGAGGAACTATGGAATTAGTCAATGTGAATAAACTGGGAGTTGTGAAAGGGACCGCCGCGGAGGATGCAGCCATTGCGAATTTCAGAGGTGAAACTCAGGAGGTAGGGCTTTATCTCGCCATGTCCCGACAGGCGCAGCGTCAAGGATACCCGGAAGTCGCCGAAGCACTTAGGCGGATCGCCTGGGAGGAGGCTGAACACGCTGCCCGCTACGCAGAGATGCTCGGACTCGTATCGGGGCAAACGAAAGACAACCTGGAAAAGATGCTGCATGGAGAAATCGGGGCGAACAAAGGCAAGCGTGATGCGGCCGTTAAAGCGAAGGAAGCAAATGTGGAGGAGGCCCATGACCTCTTCGCTGAATCGTCAAGGGATGAAGCGCGACATGCAATGATGCTGAATGGTCTTCTTGAAAGGTTTTTTCAATAAGCCATGTTGGTGACGAGAGAGACCGATTATGCCATGCGGTGTGTATTGTACCTCGCGCGGGAACAAGGCCAGTTTGTAAATGTCGGTGACATTTCTCAGCAGATGAACATCCCAAAGAGCTTCCTTGCCAAGATCCTGCAGCGTCTTGTTCGCGAAGGAATTGCAGAATCGATCCGCGGAATAAACGGCGGTTTCCGCCTTTTGAAGGAACCAGATCAGATCACGCTTCTCGAAGTCCTTACAGCAATCCAAGGAATCGCTCCGGTGAACACCTGCGCGCTTGACAAACGGCGCTGCCGCATGAGCTCACAATGCTCAGTCCATCCAGTCTGGATCGAAATTCGAAGAGAGATTGAAAGACGACTCGCCACGCAGACGATCGCCAGTCTGGTGGGGGAGGGATAGTGGGCGGAACCACAAACACTATGACGTGGGAGAATATAAATTATCAACGGTGATGTGGTGCTGTACGCATGGACTGAACAGGAGCAATCCGTTGCGGATCACGCCATCGGAATATGAAAACCGAGCACGAGAGGGGGATAGGATGCAGAGAACAGCGGGTCGATAGAGCAGCATGAGCAGAAGACATTTTTTTTGGTTGTAAATAGGATGTTAAACATCCTATATGACACACGAAGGAGGGTCCTATGGACGTCGCGTCGATAAGCAGATTACAGTTCGCCGTAACGAGCATGTTTCATTTTATATTTGTCCCACTGACGCTTGGGTTGTCAATCCTGACAGCGTACATGGAAACACGCTGGGTGAAAACAGGAGATGAAGTGTATTTGAAAATGACCAAATTCTGGGGCAAGCTGTTCCTCATCAATTTCGCCCTGGGCGTGGTAACGGGTATTACGATGGAGTTCCAGTTCGGCATGAACTGGGCGGACTACTCCAAGTACGTGGGAGACATATTCGGCGCGCCCCTGGCCATTGAAGCGACGATGGCTTTCTTCCTCGAATCCGTGTTCATCGGGGTCTGGATCTTCGGCTGGAAGAGGGTTTCGAAGAAGGCCCACGCCGTTTCCATCTGGCTGGTGGCGCTCGCAACGAACCTGTCGGCGCTCTGGATCCTGCTGGCGAACGCCTGGATGCAGAAGCCCGTGGGGTATGTGCTCCGCAACAACCGGGCGGAGATGGTGGATTTCGGGGCCGTGCTCCTGAACCCCTACGGATGGCTCAAGTTCATCCATACGGTGTCCTCGGGCTACGTGATTGCCGCCTTTTTTGTCATGGGGATATCTGCCTATCATCTCTTGAGGAAAAACGAGACGGACTTCTTCCGCCGCTCCTTCAAGATGGCGGCCGCTTTCGGCCTGGTAGCCACGCTCGTTGTGGCCGTGCTCGGGGATCTGAACGCCGTGCAGGTGGCCCGCTATCAGCCGACGAAATTCGCTGCCATGGAGGCGGTCTGGGACACGCAGAAAGGCGCCGGGTTCAATATCTTTATCATTCCCGACACGGAGAAGGAGTGCAATTCGCTGGAAGGTCCCTGCATACCCAATATGCTCAGCTATCTTGCCTTCCATAACGCAGACGCCGAGATCAGGGGCTTAAAGACATTCGCGAAAGAGGACCGGCCGCCGGTCTGGCCCACCTTCGTCAGCTTCCGGCTGATGATCCTGATCGGTTTTGTTCTGATCGTTCTGGCCGCTTTCGGTCTCTTCTATGCCAGACGCGGGACGCTCGAACTCCATCCAAAGTTCCTCTTGCTCATGCTCTTTTCGATCCCCTTGCCCTATATCGCGGGCCAGCTCGGCTGGATCGTGGCCGAGGTGGGAAGGCAGCCGTGGATCGTGTACGGCGTGCTCAGGACGTCCCAGGCCGTATCAAAATCGATCAGCGTCGTGCAGGTCTATGCGTCGCTCCTGGGATTCACTCTTCTTTACGGTGGGCTCGGCGTGGTGGATATCTACCTGCTGTCCAAGTTCGCCAGGAAAGGTCCTGACAACGACCTTTCTCACCTACTCAAGCCGGCAGAAAAGGAGGCGTAACATGATACTCCAAATCATCTGGTTCGTTCTCTGGGCTGTTCTCTGGGCGGTCTACTTCATGCTCGACGGATTCGTACTCGGCATGGGCATGCTCTATCCCTATCTTGCGAAAAGCGACCAGGACCGGAAGATCCTGATCACCACCGTGGGACCGGTGTGGAACGGCAATGAGGTCTGGCTTCTGACGGCGGGAGGAGCGACCTTTGCCGCATTCCCGGGGACCTACGCGCTCATGTTCAGCTATCTCTATACGGCCCTGCTGCTCCTGCTTTTCTCGCTCATCATCCGGGGCGTTTCACTCGAATTCCGGGGCAAGCTCGACTCTGCAGGATGGAAGAAGGCGTGGGACGCGGGCATCTTCATCGGCAGCGCGCTTCCGGCCCTCCTTCTGGGCGTGGCCTTCGGGAACATTTTCAGCGGTCTGCCCATGGACGCGGCGGGCTACCACGGATCGCTCCTGTCGCTTTTAAACCCCTACGGCCTCCTGACCGGCGCGCTGTTCGTCCTGCTCTTCTTGACCCATGGGAGTCTGTACGTCTGCGTCAAGACCGAAGGGGCACTGTGCGATAAGTCTTCGGCAGCGGCGGGAAAAATCTGGACGGCCGAACTGCTCTTCGCCGTCGCCTTTTTGATCGCTACGGCCTTTGCCACGAAGCTCTACGACAACTACATGAGCACGCCGATTCTTTTGATCGTACCGCTCGTGGCCGTGGCGGCACTGATCGGGATCAGGATTTTCCTCGCCCGCGGAAAACCGCTTCTGGCCTTTACCTCATCCTGCGTGACCATCGTCGCGGTCGTCTTCACGGGAGTGATCGGGCTCTTCCCGAACCTGATTCCTTCCAGCATCGACCCGGCCCATAGCCTCACGATCTATAACTCGTCATCGAGCGCCTACACCCTCATGATCATGACCGTGGTGGCGCTCGTGTTCGTGCCGATCGTGATCGGCTATAAGATCTGGGTCTACCGGATCTTCCGCTTCCGCGTGACCGCGGACACGGTCATGAAGAATGAACAGGCCTACTAAGAATTGAAAAACGATCACGGGAAGCCCCCCAAAGGGGCTTCCCCATTTCTTTCTCATCCCCTCCGGTTGATATATTTTGTCACAAATATATGCCTGACGCAGGGAGAATAACGATATCGATTGGGTATCTTGAGGGGCTAACAAATACGGAATGGAACATGAAGTGTTTCTATGAAATGCAATTTCAACTGTCTCTTATGAACATCCAAGCCGACATAAATATGTTGACCGTTAAAATCGAGTTTGCTAATGTTGATTATCAAGTCTCCTTTCGGTGTATTTTTTGTCTGCCTGACGTAAAATATACCTTAAGACGGACAAGCATAGCGGTGGCCTGTCGTTCGCCTTGCAAATGTGACTGCAAGAACGATTGGCTGTACCTTCTTACCTGCGCTTATAGAGATTTGTGAATTGATTTGACCGGCTTATTAGTTGCCGAGAATACCCACCTGCTATTTTTTTCACTGTACGTTCCTTATAGATACCGCCGATAAAACGGTGTAAGATTATCGATCGCTGATTTGAACTAAGGGACCCGATAAAACGACCATATTTTTTTACCGCGTGCGCCGAAGGCGCTTGTGGTTATAACGTTATTTTGATTGCCCGCACTATGCTTGACGAAAGGAAACTCATCCCTGTCGCACTCCGCGATTTTGCCCTGCCGATCCCGCGCACCGGCAGCATCGAAGCTCATTCAGGGTATGGACGCGCGGCTGTCGAAGGCCGGGAAACCCACGTCCGTGTGCAGAAGAAAAGAGCGAAGTCCGATCCTGCCTACCAGGCCGAAGTCCTGATTAGCCGCACCTTCGATCGGGAGGGGTATCGCTTCCGTGTCGACGGCCGGATGGATGGGATTTTCAGGCATGATCCGCTGAAGATCGAAGAGATCAAGACCAGCTTTAACATCCGAGAACTTGCGCGCCGGCTTACGGCTGACGGGATGGCGCACCCCTACGTACTGCAGCTTTTGACCTACGGCTACTTCACCTGGCTCGAGCACCAGGTCCTTCCTGTGCTGAACTTTCATCTCGTGTCCACCCGCACCCGGGAGTCTTTCGATCTGGAACTCGCCTTCGATGTGCCTGCGTACGAGAAATGGATCGAGCTGCGCCTCGACGAGCTTGTTCTCGAAGCCGCAAAAGCGGAGAAACGTTCGCGGCGCCGCAGGAAGATTGCCATTGCTTTTCCCTTCCCCTTTGAAAGGCCGCGTCTTGGCCAGATCGGGCTCATGCAAACTATCGAAGAGGGGATGGAAGAAGGAAACCCTATGCTCATCCAGGCCCCTACGGGCCTCGGAAAGACGGCAGGGGTACTTTATCCAGTTCTGAAAGAAGCCCTGGGCAGGGGCCAGAAGGTGGTCTACGTCACCCCGAAGAACAGTCAACACGCCGTTGCCGAAGATGCTGTTACGCGGTTTCACGATGCCGGCGCGAAACTGAAATCTCTCACGATCACGGCAAAAGGGAAGATCTGCTTCAAGAACGAGCCGCTCTGTAATCCTGATTTTTGCGAATACGCCCGTGATTATTACACCAAAGTAGATAAGCACGGGATCCTCGATATGCTCGCAAAAAAGAGGAAGTTAAAGGCCCGGCTGTTCCGCGATCTTGGAGAAGAGTACCAGGTCTGCCCGTTCGAACTGCAGTTCGACGGTGCGCAGGAAGCCGACATCGTGATCTGCGATTACAACTATGTCTTTGCGCCGCGCTCCTCTTTCGGCCGGATGACGGAGCTCGGCATCGATCAGAAAGGGAAGCCGAATCTCGTTGTCGACGAGGCCCATAATCTTCCCTCCCGTGCCATGGACTACTACTCTCCTGCTCTCTCAAGCCTCACCCTCGAACAAATGCGCAGCGGAATGTGCACGCTGCCGCTGCTCTTGCGGGTAGAAGCGGAAGAGCTTCTCGACGGTTGCATGCAGGTGCTTGTCTCCTGCATGCCGGATAAAATTGCAAAACCCGCGAAGATCGATCCAAAGATTGAATTGTTTCTTGAGCAGGACAACAGACTCCGTGCCTTCCTCTCACGGTATCTCGATTCCGACGTCGTCATCCAGCCGCGGGACGTCGTCATGAGGCTGTGCTTTTACTGGGCAGAATTCACGGAAGCCCTCGCGTACGTGGGCGATCCCGATCATCAGGAATTCTTCGCGACCTTTCATCCCCATGCGACCGGCGGCATCGTGAAGATCACCTGCTGCGATGCCTCAGCCATGCTTGCGGATTGCTATGATGAATACGAACAGGTCGTGGGGTTCTCTGCGACGTTAAAGCCCTTTGACTATTACGCGAAGCTTTCCGGGCTCGATCCTGAGACAATCACGAAAGCGGAATTTTCGAGCCCTTTCCCGAAGGAGAACCGCAAACTCCTGATCATTCCCCAGATTTCGACCAAATATTCGGACCGTGAACGCAACTACCTCAGGATCAGTGATGCGATCCAGCGTATAGCTGCATTGCGAAAGGGAAATTATTTCGCCTTCTTCCCGAGCTTCGAGTTTCTGGAGAGGGTCCTCGTCCTGTTCAAACCCCCGGAAGGCTTCACTGTTCTCCGGCAGGAGAGGGACATGAAAGCGTCCGGGGTTGAGGCCATCCTGGAACAGCTCAAAGATGGAATTGCCCCGACGATCGTGTTCGCTGTGCAGGGAGGAATGTTGTCCGAGGGAGTGGACTACCCGGGCGATACGGTGATCGGCGCGTTCGTCGTCGGGCCGCCGCTTCCGAATTTCGACCTCGAACGTGAACAGATGAAGGAATATTATGAACGGAAATACGGCGCAGGTTTCGACTATGCTTATGCGATACCCGCCATGGCAAAGGCGATCCAGGCCGCAGGGAGAGTGATACGTTCTGAGACCGATCAAGGGCTCATTGTCTTGATGGACAATCGTTTCGTGCAACCCGGCTATTCCCGGTCGATGCCGGCAGACTGGTTTGAATCTGCGGCGATTGAACTGGTATCCGAAAGCATCATAAATGATGTCTCTGAATTTTGGAGAGGAAGTCTTTCCTGAAAAAAGCCGAGGATGCCCATGCCGGAAATGCGCCGTTGGCTTCGACGAGGCTCATTATCGTGCATTGACCGTTGTTCTTTCTTCTGTCGGAAGGAAACGTGAGCCGAGGACGAAACAGTCCCTTCTTTCCCCTTTACTTTCCACTCCTTTTTATTGTATAAACCTCCTGTGTTCAACAACTGCGCAATTTTGAGGTGTAACGCATGATCCTCGTAACCAATGATGACGGTGTTTATTCACCGGGCATACAGGTCCTCGCAAAGCGTTTGCGCGAGCTCGATACCGTCGTGATCGTGGCCCCGGACCGGGAGCGGAGTGCGGCAGGCCATTCCATGACGCTCCATCGCCCTCTCCTGATCGAGGAAATCAAGGAAGGAATGTACAGCGTCAACGGCACGCCGACGGATTGTGTGAATATCGCGGTCAAGGGACTTTTAAAAGAGATGCCGAAACTGGTGGTATCGGGCATCAACAAGGGGCCGAACCTCGGCGACGACGTGACCTATTCAGGGACGGTTGCCGGGGCGATCGAAGGCATCCTGCTCGGGATACCTTCCTTCGCAATTTCTCTTGCTGCACGGGAAGACTTTCGTTTTGCTGAAGCAGCGGAAGTGGCGTTCCACGCGGCGCAGCCGCATCGTGCAGGACGGACTCCCCGTTGGAACGCTTCTCAACATCAATGTGCCGAACCTTCCTGTCGACAAAATACAGGGTACGCTCGTCACGAGGCTCGGCAAACGGATCTATCATCAAATGACGGTGGAGCGGGTGGACCCGCGCGGGAAGAAGTACTACTGGATCGGCGGGGGAGAACCTGATTGGGAACGGGAGGCGGGGACGGACCTTGATGCCGTGGACCGGAAGTTCGTCTCGATCACGCCGCTCCATCTCGATATGACGGATTATGCATCTTTCGACCTGCTCAAGTCCCTGGAGGCAATGTCCTACCAGGAGATCGCCAGGCAGGGGAGCGCCGAGTGATCAACTTCGAGAAAGAACGCAGCCGCATGGTGGAGGAACAGATCGTCGGCCGCGGCATCAAAGACGAACGGGTCATTGCTGCCATGCGCAAGGTGCCGAGGCACGAGTTCCTGCCCGAGGCCATCCGAGGCATGGCGTACCAGGACAGCGCGCTGCCGCTCGGCGAAGGACAGACTATGTCCCAGCCCTATATGGTGGCGGTGATGTCCGAGCTCCTGGGACTATCCGGCACGGAGCGCGTGCTCGAGATCGGCACGGGCTCGGGATACCAGTCAGCGGTGCTTGCAGAATTATGCGAGAAGGTCTATACCGTGGAACGAATTAAGATCCTCGCGGACCGTGCCCGGGAGACCCTTGACCGTCTCGGGTACCGGAGTGTCGCGATCAAAGTCTATGATGGGACCTACGGTTGGAAGGACATGGCGCCCTTTGACGCCATCATCGTTACGGCGGGCTCGCCGGATATTCCCGGGCCGCTCGTCGAACAGTTGAAGGAAGGAGGCAGGATGGTGATCCCCGTGGGAGACCGATATGGCCAGATGCTCATGAAAGTCGTCAAGACGCCCGAAGGGCCTGTTACGGATCGGAGCATCCCCTGCGTGTTCGTTCCGCTCATCGGCAACCACGGATGGAAAGAATAGGTTCGTATAACAATAAGACGGGAAATTTTCGCGCAAAGACGCCAAGCTCGCAAAGAAATTCAAATCTTTTTTGGTTTTTAATATGAGCAAGCCGACCGTGTCGGCGTTATCAACGGCAACACGGTTGCCTTGGTCCAAAGGAACGAGGTTTCTGCCCTGCAGGGCCATGTCTGCCGGGCGATGTCCCGGCCGACACATACCCCCTTACGTTCCCCGTTTCCCCTTCACGTTTTGCTCAGTTCCGATTGCCCGATACAAGATCGAAAGTGTGAACCCGATACCCCCTCCCAGGACTGCACCAGCAAGAACATCGGTAGGATAGTGGACCCCCAAATACATACGTGAAAAGGCGATAGCCGATGCCAGGAGCAGAGGATAGAGCCGCCAAACAAGGGGTATGTATCCCTTTGTCAGATAAAAGAGCGGCAGGGCAAAGGCAAAAGAGCTGATCGCGTGGCCCGAGGGCAGGGAAAATGATTTCGGACAGTTCGTAATCAGCCTGATTCCGTCGATCGCGCGACAGGGCCGTACGCGTGCAACAGCATCCTTCATCCAATCCTCCACGAACCCCGAGAGATAAACGGAGCAGCAGGCGATCAGGAACGTCCAAGCCGCAGCCGCGAGATACTTCTTACCCCGGTCGTTCTTCCGGCCCGCTCCCCACAGGAACATGGCAAGAAGAAGGGGTATGACCAGAAGATAGCCGCGCGCAGAAAGAGCGGGCATAAGGATATCGAACAGGGAGTTCGCAAGGCCATGATTGATCAGGAGCAGCAGTCGCGTGTCGAAGTATTGGATGGTCATCATTAAATTCCTCCCCCTTCAAGGGGGAGGCTAGGTGGGGGATGGGGTAACGGAGGACTCTGGCGATATATCGGAGGCCCATCCTCACCCCGGCCCTCCCCTTGAAGGGGAGGGAGTATCACACTTGCATGTACGTGCCTTTATTTTTTTTCGGTGCGGCACTTGACGACATTCGTGTCGCTCAGTTCAATCAGCCCTTTTTCTACAACCGAGGTCACATCTTCAAGGACACCGTTGATCATCTCTTCCGAGTCGATTGCTTCGATCTTGACCGGGAGGTCAGTAGACAACTCAAGCATTTTAGCAGTATGAAATACCCCATGGCTCCCGTATCCGGCCACTCCCCGGAACACGCTTACGCCGGCGATCTTTTTCTTATAAAAAATGTCCAGCAGGACCTCATAGAGGGGTTTGCCGTGTAACTTATCCGATTCGTCTATATATATGGAAAGCTTTTTTGCAGGCCCGTTTTTTACCATGGTTAAACCCCTTACTTATCCGCAAGAAAAGTGCTAAAAAAAGCATGGATGATTCGTTTTTCCCCTGTCCTGGCGCTTCGTAGTAATGTTATAAGCTCTTCGCGATTACTTCGCCAAACTTTAGTGCAATAAAACTGACGAAGACGCTTAACGTCACATTTAGCCCTGCGATCAACCACTCGCCGTCTTTGAGGAGCGCCCCTGTTTCATACTCAAAGGTGGAAAAGGTCGTGTAAGCACCAAGGAACCCGACAACCAGGAGCAGCCGCCACTGCGGATTCACCATGAAACGCTCCGTTAAGATGGTCATGAGCAGGCCGATAAGAAAGCTGCCGGTGACGTTAATGATGAACGTGCCGAGCGGAAAGCTCCGGCCCCAACGTTCACCGATCCAGAACGCCACACTGTACCTGACGATGGCCCCGATGAACCCGCCGATGCCTATGATGAGATAATTCATCGCCTCAGAACTCCGCGCATACTTTAGCAAATGTAAATTTATTTCGCAATAAAAAATCATCCCAAAACAGTCCCGGCCATATGATCTTCATCATAGAAAAATCTATTAATCAGGAGTAAAAAAGGTGTATAATTACTTCGTCATCAAGGCGAGTCTACGGATTAAAAGGAGAATATCATGATAAAGGAAAAAGTTGAAGAAGCCCTCAAACAGGTACGTCCATCACTCCAGAGGGACGGCGGCGATATCGAACTCGTGAGCGTTGATGAGACGGGGACCGTAAAAGTGCGGCTGAAAGGCGCTTGCGGATCCTGCCCCATGTCAACGATGACGCTCAAGATGGGTGTCGAGAAACACTTGAAGGAACAGATCCCGGAGGTCAAGGAAGTCGTCCAGGTAGCGTAACGAGGTTTCCGGTCTTTTTTATGACAGGATTTCAGGTAAAGAGCACCTCGTTCTTTCGTGAAATCCTGTCATACTTTTTTCAGGACATGATGCAGGACGAGGCGGACGCAATCCGTATCAGCCCGTCTTTCACAATTGGGGCAGGATAGCGTTTTTTTTCGTCACGAGGGATTGGGAATTTGAAGTCCCGTTTTTTTCAATCCTTTTCCCGCTTATACTATCCGTTTCCCTCACGTCGTATCCTTTTCCAGAGCCAACTCATGGAGAGATAATTTCAGACGGCCATTTGCTGCACCGGTGTTGCAGAATGTAACAAAATAAGAAGGATTTCCAGCAGTTCTCAGGAAAAATTCCCTTGACACATCGGCGCCATTCTGTTATAAACGGTGCGGCTTTTTATATTCTTCAAGTCGTAAACTCCAAATGTTCATTCATACTATGGCAGGTGAGACTGATGGAAGCCACAACCGTAAAAGCTCATGATACATTCAGCGGAGGTGTGCACCCTGCTGATAATAAACAGCTTACTGCACACAAGCAGACCGTCGCCGCAGCAATCCCCCAGAGAGCAGTCATTCCCCTCAGCCAGCATATCGGCGCCCCCACCAAATCACTTGTTGTCATTGGGCAGGAAGTAAAAAAAGGAGAAAAGATCGGTGAAACCACCGGCTTTGTCTCGGCCCCCGTTCATGCTTCGATCTCGGGCAAGGTCGTTGCCATCGGCAACTTTCCCCATGTACTCGGTGCGAACATGCCCGGCGTCGTCATCGAGAACGACGGCAAAGATGAGTGGGTCGGCGGGCTGAAGGAAAATCCCGAGTATCTGCTGCTGAGCGCCGATGAACTGAAGAAGCTCGTTCAGGATGCCGGCATTGTGGGAATGGGCGGGGCAACGTTTCCCACCCATGTCAAGCTTTCCCCTCCCAAGGAGAAGCCGATCGACGTCGTGATCCTGAATGGCGCCGAGTGCGAACCCTATCTCACGTCGGACCACCGGCTCATGCTGGAGAAATCCAAGGAAATCGTCGAGGGCCTCAAGATCCTCATGCGGATCCTGAACGTGAGCAAGGGATACATCGGCATCGAATCCAACAAGCCCGACGCCATCGAGGCCATGACCAAAGCCGCGGCCGATTCTCCCGAGGTCAAAGTCTGGCCGGTCAAGGTCAAGTACCCGCAGGGCGCCGAAAAGATGCTCATCAAGGCCATCGCCGGCAGGACGGTGCCCGCAGGCGGGTTGCCGATGGATGTCCGCGTTGTGGTCCAGAACGTCGGCACCGCCGAAGCCATCTACACCGCCGTGCGCTACGGTAAGCCGCTGATCGAGCGTTATGTGACCGTAACCGGCAGGGGCGTAAAGGAGCCGAAGAACTTTCTCGCCCGCATCGGTACGCCGTTCTCACAGCTCATCGAAGAGGCAGGCGGTCTTACCGACACGGCAGCCAAGGTGATCTCCGGCGGCCCCATGATGGGCATGAGTCAGTATACGCTCGATGTGCCGGTGATCAAAGGCACGTCCGGCATCACGGTCCTTCCGAAAAACGAAGTATATACGAAACCCTACGGCCCGTGTATTCGCTGCGGCAGATGCATCGACGCCTGTCCCATGAAGCTCCAACCCTCCTACATCGGACTCTACATCGAGAAAGGACATTACGAAGACGCGAAGAGCTACAATCTGATGGACTGCTTTGAGTGCGGTTCCTGCACCTTCGTCTGCCCCGCCAACCGGCCCATGGTCCAGTGGGTGAAAAAAGCCAAGAAGGAACTGGCAAAAAAGAAAATTTAATTAATAATATGGAGCAAGCCGACCGTGTCGGCGTCATCAACGGCAACACGGTTGCCTTGGTCCAAAGGAACGAGGTTACTCTGATGGAAGCACCTGCAAAGGCAATACCGAAAGAACTGCCTAAACTGATCGTATCGATTGGTCCCCACATGCACGATGTGGAGAGCACGGCGAAGATCATGTGGACCGTGAGCGGCGCGCTGCTTCCGGCCACGCTCATGTCGGTCTACTACTTCGGCATGCCGGCGATCATGGTGATTCTCGTTTGTCTCGTAACGTCTCTCCTGGCCGAGGCCGGGATGCAGTGGCTGCTCAAAAAGCCCGTTACGCTCTCAGACGGGAGCGCGTTCCTGACGGGCCTGCTCCTGGCAATGAACCTTCCTGCCAATGCGCCGCTCTACATTCCTTTCGTCGGGTCCATTGTGGCGATCATGATTGCCAAGCACCTCTTCGGAGGTCTCGGCTACAACATCTTTAACCCTGCACTTGTCGGACGCGCCTTTGTCCTGGTCAGCTTCGCGAAAATCATGACCACCTTTGTTGCCCCGGCCACGACATTCATGGCACTCGATGCCAAGACCACGGCCACGCCCCTCGTGCTCCTCAAAGAGGAAGGCGTGGCGAAGCTCCTCGAAATTTACCATACCAAGGCCGCCCTGTACCAGGACCTGTTCGTCGGGAACCGGGCCGGTTCGCTCGGAGAAACATCGGTCGTCGCCCTGTTGCTCGGCGCTGCATTCCTGATGATGAAGCGATACATCACCTGGCATGTGCCTATTCCGTTCATCGCCACCGTCGGCGTCCTCACCTGGATTTTTGGCGGCAAGGACGGCCTCATGACCGGCGATCCGATCCTCCACATGATGTCCGGCGGACTCATCCTCGGGGCATTCTTCATGGCTACGGACTACGTGACCGGACCTTCAGTCCGGAGCGCCCAGGTGGTCTTCGGAATCTGCGCCGGGATCCTTACGACGCTCATACGACTGAAAGGCGGCTACCCGGAGGGCGTGATGTTCGCGATCCTTCTCATGAACTGCTTCGCGCCTCTCCTTGACCGGGGCATGAGGAGTCCCGTCTTCGGCAAAGCCGAGGCCAAGGGGGTAAAGAAATGAAGGATATACTGAAGATAACCCTGCCTCTTGTGGCTATTTTCGTCGTTGCGGGCATCATCATGAGCGTGACCTACCAGTATACCTATCCCGTCCGGTTCCAAGCTGAGAAAAAGGAAAAGGAAGAGGCGTTGAAAGAGATGGCGCCCGATGCGACCGATCCCATTAAGCCGGCAGGCACGTGGACCGCTAACAACAAACCCTACGAGTATTATCAGGCGACGGCGAGCGGAAAATCGGTAGCTTTTATCGCCGAGACCGCGGGCAAGGGATATTCCAGCTACATCAAGATGCTCGTTTCACTCAGTCCCGACATGAAAATCAGGGACGTAAAGGTCCTGGATATGAACGAGACTCCCGGCCTCGGTGACCAGGTCCTCGAAAAGAGCTTCCTCGACCAGTTCAAGGGCAAGGCCCTTTCCCAGATCGTCCTGATCAAAGGAGAGACCAAGGAAAACATCCAGGCCGTGTCCGGCGCCACGTATTCGAGCCGCGGCGTGACGAACGGCGTGAAGGACGCCGTGCAACTGCTCGTCGATAAGTACGGTGCGGGCATAAAGACTGCGGCGCAGGAGGTGGCGAAATGAGCAATAACGTCAATTTAGGGACGCTGTTCAAAAATGGCATCTTCGGCGAAAATCCGGTCTTCCGGCTTGCGCTCTCTCTCTGCCCGGCCGTGGCCGTTACGAGCGGCGTGAAAAACGGGTTTCTGATGGGCGTCGCGGTCCTGTTCGTCATGACCATGACGAACGTAACGGTTTCCCTCCTGCGAAACTTTATCAACCCGAAAGTCCGCATTCCCTCCTATGTGTTCATCACCGCAACGTGGGTCACGGTGATCGATCAGGTGATGTCGGCGTACCAGCGGGCGGTCTACAAGGAAATGGGCCTCTATATCATGCTTATCGTCGCCTTTGCCATCATTCTTTCCCGGGCAGAGATGTTTGCGAGCAAGAACAAGCTCCTTCCGTCCTTCGTTGACGGGGTAGGGATGGGGCTGGGCTTTCTCCTTGCCCTGATGCTTCTCGGCGTATTTAGGGAATTTTTAGGCAAGGGATCGTTCTGGGGCGCCCAGATACTGCCGGCAAAACCGCTGCTCATCATGATCATGCCGACAGGCGGTTTTTTTGCCATGGGGCTCATGATGGGTTGGCTTAACTGGATAGATCGGAAGTTCTTCGGCGGCTCGGGGGCAAGCAGCGGAGGACATTAGGATTGTCGATGGATGAACGATGATTGGCGATTGAACACAATCATCAATCAACGATCAACAATCATCAATCGTTTCACCCGGAGGGTTCTATGTGGCAGCATGTTCTAACCATTTTTATCGCATCTGCGCTCATTAACAATTTCGTGTTTTCCCGCTACCTCGGTCTCTGCATCTTTTTCGGCGTTACGAAGAAAATGGAGACGGCGGTGGGAATGAGCTTTACTTTTACAGCCGTCATGCTCATTCAGGCGGTTCTCAACTGGGTTATCTATACCTATGTTATGGTCCCTTACAGCCTGGGATTCCTGAAGATCGTGATCTTCATCGGGACGGTTGCCGCTTTTGTGCAGGCGGCAGACACAATCATGAAGAAGGTCGCTCCCGCGCTGTATTATAAGCTGGGCATTTACCTCGCGTTGATCGTGACGAACTGCGTCATCCTGGCCGTTCCGCTTTTGAACGCCGATGAAAATTACAGCCTCTTCGAGAGCATGGCGCTGGCGCTCGGGTCCGGTCTCGGTTTCAGCCTGGCGCTCATCATCATGGCTAGCATCCGGGAGAAGCTGGAGCTTGCAGATGTGCCCAAGTCGTTCCAGGGGCTCCCGATCTCGTTCGTGCTGACGGGATTGATTGCCCTGGCGTTTTTGGGATTCTCGGGAATGATTACGCTTTAACAAGTTCAAAATTCAACAGCCTTGTCTTTTGAACTTTGAATCTTAAATTTTAAATTACCCGTTAAGGGGAATAGCCATGTATGAACAAATAACGCATATTCTGATGCAGGTCATCACCCATACCTTCTCTATTCTCACGAACAGGCTGGCGCCGCTCGTCGACGCAGGCGTTTCACCGGAGGCAACAGGGGTCGTCCCCACGTCTACGGTTTACATAACGCTGATCGTGCTGGCGGGGCTCGGCATCGTGTTCGGCGTGGCTCTTGCCCTTGTCGCCGCCCGCTTCGTGGTGAAAGTAGATCCGAAAGTCGAACAGGTCCGCGAGACCCTGCCCGGCGCAAACTGCGGGGCCTGCGGGTTCGCGGGCTGCATGGGATATGCCGAGGCGGTCGTGGGCAATCCCGACGTGGCAGTGCATATGTGCGCCCCTGGTAAAGCCCCGGTCGCGGAAAAGATCGCGGTGATAACGGGCAAAAAGGCCGAGAAGGTGGAACCGAAGATCGCCCGTGTCTTTTGCCAGGGCGGGACATCGCTCAGCCAGCGGAAGTTCATCTATAGCGGCGTGCACGACTGCACCGCGGCAGTGCTCGCTGCTGGCGGAGACAAATCCTGCGAGTACGGATGCCTGGGATTAGGGACCTGCATGCGGGCCTGTCCTTTTGGTGCGATCACGATGAGCGCCGACAACCTCCCTCTCATCAATCCCGATAAGTGTACGGCCTGCGGAAAGTGCGTGGCCGCCTGTCCCAAACAGGTCATCGAGCTTGCCCAGACTTCCAAGGCCGTGGTCATCAGCTGCCACAGCAGGGACAAGGGCGTCGACGTCAAGAAAAAATGCCAAGTCGGCTGCATCGCCTGCGGCATCTGCGTCAGGACCTGTCCGGTGGACGCCATCAAGATCGACAACAACCTTGCGCGCATCGACCACAGCAAGTGCATCGTCTGCGGCCTCTGCGTCAAGAAATGCCCCACCAATGCCATTTTCGATTATATTCCGGTCCGGCCGAAAGCATACATCGATCCTGCGAAGTGCGTCGGCATCGACGTGTGCGAGAAGGTCTGCCCCGTGAATGCAATCTCGGGCGAGATCCGGTCCGTGCATGTCGTCAACCAGGAGAAGTGCATCGGCTGCAGGATGTGCGAGTCCCGGTGCCCGAAAAAAGCGATCACCATGGTGGAAGCCGGTGCCGGTGCTGCGCAGAAAAAAGCAAAGGCGGAGGAACCTGTCGCAGTATAAGCGAACTGGATGTTTGAGAAACTGAAGGGGATGCGAGAAAACGCATCCCCTTTTTTGTCACTGAGAAATTTTTTTCCGTTGCGGAGATTCCTCCATCCCCTGAAAGTCGTGTTATAATATCCCTATTCGCCATCGTCAAAGATCATGTCTCCGATGCCAGAAGGTGAACAATGCCGACATTTTTTTGCTTGACAAAATAGTGCGCTTGGGCTAAAAACAGACTCATTCTCATCACGTTCTCATTTTGGAGGTAGGTATCCATGAATCCCGATGATATAAAATATCACAGAGAACATGCCTGGGTCCGGGCGGAAGGAAAGCGGGCGACCATCGGCATTACCGACTATGCCCAGCAGCAGATGGGTGATATTGTATATATCGATCTTCCGGAAACCGACACGGAAATCGATGCAGACTCGGAGCTTTCCGAAGTCGAGTCTACGAAGGCGACTTCGCCCGTTGTCAGCCCGGTGTCGGGTACGGTCGTGGAAGTGAATGAGGACCTCGCGGACTCGCCGGAGATAATCAACGAAGACCCCTATGGAAACGGCTGGCTCGTTGTGCTCGAAATGAGCGATGCCTCCGAGTTGAACGACCTGATGAGCAAGTCGGAGTACGAAAAATTCCTGAAAGAAGAAGAGGGGAAGTAAACTTCGGGAGGAACGGTAGTCATAGCCAGTGTCAAGAACGCAAAGGGAGAGTACATACTCTCCCTTTTTTTCGCGCGAAAATAGTTTTAGCAAAGTGATCGCGGAGAAATAAAAAAGTTACAAAACTGATGGTTTGTAAAAAGCCGTCATTCCCGCTTGTCGGGAATCGTCGTGCCACATAACGAACGGGAAGAGGAAGGATCCCGGACAAGCCGGGATGACACCATAGAGGCCAGTCTTTACTTTTACGAGTTCCTCAAACGGTGGACGGGAAAATGACCTTATTCTGCATCTGTGATCTCCCGAAACAGTGTCGCAAGCGCTTCTGAATGTTCCAGGTGTCTCCTGCCGTAAAACTTTCACTAACTAAGGAGCCTGTCATGTCAATAAAACTTACCATCATCGGCGCAGGCCCGGGGGGCTACGTGGCCGCAATACGTGCTGCACAGAAGGGCGCACAGGTTACCGTAGTCGAGTCCGGGGAAGTGGGTGGCACCTGTCTGAACCTGGGTTGCATTCCCACGAAGACGCTCGTTTCTTCGGCTGAAGCGCTCGAACATGCGCGGCGTGCTGCTGATTTCGGGATCGAAGTTCCTGGAGAAATCGGCTACAATCTCGCGAAGGTCCGCGAACGCAAGGACAAGGTCGTATCGATACAGGTGAAGGGCATCAAGGGGCTGTTCAAGAGCTGGGGCGTCAGCCTCATCGAAGGCCGCGGGTCGCTGCTCTCTCCCGACGTGGTGCGTGTAGTGCAGAAAGACGGCATCACGATGGATATTAAATCCGATAAAGTCATCATTGCTACCGGTTCGCGCCCTGCGCTCCTGCCCGGTTTCCCATTCGACGGAGAAAGCGTCCTCACCAGCGATGATGCGGTCATGTTCAAGAGAATTCCGGCAAGGCTGCTCATCGTCGGCGCAGGCGTGATCGGCTCGGAATTTTCTTTCATCTACCGTGCCTTCGGTGCAGAGGTGACGATGGTTGAAATGATGCCGCACGCGATCTCTACCGAAGACGAGGAAATGTCCGAAATCCTGGAACGGGAACTGAAAAAAGCCAAGATCAAGCTTGTTCCTAATGCAAAGGTCGAAAAGGTCGAGAAGGGGACTGACGGCGTTCTCACGGTAAAACTTTCGAACGGCCAGGAGCTCGGCGTCGACATGATCCTGGTGTCCATCGGCCGCAGCATGAACTCAGACGGCCTTTACCTCGAAGACATCGGCGTGACCCGGGGAAAACGCGGCGAGATCATCGTCGACGAAAAAATGGAGACTAATGTTCCGGGCGTGTATGCCATCGGTGACGTTACCGGCAAGATCATGCTAGCCCACGTAGCTTCCCATCAGGGCCTGGTAGCCGTGGAAAATGCCCTCGGCGGTCATGAGAGGATGGATTACTCCGTGGTTCCGTCGTGCATTTTTACGATGCCTGAGATCGGCAGTGTCGGTATGCGGGAGAAAACCGTCTTGGAGAAGGGCATGAAGTACCGGGTAGGCCGGTTCCACTACCGTGCACTCGGCAAAGCCCATGCAATGGGTGAAATCAGCCGGCATGATCAAGATCCTTGCCGATGAGGCCACTGACAAAGTGCTGGGTGTGCATATCTGCGGGGCCCATGCAACTGACATGATCCATGAAGGCGCGCTTGCCATTCAAGTGGGCGCGACGGCAGCGCAACTGGGGCGCATGATCCATGCGCACCCCACACTTGCCGAGGGAATCATGGAAGCCGCGGAGAGCGTGCACGGGATGGCGATTCACGTACCGAAATCAGAGAAGTAAGGATCCAGCTCATCGTCTGTCGGCTGCGGACCAGCGGGGCGCAGAGGTGACGAGGGGCTTTCTGCGCGCTCTTTCGCCCGGCGTCAGGCAGCGGAGACCACGCGTTCACGATACGAATCGGAAGTTGAAACGAGAGGCCGCAGTTTTTCCATTTTTTCGAAGGGGGGGAGTGCGTGAAGCAATTATCTGCCGTTGGACACTATGGCCGGCTCATTGCGATTTTCGCGGCCCTGCTGTATTCGCTCACCGCATTCTGCCCCGCGGCATTTGCCGGTGAGATGGATGTTTATCTCAAGGTCGATAACTATAGGTGGAGCGAATATCAAAATGGCTTACGCCTCCTCCAAGAGTCAGGGATTCTTGTCGGCCCGGGCTTTTCGTATTGGAAAGAGTTTTCGAACCATATGACGTTGAAGCCCCTCGCAGAGCTCTTTGTGGGTAATGTGGACTACAACGGAGCTACTCAGAACGGGAGTCCGGTAAAGACCAAGGTGATGTATGCCGGAGTGAAGATGCAGTGCGATGCAGGCAGAAAGTTTGGCGTTGGGGAAACGTCCTACATCGAGCCGTTTGGTGGGCTTGGTATCCGCTCGTGGTCCAGGGACCTCCAGGACAGCACTACATCGTCCGGCAACGCTGCAGCGGGGTACACGGAGGTTTGGATAAACGCATATGCCCGTTTCGGCGTACGGGGCGGAGTACCTGTCTCCGAAGAGACGCGGCTTTTCGCCGAAGGAGGAGTGAAACTGCCTTTTTACAACAAAAACAGCGTGTATTTCAACAGCGGGAATAACAACCCGGACTTTACCTTGTATCCCGGCCTGCAGTCTTCGTTGTTCGGCGAAGCGGGCGTGACGCTCCATCATTTCAAGGCATCAGTGTTCTATGACGGCCTGCGGTTCTCACGATCCCCCAACGTGAATACCTCGATCGGATCTGTCTACCAGCCGAGGTCTTCTGCAGACTTGCTGGGCGTGAAACTCGGCGCCTCGTTTTGACAGAGAAGAAGCATTTAGACACAGAAAAAACGGATTAACACGTTATAAAAGCGGATTAATTCTAAGCATTCACCAATTGGATGAGCTGCTAATCACGGGAAAATCCGTTGTTATACGACGCTTATCCGAATTTGATCAGTGTCAAATGCCATTTTTAGATTTAATCGATCTCATGAAGCTTCCCGAAGGGCTTCAGGACGACCTCGGAGAGCGCAGGATGAATGTGTATCCCTTTTGCCACGGTCCAGAGGTTGCCTTCGGCCGCCATGGCGTTCACGACTTCCTGGATCAGGACGGAGGCCTGGGGTCCGATGATGTGATAGCCCAGAACCTTCCCTGATTTTCTGTGCACAATGGCTTTGGCAAAACCCTCGGTCTCCCTCATGGCCTCGCCGCGCGCCACATCGCTGTACATTCCTTTCCCCACGAGCAGGTCCTTCTTGCCCATGAGCTTGACGGCCTGTTCTTCCGTCAATCCGACCGACGCGATCTCGGGCCAGGAAAAAACAGCGTGCGGGACAGTCAGGTAGTTCATCCTGGATTTTTTGCCATGGACGGCGTTCTGCCACGCGAGTTCGGCTTCATGATTTGCGGTGTGGCGGAACATTTTTTTCCCGATGGCGTCTCCGAAGGCCCAGATGTTCTTTTCCGACGTTTCTAAGAAATCGTCCACGACAATATATCCCTGTTCGTTCGTTTTTACGCCGGTATTCCCGACCATGAGGACATCGGCGTTCGATTTTCTGCCCGCAGCAATCAAGACGTGCTGTGCAATAATCTCTGTTTGTCTGCCGTTGTCCCGCTCCTTCACCACGACCGTAGTGACCTTTCCTGTCTGCCGGACCTCGATTGCCTCGGTGTTGGTATGGATTGCCATGCGGCGGGAAAGGGCCTTCCTGAGCGTTTCCGATACTTCCGGCTCCTCGTCGGGAACGAGCCGTTTATTCCGCTGGACGATCGTGACTTTTGTTCCGACAGCTTCGAAAAAGTGGGCGAACTCCGCAGCTATGTAGCCCCCTCCGATGATGACCATGCTTTCCGGTTTTTCCGTGAGCCGAAGCGCGGTTTCGTTCGTGAGGTACTCAATGCTTTCAATGCCTTTGATCGGCGGTATGAGCGGCCGTGCCCCGGAAACGAGAAAAATCGTTTTGCCTTTGATGGTCTTGTCGTTCACCTCGAGCGTGTAGTCGCCGGTAAAGTGCGCCTCGCCGAAATAAAAGTCGATGTCCTCGGATTTTTCCAAAGCTTCCTGAATGTGATCGTGGCTCTTCTGAACGGTCTTGCGCATCCTCTCCATGATGGCTGCGAAATCTATCGCTTTAATATCTGCAGCGATGCCGAGTTTTCCGGCTTCCCGGATTTCCATAATGCGGTCGGCGGGGTAGACGATCATCTTCGTGGGGATGCAGCCGACATTGAGGCAGGTCCCGCCCACGGGACCTTTGTCCGCCAGGGCCACGGTTTTGTTGTGCGAAAGAGCGTCCTCAATAAGGTTGGCCCCGCTGCCTGATCCGATTATGACGACATCGTATTCTTTCATAGTTTACCTCTTTAAGAATTGTAGCAGTTTTGAGGGAAGAGTCAATTGAGACTTCTTTCATTTTGATGTGTTACTGCAAGCGTCGGTGAGGACTTTTTGTTTTCGACGAACAAAGCCGCATACGGTACTGTCCCTGAATTCCGAGGCGGAAAAACTTTCAGGCTGGATTGCAACAGAACTCTTTAGGAAAAGAATGCCGCGAGATGGCTCGGGTGAGAAAGCCAGCGGCATAGAGGTGAAAGGAATGTGATCGACGCCGCATAATCGATTCGTAAAAAAATAGAGGGCCTTTCCCGCACACGGATGTACGGGAAAGGCCTCTCGGAAGAGACAGCGATCTTCTCTCGTGATGCCGCGCCTCCCTCACGGTCCAAAGCTTCGTATGAGAAAACTCTTATTCCTTCTCGCTCAGAACTCTGAGTTTTTTACGCAGCCTTATGTCTGGATTCTCTTGCCACGTTGAACTCAAAATTATAGATCCTGAAATCCCCCTCCGGGAACGCCATTTTGATCTTTTTGACGAACTCATCGTAGACGATCTTTTCGTATTGTTGAATATCGTTGTCCCTCGTCTGCTCTGTGGCTCCCTGGAGTTCCATGTCCACGTAAAAGTCCATGTCCGGTGATATACGCAACCGCATAAAATTCATCTCCTTCTGCCGCAAGACTCCCTGGGGTGTCTCTGCGAATATTTTCTGTTGTTAGTTATATTATACCGCTTTCCCGTCCCACCTCAGGGGAATCAAGCCGCCGCAGCGTCCAGTTTCATGGTTTGATCGTGAGATACACCGAGCCACCTTCCCGGTAGATGAGCAGGAGCACGGTATCTTTTTCCCCGATCTTCGAGACCGTCTTGTCATAATCCTCCGCACTTTGGATCGCTTTGCGGTTCACTTCCTGGATCACGTCGTTCGCCTGCAGCAGCCCCTGGGAAGGACTGTCCGGGGTGATATTGGTGATTACCACGCCGTTCAGATTCTCCGGCAGATTGAGCCTGTCACGCAAGGTCGGTGTGAGCTCCTGGACCGTAATTCCTTTTAGAGACGTTGTTATATTCCGTTTGCTTGATGACCTTCTTTTCTTTATATTCACCGAGCGTCATCGTAATGGTCTGTTCCTTGCCCTCTCTGACGATCTTGACATCAATCTTCGTCCCCGGTGCGGTTGAGGCAACCATGTTCCGAAGGCTTGTTGAGTCAACAACCTGTTTCCCGTCCAGTGCAATGACGAGATCGCCCCGTTTGAAGCCCGCTTTATCGGCAGGGCTGTCTTTTTCCACACCTGAAATGAGCGCCCCCTCCGTTTCTTTAATGCCAAGAGACTTTGCGAGTTCCGCTGTGATGTTCTGTATGCTTACACCCATCCAGCCCCGGATCACTTTCCCGTGCTTGATAATGCTGTCCATCACGGTTTTTGCCATGTCCGACGGAATCGCAAAACCGATGCCCATGTATCCACCGCTGGTTGAGAAGATCGCCGTGTTGATGCCCACGAGTTCTGCGTTGGAGTTCACCAGCGCACCGCCCGAGTTGCCGGGATTGATTGCCGCATCAGTCTGGATAAAGTCCTCGAAATCGGCGAGCCCGATGTTCGACCGTCCTACGGCGCTCACAATCCCCATCGTAATGGTCTGGTTCAGGCCGAAGGGATTGCCGATCGCCATGACAATATCGCCGGTCTTGAGTTTATTGGAGTCGCCGAGCTTGAGCACCGGCAGATCCTTCGCATTGATCTTGACGACCGCTAGGTCCGTCCGTGGATCGGTGCCCACGATCTTTCCTTTGAATTCCCGTTTATCAAACAGGATTACTTTGATTTCATCGGCGCCTTTGACCACGTGATTGTTCGTGAGGATGTAACCGTTTTCCGACACGATGACACCTGAACCCAGGGCCGATGATTTATATTTTCGCTTCTGCCCCGGGTGCTCGAACTGGTCGCCGAAAAAATGCCGGAAAAGAGGATCGTTAAACATGTCGCCGAAAGGACTCTCTTCCATGGTAATGGTGGAAGTTGTAGATATATTTACGACCGTAGGCCGGGCTGCCTCGGCAACCTCGGCCAACGCGTTGCTCATTTTACCGAGCAATTGTGAAGATTCCCGGGAAACGGCACCTTCCTTCGCAACGGCCATGCCGGAAGGCAGCAAGCCCGCGACGAGTACCGCAGCGAGCATCAGTGCACTTGTCTTTTTACGTACTGCGTTATACTTTACGAACGACTGATTCATTGATGGCCTCCTTGTTTGAACCTCGTTATTTTTGAAAAGGGGACTGATCCGCAAGCCATTGCCCCAGTTGTACCTTTTGTAACTCAAAACCACTACACTAGAATTTTGACACCAGAGAATCAGAAAAGATTAATTTATAGCGTAGACGAAGTACCCCTCTGAGAACTAATATACTACGTTTTTCTTTGAGTGGGTGGCCGCAGCAGGGAAAATTATACTTTAGTAGCTAATTCAAGCTTAAAGCTGTCAAGAAAGAGGAGGTATCCTTCCACGGAAGAGAGTTTGAATATTTCTTTTATTGCCTCGCAGTAGACCTGGACCTGCGGCCGATAATGGTCAGTCCAGGCCCTCAGGACCTCATCATTTTCGATGAAAATAGCCTTGTAGTCGATGATATACCCTTTGCCGCCTCTGATGACCACGCGGTCGATGATCCCGCTTACGAGAGCGTTCTCTCTTTTGTACAGGAAGGGGAGCTCAGAGTAGGTGCCGGCCTCGCGCCCAAATATCCACGCGAGTTCCCTGTTTGACAGCACCGTACCCAGAACGGACCCGGCATCGTCGGTGAATTGCCGTACAATTTCGGTTTCCAGGGAAAGGATATCGGGATACTCGGTGATGATCTGTTCGATCCGGTATGAGCCGAACTTCGCGTAATCCTCAAGACAGCGGTGAAGCAAGCTCCCCCGGGTGAGGGGAGAAACGTCGCCCGGTGCGGTCTGGAGCGACGCCAGTTCGATCGCTGCTTCCTTTTCGTGTTCGATAAAATCCGTGGCCCTTTTCCATTCCGGGGATTTTGAAGGCGGAATCGGGGCGAGATTGTCGATGACGGTTTTAATATCTATTTTGGAAGAGGAGGCGTGGCGCGGCTTGCCGGTCCGGAGAGCGTCAATAATCACGCCCTCATTCTGCTGCGCAATGCCGGCGGAATATGCATGGGTGACGATGTCCGGTCCTGATTTGATTTCCGAATCGAACAGCGGCGCCGGAGCTGCCCGATGAAGGTAATCCAACCAGGTAGATTGTGTGAGCGGTCTTTTGTCGTCTTTCCTCGTGCCGATCATGACCAGATGATCGCGGGCGCGCGTCATGGCCACATAGAGAAGTCGTTGATGCTCCCGCTTCAACTCGTCCTTTTCCTGCTCCCAGAGTTCTTCGTAGAGCGGGTTCGCAGCGTCCCGAACTGCCATGCGTGTTTTGTTGCCGCTTTCACCGATGATCACGTCCGGCCCGCGGGTAATGGACCGCTGCGTTTGATTCATACCCGGCAGAAACACGATGGGATATTCGAGCCCCTTTGCCTTATGCACGGTCATGATGCTGACCGCGCCCTGGAAACCGGGCAGGTTCATGTCTGCTGTAGCTTCACGTTGTGCCGCCTCGCGGATGTTCTTGACCCATTCGACGAAGTCCTGGAGTGTGGTATAACCCCTTCGGTCGAACTCCCGGGCCGTGTCGAGCAGCTTGTCGATATTGAAGATCGCCTGCGGATTGCGCCTGCCGCAAGCGGACGTATGCGCCGGTTTCCTCGACGATCTTGTGGATGAGACCTGAAAGAGGGACGAGGCCCGCGAGATTCATCCAGCCCTGCAGGAGTTTCCAGTCCTCAGGTCTGCGCTTCTTAAGCGCATCGACCATGTGATCGTCGTCCTGGATGAGATCGAAGATGTCCTTGTCCGTGAAGCCGAAGAGAGACGACTTGAGCGCAGCTGCGAGCGAGAGTTTGTCGGCGCTGGTTCCACAGGAAGAAACAGAATGTTGATCAGCGCCTGAATCTCGTCTTCCTCATAGAACCCGATACCGCCGACAACGCGGAAGGGAATGCCGGCGGACTCCAGTGGCGGCTTCATATTCCTTGAGCTTTGTGCGCGATTGGATCAGTACTGCGCAGTCGCCGTAGTCGGCAGGGCGTGCATGCCAGCTGCCGTCGTTGATGACGTTTTTCCCGTGCGGAGCGGGAACCCGGTGTCTGCTCGAAAATCCTCGTCCCTGCTTCAATCATCGTCTTGATCTCTCGCGCAAGCAGTTCCGCCTCATCCAGGCCGCCGGACGCTATTCCCGGCACAGTCGGCAAGAGCTCTATAAGACGCACGCTCCCTTGCTGGTCATTCCGTTCCACTTTGGAAGGTTTGTATGAATCTCCCCAGAGTGCTCCGAAAACCCGGTTTACCGTCTCGATGACTTCCGGAGTTGATCGAAAATTTCTGTCCAGCGTAAGAACTTCCCTCGATTCTGCCGGAATATTTGTTTCCATTTTTTTTCTGACGTCTGCCAGCAAACGGTAGTTCGCCTCGCGGAAACGGTAGATGGACTGTTTTTCATCGCCTACGACGAAGAGGGTCGGCCTCATGGGCTTATCCGCTCCCTGGCCCGCGAAGATCTCCTCGGTCAGTTTGTCCACGATGGCCCATTGGATGTCGCTTGTGTCCTGGAACTCGTCCACAAGAACGTGGAGGATCTTCCGGTCAAGCCAGTAAAGGATGTCAGGAGATTCCCGGCCCTGGAGTAGGCGATAGGCATAGATCTCGAGGTCGTCGAAGTCCAGAAGACCTTCCCTGAACTTCGATTCGTGATAGTTGCTCTCGGCGCGTTGGTACAGGCCCAGGAGGCTCATCGATTCGCGGCCTGCCTGCCAGCTCGACGAAAGCGTCCGCAGCCGTTCGAGCATCTCCTGAACAGCGAAGAATGCCTTTTCATATTCATCACGATTTTTACCGAGATACTTGCCTTTGGCAATGTAGGCTTTTTTGCTCGGCGTACCGTCCTTCGTGAAATACACCGGGACGAGAGCTTTCGAGAACCTCACGGCGGCCTCAACGGTTTCCGCTTCAGCCAGCAGGAGATGTCCCTTTCCCAGGCACTCATCGTAAAAGGGATGCTGTGATTGGAGGACCCGTTCCATGTCCCGAAGCCCCCTGCGCCATTCCGCGCCTGCGATGAACGCCTGCAGCTCTGATTCTGTCCGGTCTGTGCCCATGCCGGCTCGGATCGAGCGGAGCAGTCCCGCCGGCCCGCCAGCATCGATTTCCAACCGTTTCAGCTTGCTCCTGATGGTGAACAAAAACTCCAGTCTGGCAATAAGCTCGTCAACGGTGAATTGACCGAGCGGGGCCATGATGCCGGGGTCGCGGTCTGATTCCTCAAGTGCGTCTTCTATGGCCTTTTGAATTTTCTGTGCCTGGTCACGAACATCAAGTACGCCGAAGTCGGGCGGAAGCCCTGCTTCAAGCGGGTACCGTTTGAGCAGGTTCATGCAGAACGAGTGGATCGTTGATATGCGGAGCTCCTGCCTCCCGCGAATGATTTTTTTGAGCATGGGTTCCGGCAGGTCGTGCATCACGCGCTCTTTAATCTCTGCCGCTGCTTTGTCTGTGAACGTGATGGCCACGGCCTGATCGATGTTGAGACCACGCTTGTCCAGTACGTCCAGGAGTGCGAGGTATCGGTCTTTGAGCGCGCGCGTTTTGCCTGAACCGGCGGAGGCCGAAAGGTGAACGGATTTGGATGGATCGGCCGTTTTCGACAGGGCCTGGCTTTTGGAGTTGGTCGTCATGGGTACGTTACGGACGGGGTGCGGCCCTCATTCCGTTTCTTCCTTTTCACACATCATGTCCAGGGGACAATACCGGCACCTGTTCTGGTCCTGCGGTTTCGAGGTAAAGGCTCCGGCAAGGATGCCTTCGATCGCCTTGCGTGCCTTGGCCAGGCTCTGCTGCAAAATCGTTTCGAACTCTTCGGCGCTCTTGGAGCTTGCTTTCGGCTTTGATGACGGATGGTCGTCTCGTGTCTCTTTATTAAAGAGCACGACATCGCGTGCGCCTGCGTGCGGTCTTTCCCTGCGAGGTCGTAATAAGCGAGTCCGATGGATTTATTGAGCTTCGGATCGCTGTCTTTCAGTGCCGATTGCGCCATCACTGCATAGACCGGCAGCTGGAAAATTTCCTGGTCTTCATTCATTTTCGGCAAAGGGTATTTGCCGGTCTTGTAATCCACGATGATGAAGTTGCCGTTTTCATCCACATCGATGCGGTCAATCTTGGCCGAGAGTTCGACTTCCTCTCCGTTCGACAAGGACGAGGGGAAAACGATCGATCTTCTGCTCCAGATAAGCAGGGTGCATCCCCTGTTTCCAAAATTCCTCCTCGCCATCGAGGAAGCGCTCGGCCATGACGGTCAGAAACAGTTCTTTCTCGCGCCGATTGCGAAAGGTGTCGGCCTCTTCGGCAAAGGCAGAGTCCGCAAGTTTTTTCAGGAGCGCCCGGGCCTCGTCTCTGTTCTCCCGCGTGACCGGGGTGCTCCAGGCAAGATAAAAGTTCCTGAGGATCGCGTGCACTTTGCTGCCCCGGTCAAGCGGAGAAATGTCTTCGGTCGCTTCCTCCAGGGGCTCGAGGCCCAGGACTTTCGTGACCAGGTAATCATAAGGACAGCGGAGATAGAGATCGAGTTCGGTGACTGAGAACGTACGCTTTTGTTTCGGCAGGATGGAGCGAGCGGATGCCGACGGCGCATGCGTGACTGCCGCTCTGATGCCGGACGTACCTTTGATTCCCGAATTCAGGAGGTCCGTCAGTACTTGATCGTTTTTTTCAAGACTGATGGCCTTGGCAAGCTCGGGAACGCTGTGGCTATCCTCGATCTTCAGACTGGACTGGATGCCGGAGGTCTTCTCAATTCCGCGATTTATCAGACCGGCCTGCTTGAGCGGCGCAAGCTCCTCCAAAAAAGGCGACGGCACAACGGGGCGGTCTCCTTCATTCTCAGGGTACGTCAGGGTGATCTTGTCCGTCGAGAGCACGAGCCGATAGAAATGTCCGGCAGCGTTCATGCGTGCTTTTTCCAGTGTTCGCGCGCCCATGGCTTCCAACATCAGCTCGGGCAGGAATATATTTTGGGGGAGGCGCTGGGGAAACGCGCCGTCGACCAGGCCGCCGAGATAGATTTCATTCCAGGAATGGCCCATGCTTTCTTCGAGCCCCAGGATCTGCACGCCGTCTTCGTCCTCGGGCGGCACCTGGAACCGGGCCTGCATAAACGTCTTCTTGAGGAGGAAGAACCATTCATTGAACGTGTATCGGTAATCAGGGAAGAACTTCCCGGCCCGGGAAAGCGAAGTGAGCGTGTCCTGCAATTTTTTATACGCTTGCAGATTGATGTTCAGTGGACCTTTGATGAGCGCCACCCGAGCGCCGAGTCGGGACCACGCCAGAAGATGCGAGAACCGCCCCATCCATAATGAAAGAGGGGCCGTATCCTTCCGGGAGAATGGTTCGAGGCAGTCGAAGATGTCCTTGAGCGGCCCGGTGAGGATGTCGTTTCCCTTTTTGCCCGGCATCTGCTGTTTCAGTGCAGAGAGCAGTTTGTGCTTGCCGCCGCTTATCCGACTGTCGCGGAGGAGCCTGTCGAGCGCGGGAGCGAGCGCCGGGGTCTCGCCGAATTTCAGGAACGCTGAGCTGAATATGCGCACGAGTGACGGGCCGGAGAAGTCTTCCTGAACCGCTCGAAGCAGGGAGATGACCGCGGTTGCCACGGGAGAAGAGCTGAGCTGCCTGCCCAGGGCCCGGTTGTAGGGGATGCCGTAATCGATAAAAATCTCTTCGACGAGCGGACCGTATTCGTCGAGTCCTGGAAAGGCAACGAGGATCGAGTCCGGAGGTGTGCCTCGTTTAAGCGACTGCTTCACGCCTGTGGCGATGAGCGATACTTCTTCGCGGGCATTGACCGCGGAGAGCAATCTGGATGTCTTTCGAAAACGAGTGAGGGACTGGCGCCTTCGCGGCCGATGCAGCAAATGGTTTGTCCGAGAAAAGTACCGAAGACAGGAACAGCTCGTCCGTGCCCGGTGCGACGCCGCTCTCATCAGGAGCGGCACCCAGCTGCGAGAGGAAATCTTTCGTTATGCTGAGCGGGTGAAACTCCGATGCCCTCGTTATCAGCTCCGCGGAAGTCGCCTGGAGGAGGCAGGTGCAGCTGCTCGCGAACAGCCGTTTTTCTGAGGATTTCGGTTTCAATTCTGCCTGCGTCCTGAATGCCGTCGATAATGATCCTTGCTATAGCCGGCGAGGGCGCTGGGTTCGACATCGGTCTCGTATGTGCGCGCGCATCCCCGCGGGGTCCGTTATGTTCCTGCCCTTGAGCTCTCTTTCATAGTCACGGTAGACGGCAACGAGCAGCGTGACCTGCGGTTTGTCTGAAAAATCCTCCCCCCTGACTCTGCGGGCAAGATCCTCGGCACTTACGCCGGCGGCGGACAATTGTTCTATCATTTTCGCGAGTGCGGCGGAGAGCGCAGGAGCAAGCAGGTCAGGTTTCTGGCCGAAGAGACGGCCACTGGTGAGGCGCCCCTTGACAATGCCTTCGAGCAGGATGATTCTGCTGTTTTCGTCGATGAGCCGGGGACCCTGCAGCGGGGCGTACAGGTGCTCGAAGAACTGGTGGAGTGTCCGGATCTCGGGCTGGGACGAGAGCAGCGGCTCCGAAGTTTCTTTGGACGATGTCCAAAAACAACCTCCCGTAGGCACGCTTCATGCGCGATGAAGGGACGATGATCAGAACGTCGTTATAGATATACGGCGGCCCCGGCCGGGACGAGATGAGTTCCTCCAGGAAGCGTCGTTTTTCTTTCCAACCTGCGCTTCCCTGCGATATGACGAGAGCTTTCATTACACCGAGATTATGCCACAAGTAAAAATGATTGACAACGATTAGTGCATAGTTTATTATTACAAAACGATCGTTATATGCAGTATTGCGTTACCGAAAATAAGTGTTCCGGATGCGGGACCTGCCTAGATGTGTGTCCCACTGAGGCGATCAAAATGCAAGACGGGCATGCAGTTATTACGATGGAATGCATTGACTGCGGTGCCTGTCCGCGGGTCTGCCCCGAAGGCGCGATCAAACAGGTGCTCCCTGCAGCTGTCCAAAAATCTCTGTAAAACGGTTTGAAGGAGGTAGTAATGGCTGAAGCGGTGACGAGTACGACATGGGAGCAGGAAGTATTGAAAGCGCCAGGCCTGGTACTGGTGGACTTCTGGGCGGTCTGGTGCGGGCCCTGCAGGATGGTAGCGCCGATCGTGGACGAAATTTCCAAGGAGTACGAAGGCAAACTCAAAGTGCTGAAGCTGAACACCGATGAAAACCCCGATGTAGCCGGCAAGTACCGCATCATGGGCATTCCGACCCTCATGTTCTTTAAAAACGGACAGACCGTTGACCAGGTCGTAGGCGCTGTGCCGAAAGCCCAGCTTAAAACCAAAGTAGACACGCTGCTGGGAAAGTGACTTTTTTATCGCACCATTCGCAGCGGCGTACGAATAGATTTTTGGCTGCCCGTCTCTGGCGGGCATTTTTTGTTACATTCCTTTTTTGAATAGGTGAAGGAGTCCTGACGATGGCCGGAAAAATACTGGCGATATCAGCCATCCTCGTGCTGCTGCTCAGCTGCACGGATAAGGTTGCGAAATCGGGGGGATCCATGGCCCCTGACTTTACGCTCCAGGAACTGAGCGGAAAAAACGTGACGCTGTCGGATATGAAAGGAAAAGTAGTCCTGCTCGAGTTTTGGGCCACCTGGTGTCCACCGTGTCGCGCATCGATCCCGGGTATCGAACGACTCCATGAAAAGTATAAAGACAAGGGCGTCGTCGTGCTTGCCGTTTCTATGGATGACGGCGGATGGGACGCTGTGCAGTCTTTTGTCAAGGAACAAGGCATTAAGTACACAGTTCTCAAAGGCGATGATGATGTCGCTACAAAGTACCAGGTCCGTTCGATCCCGATGCTTCTCGTGGTCGATAAGGAAGGCAAAATCACGAGGCGTTATCTCGGGTTCGGCAGCGATGAGGACGTCGAGAACGACATTAAAGCCCTGCTGTAGACGCTGCGGCATTTCGGTTTTTTGATTGACAACACCAAGGCCTGCCGCTATAATGCTTTTCGAAAAGCGGGCGTAGCTCAGTTGGTAGAGTACAAGCTTCCCAAGCTTGGGGTCGCGGGTTCGAACCCCGTCGCCCGCTCCATTTTTGCTCCACTATTCTTTGCGCACGAATGACCCCTGCCTGAAATAACAGGTGGGGTTTTTTTGTCCATGACCATGCGTCGTTATGGCTCATAAATTATACTTCATAACCGGAGGGGCTCGCTCAGGAAAGTCCTCTTTTGCAGAGAAGCTGGCTCTCGATAGGGCCGGGAAACGGGCCTATATCGCCACGGCGCAGGCCCTCGACGCCGAGATGTCAGCCAGGATCGAGCAACACCGGATAAAACGCGGCAATTCGTGGGACACCTACGAGGAACCGCTGGCCGTGGCCGAACTCCTGCGGAAACTTGCGAACCGATATGAGATAGTGCTCCTCGATTGTCTCACCCTCTGGCTGAGCAATGTCATGGCCCATACCGATGGGGACGGGGCTGTTGCCGCACGAACGGACGAACTGGTGAAAGCGGCGAAGGACTTCGGCGGCGTCTGCATTGTCGTATCGAACGAAGTCGGCCTCGGGATCGTTCCCGACAATCCGCTTGCCCGGAAGTATCGCGATTTTGCCGGTATCCTGAACCAGAAAGTAGCGCAAGCCGCGGATGAGGTGTATTTTACCGCGTCCGGGATTCCGGTGAAGATAAAGTGATTCGAATTCGGAATACGGAAAAAATTGTTATTGACGATAGGGAGGTAGCACAAATTGGGCAAATTACAAGAGATACTGAAAAAAATCCAGCCGGTGGACGCATCGAGATCAAACGAGATCCAGACGCGGCTTGACAACCTGACGAAACCGCAAGGAAGTCTTGGCAGGCTCGAAGAGCTTGCCAAAAAATACTGTCTGATCACCGGCAAGGACAAACCACGGATCAAGAACAAAATCATCTTTACGTTTGCCGGTGACCACGGCGTGACCGAGGAGAGCGTGAGCGCTTTCCCGAAAGAAGTGACGCCCCAGATGGTGCTGAATTTCCTCCGCGGAGGCGCAGGCGTGAACGTGCTGGCGAAACACGTGGGAGCACGGGTGATCGTTGTCGATATGGGGGTCGATTACGACTTCGAGCCCATGGAAGGGCTGGAGATCCGGAAGATCGGCCGCGGGACGCGGAACATGGCCAAGGGCCCAGCCATGACGCGTGAAGAGGCGGAGCGCGCGGTGCTCGCCGGGATTGAGCTGGTCGAAAAATATAAAGACGGGCTCGATCTGCTCGGGACCGGGGACATGGGCATCGGGAACACGACGCCTTCATCAGCAATCGTCTCCGTCATCACCGGCGCTGATCCGGACAAGGTGACGGGCCGTGGCACCGGCATCGACGACGAATCGCTACGCAACAAGGTCGCCATCATCAAAAAGGCGATCACCATGAACAACCCCGATCCTAAGGACGCACTCGACGTGCTGGCAAAGGTCGGCGGTTACGAAATTGCTGGCATCGCCGGGCTTGTGCTCGGCGCCGCCTTGTACAAGGTCCCGGTTGTCGTCGACGGGTTTATCTCCACGGCCGGCGCGCTCATTGCTGCGGAACTGAACCCGCTGGTAAAGGGCTATATCATCGCCGCCCACCAGTCCGTCGAGATCGGCCACCGCAGGATGCTTGAGCATCTGGAGCAGGTGCCGCTCTTCGATCTGAACCTCAGGCTCGGTGAAGGCACGGGCGCTGCTCTCGGTATGTCGATCGTAGAAGCCGGTGTGAAAATCCTTGGTGAGATGGCAACCTTTGCCGGTGCCGGGGTGGCCGAGAAGAGCGAAGAAGCGGTAAAAAAATAAAGAACATTTCTCCCGGTCCGGACAAGCCGGGGCCAAACGGCATTTACGACAGGCGCCCTGCAAGTCGTGACTGTTCAGCCGAGTTCACAACGAAGTCCCGGGTTCGGAAGAGAAGACGTTGTTTATATCGTCCTTTTTGAAATGAACATATTTTCGGGTTGATCGAGCTATGAAAAATTTTATAACCGCATTGCAGTTTCTCACGGTGGCCACAGTCAAGAAAGACCACCGTATCGAGGAAGGAGACCTGGCGAAATCCATGGTCTATTTTCCGCTGATTGGTTTTTTGATCGGGGTCATCCTGGTCTATGCGGACAAAATCTTCGCTTTCGTCGTCCTACCTCAAAATATCGCGAACCTGTTGCTCGTCGTGATTGCGCTCCTCGTCACGCGCGCCCTTCATATCGACGGCCTGGCGGACACGCTCGACGGCCTCATGGGAGGCCATGACCAAACTTCCCGGCTTGAGATCATGAAGGATAGCAGGTTGGGGACTGCCGGCGTGCTCGGCATTGTCTGTGTCCTCTCCCTGAAATATCTGTGTCTCAACAACCTGTACAACAGCGAAAAGATCGGCGCGTTGCTGACTGCGCCGGTGCTCGCCCGCTGGTCGCAGACGTTTATGGTGTTCGGCACGAACTACGGCCGCGAACAGGGCATGGGCAAGGCATTTGTCGGACATCTCAGGACCGACAGTTTTGCCGTGGTTTCCGCGATAGCCGCAAGCCTGACCGCATTTGTTATCGTACGGGAGGATTTCAGGTCCCTCGTACTTTTCTTATGCCTGATCGCGGGGGTCCTCGTGCTGAGCTACGCCGGAAGACGGTACCTGATTCGGAAGCTCGGCGGAATGACGGGTGATGCAATCGGAGCCGTGAGTGAGCTGAACGAAGTGCTGGTGTTCCTTATCTTTGTGATTTTCTCAAACGGAAGCTAGCGCCATGCCGATCAAAGTCTACCTCATGCGTCACGGAGAAGTGGCGAACGGCGGCGAGAAACGATACAACGGCCACATCGATGTTGACATAACCGGAAACGGCGTTCAGCAAATGTACCGGCTCGCGGGACTGATCGAGGGCAAGAATATTTCGGCGGTCTATTCCAGCGATCTCATTCGTTCGACAAAAGGCGCAGATATTATTTCCCAACGAATCGGAAAATCGTACACCGCCCTGCGCGAACTGCGGGAGCGGAGCGTGGGCGCATGGGAAGGTTTGACTGCCGACGAGATCAAGGCCCGTTTCCCCGATGAATACCTGCTCTGGCGCGCCGACCTTCTGAACTACCGTCCGCCGGGCGGGGAATGTCTGCTTGATGTCAGGGACCGGATCTTGCCGGTTTACCGAAAGCTATTATCTTCTCATCCGGATCAGGTGATCGCCTTGCTGCTCCACGGAGGCGTGAACCGGGTGATCCTGGCCGATGCTCTTGGTCTGGACATGATGAATCTGTTTCGCGTCGACCAGGCGTACGGCGCGCTGAACATCATCGACTACTTTGACGATGGCATGGCCGTTGTCAGGCTTTTGAACGGTTGAGCGTGTAAAGCGAAAACGTCCAGTGCCCGGGGAACGCAAATATAACGTCGAACGTAACCATGTGGTCTTAAAAGCAAGAACTGTGCGATGTTACTAGAAAATAATTGACTTTACGAGGATCATGCCGTATTGTAAATGCACAGTATGCTGGGGGAGCCGAGAGGCTGAGAGTCCTGAATGGACGACCCTTAGAACCTGATCCGGGTAGTGCCGGCGTAGGGAAGGCGGGAATATCATCATCGAAGACCTTTCGAGCCGTATCCTTACCGGATACGGTTTTTTTATTTGCGAGTGGCGAAACCAAGGGCATCAAGAAAAAAAAGGAATCTCTCAGGAGGTTCGCCGGTAAAAAGCTATGAAGATTACGCTGAATGGAGAAAAAAAGGACGTCCCAGACGACATTACTGTCCACGGCCTTTTGGAAATTCTGAACATACAGCATCAGCGCGTGGCAGTGGAATTGAACGAGGCCATTGTGAAAAAAGATACGTACGGCGCGACGACGCTCAATGACGGTGATGCACTTGAAGTAGTCAGCTTTATGGGGGGCGGTGGAACAAAAAGTTCAGAGTTCTGAGCCCAAAGTCAAATGAGGAGTAGAGTAAAATGATTGACGACAAACTTGTGATCGCGGGCATTGAATTCCAGTCGCGGCTCTGGGTCGGGACCGGCAAGTACAAGGATTTTGCTGAGACGAAAAAAGCCATTGAGGTCTCCGGCACAGACGTTGTCACCGTGTCCGTGCGCCGGGTGAACATCATCGATAAAAACAAGGAAAACCTGCTCGACTATATCGATCCGAAGAAGTACAAGATCCTCCCGAATACCGCGGGTTGCTATACGGCCAAGGACGCAATCCGTACGGCCATGCTGGCAGCAGAGGCCGGGATCTCGAAGCTCGTGAAGCTCGAAGTGATCGGCGATGATAGAACCCTTTTCCCGGACAACGAGGCAACGCTCGAGGCAGCAAAGGTGCTGGTGAAGGAGGGGCTTATCGTGTTGCCGTACACGAGTGATGACCCTATCATGGCCAAGAAGCTTGTGGACATCGGCTGCCCGGCGGTCATGCCGCTTGCCGCTCCCATCGGTTCCGGTCTCGGCATCAGGAACCCCTACAATATCCGGATCATTATGGAAACCGTCAAGGTGCCTATTGTCGTCGATGCAGGCGTGGGCACTGCCTCGGATGTGGCTTTGGCCATGGAACTCGGCTGCGATGCCGTTCTCCTCAATACCGCGATTGCCGGCGCCAAAGACCCCATCGCGATGGCTGAAGCCATGAAGTATGGTGTGCTCGGCGGCAGGCTTGCGTACAAGGCAGGGCGGATACCGAAAAAACTTTACGCCACGGCGAGCAGTCCGATCGAGGGACTTATCGGCTCTTAGTTTTTACCTCAGAGGGCGCTGAGGAAAAGCATAACTGATGTTCAGAACTCACGGAGTGATGCGCGTGAGCACGGAGTAATACAGCGGGTTCATTTCGGTTTTAAAAACAGGTGATGAATATTTGGTTTACTCTGCAACCTGCGGTGAAAGGAATCGACTTTGGCCGTTGATTTCAAACTCTATCTGATTACCGACCGGAAGCAAACAACGATGCCGCTTCCCGAAGCCGTGCGGCTCGCGCTTCAAGGCGGCGTTCCGGCCATCCAGGTCCGGGAGAAGGACCTGCCGATTCGGGAACTGCTTGCCCTTTCGCAGGAACTAAGGGCGCTCACGAAGGAGTTTGGTGCAAAGCTTTTCATCAATGACCATGTGGATGTTGCCGTGGCTGTTGGGGCGGACGGGGTCCACCTTGGACATCAGAGTATGCCCACATCAGCAGTCAGGCGTATCCTCGGCAAAAAGATGATGCTCGGCGTATCAACGCACACTATAGAAGAGGCGCGTGCTGCTGAATCTGAAGGCGCTGATTTTGTGACGTTCGGCCCGGTTTATGAAACTCCATCAAAAATAAAAATTAGTGCTCCAGTGGGATTAGAGCCACTGAGGGATGTAAAAAAGGCTATAGATATCCCTATTTTTGCTTTAGGTGGGATAAAAGGAAGAAATATAGGCCATGTTTTGTGGGCAGGCGCATATGGCGTTTCCATGATATCGGCTATTTTTGGAGCAGCGGACATACAGAAGACGGCAAAGAACATAACTGAAATGATCAAAATTGTTGACCGGTCTATCTGCGTTCAGTGCGGCCGCAGGTGAAGGATTGCCGGAGTGACGACGTTCAGAAACAGGAATGAATCGAGGTGCGGAATGACTCAGATACTGGAAGCGAGAAAAGGGAATATCACTCCCGAGATGGAGGCTGTGGCCCGTTCCGAGGGTGTGGCGATAGGGCATGTTGTAGAAGGAGTTGCCAAAGGCACGATCGTCATTACGAGAAATAATCGGCATACCTCCATCACACCGCTCGGCGTCGGCAGGGGGCTCAGGACCAAGGTCAACGCCAACATCGGCACCTCGAAGGACCGGATGTCCATTGAAGGCGAGATCGAAAAGCTTAAGGTTGCCGTTGCCTCGGGCGCTGATGCGGTCATGGACCTCTCAACCGGAGGACCGATCGTCGGGATTCGCAAGGAAATTCTGAAACAATCTACGGTTTCCGTCGGCACCGTACCGATCTACCAGGCCGCGGTCGAAACCGTTGAACAGGGGAAACCGATCGTCCAGATGGATCCTGACCTTCTGTTCCGGGTGATCGAACAGCAGGCCGAAGAAGGCGTGGATTTTGTCACCGTGCACTGCGGCGTCACCACGGCGAGCCTGGAGAGGCTCAAAAAGCAGGGCAGGATCATGGACGTCGTCAGCCGGGGCGGTGCTTTCCACATAGAATGGATCATTTATAATGAGAAGGAGAACCCTCTCTTTACGCAGTATGACCGGCTGATCGAGATCGCGAAACGATACGATGTGACCCTTTCGCTCGGCGACGGCATGCGGCCGGGATGCCTTGCCGATGCCACGGACCGTGCCCAGATCGAAGAGTTGATCACGCTCGGGGAACTGCGCGATATTGCCCACGAGGCAGGCGTGCAGGTCATGATCGAAGGACCGGGCCACGTGCCGATCAACCAGGTCGAGACGAACATGAAGATTCAGAAGGAGCTCTGCAAGGGAGCGCCCTTCTACGTACTGGGACCGCTTGTGACCGACGTGGCTCCGGGCTATGACCATATAACCTCCGCCATAGGCGGTGCCATAGCGGGCGCGGCCGGCGCCGACTTCCTTTGCTATGTAACGCCGTCCGAACATCTGCGTTTGCCGGACCTCGATGATGTGCGGGAAGGAGTCATCGCCTCCCGCATCGCGGCCCATGCTGCGGACATCGCAAAGGGTGTGAAGGGCGCAATGGATTGGGACAACGAAATGGCGCGGCGGCGCAAGGCGCTTGATTGGAAAGGCCAGATCGAGCTCTCGATCAATCCCGAGCGGGCGCGAAAACTGCGCGAATCGAGCATGCCGAAAGAATCGGACGTCTGTACCATGTGCGGGGAGTTCTGCTCCATGAAGGGGATGTCGCAGTATCTGAAGAAAGAAGACAGCAGCCGGAAAACAGAAGTTAAAAAAACGTAGGGTAATTTCTGTAAAGCGAAAGGCGCCATAATGAACAGGTTCAAGAAAATTCTCATTCTCACAGCAGTACTATGCCTGCCGTACATTGTGCATGCGCAGGGGAAAACGGTCCAGCCTGAGATCACCTTTGCCCCCGCAAAGCCCGGACCGGGCGATCTTTTGGTCGTTACGGTCAAAAACGCAGCCGGCCCGGTAGAAGGAACGTTTAACGGCAAAAAAATTTATTTTAATCCGTCGAAGGAGTCGCTCAAGGCGATCGTGGCCGTTGATTACTTTACCAAACCCGGGAAATACGATTTGGACATCTCTTCGAACGGAGTTGTTCGCAAGGAAGTGGTAGAAGTCGTCGAGAAGGAATATGAGGTCCAGCATTTGACCCTTCCCAGGAAGATGGTGGAGCTTTCTCCCCGGGATGAGGCCAGGGCCGAGCGGGAGCAGCGCAGGATGGCGGCAATCTGGCCGAAGGAGACAACCCGTTCCTGGAGGGGCGACTTTGTCAGTCCGCTGGACGGTGATATCATTACTCCTTTCGGCGTCCGGAGGATCATCAATAATATTCCGAAAAGCCCGCACACCGGCGTGGATGTGAGAGGGAAAGAAGGCGACAAAATAGTCGCTCCGAACGACGCAGTAGTCGCCCTCATCGACAACGAGTTTTTTTCGCGGCACGTCGCTGGTGCTGAATCACGGCCAGGGCATTTATACGATGTTCTTCCACCTCTCCAAGGTCCTTGTCAAGCCGGGGCAGACCGTCAAAAAAGGGGATGTCATTGCGCTCGTCGGCGAGACCGGCCGCGCCACGGGACCCCACCTGCACTGGGGCGTGCGGGTGCAGGGAGCGCGCGTCGATCCTCTGGAACTGGTCCATTTAAAGCTGGAGTAAATTTTAAATCAACAGCCTTTCCTACTGCAGAGGACACAGAGGTCATTGGTTACCTATTGTAGGTGGGAGCCCTTTTTTCTTTGCATGGCGGCGAATCCCGCGAAAAAAATCTCAATGATCAAAGTCCTCTCTATAGCCGGCTCCGACCCATCCTCAGGCGCGGGCATCCAGGTCGATCTCAAGACCTTCCAGTCCCTCGGCATCTTTGGTATGGCCCTGCCTGCCGCGCTCACGGTTCAGAACAGCCGCGGTGTCTTTGGCGTTGAGGCAGTATCGTCTAGGATGCTTTTTCAACAACTTGAAGTTCTCCTTTCCGACAGCAGACCTGATGCAATAAAGACCGGCATGCTTTTAACAAAAGAGAATGTTGAAGTCGTGGCCAAAGCTGTAAAAAAATATTCGATCAAGAGTCTTATAATAGACCCTGTGCTGAAATCAAGCTCAGGCAGGCCCTTGCTTCAGACGGCAGCTGTCAGATCCCTCGTTGACAAACTATTCCCTCTGGCCCTGATCGTTACGCCGAATATTCCCGAGGCAGAGGTTTTGGCAGGAATGTCGATAAGATCGGAAGGGGACATGGATTATGCGGCGGGACGGATCCTTGATACAGGTCCGACGTATGTCCTTATCAAAGGCGGTCATTGGTCCGGACCGGCAACGGACACCCTGTACGGCGGTAAAACCGTGCTCAGCTTTTCCACATTGCGGAGAAAAGGCGAATTTCACGGCACCGGCTGTGTCCTTTCCTCGGCAATCGCGGTGTTCATAGCACGGGGATTGCCTGTGGAAAAGGCTGTGGGAAAAGCAAAACAGTTTGTGGATAAGATGTTGAAAACCGTGGAACCGGTGGGGAAGGGGAAGACCAAGTACTTTCAATTCTAACGAGTCACTAGTATCTTGACAAATTAATAACGAAACATTATACTATACTTCATGAGACAAGTTAAAATGCAACTTACCGAAGAAGATCGAGCCACTCTAAAGCCATTTCGTGCCAAGGGGCAGCATATGGCCAGAGAATTCAATCGCGCACATATATTATCGGCTTTAGACCAAAACGTACCTGAAAAGCAAATCATGTTAGTTCTGGGTGTTGGTCGAACCGCCATTTGGCGCACCCGCTCTGCCTACCTGGAAAAAGGCTTGGCTTATGCTTTGCATGATGTCGAGCGGCCTGGGCAACCGATACTATATGGAACCGATCAGCAGGCCGAGGTCGTGGCTTTGGCCTGTAGCGCACCTCCGAAGGGCGCCAAGCGCTGGACAATCGACTTGTTGACCAAAGCAGCGAGACGGCGACCGAAACTTAAAAATATTAGTCGTGAAAGCATTCGTCTCTTTCTAAAAAAAACGACTGCAAACCCTGGCGCAGGTTGATGTGGTGCATTGGTAAATTGACCACGGAATATCGCCAAAGGATGTATGATTTGCTGGATCTTTACGCAAGACCTTATCAGGAGAACGAGCCGGTGGTCTGCGTAGACGAAAAGAGCAAGCAACTTTTGGAACAACCACGGGCACCGATTCCAGCCAGCCCGGGAAATCCGACCAAAGAAGATTACGAGTATAAGCGTGCTGGTACCCGTAACATTTTCATGGCGATTGAACCTAAGGGCGGACACAGGCAGGCGGAAGTAACAGCCCATCGCACAAAGAGTGATTTTGTGCAGTTCATCAGTCATTTGGTGAAAAAAGTCTATGCAAGAGCGCAGAAGATTCATCTGGTGCTGGATAATCTTAATACTCATTTCCGCAGCAGTTTTGAAGAAGTATTGGGTGTTAAACGAGCGACCCAATTGTTGGACAGGGTAGAATTTCATTACACTCCCAAGCATGCCAGTTGGCTCAATATGGCCGAAATTGAAATCGGAATCATGGATCGACAATGTACTGGGTGTCGATTGCCAAACGAACAAACCCTTCGGGCGGAAATTGTCGCGTGGAGTGACCGTCGCAATCAAGCCCGATCAACAATAGATTGGAGATTCACGCGACAAGATGCTGATCAGAAGCTATCTCGTCATTATGTTTCGTAATTAACTTGTTGCAATACTAGGGAGGCGCGGAATCGCGGAGAAAGACCGAATGTACTCTCGTGAAAATTTCGTTGTGTCTTCAGTGGCTGTGGCCATGAATTAATTAAGGGGGGACGTACATGCGTGTTGACGGCAGGAAGGCGGACGAACTCCGCAAAGTAAAGATCACCAGAAACTATATCAAGACCGCAGAGGGTTCGGTGCTGATCGAAATGGGCGACACAAAGGTCATTTGCACGGCCACGGTCGAGAATTCGGTCCCGCCGTTCTTACGGGGCAAGGGCACCGGCTGGGTCACGGCCGAGTACGCCATGCTGCCGAGATCGTCTGCGCAGCGCATCCAGCGGGAACGGAGCAAGGTGGGCGGCCGCACGCACGAGATCCAGCGGCTCATCGGCAGATCGCTCCGTTCCGTCGTGGACATGACCGCGCTCGGAGAACGGTCGGTGCTAATCGACTGCGACGTGGTCCAGGCAGACGGAGGAACGCGGACTGCATCGATCACGGGCGCCTATGTTGCACTGGTGGATGCGCTCCGTCATATCGAAAAACAGGGGCTGATCGAAACTGTCCCGGTCATGGACTATCTTGCCGCGATCAGCGTCGGTATCGTGGGCGGGAAACCCATGCTCGACCTTTGCTACTTCGAGGACTCGACCGCCGAAGTGGACATGAACCTGGTGATGACCGGTAAAGGCGGGATCGTGGAAGTGCAGGGCACGGCGGAAGGCAAGCCGTTCTCGAAAAATGAATTGGACACACTCCTCGCCCTGGGAGAGAAAGGCAACAAGGCGCTCGTGAAGAAGCAGAAAGACCTGCTCAAATGACAGCGTTTTTCACGTCGCTTGCGATTGTGTTTCTTGCTGAGATGGGTGACAAGACCCAGCTCCTGGCCATGGCCTTTGCCACGAGGTTTCGCTGGCAGACGGTCATGCTCGGAGTGTTCGTTGCGACCGCTGCAAATCATCTTTTCGCCGTGTATGTCGGCAATTATCTCACCAGCATTATTCCGCTTCACGTCATCAAGATCGCTGCATCCGTTTCGTTTATTCTCTTTGGTTTATGGACCATCAGGGGCGACAAGCTTGAGAATGAGGACAAACGATTCAACTTTAGTCCATTCTGGACCGTCACTGCCGCGTTCTTTCTTGCCGAGATGGGAGACAAGACTCAGCTCGCTACGGTCGCGCTTGCTGCTGAATTCAACACTGTGGTCCCTGTGTGGGCTGGGACCACGACGGGAATGTTGGTTGCCGACGGCGTCGGAATCATCATCGGCATTCTTTTGCACAAGAAGATACCTGAAAAACAGATCAAGTGGGTCGCCGCCCTCGTTTTTATCGCCTTCGGACTTTGGGGCGTGTATGCTGCATTGACGTCGTAATTCGCGATGTCAAACACGGGACCAGCTAAGCATCATTTCTTAACGCAGGTTTCCTCAACCACTGTGTGCGCTTCTTTCTTGCTGACATCGGCTTGCTGATAGTAGATGTACTCGCCTACCATGCCGGAAAGCTCCTCGCCGGAGATATCTGGCATAATATCGAGAACTTCCTCTTTAAAATACTTTGCCGCATCAACCGTCCATTTATCCATTGTGCTGTTCATATTGCCTCCTTTCATACCGTATGTTGCAAGTCTTTAGTCATCCTTGGTACTTATTCTATCCATTGAGTTGACATACGTCCAATATATTGATAATATGAATTCAATACTTTTAAAATATGGAACTAAGACACCTTAAATATTTCGTAGCAGTGGCCGAGGAAATGCATTTTGGCAGGGCCGCCAAAAGGCTTCATATCGCCCAGCCGCCGCTGAGTCAGCAGATCCTGAATCTGGAAGAAGAGCTCGGGGTGAAGTTGTTTGACAGGACGCGGCGGAATATACAGATGACCGATGCGGGCATTTATTTTCTGAAAGAAGCCCAGCACATCCTTTTACATGCTGAACAGGCTGCTGAAACTGCCAGAAGGATCTATCGTGGACAGGCCGGACGTCTCGTCGTAGGGTTTGTGGGATCGGTAATCCATACGTTTTTGCCTGAAGGTCTGCGCTCATTCCGTGAATGCTTCCGGGATGTCGAACTGGTACTGCAGGAGCTGACTACGGCGGAACAGATAAGGCTGCTGCATACCAGGCGCATTGACATCGGATTCCACTATCCCGATGCTCAGGATGCAACGCTTGCATTTCAACCGCTCACGCAAGCGCCTTTGATGGTTGTACTGCCCAATAAACATCCTCTTTCGGGCCGCAAATCGCTGGATATCAGAAAGCTGGCCCAGGAGCCTTTCATAGCGAATACAAGATCGTCAGAACCGGTGGTCCGCGATGCCTTTATCAGCCTGTGCCATGCTGCCGGGTTCAGTCCGAAAATTACACAGGAGGCGGGCAGCGTCCAGACAGTGTTAGGTCTCGTGGCTTCCGGATTGGGTGCCTGTCTTCTTCCGGATTATATAAAAAATATCAAACGCCCGGGTGTGCAGTACATACCTTTGTCAGGATCGTCTCCTACGGTAAAACTCGCCGTTGTCTGGCGCAGCGATAATTCTTCCGCACTTGTAAAGTCTTTTGTCGAAGTAATTGAGACTTCTGCCCGTCGCTACCGGTGATCTAGGATTCCTTTCGTTACTATTTCCCAGCGCGCTTAGTAGTGCAGCGACAAGACTTGCCTTGCAGAACTCTTCTGCGAGACTCATGGTCATGCCCAAGAGCGGCCCGTTTCCTGTTTTCCCTTGACAAAGCAAACCATGCGACTTAGTATTAAACAACTGTTTTATAATTTAGAAACTCTATCTTTTCATGCGTAAACAAAGAGTTGCAAGATTTCTGGCCATTGCTTTCTTTCTATATAATATATTAGAGGTTATGTTGTGACTCCGAGTTGTTCTTCCCACTAAAGAGACAATCCGGGCAAGCTAAATAATCTCAAATGCCGACAACCGGGGAGTTGTGTTCATGAAAAGGGAAAAAGTCAATTATACGATCCAGTCAGTGTCGCATGCGCTCGATATTCTTGAGTCCTTTACTAAGACTGCGGATGAACTCGGGGTGACCGATTTGTCGAAACGGCTGGGCCTGCACAAGAACAACGTATTCCGGCTGCTGGCCACGCTCGAACACAGGGGATACATTGAACAGAACCCTGCCACAGAAAATTACCGGCTTGGCGTGAAGACCCTTCAGATCGGTTCGATCTTTATCGAGCAGCGTGAATGCCGCCGCCAGGCGCGTCCGATCCTCGAAAACCTGATGGCAGCTTCCGGCGAAACAACGGTCGTAGCGATATTGCGCGGGAACAAGGTCATCTACATGGACAGCGTGGAAACGGACAAAACCGTTCGTGCAGTTTCGCACATCGGCGCGCTGCTCCCGGCACACTGCACTGCCGTGGGAAAGGTGCAACTGGCCCAGTTGTCGCCTGCCGAGATCGAGCGTCTCTATCCCGAGCAAACGCTGTCTCCGCTGGCTGACCGCAGCATTAAGACCCGCGATGCACTTCTGGCTGAATTGAAAAGCATTGTTGACCGGGGCTATGCCCTTGAGAACGAGGAAGCGGAAACCGATGTGCGGGGCATCTCTGTTGCAGTGAAGGATTATTCGAAAAACGTGATCGCGGCCATCGGCATCACGGCGCCAATAAGCCGTTTGACCGATGAACGACTGGAAAGAGGGGGCATCATCAACCTGCTTCGCGAATCAGGCCAGGCGCTTTCGACGAAACTGGGATTCATCGCGCCTGCGGTAAAAAAGTAACAATTCCCGGTTCCAAGAATGGTTGACACTCCTCTTTATGCTATGCTATTATCCGCCAGATGGTGATTGAACAAAAATTAGATCTTCTGAAAGCGCTGCTCCAGGAGATGAATCTCGCAGTACTCGCCTATTCCGGCGGCGTGGACAGTTCACTTCTTCTCAGGGTCGCGTCGGAAGTCATGGGACCCCGGCTGATCGCGGTGACTGCTGTTTCCGAAACCTATCCGGACGGTGAACTGCGTGGTGCTCAGGAGTTTGCGCGCTTGCTTGGGGTGACGCATAAAGTCCTTCCGACGGAGGAGCTTGCGTCGGAGGAATTCGTTCGGAACACGACGGAACGATGCTACCATTGTAAGCGCGAGCTGTTTGCCAAGCTCAGGCAGCTTGCGGACAGCGAGGGAATCTCCGCAGTCATCGAGGGATCGAACACTGATGATCTGAGCGATTACCGCCCGGGCAGAAAAGCCGCCCAGGAGTTCGGTCTAAGGAGTCCGCTCGTCGAAGCCGGGTTCTCGAAGGCCGATGTCCGCGAATGTGCCCGCATGTTGCATCTCTCTGTGTGGGACAAACCGTCCCTCGCCTGCCTTTCCTCCCGTATTCCCTATGGAACCAGGATCACTCCCGAGATATTGCACATGGTACAGGCCGCGGAGGACCGGTTGCGTGCTCACGGGTTCCGGCAGGTCCGTGTCCGGCATCACGGCGACATCGCGCGGATCGAGGTGACGAAGGAAGATTTTGCAAAGCTTATTTCCGGCGATGTAATAGCAGCCGTTACCGCAGAATTCAAAAAACTCGGCTATACCTATGTCTGTCTTGACCTTGAGGGTTACCGGACTGGAAGCATGAATGAGGTTTTCGTGGAGCAAGCCGACCATGCCGGCGTAAAAAATTGCGGCAACGCGGTTGCCTTGGTCCAAAAGGAGCGAGCGAATGAAAATACTCATCGTCGGTAGCGGGGGCAGGGAACATGCGCTGGTCTGGAAAATAGCGCAGAGCCCGAAGGTCACGAAAATTTACGCGGCGCCGGGGAATGCCGGCATGGCGCAGCTTGCGGAATGCGTTCCGGTCAAGTCTGAGGATGTCCCCGGCCTTCTGGCATTCGCCAAGTCCAAGTCCATCGACCTCACCATCGTGGGCCCGGAAGGACCGCTCTCTTTAGGCATCGTGGACGAGTTCACGAAAGCGGGGCTTCGCGCATTCGGCCCGAGCGGCAAGGCGGCCGAGATCGAGTCAAGCAAGAAGTTTTCCAAGGACCTCATGAGGAAGTACCACATCCCCACGGCAGAGTACGGCGTGTTCACCGAAAAGGCCGCGGCAGAGGCCTACGTGCGTGAGAAGGGCGCGCCCATTGTCGTAAAGGCCGACGGTCTGGCAGCGGGAAAGGGGGTCGTGGTCGCTGAAACAATGGAAGAGGCGCTCAAGGCGCTCGACCTCATCATGACCGACAAGGCTTTCGGCACGGCAGGCGACCGCGTGGTGATCGAAGAGTGCCTCAGGGGAGAAGAAGCTTCCTTCATGGCCTTCTCCGACGGCAAAACCGTCGTGCCCATGGCGTCGTCACAGGACCATAAACGGGTGTTCGACGCGGACAAGGGGCCGAACACCGGCGGCATGGGAGCATATTCTCCGGCCCCGGTGGTCACCAAAAAGCTGGAACGCAAGGTCATGGAAACGATCATGGTCCCCACGGTCCGGGCCATGGAAAAAGAAGGACGGTTGTTCAAAGGAGTGTTGTACGCCGGGCTCATGATCCACGAAGGCGAAGCCAAGGTGCTGGAGTTCAACGCCCGCTTCGGCGATCCGGAGACCCAACCGATCATGGCGCGGCTGGATACGGACCTCGTAGAGATCATTGAAGCCATCCTTGCGGGATCGTTGTCGAAAATCGACATCAAATGGAAACCCGACTCAGCGGTCTGCGTGGTCATGGCCTCGGGCGGATATCCCGGCAGCTATGAAAAAGGCAAGATCATCTGCGGTCTCGAGAACGCTGCAAAACTGAGCAACGTATCGGTATTTCACGCGGGGACCGCGTTCAAGGATGGCAAGATCGTGACCGCCGGGGGCAGGGTGCTCGGCGTGACCGGGCTCGGTCCGGTTGTGGCCGCAGCCATCGATAATGCCTACAAAGGCGTGCGGGAGATCGCGTTCGAGGGCGCGCACTTTCGCAGGGACATCGGGGCGCGGGCTCTTGAAACCGGGAATTAGCGGAATAACACTTGCGAAGAGTACAGTGCAAAACGAACTGGCCGACTCTACGGAATGTCGTCAGCTTCCTGAATGATGAGTTGCGGGTCGGAAAGATCAGGGATGCTTCCCTGAACGGCCTGCAGGTGCGGTCCCGTACGACCGGCGCACTCGAACGGGTCGGCTTTGCTGTCGATGCATGCATTTCCACGTTCGAGAGAGCACATCAACTCAGCGTTGACCTCCTCGTTGTTCATCACGGCATAAAATGGAGACCTCAAAAGGATCGTGACCTCGAGAAAAAGCGAGAGTCGTACCTGAAAAAGAACAGCCTGGCGCTCTATGCCGCGCATCTGCCGCTTGATCTCCATAGGGAATATGGGAACAATGTACAGCTTTCCCGTTTACTCGGGCTGCAGAATTTGCGTGCATTCGGGAAGTATCACGGCATCAAGATCGGTTATGCCGGCGCATTCAAAAGGACGGCCAGCCTTGATGACCTTGCAGCGATTCTCAAGAAACAGTTAAAAACGACCTGCAGCGTGTTCCGTTTCGGAAAAGCGCGTATTCGCACCCTGGGGATCGTGTCCGGCGGGGGCGGCAGCATGCTGAAAGACGCTGTTGAGGAACGGCTTGATTGTTTTATGGTCGGAGAGATAGATCTTGCAACGTACAATGCAGCGAAGGAATACGGCATGAACCTCATCGTAGCCGGCCACTATGCAACGGAAACTGTCGGCGTCAAGGCATTGATGGGGCTCGTGGGGGACGTGTTCGGCATTGAGACCGTCTTCATCGACGACGCAAAAGATTTGTAACAGTACTGGATCCTCATCATCAACTTGAAGAAAGGAGCACTCATGAGCAAACCAGTTGTCGGGATATTGATGGGCAGTGACTCGGACCTTCCAATCATGCAGGAGGCGGCCGCGATGCTCCAGGAATTCGGCGTCGAGTATGAAATGACCATCGCGTCGGCGCATCGGACGCCGAAAAAGGTCATCGAATACAGCGTGGGCGCGGAGAGACGCGGGATCAAGGTGATCATTGCCGGCGCGGGATGGGCTGCGCACCTTGCCGGGGTCATCGCGTCGCACACGACGCTGCCGGTCATCGGCGTGCCGATCGATTCGTCGCCGCTCAAGGGACTCGATGCGCTCCTGGCCACGGCCCAGATGCCGGGCGGCGTGCCGGTTGCGACCATGTCGATCGGTAAGCCTGGCGCAAAGAACGCAGGCGTGTTTGCGGCCCAGATCATCGCCACAAGCGACGTTAAGATCGCAAACCGCCTCAAAGTCTACAGGGTCGAGATGGAACGCGACGTGGAAGAGAAGGCAAAACGCCTCATGGCGATCACCGCAGCACCGGCAGTCAAGGAACCCGCGGCAGCCGAAGCAGGAGCGCCTGCCAAAAAGAAACCACGCCGCAGACGATGGAAGAAAAAACCGGGTGGCGCAGCGCCGGCCCAGGGACCGGTCGCGTGAAGACCGAACTCGAGTGCCTGCCCTGCTTTTTCGGACAGGTTACGCGTACCTTGAATTATGCAGGCGTGAACGGCGACCGGGGCCGCGGCATTGCGCGAAAGGCGGCTGCAATCATTGAACAGGCGTCGCTGGAAGAAGTCCCGGCCCGCATCACGACGATGATTCACCGAATGCTTCGTGAAGAGACCGGTACCGATCCCTATCAATCCGTGAAGGACGCGTATAACCGCATTGCACTCGACAGGATGCCTGCGCTCAAAGCAATGGTTTCCCGATCTGATGACCGTCTTGAAGGGGCTGTTCGCGTTGCGATTGCCGGGAACGTCATCGACTTTGGGATTTACGAAAGCATCGACCTTGACCGTTCCATCGAGGAATCGTTCAGTTTGCCGCTTTCAGGCGCTGATTATCTGGCTTTTTCCCGGGAAGTTCAGACGGCACGCCGCATCCTCTACCTCTGCGACAACGCAGGAGAGATCGTGTTCGACCGAGTTCTGCTCGAAACTCTGCGCGCCATGGGCAAGGACGTGACTGCCGTGGTCAAGGGTTCTCCGGTGATCAACGATGCTACGCTTGATGACGCGGCCGCAGCCGGGCTGCACGGGTGTGCGACGGTCATCGATAACGGGAACGACGGCATCGGTACGCTGCTGGAGGCAGGCTCAGCGCGTTTTCTGGAGGCTTACCGAGCTGCGGACCTTATCATCAGCAAAGGCCAGGCCAACTACGAAACGCTCGTAGGAGAAAAGAACGAACGCATTTTTTTTCTGTTCAAAGTAAAATGTCCGGTCGTTGCAGGATTCCTTGGACGAAAGAACGGGGACATCGTCCTGGCGAGAGGCGGGAGTAGTGGGGATTGCAGCTAGGTGATTGCGGAACCGGACTTCAGGAAAAGAGGACCGCAAACCATGCAGGCTGCGATGAGTGTGGCTCTATGCCGGGGGAAATAATTAAAATCGACATGTCCCATCCCGAAGAAGCGTTCTCCCGCTGCAAACAAGTGGTTTCAACGGGAGGTATCGTCGTCTATCCGACTGATACGTTTTACGGGCTCGGCGCTGATCCGAGGAACGCTGCTGCGGTTAAAAAATTATTTGCTATCAAGGGCAGGCAGCCGGGCCAACCCATCCTGCTGCTCCTGGCGGACGCGAGTGACGTGCGCGACTGGGCCGTCGAGGTAACTTCACAGGCCCAAGTGCTTATGCAGAAATACTGGCCCGGGCCGCTGACGCTCGTGTTCAAGGCCGGGCCGAACGTACTTGCGGACCTGACAGCGAACACGGGTACCATAGGCCTTCGGGTGCCGGGCAATGCGTTGACCCGCAGCCTGCTGCGATATCTCGGCCATGCCCTGACCGGCACGAGTGCAAATATCTCGAACAAGCCGAGCCCAAGAACAGCCCAGGAAGCTGCAACGATCGCCACCCTGGTTGAACTGGTCCTCAATGGAGGCGAATGCGCCGGAGATAAACCGTCGACTATCGTTGACGTAAGAACTGAAGTGCCGCACGTGATCCGCGAAGGGGCCATTCCTTCGAAGGCCATCGCGGCTTGATGCAAAATCTCTCTCTTGTGTGACAAGGAATGTTGATGAAAAAAATATTCGTACTCGATACCAATGTTCTGCTTCATGACCCCCACGCAATTTTTTCCTTTGAGGACAACGAAGTAGTCATCCCCATCGTCGTAATCGAGGAACTGGACAAGTTCAAGAAAGGCATCGACGAAATCGGCAGGAACGCGCGCCAGGTCTCGCGAATCCTCGACGAATTACGGCAAAAAGGGAAGCTTTCCCAGGGCGTCGAACTCGATGGTGGCGGGAGCTTGTGCGTCGAGCTCAACCACCAATCGCCGGAGCACTTGCCGAATGAGCTTGTGGCAACCAAGGCGGACAATCGCATCCTCGCCACGGCGCTCAACCTGAAGCACGACAACCTGCCGGTGGTCCTCGTGACTAAGGACACGAACCTCCGCATCAAGGCCGATGCTCTTGGTCTGAAAGCGGAGGATTTCGAGTCGGACAACATTACGCTTGACGAGCTTTATTCCGGTGAGACGGAATTAGCTGTCGAGCCGGGCGCAATCGATGAATTTTATGCAAAGGGCGAGTTCACGCCCCCTGCCGGTCCCAACCTTTTCCCGAACGAGTTTGTATTGCTTAAGAACAGCGCCAACCCGTCACAAACGGCATTAGCGCGGTATCAACAGCAAAAGAACGTCCTCGTTCCCATTGTGAACGCCAAACACGGTGTGTGGGGCATCAATGCACGGAACAAGCAGCAGCAGTTTGCCCTCGACCTGCTCCTGAACGACGATATCCGCCTGGTAACGCTCGTGGGGAGGGCCGGTACGGGCAAGACGCTCCTGGCGCTTGCTGCAGGACTGGACAAGACGATCGAGAGCAGGGCGTTCCAGCGGCTCGTGGTCTCGCGCCCTGTGTTCCCGCTCGGTAAGGACATTGGGTTTCTGCCCGGCGACATCGAGGAGAAGCTCAGACCCTGGATGCAGCCGATCCGGGACAACCTCGATTTTCTTATGGGCGCATCGACCATGTCCGGCCGCGCAAAAGGCAAGAAAGACCTTCAGGGCCTCTTCGACCTCGGCATGATCGAGGTGGAACCGCTCACCTATATTCGCGGACGGAGCATGCCGAACCAGTATCTGATCGTGGACGAGGCCCAGAACCTGACGCCGCACGAGATCAAAACGATCATCACGCGTGCAGGCGAGGGGACCAAGGTCGTCCTGACGGGCGATCCCTATCAGATCGACAATCCGTATATCGACTCGTCGAGCAACGGTCTCACCTTCGTCGTCGAGCGGTTCAAGGAAGAGTCCATCGCCGGCCACATTACGCTGGTGAAAGGAGAACGCTCCGACCTCGCGGAACTTGCCGCGACACTGTTATAGAGTACCGTACGAACTGCCCTATGTAGAGTAGGGAGTCCGACGTACAAATTGTGAAGGTCAAACAGTACTCCGACCGGCAACTGTCAGCCGTGAACGTCGAGTAGAACAATAGGGCGAAAGGATATGCAAAGATATAAACAGACATTCCATGCAATTTTTTTGATCGTGAGCGGGCTGGCCTCACTCTTTGTGCTGACCGAGCTCGTCATGAAGTCTTTCGGGAAGAGCCTCTGTGTTACCGAAGGATGCAAGATGACCGCGCAGTCGGCGAGGTTCGGTGATGTTTCCATATTCCTCGTCGGGCTCGCAACATTTTTATCTTTCGCCTCACTCACGCTTCTGAACCGGCGTATCCGGAAGCCGGTGATCGAACGGCTGATAAATCTCATCCTTGTCGTCGCACTGGCAGGTGAAGGGTTCTTCATGGGGTATCTGGCATTCAGGATCCACACGCTCTGCCTCTTCTGCGTCACGATCTTCTGTTTTATGGTCGCCCTCGGCATCGCCAGGCTCCTCTCAGGAGAAAAAGATATCCTCGCCGGATTCGCTGCCCTTTTTGCGATTTTCATCATTCAGTATCTTGTCCTTCCTGCCGGCGTGCCCGTAACCCTGCCGGTCAATGAACGGCTCATCCTGTTTTACAGCAAAGACTGCAAACACTGCACCGAAGTGATACAGGAACTGGACGAGAAAAAAATCAGCGTGGCACATTTGCCGGTGAATGAATATGTCGGGTTCCTGAAAAACATGGGCATCGAAAACGTGCCCACGCTCATGGTGAACGATCCTTACCAAAAGATATTTTTGACCGGCAAGGACGCCATAACCCGCTACCTTCTCGCATGTACGGCGTCCAAGGCAGTAGGGGACAAGTCCCGGAAAAAAGCGACGCCAAAGCAGAACGGGCCTGTCGCTCGGGACGCAGGCACAACGATCGATGTTTTCAGCCAGCCGGACCTTCTGAGTGCGCCGGCGACATCGGCCGCCGGCGAAGGGATGTGCAAGGAAGATGAAATCTGCAAGTGATCATGTGGCGGACTGAAATCAGGCTCCGGTGAACACAGAACCGTGTTACTGCTTCTTCCCGGCGGAATGCCCATAGCTGTTGCGGCCAAACTCCTTGACAGCCCGCAGTTGATGTGATAATTTATCGCGACTGTTTTTACCAGGAGGATGTGTGGAAAATCAAAAAGGGATTGTAGAAATTGCCGCCGAAAAGGTCTGGAAATTCTTTTCGTCCGTGAAACTTGCTGTCGTTTTGCTGATCATCCTGGCGCTCGTGTCGGTTATCGGGACCGTCATCCAACAGAACGAGGCCCCGGAACGGTATCTCCGGGAGTACAGCCAGACCACGGTCCAGCTCTTCGACATGCTGGGGTTCTTCGATATGTACCACACGTGGTGGTTCGTACTGCTCCTCTTTCTGTTTACGGCAAATCTGACGGTCTGCACGCTCGAGCGGTTCCCTCACACATGGAAGCTTGTAAGAACTCCGCTCAAACCGATCGATGAAGACAGCTTGAAGGCGGTAACGTTCCGGAGGGAGATCCAACTGAATTCCGACGTGGGTAAGGCCGAGCAAAGGGCCGCTGCCGTACTCAAGGCGCGGGGATTCCGCTTTATCGAGTCCAGGGGCCCGGATAGCATGCAGTATATCTCCCAGAAAGGCGTCTTCAGCCGTTTCGGTGTGTATATTACGCACGTGAGCATCCTTCTCATCTTTACGGGGGCCCTTATCGGATCGTTCTTTGGGTTCAAGGCTTTCCTGAACCTTCCTGAAGGAGCTGTGGCCCAGGTCGTCTACCTCAGAAACGAGCCCCTGTGGGACCAGATCATGGCGGCGCTCGGTATTGCCAAGAGCCCGGTCATACATGATCCACAAGTGGACGTCCCCGCCATGCCGCTCGGCTATTATATCCGGTGCGACAATTTCGATGTCGACTACTATATCGGACGGTCCGGCATGCCGACCGGCATGCCGTCGGAATATCACAGCACGCTCAGTATTTTCGACCTCAGCGGCCAAAAGATCCTCGACAAGCGGATCAGGGTGAACGATCCGCTTACCTATCATGGGGTCACATTCTACCAGTCAAGCTATGGGGTGGTCCCGAATGCCCGCGGAAAGATCGTGTTGAACATTCGCAAGAAGAGCGACACGCAGTCGGCCGGGGAGACGGTCGTCGTGGACCTGGGCGCCTCGCTTTTTATCCCGTCCATTGACAGGACCATCAAGGTCCTGAATTTTGAGCCCTTCGGCATGAGGGATCGATCCACCGGCCAGGTGCGGTATTTCAACACGGAAAACCAGGAGTTCATCAACCCTGCCGTGGAACTCGAAGTATACCGCGGACAGAAAGCGCTGTATCAGACCACCGTCCTCAAAACGGATTCCGGGGAACCCTCGATGCCCGAGGATTATGTTATCAGTTACCGCGGCTATGAGGGCGTCCGTTACACGGGACTGCAGGTCACGAAAGATCCGGGCGTTTGGGTCGTCTATACGGGCTTCATCCTGCTCTGCATCGGGCCGCCCATTGCGTTTTTCGGTTCTCACCGGAAATTATGGATAAGGATCCAGGACCGGCAGGGGCAGGCGGCCATTCTGGTTGCGGGTTCCGCAAACAGGAACCGGATCGGGTTTGAGAGGGCGTTAAACGCCATCGCAGAGGACCTCTCTAAGTAGCGGGATCCGATAATCCGAAAAAAGATGTTAACCGCGGAGCAGCAGAGAAAAAAGGAGCATCTATCATGAGAACGTGCACGGCAGGCTCTTGTGTACGGATGTTTTCATTCTGATTGTATCAGGTGCTCGCTCTGTGTCTCAGCGTCACCATAGTGTATCGAGATCTTTCCAAATGTGTCAGATGGTATTCAGGAGGATTCAATGGACAGTTCGTTGCTCTTCAGTATAGCAACATTATCATACCTGGTCGCGATGGTGCTGTATATCGGCTACCTTGCCTTCCGGAAGAAACGGCATCGGCCAGACCGCTACGGTCGTGACGGTGGCCGGTTTTCTCGTGCAGACTTCGGCCTTGCTGCTCCGGTGGCGCGAGTCCTACCAGATGGACATCGGGAGGATACCGCTGTCCAATCTCTATGAATCGCTGGTTTTCTTCACGTGGAGCACGGTGTTGATCTACCTTGTCGTGGAATTCAAATATAAGACAAAGGCTTTCGGCGCTTTTGTGATGCCCGTTGCGTTTCTCTCCCTTGCGTTCATCAACGTGGCCGGCATCAGTTCCGATATCACGCCCCTGGTCCCGGCGCTCAAGAGCAACTGGCTGTTCTATCACGTGCTCGTGAGTTTCCTCGGTTATGCGGCCTTCGGCGTCGCCTTTGCCATCAGCATGGTGTACCTGCTGATGGACATCGAGGAAAAGGGTTCTCCGGCGAACCTGTTTTCTGCGCTTGCGGCGATCGTGGTACTGGCCCCGATCGGGTACCTTATGGCAAGCCAGGGTGATCGGATGAAGACGGCCTTCTGGATGGGAATCGGCGTCCTGACCCTTGCCTGGTTCCTTTACCTTATTGTGGCGGGTGCCCGGCACAAATCGCAGGTCTTCCTGTTCTGGTCGTTTTGCGTGACGCTGGCGATCGTCCTGCTGGTGGGCATGGGCATCGATTTTGTCTATTTGATCTCCTTTAAAAATCTGGCGGCCGGTGAATCATTTAAACAGCACATGTTCGAAACTACCTTTTTGAGTTCGAACACGGCCGTCATGATCATCAGCTGGCTGGCGGTCGTGGCGCTCTTTTATTTTATCTGGTCGAAGGGGGCGGGTCTCAGGAGCCTGCTGAAACCCTACATCCCGGCGCAGAACCAGCTTGACGATGTCACGTACCGCATGATAGCGATCGGATGGCCGCTGCTGACCGCCGGAATCATCACCGGAGCGGTTTGGGCCAACAGCGCCTGGGGCACCTACTGGAGCTGGGACCCCAAGGAGACCTGGTCGCTCATTACGTGGTTCGTTTACGCTATCTATCTTCACGCCCGTTATGTCCGTGGATGGAAAGGCACGCAGATGGCCGTTATTTCCTCCGTGGGATTTTTGGCGGTCATTTTTACGTACCTCGGCGTCAACCTGGTTCTGTCCGGTCTGCATTCCTACGGAGGAATGAATTAACGGAAGAGGAAATTTTTTTTGATAATAGGTTCTTTGCGATCACGCGCCGGCTGACAGGAGCCGGCTTTTTTTTTGACGCGTGCATGTGTCCCTTCCCGTTTCTCATAGCCATCAGCTATTTCAGCCCCCCCTGCAAAAGCCTTGTTCCCGTGTTATAGTTAATGTAGGAGCATCGGAGCCCTATTTAATACTAAATTATCATGAGGAGGTTGCCATGAGAGAATTTGCGTGCAGGAGTTTGGGATATAATTGTGGATGGAAGCACGTTGCTCGGACCGAGGAACTGTTGACGGACGTGGTCGCGATACATCTGCGGGACGTGCACGCTGTGGCTGAGTTGACCCAGGACATGATGGGGAGGATCAAGCATGTTTTTACCAACGGCGAGCAAGCCGAATTGGCGAGGGAAGATGAGGAGCCCGTCCTGAAAGAGTTCAAGTGCAGCGACCTGGGTATGAATTGTGGGTTCAGATACATAGCCCAGACCGAGGACCTGATCACCGACGGCGTAGCTCTTCACGCGCGCGAGGCCCATAATATTGCGGAGTTTTCGTCTGAGCTGAAGGTAAAGGTTGCTAATTCCCTCCATGCATGGAAGGGATAGTGCCAGAAGAGGGCAAGCGAAAAATGCAGGGGCCTCTCATCTCCAAGGGCGGATGAAGGGATAACGTACGCAGCGGGCGGGCGGTTTCACATATGAGAAACGCCGATGCTGAAAAGCAACCAGGTGATGGTGAAGGGCATCACCGGCTGACTGTGGCATCTACCTTCTTGTCGATTGAATAGAGGGGATATATCTTGAAGTCCTTGACCCACGGCTGAACCACATAGTAGTCTGCCTTGTGCCACATGAAGACCCATGGTGCGTCCTTGATGATCCGTTTTTCCGCCTGCCGGTAGAGCCGGTAGCGCCGCTGCTCGTCCATGGTGTTCTGGGCTGTTTCGATCAGCCGGTCGAGCTCGGGATCGAGGCAGCGCGTTCGATTGCCGGCGGACCCGGCGCTTGCCGAATGGAAGAGGGGGAAGAGAAAATTTTCCGGGTCCGGATAGTCGGCCCACCAGGAGAGCCAGAAAGCGTCGGCTTCTCCGTCGTTCACCGCGCGCTTAAAGGCGCTCCAGTCGAGTTGCGTTATTTCAGTCTTGAGCCCCGCCTTTGCGAGATAGCCCTGGATGACTTCGACGATGTCGAGGACCTCCGGGTCGGCCATAATATAGATCTTGATCGTTTTCCCTTCGGCCCCTGCCTCCCTGATCAATTCCTTTGCTTTCTGGGGATCATACCCGTAGCCTTCCGGGGTCTGCGGCAGGATCTTGCTTTTCCACAAGCCGGGAGGGACCGGGCCGGTGGCGAGGACGCCCCGTTTTTCGAGCACCGTCGAGAGGATATGCTGGCGATCGATTGCATAATTTACGGCCCTCCGCACACGGACATCGTCGAACGGGGAATGTGTGCAGTTGAGTCCCAGATAGTAGGTGTTCAACCCCGTTCTGCCGTAAACGAGGTCCCGCCATTGAGGATCGGTAGTATAATGGTGGTATTCCGATGACGGGATCTCGAGAGCATCGAGCCTGCCGGTTTCGAATTCCAGCACCGCAGTCAGATCCTCGGGGATGACGCGGTAAAAGATCCCGTTCAGCTTCGGTTTTCCTTCAAAGTAATCCTCCCGTGCGGCAAGGACCACATGCTGTCCATGCTTCCATTCCGTGAGCAGGTACGGACCGCTTCCCACCGGATGCATCCCGAAGTCCTGACCCAACCGTTCCACGTCCTCGCGGGGAACGACATAGGCGGTCGTCATGGCAAGGAGCGAGAGGAACGGACCGAAGGGCTTCTCCAGTTTGAGTACCAGGGTATGGTCGTTCACCACAATGATGCCCGAAACGCTCTGGGTCGTCCCGGAAATGACGTCGCCGGCACCCTGGATCTTATCGAGGACCCAGGTGAGGGGGGCCTTCGTCTGAGGCTGGAGAACGCGTTCGAAAGAGTACTTAAAATCCTGGGCCGTGACCTTGCGGCCGTTGCTGAACATGACATCTCTCCGGAGGCGGAAGGTGTAGGTCATCTGGTCGTCCGACAGTTTCCAGGAATGGGCGATATCAGGTACGATGTCCAGGTTTTCGTTGAAGCGGACCAGGCCATTGAAAAGCTTGGCTGTGATCCCCCCTCCCAGAACATCGGTGACCAACGCGGGATCCAGTGTTGTGGGGTTGCTGTTCAGCCTGAGGTAGAGGTAGCCGGGGAGACGGCCATCGTCTGAACGATGGCATCCAGCGGAAAGCAAAAAAACAAGGAGGGAGAGCGTGATGAGGAGAGGCGCGAAGAGCCTGCGCGCTGCGGCCGCCCCTTGCAATCTAAGATTTTCTTGTTGCGTTGACGAAGGCCTCGAATAATTTTTTGGAATATCGATCATTGGGTGTTTTTTCGGGGTGCCACTGTACTGCCAGTAGGAACTGTTTTGACCTCGGTTCGAGGGCTTCGATCACTTTATCGTGGGACACGGCGGAAAGATGAAGCCCGCGGCCGGGGTTCTTCACGCTCTGGTGGTGCGCGCTCCGCACGCGAATGCGGGAAACGCCCATGATGCGCGAGAGCAGCGTGCCTTCAAGGATGTCGACATCGTGAAAGACCTTTTCACCCGTGCGCGCTGGACCATGCTCGATCGGGCGACGAATCTGTTGTGCAATGTCCTGGTATAATTTGCCGCCAAGGGCCACGTTTACCAGTTGCGCTCCGTAACAAATTGCCAGAACCGGTTTCTTTGCCTTGGTCACGGCTTTGAAAAGGTTTATCTCGAACCGGGTGCGTTCTTCTGGTGAAAGCGTTAATCGCGCGTTGAGAAGCGGTTTCTCCCGGTAAAAAACCGGGTGGATATCATCGCCGCCGGTGAACAGGAACCCGTCAAGGTGTTTCACGAGGTCTGCAATCGAGTCCTCAATCCCGAGGACCGGCACCGGGATGCCGCCGGCCTTCAGGACCGCTTTCCCATAGTCCTGATCAAGGATGTTTATGCTCCTGGCAGGTTGGACCTCCAGGTTCATAGTAATACCGATCAAAGGCTTCATGCGTACACCTCCGAAAATCGTGTGAGTTGCATTTACCGTCATAGGTATAGCACATTTTCGGAAAGTTGTCAGTGTGAGATTGTAATTTGAGATTTATTATTGCCCGGTTATTTCATCAACAGTTCCAGTACCGCCTTCTGCGTATGCAGGCGGTTCTCTGCCTGGTCGAAAACCACGGACTGCGGTCCGTCGATGACGTCGGCAGCAATTTCCTCACCGCGGTGGGCCGGAAGACAATGCATCACGATCGCTTGCGCATTCGCGGCTTTCATCAGTTTCGCGTCCACCTGGTACCCCTGAAACGCCCTCACGCGGACGGCATGTTCCGCCTCCTGGCCCATACTCGCCCAAACGTCGGTGTACAGGACATCGGCTTTCTCCGCCGCCTTGGCAGGGTCATTTACAATGCGCAGGACCGAGCCCGTCCGGGCCGCCTCCCGCTGCGCTTCACGCATTACACCGGCATCGGGTTCATAACCGTGAGGGCAGCCGACGGAAATATGCATTCCCACTTTGATGCAGCCCTCTATGAGCGAGTTTGCCATATTGTTCCCGTCGCCGACGTAGGCAAGCTTGAGCCCTTTTAATTTTCTTTTCTTTTCCTGGATCGTAAAGAGATCGGCAAGGACCTGGCAGGGGTGGTGGAGGTCCGTCAGACCGTTGATGACCGGTATCGTCGCATGACGCGCCAGTTCTTCAACCGTGGATTGGGCAAAGGTCCGGATCATGATCCCATCGAGGTACCGCGAGAGTACGCGCGCCGTGTCGGCAACGGGCTCGCCGCGGCCGATCTGGAGATCGGCGGACGAAAGGAACAGGGCATGACCGCCGAGCTGGAACATGCCGGCTTCGAAAGACACCCTCGTTCGTGTTGAAGACTTTTCGAAGATCATGCCCAGGGTCTTTCCTTTGAGCGTTGTATGGGCTTTTCCCTGACGCAACAGCTTCTTCAAAGCAGCGGATCGCTTGAGGATCTTTTCGATGTCTTTTGGCGTCAGGTCTGAAATGGCAAGCAGGTCTTTTTTCATTCATTCTCCAAAAGGATGTAACCACACCCTGCTCTCGCGAAAACGCGGATGCAGGCGGGTCCCGCAGACGGGACACACAGATAAACACGGTAAAGCTGTGACGGTTTTAAAAAATCAGGGGCTTTGATCTCATCCGTGAGGCGCAGCCCCGTGTTCCCGCGTCTTCGCGGGACTGTGGTTGAAAAGAAGTTCCTCAGCGTTTTGCAAATATCCCGTCGAGCGTCTCCAGAAGCTGGTCGATCTCTTCCTCGGTAATGATGAGGGGCGGCATAAACCGCAGCACGGTATCCATCGTGCAGTTGATCAGCAGGCCTTCCTTGATGCAGGTGCTCACAATGTCCTTGCCCGGAAAGTCGAGTTCCATGCCGATGAGCAGTCCCTTGCCCCGCACGTCCTTGATAAAGGAATACTTCTTCTTGAGGTTTTCCAGACCCTGCAGAAAGTGTCTGCCGAGCTGTTCCACCGCCGGAATGATGATGTCGTCCTCGATCAGCGTTTCGAACGAAGCCAGCGCCGCGGCGCAGGCAAGCGGATTGCCGCCGAAGGTCGAGCCGTGAGACCCCGGCGTAAGCGCCTGGGCAGCTTTGTCCGTGGCAATGAGCGCGCCGATGGGCATGCCGGCACCGAGCCCTTTTGCGAGCGCTGCTACGTCCGGTACGATTCCCTCGTGCTCATAGGCATAGAGTTTCCCGGTCCGTCCCATGCCGGTCTGGATCTCGTCGAGCATCAGCAGGAGCTTGTTTCGGTCGCAGATTTCCCTGAGCGCTTTCAGATATCCGGCGGCGGGAACGTTCACGCCGCCTTCGCCCTGAATGGGCTCCACGAGCAGTGCACAGGTGTGTTCGTTCACCGCCGCTTCGACTGCCGCGATGTCGTTATAGGGAACATACTGAAAGCCTGGGAGCACAGGTTCGAAACCCTTGTGGAACCGCTCCTGCGCAGTGGCCGTGAGCGCGCCCAGGGTGCGGCCGTGGAACGAGCCCCGCATGGTGATGATCTCGTACCGGTCCTCCTTCAGCACCTCCCGGCCGTACCGCCGTGCGAGCTTGATGGCCGCTTCGATGGCCTCAGTGCCTGAATTGCAGAAGAAGGCCTTGTCTGCAAAAGAATGCGTAACGAGCGCCTTCGCGAGGTTCACCTGCGGCTCGTTGTGATAGTGGTTCGACACGTGCATCAGCCGCTGGGCCTGTTTCTGGAGCGCAACGACCACCCGCGGGTGGCAATGCCCAAGGTTATTCACCGCCACGCCGGAGACGAAGTCGATATACTCCCTCCCGTCGGAGTCGAAGACCCTGGTCCCCCGGCCCTTGATAAGAACGAGCGGCTGCCGTCCATAGGTATTCATGATGTATTTTTGAGAATCCGCAAGGATGTCATTCGTGATCATAGATTGAAAAGTATCATAGTCAGGTTGAAAAATCAAACGGAAATTCATGGGTATTCCGCCGGTAACGAGGCGTGGTGAGAAGCCAGGCGGCCATCAGGGGATGATTGTATGCCGCGGACCCCGTGCAAAGGCAAATGGTCGGATCGTTTGACGTTGTTTAACGCTGAACTAAGAACTGAGAACTAAAAACGCTGTACTCTTTATTTCTTACACCCACAACCTGATCAGTCCTGCAAGGAACACCAGAAGAACCGGGACGTACATCAGCCGGTACGTTGCTGCCATGTCTGCCTTGAAATATTGGATCGTCAGGAGCAGGCAGAGATGGGTGGGGGACAGCATCATGCCGGCAAAGCCGCTCGCAAAGGCGAAGGTGATCGAACCGAGATCCGGGTGGCCTCCCAGCATGGCCGTGATGATCGGGAACGTGGCGCCGACGAACCCGACCGTGAGGCCGGTCAAGAGGCCGACGATGAAGGGGAGTGCAAACAGGATGATGCCCGTCGGCATCCCGCTTGCCGTAAAGAACGCGGGGAGCGCCTCAATGGCGCCTGATGCATCGAGCATTCCCTTGAACACCATGATGCCAACGGTCATGAGCACGATATTTATGGAAAAGCTTTCCCGAAAAGCAGTTATGATCTCGCTCCACCTATAGCGGTAGAAGGCGAGCATGCCGGCAACAACTGATATCATCGCGAACGCAAGCGGCATCCCGAATACAGCGACAAGGATTATCGAGATGGTAATCGGCAGGAGCGTGATGAAGAGCGCCTTTATCTCGGCAAGGTCCCGCTGTCCCTGGACTGTACTGCTCGTAATCCCCCGAAAACCGAGGAGAGCGCCCGCACCGATGACGGCGAGCGGAATCGGGAGCTGGGAGATAAGAAATTTATTGATCGGCACCTTGGTCACCGCGGCTGCAAGAACGACGCCCGGGTAGAGCGGTGAAATACATTCCCAGATGTGCCGGAACCAGTAATTGACGAAGGCCTTGTTCTCGGGCTCCATGGGCACCTCGGCTGCTGCGTCCTGCACCATGGGTGCCGAGAACACCGCGCCGCCGGCCGACGGCAGAAGGCCGATTACCCCGGGAAGGACGGCCATGGCGACCCTGCGGTCTCGTGCCACGTTCACGACAGCCTCCATCATTCGCTTGAGCAGGCCCTTTTTTCTGATGATGTTTTCCAGGACCATGATAAGCACGAGGCCCGTCACCAGGTTGATCGTTATTGGGTCGATGGCCGATTGGAGCATTACCCGCGTCTGTTCCAGGGGGCCGATGCGGTAGAGCGCGCCGAGAAGGACCGCTCCCGCGAGCATCACGAGCCCGAGGTTCCAGCGAAGACGCAAGAGAACGATGATGAGGGCGAAAGCGGTAAGGATTTTGATAAGATCGGTCATTCTATAAAAACCAGGTAACCACGGATGGATACGGTTTAAAAGCAGAGCCAAGAACGCGCAATAGATGAGCTTCCATGACGCACGACTTTGATGTGCCGTTATAACAAACCCTTTTTTATTGTGTTCCCGCGTCCTCGCGGGACCGTGGTAGCAAATTTTGACTCTGGCTTGTCCCCATTCACGTCATCGGATATAGCCGGCGCCGAGGTAAAAGATGACCGCGGCGCGGATGGAGTAGCGTTGCATGCCCCAATCATCGGGGAGCGGCTGGAACGGGGCCGCCGCTTTGATCGCGCGGACCGCTTCGTCGTCGAGGATTTTGAAGCCCGACGATTTCAATACCTCGACCCCGCCGAGGGTGCCGTCCTTCAGAATGTCGAATTTAATAAAGAGGGTCCCCTGATAGCCGGAAATGGCGGCGAGCTCGGGGTATTTGAGCACGCTCTCGACCTTGATCTTGAGCCAGCGGTTGTAGGACATGAACTTGAACTCGTCCGTATCGAGCGTGACCGAATCATCGCCGGGACTTTTTTGGGGCATGCCTTTGCGCGCGAGTTCGTCGATATCGTTCTGCGTCAGAAAGGGAAGCGGCCCGGTCTGCTTGCCCAGCTTCGGCGTGCCCGTTTTCCCGGTTTCCTTTCCTTCCTCCGCGCCTTCGCGCACGCCCGTGCGCGGCATGGTCTTCGGCAGCTTGACTTCGTCGCTTTCCCCGAATTTTTTCGGTTTAGGCACTTCGCTGGGAGGCAGTTGTTTTTCCGGGAGGGGGGGCTGAGGAACGGGAGGAACTGGTCGCACAGGAGCAGGCCGTTGCAGCGGCGGCAGCTGCCTGGTCTCCTGCGGAGGAAGGTTCACGATCCTGACCGGCGTAAAGACAGGAATCTCGGTCAGCGATGGCTTGAAGAGAAACACCACCGCAAGGATAACCAGCGCATGAAGCGCAAAGGAAATGATGAGAGATATCGTGAATTGCGATCGAGAAGGCATGAGTAAGTGAAGCAATATTACCACGGAGACGAATCATCACCGAGGGAAAGCGCGTCTCCGTGGCTAAATAGTTTTTTGCATCCGGTCGGAGACTTCCCGGAGCAGTTTCAGGATCGCCTCTGCCTTGTCAGGCGTCAGGCTGCCCAGGCCGCAGGACGGCGTTATGAGGCTTTGGCTGACGATGGTGTCGCGAGTGATGCCCTGCGCTTCAAGCCGCTTCATGCCTTCCCCGAGCTTTCCCAGGAGCATGTCTGCAGTCTCGTTTCCCGTATAGGCGCCTGCGGGCACAGCTCCCCAGGCGAGCGCTCCGCCGCGCGCCAGGAACTTTTTGATGTCGCCAGGGTAGAGCATCACCTTGTCCATATACCCGAAAGCATCGAAGTTGATGATGTCGATCCTGGTGTTGAACAGCATGGGCCAGTCCGCATTCCCGCAGCAGTGGATGCCTGCGATGCCGCCCAGTTCGTGGATCGTGTCGATGATCTCGTTCAGTTTTTCAGCGACAACCTCCGAGGAAACAGCGGAAAAGGCCGAGCCGAGCGACTCCATGGCAGGCTCGTCAATAAAGATGATGACCGGCTTTCCGAACTGTTTGAATTGGCCGATCTGCCATGCCGCTTTCATGGCCAGGCCTTTGACAACCGCATCGAACAGCACGTCGTTGTGGACAATGTCCTTGCCTGTTTCGTCTTTGAAGGAAATCCCGGCAGTAAGCGGACCGGTGATGTGGCCCTTAATGAACCGTGTTTTGGCAGGAAGACCTTTCTTCAAAGCACGGAGGAAAGCATAAAACCCGGCCGCATATTCTTCCGACAATTTAAAAAAATCATAGTCCCTTTCAAGATAATGTTCGAAGAATTTCTCGAGCTCCGGCGTGAGATCCCTTGACGAGTCGAAATAAAACCGGTTTTTCTTTGCGTCCAGCCGTAAACCGGGCAGGGACTCGCTGTACTGACAGTCCATCTGCTCGCGGAAATCCCGTTGAGAAAGCTGGGGCCATATCGGCGCTTCCGCAAGATACTGAAGCGACAGGGCCGCTGCCTCGTCGGCGTCCTTGACCGGCAGGCTGCCGATGCCCGTGGCAATGCAGTTGAAACGAATAGTCATGACATTAGACCTCGAATGAAGAAAAAAGTTACATCTGTAATTATATAATTAGCTGCGAGAAAAAACAACTTAAATGATAATAACGGTGAATTGCTGAAGTATACGACGGGGCAATACTGATTTTTGTTGTGAATCGAGCAGGGGGCCTCGGCCCCCTTTTTTTATTGTTGTAATCAGCGGGACGTCGGTCCTGCTTTTTTGATGAATGAATACATACGTGTATCGGCTCTTTCCGAAAAGTAGTTTCATCTTTACAGAATGACGGAAAACCGGTACTATGCAAGCCATGAAATACGGAACGACAGCAGTCAAGCAGGCCAAGCTCGAACTCTGGCCCAATCCGAATCCTGACCGGGACTACGTCATCGACATCTCCTATCCTGAATTCACCTGTCTCTGCCCGCGCTCGGGGTACCCCGATTTCGCGACGATCAAAATTACTTATACGCCTGACAAAAGAGTCGTGGAACTCAAGGCGCTCAAACTCTGGCTGAACGGTTTCCGGGACCAGTGCATCTCTCACGAAGCCGTGACGAACCTGATCTTCGACACGCTCGCAAAAAACCTCAAGCCGCGCGCCCTGGAAGTGATCGGCGATTTCAACGTGCGGGGCAACGTGAAGACGGTGATCCGTGTTGCACTGTAACACGACAACAACAGACCATTTCTGCATCTTCCGTAACCAGGACGTCTTCTCCCTTCTTTTCCCGCGTCATTCCTTGCCAAACTGAGCCTAACTCAACGAAATATCTTGACTATTTTACAGCGCCATGTTATCAATGCACTGTTGTAGTGCACTCAATAACACGGAGGTCGTTCATGAGGTTTTTGATCAAGGCCGCTCTTCCCTTTTTAGTGCTTTCATTCTTCGTTCCTCTCTTGTCAGGCGCAGCTGTTGCCCCCGAGTCGTTTGCTCCTCTCGTGAAAAAAGAGATGCCCGCGGTCGTGAACATCTCGACTAAACAGGTTGTCAAGGTCCAGCAGCAATCGCCCTTCGGCGACCCCCAGATGGATGAATTTTTCTACCAGTTTTTCGGCGGGAGGCCGCAGCGCGAGCAGGTGAGACAGAGCCTTGGGTCAGGGTTTATCATCAGTCCCGACGGCTACATATTGACGAACAACCATGTTGTGGACATGGCAAAAGACATCAAGGTCGCCCTCTCGGACGGCAGAGTGCTTGACGCAAAGCTCATCGGCAGATCCCGGGACATCGACATTGCCTTGATCAAGGTGGAAGCTTCGGACCTCCCCTCGGTGTCGTTAGGCGATTCCGACGCGCTCGAAGTAGGAGACTGGGTCATAGCCATCGGCAATCCCTTCGGGCTGTCGCATACGGTAACGGCAGGGATTGTGTCCGCCAAAGGACGCGTCATCGGCGTGGGCCCCTATGATGACCTCATTCAGACCGATGCCGCCATCAACCCCGGCAACAGCGGGGGGCCGTTGTTCAATATTAATGGCGACGTCATAGGGATCAACACGGTCATCATTGCAACAGGACAGAACCTGGGCTTCGCCATCCCGATCAGCATGGTGAAGGATGTTCTGCCCTCGATCAAGGAAAAGGGAAGGCCTGACATGGGATGGCTCGGGGTTTCCGCCCAAGCGGTCACGCCCGACCTCGCTGCTGCTCTCGGCCTGCAGGACCCGATCGGCGCAATCATTAACGGGATCACCAAGGGAAGCCCGGCGGAGAAAGCAGGTCTCCGGCGCGGCGACGTGATCATCGAACTCGACGGCAAGAAAATACTCGACCCTTCTGAACTGCCAAGGATGGTGGCTTTCAGGCATATCGGCAAGACCGTCCTGCTGAAGGTGGTCCGCCAGGGAAAACCCCTGGACATCAAGGCCGTTATCGAAATGAAGCCGGATAAGAAATGATTACGGTGAGAAAAGCAATAAACCCGTAATCCGAAAGCAAGGAGAAGCATATGTTCGGTCTCGGAATAGGTGAACTACTGGTCATATTCGTTATCGCCCTCGTCGTCTTCGGTCCCAAGAAGCTTCCGGAAATCGGCCGCTCCGTGGGACGGGCCATGATGGAGTTCAAGAAAGCGTCCCAGGAATTTCAGGACTCCATGCGCGAGGAAATGAAGGAAGTGGAAAAGACCGCACAGCTCGACGAGATCAAGAAACTCGGCAATATCCAGCTCCCCGATTACATCGAACCCGAAGCAGCAAAGGCCCCGGAGCCGCAGGGAGAGGGCCAGAAGGCAGAGCAAAAGCCGGTCGAACAAAAACCGGATGAGCACAAGAGCGAGGAGACAAAGGGCAATGCCTGAAGAAGATTTACGGATGTCGTTCTGGGGCCACCTGGAGGAACTGAGAAAAAGACTTGTCCGGTCATTCATCTGGATCGCCATCGGATTCGGCGTTTGCTTTAATTACTCCGAGGACATCCTGGCCGCGCTCATGTGGCCCATGAATTCGAAGATCGTTCTGAAGCACACCTTCCCGTTCTTCTCATCCATCCCGAACGCCGTTCCGCAAAAGCTGCACTACACGACGCTGATCGAACCTTTCTGGTCCCACTTGAAGATCGGGCTCATTGCAGGCCTCATGCTGGTCTTTCCCCTCGTCATGCACGAGCTGTGGAAGTTCTTCTCTCCGGCGTTGCATCTGAAAGAGCGGAAATACATCGGATATTTCGTCCTGTTCTCCACGCTGTTTTTCGCGGCAGGAGTTCTCTTCTGTTACATGGTGCTGCTGCCGGTCGCCATCCCGTTTCTCCTGACCTATAAGACCGACAACCTGATCGCGATCATCAAGATCGGCGACTATATCGATTTTGTCCTCAAATTTCTCCTGGCGAGCGGGCTGGTCTTCGAACTTCCCCTCATTATCGTCCTCTTGAGCCGCATGGGCATCGTGAGCTCCCGCTGTCTTGGCGAAATACCGGAAGTTTGCCATTCCTCGGCGCGTTCATCCTCGGCGCGATCCTGACGCCGACGCCGGATGTGTTCAACCAGACCATTCTTTCCATCCCGATCTACCTGCTGTATGAACTGGGCATTCTCTTTGCCCGGGTATTCGGGAAGCCGAAAAAAACAACGCCGACCGACGTGGCGGAGACGGAATAATTGATGAAATAGCAGGTAACTAGGGAGGCATCCCTGATTACGATACTCGGGAACAGGCTCCGGGCACGGATTATCTTAATCTTGCGAAATAACCCTCTAGCGAAAATGGAAAAAAAGCCGGGGAAACGGGGCAAGAGACTGTTTCATTAGCTTGTTCTCCTTTCGCATTTCAATTCTTTCTTTCCCCTTGGGGATGTTTCAGGATTTGTGATTTCTCAACGTACCAACGAACGATTCAATAATCGTGTACAGAGGAACGTCTCCTCCAAAAGTCGGATTCTCTATGCGCCTATTTTCCTTCGTAGCTGCGGCCTCCAACAGCGGCAAAACCACGCTTATTGAGAAAGTCGTGGCAATTCTCAAGGCGAGGGGACTGCGTGTGGCCGTAGTGAAACACTCCTCAGTGGGCTTCGACGTCGACAAGCCGGGCAAGGACTCATGGCGCTTTCAACAGGCCGGTGCGGACACGGTGGTGCTGGTGGGGCCGGGGAAGATGGCGATCATGAAGACGGTCAGTCACGAACCGTCGCCGCAAGAGCTTCTCCAGGCAACAGGAAACGCGGATGTCGTAATTCATGAAGGGTTTAAAAAGAACGAGATGAACATGATCGAGGTCTTCCGGCACGGCGTCTCGGGAGAACGGCCCCTCTGCATGGGCGATGCTTCATCGTTTCTCGCCTTGGTGAGCGACTGCCCGTTCCCTGTTTCCATTCCCCGCTTCGACCTGAACGACGCCGCCGGCGTTGCTGATTTTCTGGTAAAAAAAATTCACAGTGCTGCACAATAACAAGTGAAACCCTGGTAGAAAGCGACCTCCGGCAGTAGCAGACGCTCGTATATGCATCACGGGTCCCCCTTGTGCACGGCCAGGGTGAACGCAGTTCGGTCTTGTAAATTCGGAATGTTGAAGCAGGTTTTATCCCTGAGCGGCCGAGGTCGCTTGTGGCTAAAAACCAGGCCTTGAGACTCTTTAGCTGTCTTCAGAATTCTTATCAAAAATTCTGATTGAAATATCACTTTATTTAATAGCATATATTTTTTTTTCATTGACATTCTTGGCGGTTTTCCATATTTTATTACGTGCAACATCTTGCGCTTAAGCGCAGTGGTGCACGAGGAAAGGATCACCGATGTCCGGAGCACGTTCGAAAAAGCTGTTTGAAGAAGCAAAAAAACATATACCCGGCGGTGTGAACAGCCCGGTGCGGGCGTTCCGTTCCGTGGGCGGTGAACCGCTTTTCATCAAGAAAGCAAAGGGATCGAAGATCTTTGATGCCGATGGAAAAGCGTATATCGATTACGTTCTTTCCTGGGGCCCGATGATCCTGGGGCATACGCATCCCGTTGTGACCGCAGCGCTCAAAAAAGCGATTGCAAACGGTACGAGTTTCGGCGCTCCCACGGAGCTTGAGATCACGCTGGCCAAGATGGTGAAAAAAGCGTTTCCTTCCATCGAACTGGTGCGCATGGTGAGTTCCGGCACTGAAGCGACGATGAGTGCCATCAGAGTCGCACGGGGATATACGCGGCGGGACAAGATCGTCAAGTTCGAGGGCGGTTACCACGGACACGGCAACAGCCTGCTGGTGAAAGCCGGGAGCGGAGTGGCGACCTTCGGGCTGCCGGACAGCCCGGGCGTCCCGGCTGACCTTGGCGAAGCTCACCATCACGATCCCCTACAACGACCTTGCAGCATTCAAAGATGTCGCGTCCCGTGAAGGCGATGCAGATAGCGTGCATCATCGTCGAGCCGGTGGCGGGAAACATGGGCTGCGTTCCTCCGGAGCCCGGATTTCTCGAAGGCCTGAGAACGGTCTGCGACCAGCACGGCATTCTCCTCATTTTCGATGAAGTGATGACCGGGTTCCGCGTGGCCTACGGCGGGGCCCAGCAGCTCTATAAGATCAAGCCCGACATGACCTGCCTCGGCAAGGTGATCGGCGGCGGGTTGCCGGTGGGGGCTTTCGGCGGAAGACGCGATATTATGGAAAATGTCGCCCCCATCGGTCCCATCTACCAGGCAGGCACGCTCTCCGGGAACCCTCTTGCCATGACCGCGGGCATCGAGACATTGAAGCTCCTCTCCAAACCGGGCGTCTACAAGTCGCTCGAAAAAAGCTCTGCTGATCTTCAGAAGGGCCTGGCTGACGCAGCGAAGGAAGCGGGAGTGCCGACCACATTTAACCGGGTCGGGTCCATGTTCACCGCCTTCTTTACGGATCAAAAGGTGAAGGATTTTGCAAGTGCCAAAACATCCGATACTGCCCGCTTCGGGAAGTATTTCCTGTCCATGCTCAAGAACGGCGTGAACCTCGCGCCTTCGCAGTTCGAGGCCGCGTTTATGTCCCTTGCCCACACCAGTGCGGACATCAATAAGACCGTCGAGGCGGCGCGGAAAAGCATGAAGGGACTGTAATGCGGAGAAGCGCCAAATTTCAAGCACTAAATTACAAATTGGTTCCAATATCAAAATTCGGAATTGTTTATGAACCTGTCTTGACAATTGGTGCTCATTTGAGATTTGGAATGTGATGTCTCCTTATGGAAGAAAAAGACCGTAAGCTCATGCGCATGCTGGGCGTCTTGAGCACCGTGGGTCTGACCATGGTGTTTGCAACGGTCATCGGTTTTTATATCGGGCTGAAACTCGACAAATGGCTTGGCACATCTCCCTGGCTTACTGTGGTCTTTGTCCTGTTCGGTCTTATAGCCGGATTTCGGAACCTTTTCGTGTACGCCAAAAGAAGCCAAAAAACGCTGGAAGAAGACGAAGATAAAAAGCATGACCGATGAAACGCAGACACGACGCCGGCAAGTAGCGGAGATATTGAAGGCCGTGTCCGGGAAGACCGCCCTCTTTGTACTTCCGGTCACTGCTGCTGCACTGGTGTATGCGCTTGTCCAGCAGCGGGGAGAACGCTGGTGGTTCCTGCCGGCAAGCATCCTCTTCGGCGGGGCGCTCGGGCTCCTGAATTTTCGCTGGCTTGCAATCGCAGTCGAACGCGTGTATCTGCGGAAGGGCGCGACAGCCGTAGTTTCGGGCCTGGCAGCGGCGATCATCAGCATTCTCAAGCTTGCGGTCATTTTTATCATTCTCTTTGTCGTCATGAAATGGCAGCTCGTTCATATTTTCGGCCTTGTCGGAGGGCTTTCTCTCTGTTTCCTGGCCATTCTGTGGGAAGGAGCGACTCTGATGAAGCAGACACTGAAATTCGACAAATAGTGAGACCATAACCGCTGCTATCGGCAGGTGAAGAATATAAGAGAGGAGTCAATGTCATGAAGAATCACGTGTGGAGACCGCTGTTCGTGGTCATTGGTATCATCATCCTGATATTGCTGGCCAGAATAGTGATCGTCCCCAAAGATTTCGGCATACATGAGCGCGGGTACATGTACGGCTGGCACCGCAAGGGGAATGAAGAGGACTGGAAGAAGTTCAAGGTAAAGTACCAAGGAAAAGAATACTGCAAGGATTGTCATCCTGACAAGTACGACAGCATCAATAAAACTCCGCACCGGATCATTCAGTGCGAGAACTGCCATGGCCCCGCAATCGACCATCCGTCGGACCCGCCGAAGCTGACCATCGACAAGAGCAGGGCGCTCTGCCTCCGGTGCCACTTTCCGCTTCCCTATCCTTCAAGCGGAAGAGCAAATATCATCAGCATCGATCCGGACAAGCATAATCCTGATATAGAGTGTTCTACTTGTCACAATCCTCACAATCCGATGGAGGGCCTGAGATGATTACGCGTAGGGATTTTTTCAAAAAAACGGCGCTGGGAATCGCCGGAGCGGCTGTTCCCCTGGCTGCCCTGGAAATTGTCAACCCCGAAAAATTGTTTGCTGAAGTCGCGGCCGAAACCACGTCCGTGCGCTGGGCGTTTCTGGTCGATACCCGCAAGTGTGTCGGCTGCGGCTTCTGTGTCAAGGCGTGCAAACTGGAAAACGAAGTGCCTTATGACGCAAACGCGACGAGGACTTGGGTCGAACGATACGTTCTGACGAAAACAGGGAAATTATACGCGGACACGCCCAAAGGCGGACGCGATGGTTTTACGACCGCGAAGATCGATCAGAATTCCGACGGTCTCAAGGACATCAGCAGCGAAGGCATCGAGAAGGCGTTTTTCGTGCCGAAGCTCTGCAACCAGTGCGAAAATCCGCCCTGCGTCCAGGTGTGCCCCGTAGGAGCCACCTACCAAACGGCGGACGGCGTCGTGCTCGTGGACCGGACCTGGTGCATCGGGTGCGGCTACTGCATCATGGGCTGCCCCTATGGCGTCCGGTTTTTCCACCCGGTCTATCATACCGCGGAGAAATGCACGTTCTGCTACCACCGGATCACCAAGGGGTTGAAAACCGCTTGCGTGCAGGCCTGTCCCTTCGGCGCTCGCCAGATCGGCAACATTAAAGACCCGAACGACCCGGTGACACAGGTCATAAGGTCACAGCGGGTAGGCGTGTTGAAGAGTGAATACGGCACAAAACCCCAGGTTTACTACCTCGGCCTGGATGAGGAGGTCAGATAACATGGTACACGGAGAACTTTGGACCGTAAAAGAACTGTTTGTTTTGCCGAACGAATATATTTACTGGAGCATCCAGGTCGTGATGTATCCTTTTATGACGGGGCTCGTTGCCGGCGCCTTCGTGCTGTCGTCGCTTTACCACGTGTTCGGCATCCAGAAGCTTAAAGACATGGCGCGTTTTGCGCTGGTATTCTCTTTTGCCTTGCTTCCCTTCGCTCCTCTGCCCATCATGCTCCACCTCCAGTCGCCGTTTAGGGGCATCGAGATCTTTATGACGCCGCACTTCACCTCGGCCATTGCCGCCTTCGGCGTTGTGTTCTTTTCCTACGGCGCCCTCGTAGCGTCGGAGCTGTGGTTCCTGTATCGCAAACACTTCGTAGAAGTGGCGCTCAAACTCCGGGAAAAGCAGGACAAAACATTGATGGAGTGGCTCGGCTACCTGCTTTTCTGTTCCCTCACGTTGGGCGTGTACGACATCAGTGAGGAGGCGCTGCACAAAGACGAAAAGGCGATCAAGTTTCTCGCAAGTCTCGGCATTCCTGTGGCCTGTTTCCTCCATGGATATGCGGGCTTTATCTTCGGATCGGTGAAAGCCAATGCACTCTGGATGACGCCGCTTATGCCGGTCATCTTTATTATGTCCGCCATCGTGTCGGGCATCGCGCTCTGCTGCTTACCTATATCGTGACCATGGAAGGCAAGAAATTCCTGGCTCATCGCAAGAGGGCCGCGCTGGGTACGTTCCATTCAGAGCAGGAAATCAAGAGCGTTGAGATCAGTGTCGTTCAGATGACGTCCAAATACTTGCTGGCCTTCATGGTTGGCGGCGATCAGCCTCGAACTCCTGGACATCATTTTCCGGGGCTATACGGCAGTGAAGTCCTGGGACATCCTGCGAAGCGTCATCTACGAGCGCGATTTCGCCGATATCTTTATCAAGCAGTACGCGATCGGCAACCTCCTGCCGCTCATTATATTCCTCATGCCCGGGCTGACGATACGAAGAACGGTAATCGGCACTCTCCTCGTGCTCTTCGGCGTCCTGATGATGCGGTGGAACGTCGTGATCGGCGGTCAGGCATTTTCTCTGACCTTTGCCGGATTCATGCACTATCACTTGCCTATAATCCCGCACAATTATGAGACCTTCAAAGAAGGACTTGCCGGAGCTCTAGCCATCTTCATCGGGCCTTTTGTCACTTCTGGGTCATGAGCTACATCTTCCCCGTATTCGAGTACAAAGAAGCCCATTAAGGTAGTCCAAAAGAATGCATTCTCCCGGGAGTTTATCTCCCGGGAGAATATCTCAAATTGAAAATTTAACTTGCTTTCTGGGCCGTGGCTCCTTAAAATGTTGCAACATTTTGCTACTAAACAGCGACCTCAAACCGGAAACGGGGAAATGATATGGAAGAAAAGAAAGTAAACCGTCTATTCTGTTTTATCGCATTTATGTTTTTTGTTCTCTTTTCCGGGCATCTTTATGCTCAGGAACCGGACGTCCCGAAAAAAGTCTTCTTCCGCCCCCTCCCTTTACCCCTGGTATTTTCCCCTGCTCGCAGTGCCACCAGGGCATGCCCGTTAACAAACACCGGCGCAAACTGGAAATGCATCAGGAGATCGCGGATAATTTTAAACACATGCCTGGTGGCTGGTGTTTCGACTGCCACAACCCCGGCAACCGGGATAAGTTGCGACTTGCGAACGGCAAACTGGTCAGTTTTGAGGAATCATATATTCTCTGCGGCCAGTGCCACGGCGTGGTCCTGCGCGACTGGGAGGTAGGGCTCCACGGCAAGAGAACGGGAATGTGGAACGGCAAAAAGAGTATCGTCTCTGCGTAAACTGCCACTGGCCTCATAATCCACCGTTCAAACCGCTCAAGCCGCTCCCGCCGCCTGTAAGGCCGAATGACATTAAGTAATAAAAAAAGAGGACGAGGAAATCGATGGGAAAAATTGAGAAGAAAAAAGACGGAATCCATCTCGACCGGAGGACCCTGCTGAAAGGTGCGGCCCTGACTTGCGGCAACAGCGCTCCCCCTGAAGAATGCCGATGCTTCTTTCTGGGAGGCGTTCTTCCAGAAGCGCTTCATAGAAATGAACGATGCCGAGAAAAAGCAGGTTCTCAGCCGTCTTGAGCAGGAGTACGAAGAAAAATATAAGAAAGCGATCAAAGTGGGCGCTGAACCGCCCATGCCGGGCGTGCTCTTCGGCTACGGACTTGATCTCTCCCGGTGCATCGGCTGCAGGCGGTGCGTCTATGCCTGCGTTGACGAGAACAATCAATCCAGGGAGCCGCAGGTCCAGTGGATCTCGGTTCTGCGGTTGAAGGAGGGCGACAAGGGGGCTGACCCTGAGGATTCGGACAGGCACTACAATCCGGACCTCGTGCCGGAGGAGGAGTATTTCTACGATGCCCGGTGCAGTGCCAGCAGTGCCGCAATCCGCCCTGCGTTCGCTAGTCTGCCCGGTACAGGCCACCTGGAAGGAGCCGGACGGGATCGTGGTGGTCGACTACAACTGGTGCATCGGGTGCCGCTACTGTATGTCAGCCTGTCCGTACTACGCGCGTCACTTGAACTGGTCCGAGCCGGGCCGCAAGTCCGAGGAGATCAATCCGAATACGCACTACCTCGGGAACCGGCCGCGCTACAAGGGAGTGGTGGAGAAGTGCACGTTCTGCATCCAGCGTACACGAAACGGACGATACCCCGCGTGCGTGGAGATCTGCCCGGTAGGTGCGCGAAAGTTCGGGAACCTCCTCGATCCCAACAGTGAAATCCGCTACGCGATCGAGAATAAGAGGGTGTTCCGACTGAAGGAAGATTTGAACACCAATCCCAAGTTCTATTATTTCTTCGCATACGGCAGGTAGGAGGCTCTCGCTCATGGGCACGTTGATCAAAAACTTTTTCATCGCTTTACGTCAGATATTCATCGGGAACCGCGCTTACTATCTCTGGATCGCGTTCCTGTCATTTTTCATCCTGCTCGGACCAAGCGCCTACATTGACCAGTTCAATCGCGGCCTGATCACGACAGCCATGCGGGACCAGGTATCATGGGGATTGTTCATATCGAACTTCACCTTTCTGGTCGGTGTGGCTGCCGCCGCGGTCCTGCTCGTCGTGCCGGCGTACCTCTATCATTTTAAACCGATAAAGGAAATCGTGCTGTTTGGAGAGTTGCTGGCCA
>CAVWHO010000014.1:0-195885 GCA_963754875.1 Nitrospirota bacterium
CATGCAGACGCGTAAAGCAGGGCCGGGGCGAGGGGGAAATGCATTATTGGTGGCTTCGTGGAGGGCGGGGAGGGAGCGGCGAAGTGGGGTAAATTGAGGGCGAGCAGGCCCTGTCCCCAGACTTCGGCGCGGAGCTGGCTCTGGGCGGCGCGGGTGGTGGCGAAGGGGGGCGAGGCGGAGCGCTGCCAGGCCGGGGGCGGAAGGTGGGCCGGGGTGCCGGAAGCGGAGGCGCGATAGGCGGCCAGCAGCAGCATGGCATAGGAGGCGACCGCCAGAGCCGGGGCCGCTTCGGTGGAATGCGGGTTGCGCACCTGCGGCTGTCCGGCGCCGAGCAGCGTCTTTTCATCGCGGAAGTTGACCTCGATGGCCCAGCGGCGCAGGTAGGCGGCGATCACGGTGGCCGCGGGCAGGTTGGGATCGGTGCAGACCAGATAGGCCGGCTGGCGGTAGAGCAACTTGTCGCCGCGCTTGCGGCGGTAAGAGGCCGGCGCCAGAGCAATCACCTGCAGCGGGCAGCGGGCGCCGGCGCTGCGCCACAGCAGCGGGGTGACCCGCTTGTAGCGGATCTGCCATTGGGTGCCGTGGTGGGGCAGAAAGAGAGTTTGCCAGGGGTGGCTTTCGTCGCTGCGGATCTGTTCCGGGGTGGGCGCCGGATCGCCGTAGCAGCGGCGGCGGCCCCGGCCGGGGCCGGCCTCGGCCAGCCTGTACAGCCGGGCGTCCTTGCGGATGCGTCCGATGGCGACGGTGCGTTCGGGCAGCCGGGACAGCACGGTGTGGTTGGTAAAGCCGCCATCGAAGGCCACCAGCAGCGGGCGCGACGGCTCGTCCCGGTCCAGCGCCTCGCGCAAAGCGGCGATGGACTGACGGGCACGGAGGGAGATACAGCTCTGGCGGCTCTGCTGGCGATACTCGCGCCACTGCTGCGGCGAGGCGCGGCGGTCGGGCTTGGCCGGCGTGGGAGCGTGCTCGAAGGCGATGGGAATCATGCGCTCAACTCCCGACTGGGCCGGCAGCGCGGCGGAGATCTGCAGAAACCGCTGCGCCCGGATCAGGTTGGTCTGAAAGTGCGGGCCGAGCGGATCACGCCGCCAGGCCACGCCGGGCATGTGCGTGCCCGAGCGCGGCAGCAGGGTGTCGTCCACAACTGCCAGCAGGGGCTCCGGCGGGGGCAGTTCCCGCAGCACGGCGCGCCGCAGCACCGCGAAGATCTCCCCGAGGGGCAGCCGCTGCCGCGCCAGCAGGCGGTAATCCGCCGTCCAATCCACATCCTGCCGCCCGGCCGTGGTCAGCAACCCGGTGATCGTGTGTCGTCCCAAACACAGCAGCCCGCTCAGCGCGAGCGTCTGCGCCCGCTCGAAGACGCGCTGCTGCCGGAAGGCGGGGGCGCACCGCTGCCAGAGCTGCTGGATGTGTCCGAGGAGTCCGCCGCCGTTTTTTTTAGCGCCGGCAGCGGCGCCTCCGGCCGTCGCAGGGTCAGCTCCTGCTTGCTCTCGACAAACCACTCCACCGTCTCGCCCTGGTGAAACCCCATCGACCGCGCCAGCGCGGCCGGAAAGTTGATGTACCACTGCCCGCCCTGCTTGCGGTGAATGAACTGCACCCGGGTGGCATATCCGCCCATCTCGCACCCCCTTCGACCCTCTTCGAAACTAGATGCTCCTCCATGCGCCAGGGTGCTCACACCCAAATCACCGCTCAATCCAGAGCCGAAAAAGGCCAAACTCCAGGGGCTGGCACTTCAGTGCCAGCGCCCTGGAGTTTGGCCTTTTCGCCATTCATGCAGACGCGTAAAGCAGGGCCGGGGCGAGGGGGAAATGCATTATTGGTGGCTTCGTGGCGGGCGGGGAGGGAGCGGCGAAGTGGGGTAAATTGAGGGCGAGCAGGCCCTGTCCCCAGACTTCGGCGCGGAGCTGGCTCTGGGCGGCGCGGGTGGTGGCGAAGGGGGGCGAGGCGGAGCGCTGCCAGGCCGGGGGCGGAAGGTGGGCCGGGGTGCCGGAAGCGGAGGCGCGATAGGCGGCCAGCAGCAGCATGGCATAGGAGGCGACCGCCAGAGCCGGGGCCGCTTCGGTGGAATGCGGGTTGCGCACCTGCGGCTGTCCGGCGCCGAGCAGCGTCTTTTCATCGCGGAAGTTGACCTCGATGGCCCAGCGGCGCAGGTAGGCGGCGATCACGGTGGCCGCGGGCAGGTTGGGATCGGTGCAGACCAGATAGGCCGGCTGGCGGTAGAGCAACTTGTCGCCGCGCTTGCGGCGGTAAGAGGCCGGCGCCAGAGCAATCACCTGCAGCGGGCAGCGGGCGCCGGCGCTGCGCCACAGCAGCGGGGTGACACGCTTGTAGCGGATCTGCCATTGGGTGCCGTGGTGGGGCAGAAAGAGAGTTTGCCAGGGGTGGCTTTCGTCGCTGCGGATCTGTTCCGGGGTGGGCGCCGGATCGCCGTAGCAGCGGCGGCGGCCCCGGCCGGGGCCGGCCTCGGCCAGCCTGTACAGCCGGGCGTCCTTGCGGATGCGTCCGATGGCGACGGTGCGTTCGGGCAGCCGGGACAGCACGGTGTGGTTGGTAAAGCCGCCATCGAAGGCCACCAGCAGCGGGCGCGACGGCTCGTCCCGGTCCAGCGCCTCGCGCAAAGCGGCGATGGACTGACGGGCACGGAGGGAGATACAGCTCTGGCGGCTCTGCTGGCGATACTCGCGCCACTGCTGCGGCGAGGCGCGGCGGTCGGGCTTGGCCGGCGTGGGAGCGTGCTCGAAGGCGATGGGAATCATGCGCTCAACTCCCGACTGGGCCGGCAGCGCGGCGGAGATCTGCAGAAACCGCTGCGCCCGGATCAGGTTGGTCTGAAAGTGCGGGCCGAGCGGATCACGCCGCCAGGCCACGCCGGGCATGTGCGTGCCCGAGCGCGGCAGCAGGGTGTCGTCCACAACTGCCAGCAGGGGCTCCGGCGGGGGCAGTTCCCGCAGCACGGCGCGCCGGAGCACCGCGAAGATCTCCCCGAGGGGCAGCCGCTGCCGCGCCAGCAGGCGGTAATCCGCCGTCCAATCCACATCCTGCCGCCCGGCCGTGGTCAGCAACCCGGTGATCGTGTGTCGCCCCAAACACAGCAGCCCGCTCAGCGCGAGCGTCTGCGCCCGCTCGAAGACGCGCTGCTGCCGGAAGGCGGGGGCGCACCGCTGCCAGAGCTGCTGGATGTGTCCGAGGAGTCCGCCGCCGTTTTTTTTAGCGCCGGCAGCGGCGCCTCCGGCCGTCGCAGGGTCAGCTCCTGCTTGCTCTCGACAAACCACTCCACCGTCTCGCCCTGGTGAAACCCCATCGACCGCGCCAGCGCGGCCGGAAAGTTGATGTACCACTGCCCGCCCTGCTTGCGGTGAATGAACTGCACCCGGGTGGCATATCCGCCCATCTCGCACCCCCTTCGACCCTCTTCGAAACTAGATGCTCCTCCATGCGCCAGGGTGCTCACACCCAAATCACCGCTCAATCCAGAGCCGAAAAAGGCCAAACCCCAGGGGCTGGCACTTAAGTGCCAGCCCACTTTGTGGATCAGCGCATCACCCGCTCAGTACTTCCAGCTGCTCACATCCGCGCCGGCCGGCGCGGTCGCCTGCATGTGCTTCACCAGTACCGGAATGATCCGTTCCGGCGCCGTCAGCCCGCTCATCCGCGACGTCGTGCCCGACGGCCCGCCCCAAAAGCAGTGCGGCTGCCCGGGGGCGTACTGAAACGGCACATCCAGGTGCGGATTCTGGCTCTTGTCCAGGAACTTTTGCATCCGGTGAACGGCGTTGTTGAGGTAATAGGTGTCCATGTCGCCGACGGTGAAGTAGAGCTTGCCCTTCAACTCCGGCCCCAGCGTCGACCAGTGACTGGCCAGGTAGGCGCGCAGGTCGTAATGGTCATGCCAGTACTGCGCCACCTGTGCGTCGATGACGCCGGTGCGGGTGTTCCAGATGCGGGCCGGGTAGCCGTCCGGACCCACCGGGCTGAACACCGCCTGCCAGATGCCGAACTGGTCGGTCGAGCGACCCTTGTCGCCCAGCACCAGTTCGCGCTGCTGTACGCGGTCCATCGTGGTCACCACGGTCCCGTCGGGCTTGCGGACGGATCCGGACGCGGATACGTCGAAAAAGGTCCCTGCAGCCAGAAGGCGTTCTTGTCCTTGTAGAGTTGACGATCTGGTACGAACGAAAGTCGATCGGGTCGGGACAGGCGGTCCAGGCGCCGTTGAAGAAGGTGGGATAGAACAGCTGCATGCCCAGCGTCTCCCACCCGCCGGTCGATCCGCCGTACATGGCGCGCGCCCAGGGCTGGCCGATGCCGCGGAACTTGTGCTCGACGTACGGAATCAGCTCCTGCGTGATGGCGTCTCCATAGGGACCGAGGTTGGCCGAGTTCACCGCGTAGGAGTCGTCATAGTAGGGCGTGGCGTGCTGGATGATCATCAGGATCACGTGCGGCAGCTTGCCCTGCGCCCAGGCCCGGTAAAAGCGGTAGCTGTAATCCTGGTACTGGCGGTCGCTGCCGGTGGCCTTCGGATCGGCGGGATGATCGCGGAACGCCGACCGGCACGGCGAAGTCGCGCTGGAAGTGCCCCTGGTAGACGATGAGCGGATAGCGCGCCTGCGGATGCTGTGCCCAGCCGGAGGGCAGCAGCACAATCGCGCCAAGGTTCGGTGGGTTGCCCCCAGAAGTGGGTGAGCAGGCGGCTCTGGATGTGAACGTGCCGGATCCAGGCGGTGTCATGGACGGCCGGAAGCGGCGGAATGGTCTGGGAAAGTTGGATGTGGATGACGCCGCCTGGGCCGATGTGCACCAACTGGGGCCGGCTGTACAGGTTCCCCGGCTTCTGGTTCCACTGCTGCCCCTCGCCTTCGTCTTTGGGCAGTTGCAGCACGCGTCCATTGGCCAGATGGAAGGTCGTATAGACGTTGAGCAGGGCCTGGACCGTATAGTCGCCGGGGGCGATGTCACGCAGGCTCTTCCGGGGATAGCCGAGGGCGGAGGCATCAAAGACCGCCGTCTGGCCCGGCTGCCAGTGTTCCACGGTGATGCCGAAAAACTGCTGGGTGTCGTATCCGTCGCCGATCTGAAAGCGCGGCTCTCCGCTGAGGTCGGTGGAGACCATCAGGTAGAGCCGGCCATTGAGCGGAGTGGCGCGAAGATTGCCGGGAAAGGTAACTTCGACACGCAGGGAACGGGTCGAAGCGGCCGGAGCGGCGGTCTGTGCCGCGGCCGCGGTCATCAGAGCGAGCAGCAGCAGGAGAGGCGTCCGCCTCTGCCAGCGGATTCGGATGCGGTGGAGCATGATGGAGCGCATGAACGGTCTCTATTCAGAAAGATGGTGTTGAATATAACAGGCACCGCAGCCGCAGGGGCGGTAGATTCCCATTGAGGGAGCCGGAAACGCCGGAATGAGTGAGTTGGTGGCCGGGTCTGTCTCTCTTCCTGAATTGGGAGTTTTTCTCCCGGAGTGGGCAACGGCAGTATTTGCCGAATCGGCGCCAATTATGGTTCGGCCGGATATTTGTAGTTGGTCTCGTGCGTGCTGACCGGACTTGGGGGATTCCCCCGGGAAAGAGGATGAGATGCAGAACCATCGAGTGAGTACTGGAGTATTGATGGTGGCCAGCCTGTTCATGGCGGCCTGTGGAGGTTCGGGTGGCGGCAGCGCCAGCGTTCCCGGAACCACCCCGGCGCCAGCCGGCCAGACGGCGCCGATGCTGGTGACGGTGGCCGATGCGCCGTTGAGCAATCTGCTGTCGGCCCAGGTGACGATTTCGTCGGTGAGTCTGGTGCCGCAGGCTGGCGGAACCGCGGTGCCGGTATTGACTACGCCGGAGACGATTGAACTTTCCGGACTGGGCACGCTGCAGGAGCCGCTCGAGCTGGCGCAGATTCCGGTGGGCACCTACAGTCAGGTGCAGCTGGTGATCAGCGGTGTTACCGCCTCCTACATCGATCCTGCCGACCAGCAAGACTGTTACGAACGCCACGGCCACGGTGGTTAACGGCAATGTGCAGGTGACGCTGACTCCGGTTCTGAGTGTCACCCAGGCCGCTGGCGCCGATCTGCATCTCGACGTCAACCTGGCCAAATCGCTGGACCTGACCGGCAGCACGCTGACCTTCACGCCCTCGGTCGCCTCGGCCGCCGCCAAGGTTGAGTCCGAGAGCCAGACCAGCCGCGAAATCGAGGTGAAGGGCGCGGTGACGGCGGTGACGGCCAATTCTGTCACGGTGCAGGCCAGCGATTCGCAGAAGAGCTTCCAGTTCGCCATCAACAGCTCGACCCAGTTCAGCGGCAGCCTCACGCTGGCGGCGCTGCAGGCCGGCAACATGGTTCACGTCCACGGCAGCATGCAGTCCGATGGCAGCCTGCTGGCGCTGAGCATTGAATCCATCGGCAATGATGGCTCCGGTGGCGAAACCAAGAGCAGCGGCGGAGATGGCATCATCCTCTCGACCGTCACCGACACGTCCGGCGCCGTCACCTCGTTCCAGATGGTTCTGCGGGATGGCTTTGGCGACGGCAAATCGGGGGCTCCGGTGGTGGTGGACCTCTCGCCGAGTACCACCTACGGGCTTTCCGAAGACGCCACCAATGCAGGCGTTACTTCGTTTGACCTCTCCCAGATCTTCCCCGGCCAGTCGGTGGAGGTCTCCGGAACCGCCGGTTCCAACCAGGATATCGCCGCAACCGAAGTGAAACTGGTCTCCAACACGCTACGCGGGCAGTTGGCCTCCGCCATCAGCGGTACGGCGCCGGCTCTGACCTTCTCGTTGCTGAGCAGCGCCCAGTCGGCGGTGACCGCGCTGACCGGCACCGCCAGCTTCCAGGCGACCACGACGCCGGCGACGGTGTATGAAGATCCGCTGACGGCGTCGAGCTTCGCCAGTCTTGCCAGCGGCGCCAACCTGGTCGTTCGCGGATTCCTGACGCGCAATGCCACCGGCGCTTATTCGCTGCTCGTGGTTCGTGTAAAACAGGCCGAGGCGCCGGAAGGCGACTGAAGTCTTCCTGGCAGCGTGGTTTGACCAACCCCGGGCGCCGGGTTCCAGCGGGAACCCGGCGCCCTTGCCCGTTCAGCCACCGTTCCTTCCATCCCTCCTTCCGGAATTGTGCGTACACTGAACTGCGCATGTCGATTCCGGTCCACGCATCCCTCTCCGAAGCCCGCCTGGTGGCGGTGGCGGTGATTTTTCTGGCCAGCTATCTGGTCTTCGCCATCGGCAACTTTCCCGGCACGAAGATCGACCGCACCGGCGCCGCTATCATCGGCGGGGTGCTGATGTTCGCCGTCGGCGGCCTGGCGCCCGGAGCCGGCCTGCGCGCCATCGACTTCAATACCCTGGTGCTGCTGTTTTCGATGATGCTGATCGTCGCCTATCTGCGCCTGGCCGGCTTCTTTGACTGGCTGACGGAGACCGTGCTGCGCCGTTTGCGTCCGCATCACCTGCTGCCCACGGTCATCTTCACCAGCGGCCTTCTTTCCGCATTTTTTGTGAATGACATCATCTGCCTGGTGATGGTGCCGCTGGTGCTGGCGGCGGCCAGAAAGTTGCGCCTGCCGCCGGTGCCCTATCTGCTGGCGCTGGCGACGGCATCCAACATCGGCAGCGTGGCCAGCATGACCGGCAATCCCCAGAACATGGTGATCGGGTCGTATTCCAACCTCGGCTACCGGGCATTTCTGGGGCATCTGGCGCCGGTGGCACTGGTGGGGCTGTTCATCGACTGGGGTGTGCTGCATTGGCTGACGGTGCGCAGTGGCGCGCACGATCCGCAGGTGCAGCAGCCCTTCGCCGTCGCCGCCGTGGATACCCGGGCGCTACGCAAGCCGGCACTGGTGACACTGCTGGTGCTGGCCGGCTTTCTGGCGGGTGTGCCGCCGGCCCTGATGGCGGCACTGGGCGCGGCACTGCTGCTCATGAGCCGCACCGTGGACCCCGCCGAGGTCTACCGGCAGGTGGACTGGGGCCTGCTGGTCTTTTTTGTGGGTCTCTTCCTGATTGTTGGTGGGGCCGAACAGGCCGGCCTGATGCAGGATATTCTTCGCCTTACGCACGGTTGGAATATCGCCCAACCCGCGCTGTTCACCGCGCTGACGGCGGCGCTTTCCAACCTGGTCAGCAACGTGCCGGCGGTTCTGCTGCTGAAGTCGCTGGTGCCAGGCTTTGCCGATCCGAAAACAGGTTGGCTGCTGCTGGCCATGGCCAGCACGCTGGCTGGCAACCTCACCGTCACCGGTTCTGTCGCCAACATCATCGTCATCGAAGGCGCCCGGCCGCAGGTCAGGATCAGCTTCCGGCAATATCTGCAGGCGGGGGTGCCGATTACCCTGCTCACCCTGGTGTTTGGGTGGCTGTGGCTGGTGTGGGTGCGCTGAGCCGCTGGCCTGCTATGCTGTGCGCTATGCGACGCATCGGACTGGCCGGCTGGATTCTGTCGGCGATGGCGGCAGGCATTGTGATCGGGGCGGTCTGGCCCCACGCAGGCATGGCGCTGGAACCGCTGGAAGTGATTTTTCTGCGGCTCATCAAGGTGATTGTGGGGCCGCTCATCTTCGCCACACTGGTCTCTGGCATCGCCGGCCACGGCGACATGCGCGGCGTCGGGCGCATCGGACTCAAGGCGATCGTCTACTTCGAGGTGGCCTCTACGGTGGCGCTGCTGCTGGGGCTGGTGGCGGCTCACATGTTTCAGCCCGGCCGGGGCGCGGCGCTCTCCGCCGGCGCCACCGCCGTCAGCGGCGTGCCGGCCGCTCCCGCCCACCTCAGTCTGCTCGATACCCTGATCGTTCACACCGTTCCACAGAGCTTTGCCGACGCGCTGGCCCGCGGCGAGGTGCTGCAGGTGGTGGTGTTCAGCCTGCTGTTCGGGCTGGCCCTCATCGCCAGTGGCGAGCGTGGCAAGCCGCTGCTGGAGTTCTGCCAGAGCCTGGCCCAGGTGATGTTCCGCTTCACCAACATGGTGATGTGGTTCGCGCCGCTGGGCGTGCTGGGCGCGCTTGCCGCCGGCGTGGGACGCGAAGGGCTGGGCGTGCTGCTGCCGCTGCTGCGCCTGGTTGGCACGCTCTACCTCACCCTCGTCATCTTCCTGGTGCTGCTGGTTGCCGTCGTCTCCCTCCTGTTCCGCATTCCGTTGCGCCGCTTTCTGCTGGCGGTGCGCGAGCCGGTGATGATCGCCTTCTCAACCGCGAGTTCCGAAGCGGCCCTGCCGCGCGCCATTGAGGAGATGGAAAGCCTGGGAGTCTCCTCCCGCGTCGCCGGCTTCGTCATTCCCACCGGCTACAGTTTCAATCTGGATGGCACCGCGCTCTACCTGACCCTGGCATCCATCTTTCTGGCGCAGGCGTATAGTATCCACCTGAGCCTGGGGCACGAACTGTTTCTGCTGCTTACGCTGATGCTGACCAGCAAGGGCGTGGCCGGCGTGGCGCGAGCTGCCATCGTTGTGCTGGCCGGTGCGGTGGGTTCCTTTGGCCTGCCCGTCGCCGGCGTTGCCCTGCTGCTGGGCGTGGACCAGTTCATGGACATGGGGCGCACCGCCGTCAACGTCTTCGGCAACTGCCTGGCCGCCGCCGCCGTCGCCCGCTGGGAAGGGGAAACGCTGGAAGAAACCGTGGAGCGTGGAGCGTGAAGCGAGGAAGGCAGAAGGCAGAAGACAGAAGAGGGAAGAGGGAAGAGGGAAGAGGGAAGAGGGAAGCGGCAGCACCGCAGTCTGCGCGTTCCGCTAACAGCTATTGAGTGCCGCACAAAATCGTGCCGGCGGAGTGCTGTTGCCGCAGAAGCCAGGATTCGTAGAATCTGCTTTAGCATGTCTCCGCTTACGTCCTTCGCGGGGCTGGAGGAACACCTCTGCGCGGCGTCTTTATTCCGCGGGTATCAATACGAGCCGGCTCGAACTTCGGCGACGACTTCGCGAATGGCATCGATCACCGCCTGGGGCTGATCGAGCGGAATCCAGTGGCCGCTGTCAGTGACGAAGCGATAGCGGCCGCGCGTCGAGAGCCGGGCGACGGCGGTCTGCTCCTGCTGCCAGGTGGGACTGGGGTTGGCGGCGGCCAGCACGATCAGTGGGCGGTCGCCGTAGCCGCCGGCGGCGTGTACAGCGGCTACGCTGCCGGGCAGGTGCTGCATCTGCCCGGCCATGGCCTCGTAGAATTTGGGTTGGGTCCACATCGATTTCAGCGCCGGGCGGAGGTGTTCCGGCAGGCGCGAGACCGGCGCCAGCATGCCCTCCTGCCGGTGTTTCAGGCGGCCGCCGCTGACGGCGGTGACCCCGGCGCGTGCCAGCTTCCACAACGGTGATGTTGCCAGCGCGGCCACCAGCCGGGCGATGCCGCAACGGGCAATGAAGGCGCCGCGGCGCGCCAGGCGCACGCCGGCCTCCAGCCGTTGCCGCCGTTGCTGGCTCAAATCGAGCCATTCTGGCAGCGAAACGGCGTCGATCAACACCAGCCCCGCCACCTGGTCCGGGTACAGCGAAGTGAAAGCCCGGGCCACCGAGTCCGCCAAAAGAGTGGCCCACCAGAACCAGGGGGCCGGATACGTGAAGCGCCTGCAGCGCCGCCGCCAGTTCACGCGCAATCTGCTCGGCGGTGCGCGGCTGCGGACTGTGGTCGCTCCAGCCCAATCCGGCGCGATCGTAGCTGAGCGTGCGCGTGAAGCGCGCCACCTCCGGCTGCACCAGGCTCCAGCTCAGGGCCGAGCCGGCCAGGGCCGAGTCCAGAATCACCGTCGGTTCGCCCTCGCCCTGCAGCCAGCAGTGCAGCCGAAAACCGCCCACGTCCACCAGTTGCCCGGGGGCAGGGAAGCGCCGGCGATCGCGCGCCTCGCCGATCGCCTGTCCCGCCAGAACCGCCAGCCATACTGCCGGGAGCGCCGCCAGGGCACTCCATGCCCACTGTTTTCCTGTCATTGCGTTCGCCGGCACCGGAAATGTGCGGTCCAGCTGTCCGACCGCCGCTTCAGTATGCCTCAGGCCGGCGCCCCATCAAAAATCCCCGGCCGCCGCAACACCTGTCTTCATGAAGACCGCAACGCTGACCAATCCTGCGCGGATTCTTCCGAACTTCTCCCCCGATTTACCCCGATCTGTGGTCGGTGCTGGTGGGGGAGTCAGGTGTGGGGGTACTGGTCGGGTCGGGCGTGCGTCCTTATGTCTGAACCAGTGGTCCGTCTTGCCTGAATCGGGCAGCGGCCCAAGTCAAGCGGGGGCGGGCGCCCGCACGGCGGCGGTTGACCACAACTGCCCCCAGGGCAAGGCTTCAGCCTTGCCGCCCGGCGAGCAACCAACGAGATCATGGCACTTCAGTGCCACGTTCTTATGCCACCCACTTCATCGCTGACGGCCTGCCAGTGGCGGGGTGGGTTGGGCGCTGGGCGATGGACCGTTGCTGGCGTCGGGCAATGGGCTTCTCTCGCTTCAGTACCGCCCGGTGTATTCACCCCTCTCCAGCGTTCGCAGCATGGGCGAGGTGGTGGTCAGTCTGGAATGGTCTGTCCCCGACTGAGCGGTGTTCAGGAAAAAACCAACTTGAGGGAGATGGAATATGGTAAGGCAAAAAGTTTGGATAACGCTGTCCGGTTGCATGCTGAAAGCTGTTTGTCTGGGGCTTCTTCTGTTCTGCTGGGCTCCGGTTGCGCGCGCACAGATCGGGTACAGCATCCGGCAGGGATTCGGCCGCGGAGTGGAGGCCGGCGGCGTGCGGATCGATTGCTGCACCGACGATGAAGCCAACCGGCGCTACTTCCTGTCCGTGATGGGTGGCGGATTCGATTGGGAACAGGTACACGGCCATACGCAGTTCGGGCCGCAGGCGTACCTGCGCTGGCTGCGCGTACTGATCGATTTCCAGTGGTCTTGCCTGGCAGCGCGATGACGGTCCTGCCTTCGCTTCGGGAAATGGATACTTCTCCATCGAGTTCCAGCGGCGGATCCCGCTATCTTCCAACTGGCGCCCCGACGACGAGATTGTGGTATCCCTGGTCGGTTTTCCGGAAGATTGACCTCCGCGGCAACGGGGAGATGCCATGGATAGCGCGGGCATCGGTTCCACCCCAAAGCACGAACAGCGTGCTTTGGGGACCCCGGGTCGCCGGCAAACGAAGCCGGTCCGCAGCGACCAACGGGAGCGTCTGGCATTCCCGGGGTGGTCGCACCACATGGTCGCCGGGTCACGAAATCGTCGTCTCCATCGAAGGCTTCGGGCCAGATGGAGGCTTGCCCGGGACGAAGGCTGCCGACAGGGGCGGTGTCAGTGACGCAGCGAGACGGCCGGGTGCAGGAACGCGGATTTGCGCGCAAAAACCTCACGGCTGCGGTACAGCACCGTCTGGATGTTTTCTGGACTGACTTCCTCCAGCGGCAGCGTATGGGTGGACTGGGTGACTGGATCCAGAAACCAGACCAATCCATCGCATTCGCCGAGATAACAGACGCCGGTTGAACGGACCGTGGCCTCAAACGACATTGCCCGGAACTCCCTCGAAATGGAAATGTTGAGGATGGGGGATTCCTCCGTTCTCTGGTGGATTCAGGCTTTGCGTCCATCCGGAAGGCGCCCGCGGCACGCTGCGGAAGACGATGAAAACAATCAGCATGTCGTCTTCCATTCCGCTTGCCCGACGCGAAGCGAAGGACGGGCGCAGTCCGGGGCGTCGGAGGAGAATCGTGCAAACAGGTAATTTTTACGGAGCATCAGGAACTTTTGTCCAGTCTGGTCATGGGTGAAGATCCGTCTCGCCGCCTCCGACGGCGGCTTGTTGCCGGGTAGCTCCGGCCCATCGGCGAAGGGCTTGGGATTTTGCGGCCAATGTGGTATAACTTCGAATGCTGGCAGCGCGCGGGAGTAGTTCAGCGGTAGAACGCAAGCTTCCCAAGCTTGATGTCGCGGGTTCGATCCCCGTCTCCCGCTCCAGCCCCTTCCTCTTTCCTCTTCCCTCCTGTTTCTGTTCTCCGGCCTCCCCGTGTGCATCTCCCGATCGAAACACGCCAGATCCGGTTTGGAGCTGAGGTGTGCCCGGTGAGGCTGCCCGGGAGTGGCCGTGCCGCCGGGTTCTTTTAAAGAGTTCTCATGCTCAATTCGGATTTGTGGTCCCAAGTCTTCCACTCAGGAAACCGGAGTTCCTCCCCATCCATCTAAAGTGCAGAAGGCTTCTTGCTGAATTCTTAAGCAGGAGAGCACGGGCTTGGAAATGCGAGGACAACCTTGAAAATCTGGCGTTGGATGGTACTTGGGGCCTTGGCCCTGTTTTCGCTGACTGGAATTTCGTCTGCGCAGTCGGTGGACGCATTTTTCGGAGTGAATGCATTGACCGCTTCTCAGCCGGCCGGCGTGCCGTCCCTGGGCGGCGGGGCGTTCACCGCGGTTGGTGGCGACCTGCTGCTCTGGCACAATTTTGGCTTTTATGGCGAAGCCGCCTGGCGGTACAAACAGGGCAGCTATGCCGGCAACCCGGTGCGCCCGATTTTTTATGACTTTGGAGGGGCATGGGCGCCTGTCCAGTTCGCGTCCGGCCGGGTGGTTCCGCTGTTTCGGGCCGGGCTGGGAGTGCAGAGCATTCGAGTCTACCAGCCCTTCTACAACTGCGGATCCTTCACGGGTTGCAGCAACTACACCACCACCAATCACCTTTCCGGCCATTTTGCCGCCGGCCTGAAGTTGTACCTGACCCAGCACATTTTCCTGATGCCAGAAGCCAACCTGTACCTGATCCGCAACAATTTCGAGTATCAGGCCTCCCACGCATCCATGTTTGGCATCTCGATCGGGTACACACTGGGACAGAGCAACGATTAAGCAGTGACTCTGGCGTGGTCTGCGATGCGGAGGCGGAGGCCGCCGGCGCCAGTCGTGTGCCCCGCCGGATTCCGCGCCGAAGGCGGAATGTCCAGGACTGCGTCTGGTTGCGTTTCGATTCCTTTTTGCAGGCTTTACCTGCGGTTTGCGCCCATATCGGGTATCATTCGTGAACTTTCGATGAAAGGCGTCCGCGCCAGTTGTTCACTCACTGCGGATATGCGAGGATGGAGTATCTGAAGGCGGGGCAAGGGCAGCAGAATTCCCCGGCGGCCGCGCTGGCGGAAGCAATGTGATCCTGCTTCAGAAAAACCGTTGAAGTCATTCGGGCCGGTTCGGCCCGAAGCCTGAATCGAGGTCGATGCAATGATGATGATTTATAAGTTATGTGCTGTCTGTGCTCATTATTTTCATGGTGAAATGAACGGCGATTATACCTGCCCGGAGTGTCGCCAGAAGGGGTTGGAGATCGCCCGTCCGTTGACGTCGCTGGACAGCCTGATCCAGCCGATGACACTGGGAACGCGCGACCGCGCGGCCTAGAGGGTAGTTCCTTCGTGCAGAATGGCCGGGGTGGACCGGACGACGGTCTGTCCCGGCCTTTCTGCGTTTCCGGCAGAGAGCGGCACCCCGGCGGATTCAGTTGAAGTTCTTGTGCGCGATCAACTGCGGGGCCTTGCCCGCGCCGCGCGTGACCGCTACTCTGGTAGTGAGGTCGAAGTCCTCCTTCCCGCTATGCCCACATTGCTCTGCGTTCCCTCCTTTGCCCACGATCCTGACTGGCAATCCCGTTTTCTGGCCGAAGTGGTGAGCCTGCGTGAAAGCGGTGAGCCGGTGACGCTGTGGTCGGCGGATTCGGTCGACCAGCAGCCAATGATGGTGGATGTGACCACCCTGGCGGAGGTCGAGGCAGTGATGGAGGATGAGGAGATTCCCGTCCTGGTTTCCCCCGCTCGCCCCCCGGACTGGCTGGTGCTGGATGAGTTCGGGCGCATTTTGCTGATCTGCCCGGAAGCCGGACCGGAGAACGGGAATTTTCTGGTGTCGGAGTGGCCAGGGCTGTCGGTGTTGCCGGCGGAACGGCAGGCGCTGATCCGCTATCTGTTGCACCAGGGCGGAGAGGCCGTCGATCTGGTGCAGCCCGGCGATGCCCTCGATCTCAGCCAGAGCTGGTGCAGCGGACGCCGCGTGGGCGTGCGGCTGCTGGCCGATGCCGGGGAAGGGGCGCGTTGACTCCGGTGCGTGGAAAATATCCGCTGCGGCACCAAACCGGGTCGCGGTCATTGACAGAATCCGCTGCCCTGTAGGACCATAAAGTGGTCGGGGCGGTAGCTCAATGGTAGAGCATTGCCCTTTTAAGGCAAGGGTTCTGGGTTCGACCCCCAGCCGCCTCACCACCTCCGGCACACATCGATTTCGCCTTTTGTCCAGCCGCCCACGGGCGGCTGTTCCGCTTTTGCACCGCCGAGAAATCAGCTCTCGACAGCTTTGACGGCCGCGTCGGGTTGCTCCTGGAAGCCCTGAACCCAGGCGGCGTAATGCTTCTCGGTCGTTCGGATGGTGGCGTGTCCGAACCGCTTCGAGACCAGGCGCAGATCGGCGCCGGCCAGTCGCAGGTTGACGGCGAAGGTGTCGCGGAAGCGCTGTGTGTGTACGTTCGGGATGCCAGCACGGCGGCCGAGACGGGCGAAGGAGCAGCCAGACGCTATTGCAGACGCCTTTGTCGCTGTTGCCGGTCCACAAATAATAGCTACTGGGGAGTACTTCAACGGAATCGAGGGAGGCGCGTGCGGATTCGACCATCGGGATTCGCACCGCCGCCGTTGTCTTTTGCCTGCGCAGGACCAGGTATCCTTTGAGGACGTGCTCAGGCCGCAGGTTGACCAGGTCGGTGACGCGGATGCCGGTGGAGGAACTCTTCCAAGTCGAGCGATCGCGCTTCGTGGAAGAAGCTGCGGAGCCGAGCTTCCAGGAAGGCCTCCAGCGCCTCCAAAAACGGATCATAGCGCTCGCGCGTATCGCCGTGGTAGTTGGCGGTGAAGCGCCGGCGGAACTCGGCACAGGAGAGTGGCACGAGGCCGTTGTCCATGCCGAGTTCCATCTCGCCGGCGCGGCGATGGGCGACTTCGGCGTTCCGGGTGAGAAGCGATTGCCGCACGGCGCGACTGCGGACGACTCCCCGGGCCCAGCACGTGCCGTCGCGTTTGTTGACTTTCAGGGGCATCCGGCTGCCGTCAGACGTTGACGAAGGTGCGTGACTTCTGAGCCGTCAACACCTCAATGCGAATGCGCATGGCGCTCGGCGATACCGCAAATAGCTTAGCCAGCTCTTCTGGGGAGGTGACCTTGCCAAGTTTCATGTACCTGAGCACCAGGTGCTCCGGCATGAGGAGATGCGCGGCAAAACGGTTGGCTTGCCCCTCAGCGCGGGTGCTGAGCCCACTTCGAAGGAACACGTCATCCGTGACGCCGCTGCCGACCTTGTCCCGATGGAGGAGGAAGTGGCCTATTTCATGGGCGATGGTGAACCGCTGCCGAGAGAGTCCATCGGTGGCGCTGACAATGATGCTGTACCCGGCTGGACCGCCGTTCCCCAGGTCCGGAAGTAGTTGTCCGGAGATCCCGGGCCCTAAATCGGACGATTTCCAGACGTTGATCCCGAGTTCTTTCGCGATGGAAATCACGTTGACCGGGGCGTCGTCCTGGTGGCGCCGGATTATCGCGCGCTGCCGGCTGCCAATCATGGTTCACTCTCCGGTTTCGACTGCGATTTCGGATAGTCCTGTAGATTAGACGACGAATCCTGGCATTGAGGCTCATGATTTTGTAGCAACGGGAGCACCTCCTCCAGTAGCTTCCGGGCCTCTTGAGGGACTGCCCGCTCGACTTCTTCTCGGACCAGTTGGCGGTGGCCGTCGCTGGCGAGATGCTCGCGTAACGCGGTCTCAGCCGCCTTTTTCGCGACGCCGCTCGTATATTCCTTCACGGCCTTGAACCCAAAGAACGCGCCCACTGCCACGGCGAAGCCGACCGAGGTGACGAGGAGCGTCGCGACGGCCAAACCAATATCGGCAACATCGACGGAGGATGGTTCAGCCGGCGTTACCGGAGGAGCCTGTACCTCAACGAATGTCGTCGGGTTCTGGCGCTCATCTGGTGCATGCGGGCGCGGGAACCCCTTGACATGGGCCGGCGCGGCGCCGAGGAGTAGCAAAAAAATAATAGATGCCGTTGCGAGCATGGATTTTGCCCGGTCTCCCGCAGGGCCGCCGCCCCGCTTTCCAAAAGGGGCTTCCGTTTACCCGGTGGCGAACGGGATCAGCCGGCTTTTTTGTCTCCGGGCTTGCGCGGGTCCCTTCGTTCTTTCATGGACCGGATTTTCCTGAACACCTGCTGCAGGTCTTCGGGGGTAAGGCCCGCGAGCTCGGATGCGATCTGCTCCTGCGACTCCCAGATCTGCCCGGCGGCGCGCTGGCGCCGCTCCTTCATCGCGGCGTCATAGCCCGGCAACATGCGCTTGTAGTCGTCCCAGTGAATCCTGGAAACGGTCACGCACTTGATTACCAAATTGAGAACTTCGGTCCCAAAGGAGCTTTCGGGACCTTTGCGTTCCGGCTTCGGGCTCGCTGTCGCGCTCCGCGCGTCCTGTGGGGAATTTAACCTTTTCTGGCAACGTTCTGGTGACTCATTTTTCCACTAGAACCAATATTGCAATCATCACGACGCGGCCGGAAATTTCGATTGTTATTGCCTTGGCGTTCCACGCTCGCGATAGTATCGTCCTGCGAACTATTGAGGCAGACTTGAGATCTGGATCGCCGCGCTGGCCGCGGCTGCGGGGGCTTGTCGATATGGATCAATGATTCGCGGGAATTCGCGGGCCGCAATAGACCATCCACCGCGCACCCAGAAGACTCAGGACTGTTGCGGCCGTCTCGCGTCAGTGCGCGGAAACATCTACAGGAGAGCGCGGCCGCCTTGGGCCGGATTGGTCGCCCGGCATAGCGGAGGAGATACTCATCCTTTCGTGAATGTGGATGGCCGCACAGGTTGGTCCGCTTGCCGTCCCCTCAAAGTGAGAGAAAAACGCGTAGCCGCCGTTGGACCTCCTCCAGAGTCGCCGGAGTCACGCGGCTCCGGCAGGCGATCAGTCGGTGGATGGAAACCGGTCGCACGTCTTCGCATTTGGCATAGAACGGCATTCGCAAGCCGCCTTCGGGCGGCACGACGTTGACATGAAATGGGTTGTTCCGTTGGGTTTTGGTGAATGGCACAACGATGGCAATTTCCCCTCGCCCACAGTTCAGCCGATCGTCGCTCACGATCAGTGCAGGGCGTTCTCTGCCCTGTTCGTGTCCTTCCACCGGATCGAGACGGATCAGCCAAACTTCCCCCTGGCGTGGGGAAGGAGTCGGTATCAGTGCCAGTCCTCTGGCGCTATTCCATCATGGAGCGTGGTCTCCCAGAGGCGGCGTTCCTCGATCTACAGTTTCCACCGATCAGAATCTGCCTGCATTGCAGCCCAGTCTTCGTCCGCCTTTTTGGAAAAGTAGATGCCGTCGGTACTCTTCGATGGCTTTGGCGAGGTTGGTTAATTCCGCGTAGACGGATGGGCAACTGGAGACAGCAGGGCCGACATCCGGCATGGCCGCACCTCGTTCCTTTGCCTTGGATGCACCAGTCGCACTCACTTCTGCCTCCCTTGGTGGCCGAACGGCCCTTCCGTGCCGGAACGGGATGATTCTTCTGCCATGATCGGCAGCGTGTCAATTGGAAATGGAACCTCTCGCCTGCCACCGGCCTCAAACGGAAATTGGAGAAAGATCGGACGGAAGCCGGGGGATGACTGTGGCAATGAGAGGAAGATGGAAAGCCGTGGGAGCGAGAGTGTGTGTGGAAGTAAGGGGTTCGGGGCGGTATCTACGTCATCCCAATGCCTGAACAGGATCGGCCAGGATCCAACCGCCCCGAAACAATCGTGCGATGGAGCTACTTTTTCGCCTTGGTCTTGGGCTGGGCGGCGCGAGCCTGCGCCCAGCGCTTGCGCTGTGCCTCGGCGATGCGCTGGCGTCCTTCTTCGGAAATGACCCGGGTCCGGCTGGCTTTGGTGGCGGGGCTGACAGCGGCGAAGCTGCGAAGCGACCGCAACGCGGCATCAATCCGGTCCCGTTCACGCTCCAGTTCACGAATGGCGTCTGAAATTGCTGACACTAGCTCTCCTTGGTGAGGGCGGAACCGCCTTGATGCCGAACGAAGGGCGCGCGCATCAACCGTTCCGCCTTCATATATATTCTTTGCCTTGCCGGTGAAGTGGTGAGCAGTCATCCGGGCATTGCTCTTTCAAGCTTTCACCAAAGGCACCCTTTCGTCAATAGTGTCAGTTCATTTCGAGGAAACTTTGTGGCGCGGATGGTACTTTCCGGGAAAGCCAACCTAAGTGTCTATGACATTTTGGTGCTCCGGTTGGACCGGCTGGGAATATCGCGAGTCGATACGCAGGCCGCTCCGGTTGTAGCACGGGAATGATACTGTGCGGCGGAAGCCGCGTTCATGCGGGCGGCCGTCTCCGGTCCAGCTCCCTGCCCTTGCTGCCGCGGGGGCTCGCGGTGACCCCCGCGGCGCTTTCTCCCGCGGCGCCCGGGTCGTTCGCTGGGGGGATCGGTGATGAGTGGGTTGCTGTCCTGGCCCATGCGCGTGTGGCGTAGAACCTTGCCGCTGGCCGCAGCGAGAGCCAGAAGGCCGACTCCGTGATCGCCGCCAAACCGCACTCCGCCGCCGCTGTCGCCCGTGTAATTCCAGGCGATCTGTCCGGTCCTATTGTGGATCGCCCGGATGGACTGCTGACCGCCGACCAGGGAGAAGTCGCGTCCGGCAAAGCCTTGGCCCTTGCCTTCAGCGGTGAGGCAGGAAATGCTGCAATCCGGCGTGGCCAGTCCATGGAACAGGCTCGTGGCGAGGTCAAGAGTGGGAGGAATCCGGTTCGCCGCCCTTCCTGGCAGCTGGTCTTGTCGAGGGGGTCGCCGCCCACGCTCCCGATCGCGTGGTCAGGGCGGGCGACGGGGCAGTGATGGAGAAGAGGTCAGCCGCGAGGTGATTCTTTCACCGCGCAAGGCGACTCTCGCGCCGGTTGCACCGGCTGCCGGGTGGAAGCGGTTCCAGCCCGGCAGCCGGCGCCCGTTCAGACACTCAGGTGATGGAGGTAGTCCGCGTCGATCCGGATTGCCTGCATGGTCGGAAGATCCGGAAACTCTTCCTGTTCCACGAAGTAATGACGGACGTGCCCGGCTTTTTTGGCAGCCGCGAAGATGGGTTTGTAATCGATCTTTCCGCGTCCCAGTTCGATGGAACTGCCCTTGGGATGAAAGGGGGTGTACTGTGGCGGGGAGATGACCGTCTCATCCTTGACGTGCAGCATGGAGAAGCGGGTGGGGTACTTTTCCAGGAAGGTGATCGGGTTCAGACCGGCCACTTCCACCCAGCCGCAATCCATCTCGAGCGTGACCAGCTTCGGGTCGGTCCGCTGCAGAATCACGTCGTAGCCGGTGGTGTTGCCGAATGTGCGGAACTCCAGATCGTGGTTGTGATAGCCAAACTGGATGCCGGCCTTGCGCGTCTGTTCGCCGATTTTGTTGAACTGTTCGGCGTTCCACTTCCAGTCGTCCAGGGTGATGCTGTTGATGAAGTGGTTGATCGACGCCATGAAATTGCCCTTGGTGGGCTTGAGGCGGGAAGGGTCGGCGACGCCCGGGAAGGGGCAGATCATGTAGTTCAGCCCGAGCTGGTGGGCAAACTCGATCTCCTTCTGCAGGCTGTCACCGTGCAGTTGCTGCATGGAGTAATGCGCGCTCGGGCAGCGCAGGCCCGCCGACTGCAGTGCCTGCTTGACCTGCTGCGCGGTGTGTTTATAGTAGCCGGCGGCTTCGACTTCCGTATAGCCGGCGGCGGCGACTTGGCGCAGGGTGCCATCAAAGTCTTTGGCCAGTTGTTCGCGAACGGTAAACAGTTGAATACCGACCGGCAGGCCGAGCGGATCGGCGAGCGCGGCGATCGGCAGCATTCCACACATACCGGCGAGTGCGGCTGCACCCATGGCGCCGGTGCGCAGGAATCTGCGCCGTGACATCTGCATCATGTATCCCTCCCAGTCGCATTGTGGGCTGATTGAAACGATTGAATGCGATGCAGGGTGCCATCCCACACACTTGACGCCCGATACATCTCGTTGGAACCCTACCGCTTGCCGGATTCGGTGTCAAGATCGCGGCAACTTGGAGGTGCCACGAGCAGAGCGGGCACCCGTTGCCGGCATACCTGTCCCGGCTTGCCGGGATCGATGCTGGACCGCAGCGACCAACGGGGCGGCCAGCAAGTCCGGTGCGGTCGTACCGCATCGCGGCCGTATGTCTCCGTCCCAGGACGTTCGTCCTGGCCCCGGGTGAACACGGCGCTGGAAGTCATCCTGGCGAAGGGCGAGCGGGCGGTCTCGGCGCGAGTGAGAGCATTCTCCGATCAAGTTGGTGATCGCGGCGAGTTCGGGCTGTTTGTGCTGCCCCATCCCGGTAAACCGGGATCTTCGTCCCTGCGGCTTCGGGCTGGGTGCGGTAGAGATACAGCCAGAAGGTCACTCTGCGATGGTGTTTTCCGGGCCCCTGCTCAAGGCTGTGCGGTCCGTCCGCCGGGGTTGCCGGGTGTCCCGCCCGTGATCAGTCGTTTTTGCGCCGGCGGATTTTGCGGGGCCGGGCCGGCACTTCTTCCTCCGGCACTGGAACGAAATGGATGCGGTTCAGGACTGGATCGATGCGGTCCATCATCACCCGGATGTGGTCGCCGATGCGGAAACGGCGGCCGCTGTGGGCTCCGACCAGGGCGTGGTCGGCTTCCTGAAAGCGGTAGCGGTCGTCGTCCAACGCGTCCACCGGCACGAAGCCGTCGATGAACAGGTCGATCAGTTCGAGGTGAAAGCCGTTGCGGGTGACGTGCAGAACCAGAGCGGGGAACTCTTCGCCCATGCGCGTCTCCATAAAGCGCACCTTTTTCCAGGCGAGCAGTTCGCGTTCGGCATCTTCGGCGCGGCGTTCGGCCTCGCTGGCTTCACGGGTGAGGCGCTGAATGGTCTCGATGGCGAGCAGGCCGTCGGCCTCGGTGAGTCCGAAGGCAGAGGGTTCGTTCGGGCTCTTTTTGCTCTTCCGCTTCCCGCTGGCCGGCGTGGCGGGCGGGGCTGCCGGCCGGCCGGCGACGCCGGCGGCCAGGACGGCCTTCAGAATGCGGTGCAGCATCAGGTCGGGATAGCGCCGGATCGGCGAGGTGAAGTGGGTGTAACAGTCGGTCGCCAGGGCGAAATGGCCGGCGTTGTGGCCATCATAGCGCGCCTGCTTCAGCGACCGCAGCATCAGGTAGGAGAGGATGCGCTCTTCGGGCTTGCCGGCGATTTTGGCGGTCAGGCGCTGGTAGTGGCGCGGGCTGATCTGCAACTCCTCCACCATGGGAACGTCGAAGCTGCGCAGGCGCCCGGCGATGCGTTGCTGCACGCTGCGAACCGGAATTGGGCCAACCCCGAGCGAATAGCCGAAGCTGGCGGCCACCTGCTCGAACTCCAGCACCTTTTTCGGGTCGGGTTTTTCGTGAATGCGATAGACCGACGGCACGCCCAGGTTTTCCATGTGACGCGCCACCGTTTCGGCCGCCGCCAGCATGAACTCCTCGATGATGCGATGGGCGATGTTGCGCTCCGACTTGACGATGGAATTCATCAGGCCCAACTCGTCGAAGGCGATGGAGGCCTCCGGCAGATCGAAATCAATGGATCCGCGGCGATCCCGGCGGCGGTTGAGAATGCCCTGCAACTCCGCCATGCGCTCGAAGATGGGCGCCAGCAGGGCGAAGCGGTGGCGGGCCGATTCGTCGCCGCTGAGCACCGCGTTGACATCGGTATAGGTCATGCGTTCGGCGGAGCGGATGATGCCGGGCAGCAGCTGATAATCGGCCACCTCGCCTTCGGGCGTGATCTCCATCAGGCACGACATCACCAGCCGGTCTTCCCGCGGAACCAGGCTGCACAGGTCAGTGGACAGCTGAGACGGCAGCATGGGCACCGAGCGATCGGGGAAGTAGACCGAGGTGCCGCGCAGGCGGGCTTCGCGATCAATGGCCGAATCGGGCTGCACGTAATATGAGACGTCGGCGATATGTACCTGCAGTTCAAAGTTGCCATTCTCGCGCCGCGCCACGTAGACGGCATCGTCGAAGTCCTTGGCGGTTTCGCCGTCGATGGTGACGATGGGCAGATGGCGGAAGTCGCGACGGCGGGCCAGCTCCTCGGCTGGAATGGTGGGCAGAATCGACTCGGCCTCGGCCAGCACCTCGGGCGGGAAGCGATGGGGCAGATGATGCTTGCGGATCATGATTTCCACGTCGACGCCGAAATCGTCCCGATAGCCGAGCACCTCCATGACCTTGCCGCGCGCCTCGGTGGTGGGGGTTGGATAGTGGGTCATCTCGACGTCGACGATGGCGCCCTCGAGCGGATCCAGAAAGGCATCGCCGTACGGCCGGGGGCGGAGCAGCGCTTCGCGTTCGCGCAGCTCCCGTTCGCGTACGGTCAGCGCCTCCTTTCCCAGCACGCGATGAATCTCCAACTGCGACTGCCCTGGGGGGATTTCACTGCCGCGCGGAATGACGATGGGGGCGCGCAGGCGGTCGTCGATGGGCCGGACGAAATTGTGGCGGGGGCCAAAGTGAAATTCGCCCACCACGGTGGCGTGAGCGCGCCGAACGATGCGCAGGACCTTGCCTTCGGCCCGTCCTTCGACGGCTTTTTTGAGGATTTTGACTTCGACGGTGTCGCCGTGCATGGCCGAGCCAACGAAAGGCGGGGCGATAAAGATGTCGCCGGAGATGCCTTTACGCTCCACCTCGGGAAGGACAAAAGCGAAGCCGTCCCGGTGAATGCTGATGCGTCCCACCAGGTCCCCCGTGGTGATCTCGCCGGCGGGCCGGCGGGCTGGCGTGGCGGCTGCCGGCCGGGGCTGGGGTGGCAGTTCGAAATAGTGCCGGGTTTCCATCAGGCGGCGAGCCCGCACCATGTGCAGCAGCAGTGCCTTCAGCTCCTGGCGTTGTCCGCCGCGAAGGTTCAGTTCGCGCAGCAGCTGTTTGAAGCTTGCCCGCCGGTGTGGCAGGGTTTCGATGTGGGCCAGCAGAAGTTGTTCGGTGAGTGCCACGGGCGATGCCTGCCAGACGGAGTCAGGAGGGCGGCGATCACGTGACGGCCGCGTCCCCTCGTCTTTGATGATAACGGGGATGGGAAGGAAATGCGTGGAGCGTGGAGCGTGGAGCGTGGAGCGCAAAAAAGCACGCAGAGAGAAGCGAATGCCCGCTGCTACCGGGGACTTTGCGGGAATCCGCTGTTCTCTCTGCTGGATTCGCTGTGCTGGTTCCTCTCAGCCTTTGGCCAGCAGCACGACGGCGTGGGCAATGGCGGCATGCGAGGTGCCGATACCCTCGGGTGTCTTGGCTTTCAGCGAGACGCGGTCGATGGAAACATCGAGCAGGCGCGCCAGAGATGCGCGCAGTGGAGCGCGCAGCGGGTGCATGCGCGGCCGTTCGAGAATGACGGTGGCGTCCAGGTTGACCACCTGCCAGCCCTGCGCCTTGACCAGCGCGATCGCGTGGAGGACGAAGGCGGAGCTGGCGGCATCCTTCCAGCGTGGATCGGAGGACGGGAAGTGAGCGCCAATATCATCCAGGGCAAGTGCGCCCAACAGCGCGTCACAAACCGCGTGCAGCAGGACGTCGCCGTCGCTGTGGCCACCCAGTCCGGCCGTATGCTCCACCTGCAATCCCCCCAGCCAGAGCGGACGGCCCGAAACGAATTCATGGGAATCCCACCCATGGCCAATACGAAGGTCAGGAATCACGGCGTCTTTTCCTTCTGATGGAGGAAGCCGGCATGCGTCGAAACCTGACCGGCGGGTTTCGGGAAGACGAATGGCGCCCGGCAGGGACTGCGGCGGGCGCCATTCACTTGGTTCAGCCGGCATTTCGGCGGCCGGTGGTTCAGGGCAGGATTTTGGAGAAGATGGACTTCTTCTTGACGGTGGTCGGGTAGGGGACGTTCCGTTCCACTTCACTGGCCAGAATCCGTTGCTTTTCGCGCCGGTCGATCTCATCCGGCGTGAGCACCTTGGTGTCGTCCCGGATTTCGGGATTATCGGAGGTGACCACGGTAGGCTGGATGGCGTTGGGGTCGTTATTATTGCTGGCGACGGTGGCGTTGGGGGTATTGGTGATCGGGGTCAGGCCGCCCTGGGGCAGCGACTCAAGCTGCAACTGGCCCTCCACTCCGCCACTGCCAGCGGCTCCGGTGGAGCTGTCGGCGGAATCTGTCTGGTCATGCGCGATGGGCAGGTCGGGCCGGTCGGCGTTGGCTTCGGTAATCGGGTGCGGCCGCACCGGGGGAATGCCGACCCGGTCGGCGTCGGCCAGCTGCTTCAGCGGACGGCTGTGCAGCATGCCGGTCCAGCGGTCATAGCGGCCGAGTTTCTGGCGGCCTTCGATCTCCTTGCGGTTGAAGGCGATGGCCTGTGCCGTCGGAGTCGGAATCGGAGCGTGCAACTCCGCCAGTTCCTGCTTGGCCTGCTTGACGTCCGGGCTGAGCGGGTAGCGCTCGATCAGATGGGTCAGGTACATCTTCGCGGAGGCTTCGTCGCGCCGCTGATTCTGCTCGAACAGCTTTCTCAGCGTGGGATTCTTGTCATGATCGGCGGCCCAGGCATAGTGGGAGGAGGTGACCACATAGGAGTTCCCCAACATCGCCATGGCGTGATCGCCCTCGCTGTAGAGTGGATAGCGATTGACCACGTCTTTCAGCCGGCTCTGCGCCGCGCGGTACTGGTCGCGCAGGTAGTAGAACTCGCCGATTCGGAACTGACGGTCCGCCAGCACCTCCTGGACATCCCGCATCATCTGGATGGCCTTGGGCTTGAGCGGGCTGTCGGGATAGTTGGTCAGGAAGATCTTGAGTTCCTGCTCGGCCCGCTCCGCGTGAGTCGGATCGCGATCCGGCTTCTGCAGCTGTCGAAAGTGGATTTCGGCGACCTTCAGCTGGGCTTCGGAAGCCTCCTTCATGGTCGGAAAGAAGGTGATGAAGTCCTTGTACTCGGCCTCGGCCTGGGCCAGACCCTCCGTGCCGCCCTCGCGGTACCAGGAGTCCGCAATCGCCATTTTGGCGCGGGCCAGGTACTCGCTGTCGGGGTAGGCGTTGATCAGGGTCTGCAGGGTCAGACGCGCAACCGTGAATTTACCCTGATCGAGGTCCTTCATGGACCGGTCGAAGAGTTCTTTGTCCGGCTGGCTCGAGTGGACGCTTGCCAGCGGATTCGTATTCTTGTGGTGCCAGAACAGGCAGGCGGAGTTGGCACAAACCAGGACGGCTGCCAGAGGTACCAGAACCAGTGTACGTTTCATCCCGACTCAGACCTTTATTCTCAATTGCTGGAAACCTTTGGACGAGATACGGGGCAGGGCGACCGATGGTTTCCTGCATCCTGCCGGATCGGTTTCGATCGCTGCATTTTTCCCGCACCGGATAGGGTGCACGGGCCACTTCCCAGAGTGATCCTGTGCGCCTGTGTACGGTTCCCAGTCTTATTCGTTCCCGTTCAGTCCTGCTGCTGCAGTGCGGACGGATGAACTACGGGCGATGATCATTCCCTGCACGATTCGCGGTCTCGATGATTCACCGCGAACGGAATCGGCGGGCAGAACTGGAACCCGGGCGAAGTAACGTGCCTGGACCGTTCTACCGTTGGATCCGCGGATGGCAGGGAATTCCGCCGTCCGCCAGGCAGAAGCTCAGCGTTCAGGCTGCTTCATCAGCGTATGGATGTCAAACGGAATCTCACTGATGCCGCGGAGTTCCTCCCCTTCCCGGGATTTTTCCGGCCATCCGGGTCAGGGAAGAGCGGTCACTGCCGGCATCCTTCGCTTCCATTGCTTCCACGGGTGCTTCCATCCGTGCTTTCCTGCGGTGACCGGAGGGAACGACTGCGAAAACTCTTGTGCCGGACACCACCGGCATGGATTTTGATGCCATCAGTCTACCATGCGGGCATTGTCCTCCACGACCAGGGAGGCGACGCCCACGCCATTCGGACGTGTGTCCGGCTCCCCAGCGAGGGGGTGGGGGCGCGCTGGCGGCCACGCAGGTGATACCAGCTTTGCAGCAGGACCATGGCGACCGTGGCGGCCAGTCCATCCAGCAGCACGTCGTGCACGGCCGGTCCCCGTCCTGGCACGAAAATCTGGTGAATCTCGTCGCTGCAGGAGTACAGCAGGCTGAACACCACCGAGCGGACCGCCAGGTGCGCGTGGAACCCCGGCGCGTGGCGCGCGCTCAACCCCCGGTAGGTCAGCAGGGAGAGCAACCCATAGACCAGAATATGCGCCAGCTTTCGGAAGGGAATGGCCAGCTCCGCTATGTGCTGAGGCGTTCTGGCGTGAAACAGGGTCAGGATCAGGGCAAGAATCGCGTCGCTGTGCTGTCCCGAGAAGCGGTCCTGCGACAGGGCAAAAATTGCCGCACACAATAAAGCAACAGGAATCCAGAACGCGAGACGTTTCTTCATGGGAACAGCAATCTCTCCGGAAGAAGCCAGCGCAGACTCCGCGGAGTGGAAAAATCTGAATTTAATTGTAGCCGATTTTGCTGATCGGGCTCTGTCCGGGATGGCCCCCACCGTGGTCCAGCCCGGAATTCCGTTGGGGCGGCCGTCCAGGGCATTTCGAAGGCACTGCGGAAGGCCACCGGAAGGCGCGCGTCCTGACGGCCGATGCCCTCCTGCGGTGGGTGGCCATCTGGTGAGATAGGATGCCGTATGCTAGTGCCGTGCATCTTCCTTCCAATGCGAGCCAGCGGGACGACGGAATGAACGGCGTTGCCCGGCGATTACTGACCCATCCCGACCTGCAGGCGGCTTTGGCTGCGTTTGCGGCCATGGAACCGTGGCTGCAGAAACAGCAGGTGGAATTGACGGCGGTGGCCGCTCCGACCGGTTTGGAAGGCCTGCGGGCGGAGTGGATGTTCCGCCAGATGAAGGAACTGGGCCTGAAGTCCGTCGATGTGGACGAAGCCGGCAATGTGGTGGGCTATCGGCCGGGACTGGTGGAGGAGGGGCCGGTGCTGGCGGTGAGCGCTCATTTGGATACCGTTTTTCCCGCCCGGACGCCGCTTCAACCCCGGTTTGCCAAGGGCCTGATCCTGGCCCCCGGAATCTCCGATAACGGGGCCGGGTTAGCCGCCCTGCTGGGACTGTTGCGCGGCCTCCAGGAAGGGCGTGTGAAAACCCGTTGTCCAGTACTGCTGGTGGCGAATGTGGGCGAAGAAGGCGAAGGCGACCTGAAGGGCATCCGTTATCTGTTTGGGCAGAGCCCATGGAAAGACCGCATTGCCTGGACGGTGGTGCTGGATGGCCCCGGCGTGGAGCACGTGACGGTGCAGGGGCTGGGCAGCCGCCGGCTGAAACTGTCCTTCCGCGGGCCGGGTGGCCACAGCTGGTCGGAGGCCGGAACGGCCAGCGCCATTCACGGTCTGGTGCGCGCCTGCCAGGCCATGCTGGCGCAGGTGCAGCCCGAGCCCGGCGAGTCGAGTTTCAATCTGGGTGTGATTGAAGGCGGATCCTCGATCAACAGCATCGCCGCCGAGGCCAGCGTCCGCATCGATCTGCGGGGCCACGAGTCCGAAACCCTGCAACGGCTGGCGGCGGCGGTGCGCCGGGCCGCCGCGCAGGGCGTCGAAGAAGAAAACCAGGCCGCGATGAGCGGTGCGGTCGAGGCGCGGCTGCAGGTCATCGGCGACCGGCCCGCCGGAGCCTTGCCGTTCGGCTCCGAACTTTACCGGGCGATCCTGGACGTGGATCGCAGCCTGGGCATTGTCTCCCACACCGGCAGCGCGTCCACCGATGCCAACCTGCCGCTCTCGCTCGGCCATCAGGCGATTCGCATTGGCGGCGGGGGCCGCGGCGGCGGCGCGCATACGCTGGAAGAGTGGTTTGATCCGGCGGGCCGCGAACTGGGTCTGCGTCGCCTGCTGTTGCTGGTGCTGTCGCTGGCCGGGTATGCTGACCTGGATGAGTGAGTGCCACTCAACCCGGAGGACGCCCATGAACGGGGCAGTGAAACAGGAAGTCCGGCCGCGCCGGAGGGTGCCGATGCTGGTTCGAGAACTGGTTCTGCTGTTGGGCCTGTGCGCCGCCGGAATGGCGTGGACGGCGCCGGCTCCGGGCGCGCCGCCAGCGCCGGACGTGGTTTACCTCCACGGCTCGCTGGCCACCATGGACCATAGCCAGCCCTTCGCCGAAGCCATGGCGGTGCAGGGCGACCGCATTGTCGCGGTCGGCAGCGATGCCAAAATCGCCGCTCTGGCCTCGCCGAAGACGCGCACGGTCGATCTGCAGGGCGCCTTCGTCATGCCCGGCTTTAATGACGCGCACGTACATTTTGCCGGAGCCGGCAGCGAAAAGCTGCAGCTGAACCTGGTGGGAACGTCTTCGCTGGCGGAACTGCAGCAACGCCTGCGCCGCTATGCGCAAACCCAGCCGAAGGGCGCCTGGATCGTCGGCGACGGATGGGACCAGACGCTGTGGAAGCAGGCCGTGATTCCCACCCGCCAGGAGCTGGACGCGGCTTCCGACGGTCACCCGGCGATTCTTTCGCGCGTGGATGGCCATGCCGCCGTAGCCAATACCCGGGCGCTGCGGCTGGCCGGAATTACCGCTTCAACGCCGAACCCGCCCGGCGGAGAAATTGTTCGCGATGCCCACGGCGCCGCCACCGGCCTGCTGCTGGAAGGCGCGCAGGATCTGGTGACGCGCAAACTGCCGGCGCCCGACGACGCGCAGCGCCGCCGCATCCTCGAAGTCGCCATGCAGGATGCCGTGCGCCACGGCGTCACCTCGGCCCAGGACTTTTCTCCGTGGCCCTTCTTCCTGACCATGGAAGAGATGGAGAAGGACGGCTCGCTGCCCCTGCGCATCAGCGAATGGCTGCCCTTCCTGCTGCCTCTGGACCGGTTGAAGCAGATGCGCGCCCAGCATGACCTGCACGATCCCTGGCTGCACACCGGCATGCTGAAGGCGTTCATGGATGGCAGCCTGGGGTCGCGCACGGCGGCACTGCTGGCGCCGTACTCGGATGCTCCCGGCACCAGTGGGCTGCCCCAGTATCAGCAGGCCCGGTTGAACCGGATGGCGATTGCGCGCGCCCGCGCCGGCTTTCAACTCGGCTTCCACGCCATTGGCGACCGCGCCGTGCAGATGGCCCTGAACGCCTTCTCCGCCGCCGAGGCGGCGGCTGGCAATGCTCCCATGCCCATGATGGGCAGCATGGGCGAGAACAAGTTTGCCGGGCCCCGCTACCGCATCGAGCATTCCCAGGTGATTGCGCCCGCCGACCTCGACCGCTACCGCAAACTCGGCGTGATCGCCTCGGTGCAGCCCGGCCACCTGCTCGACGACATGCGCTGGGCCGAAGCCCGCCTGGGGCCCGAACGGGCGGCGCGCGAGTCGTATCTGTGGCGCTCGCTGATCAACCACGGCGTGCCGCTGGCCCTGGGCACCGATGACCCGGTCATCCCCATCTCTCCGTTCCGCAACATCTATGCCGCGGTGACGCGCCAGTCGCTCGACGGCAAACAAAACTATCTTTCACCCCGCGAAAAGCTCAACCGCGAACAGGCGCTCTACGCGCTATACCATGGGGTCGGCCATGGCGGAGTTCGAAGAAGACAGAAAAGGCTCGCTGACCCCCGGTAAACTGGCCGACTTCGTGGTGCTGTCACAGAACCTGTTTACCTGCACGCCGCAGGAGATTCTGCAGACCAGGGTGGAGCTGACCGTGATCGGCGGAAAGGTGAAGTACCGGGCGGCGGACCGGAAAAGGTAGAGATATCCTTAGTTTCACCGAGTGAGTCACCGGTTCAGCCTGTTTGCTTTTAGGGGGTCGCCTGGCGCCGCGGCCCTTACCAGTTGAACTGGCGGCCGAGGATCATCTTGACGATCAGGTGGTCGGTGCTGCGCGTCATGCCCACGCCGACGCCGAAGTTGAATTCCCACTTGGGCGACAGGTTCAGGTTGATGGCGGGGAAGATCTGCTGCTCCTGGTCCTGCAGCGGGTCGAAGTTGGTCGCCGGACCCATGGCGCCGTAGTATTCCAGGGCTCCGTTGATCTTCTTATTGAAGTTGTAGCTGAACTCGAAGTTCGGGGAGAACTCGAAACCCTTGACGGTGCTCTCGCCGTGCAGCGAGCGTTCCAGTGCCGGATTGAAGGCAAAATACCAGCGGCCGAGCTGCTTGTCGATGATGGGGCGCAGTTCGTAGGTCCAGGTGTCGGGCGAATATTTGCGGCGCTGATAGCCGACCTCCTGGGAGACGCTGACGCCGACCGGCCAGTTCCAACTCTCCGGGACCCGGAATCGGGGACGGATGTGGTCGCCCACCCAGTCCCAGCCGTCGCCGCTGCGCAGGCTGGTGAAGACGTAGAAGCCGGTCTCGAACCAGGAGTTGAAGCCGTGGGTGATCTCCAGCGTCTCGTGCTCGGCGTGGTTGGTGGGCGCCATGCCGTCATGCACCGTAGTGCTGCCTTCCACGGTGAAGTTGCTGTGCAACTCGACCATGGTGTGACCGGCCGGGACCGTGTCGGCGCCGTAGACCTGAATCTCGTAATTATCCTGGGCGGCGGCGGGGCGCAGCAGCAGGAGCAGCAAAACCGCCGGGGCCAGCGCGGCAAGCAGGGCGGAAGGGCGGAAGTGCGCCGGAAGGAGAGGCAGCCTGCAGCGGGTTTTCGTCACGAATTCCATCCTTGTCGAGTCTGCTGGAGTCATATCCACATCGCTGAATCCCAATCATTTTAGGGGAAAACGTGGCCCGCTGAGACGGAAGGCGGAAAAATTCCCGGTGAGGAATTTCGCTCAATTGACTTGTGTGTACGTTTTCTCACAGAGGGCGGCGGGCCGGCTTGCCGCACGGCGGTTATGCTTCCGAATCGGCAGCCACCGGCTCCTGGCCGTTGTCTTCCACGGAATCCCCCTCACCCGGCGCCAGGAAGAGGTTGGCCTCCAGGCCATGCTGGCGGGTGTAGAGGTCGTAGTAGCGTCCCCGCAGAGCATAGAGCTGGGCATGGGCGCCGCGCTCGATGATGCGGCCGTCTTCAATCACCAGGATCTGGTCGGCCGAACGGATGGTCGAAAGTCGGTGGGCGATGACAAACGTCGTGCGCCCGCGCATGAGAAAGCCCAGTCCGTGCTGGATCAGCGCTTCCGATTCCGAATCGAGGCTGGAGGTGGCTTCATCCAGAATGAGGATCTGCGGATCGGCCAGGATGGCGCGCGCGATGGAGACACGCTGGCGTTGCCCTCCGGAGAGTTTGACGCCGCGCTCGCCGACGATGGTGTCGTAACCCTGTTCCAAACGTTCGGCGAACTCATCCACGCGGGCGATGCGGCAGGCTTCGAGGATCTCTTCCGGGCTGGCCTCCGGGCGCGGAAAGGCCACATTTTCCCGAATGCTTCCGTCAAACAGAAACGACTCCTGCAGCACCAGCCCGAGATGGCGGCGATAGGAGTCGAGCCGGACCGAGGCGAGATCGACGCCATCCACCCGGATCTGTCCGCTGCCGGGGGTATAGAAGGCGGAGATCAGGCCGATGATGGTCGATTTGCCGGATCCAGAGGAGCCCACCAGGGCGGTCACCGTGCCCGGTTCGGCGTCGAAGCAGACGTCGTGCAGCACTTCCTTGCCGGTTTCGTAGGCGAACGAAACGTGGTCGAAGACGATTTCGCCGCGCACCGGGCCGAGGGCATGCGAACGGCGGGGATCGGCGTCTTCCGGCCGTTCCTGCAGCACCTCGTTGGTGCGCTCCAGCCCGGCCACGGCCTCGGTCAACTGGGTGCCGATGTTGACGATGGCGGTCATGGGGGCCACCAGGTAGGCGAGGAAGAGGTTGTAGGTGACAAAGTCGCCCAGCGTCATCTGGCCGCTGAGAATGCGGTGCGTGCCCATCGCCATGACCAGCGCTGCCACCACGCCCAGCAGCACGGTGGAGGACAGGCTCATCAGCGAGGTCGCGGTGAGCGAGCTGAACACGTTTTCCAGCAGCCGCTGCACGCCGGCGGCGAAGACCTGATGCTCGCGCGCTTCGGCCTGGTAGCCCTTGACCACGCGGATGCCGCCCAGGGACTCGGTCAGCCGGCCGGTGACCTCGGCGTTGATCCGGCGGCGTTCGCGGAATACCGGACGGATGGTGGCGAAGGCCTTGCGGATGACCCCGGTGAAGGCCAGGATGCAGCCCAGCGCCAGCACCGTCATCACGACGCTGATGCGCATCAGCACGACCAGCGACAGCAGCGCGGTCAGCAGTCCGCCTACGAACTGGATCAATCCCGTGCCCACCAGGTTGCGCACACCCTCCACGTCGCTCATGATGCGTGCGGTCAGGGCTCCGGTGCGATTGGCGTCGTAGTACGACAACGGCAGGCGGCTGATGTGGGCCTGCACCTGCAGGCGCAACTGGGCGATCAGGCGCTGCGCTTCCTTGGAGAGAACCTGCGTCAGCGTGTAGGAGCTCACCGCCTGTACCGTGGTGGCGGCCAGGACGGCGAGCAGCAGCGGCGTCAACAGCGCGAGCTGATGATGGCCGATGACGTCGTCAATCAGGTACTTGGTGGACGCTGGCAGCACCAGCCCTGCGCTTCGATTGAGCAGCATCAGCAGAAAACCCCCGGAGAGCAGCAGGCGGCGGGGTTTCAGCAGCGCCCAGACCAGGGGCAGGCTGCGGTACAGCGGCGGTCGTGAACTCTCGGCCATGAGTTCAGTGTAACGGGTTGGGCCGCCGCCGTGAGTGGGCCGTACGGAGCGGGGCAGGGAACGCCGCTCCCCGGCGATGATCGAAGCCGAAGGCCAAGGCCCGCCTCTGGTAAACTTTGTCCATGAGCGACGAACTTGTCATTGCCGGGAAACGCTTTGCGTCACGCCTGATCGTCGGTACGGGCAAGTACCGCAGCATGGAAGAGACGGCGCGTTGCCTGGAGCTATCCGGGGCGGATATGGTGACGGTGGCGGTCCGCCGGGTGAACATCACCGATCGCACCCAGGAAAACCTGCTGGATTATCTGGATCTGTCGCGGACGGCGATTCTGCCCAACACGGCTGGCTGCTACACCGCCGAGGAGGCCATCCGGACCGCCCGCCTGGCGCGGGAGGCGCTGGATAACCCGTGGGTCAAGCTGGAGGTGATCGGGGACCAGGCCACGCTGTTTCCGGACACCTTCGCTCTGCTGGAGGCGACGCGTGTTCTGGCCAAAGAGGGGTTCATCGTGCTGCCCTACACCAACGACGACATCATCACCGCCCGCCGGCTGGTGGATGCCGGCGCGGCCGCGGTGATGCCGCTGGCGGCTCCCATTGGCTCGGGGCTGGGCATCCAGAACATTCCGGCCATGAAGATTCTGCGTGAAATGATTCAAACCGTGCCGCTGATCATTGATGCCGGGGTGGGCTGTGCCTCCGACGCCGTGGTAGCCATGGAACTGGGCGCCGACGCAATCCTGATGAATACGGCCATTGCCGCCGCCCGTGATCCCGAACAGATGGCGGTCGCCATGAAACTGGCGGTTCAGTCGGGCCGCCTGTCCTGGCTGGCCGGCCGCATGCCCCGGCGCCTGTACGCCAACGCCTCGTCGCCCCTGGAGGGCGTCATCTCCCGCTAGAGCGCGACCGCCGGATCTTTGCCGGAGCACTGGTGACGGCGCAACGGTGGAGAGTGAAGCGTGGAGCGAAAAAGCTTCCGGCATCTCGTCTCTTTCGCCATGCGACTGCAGGATAGGCAGTCCTGCCTGTTCTTTTGGCTGCTGCCTTCCACCCATGCCAAAAGAACAGGCAAGACTGCCTGCGCTACGATGTCCTTCCCGGCGTTCTGCCCGCGCCGGAGCAGGTGTGTCACAGACTAGCCAACGCTGCCATTTTCAATCGGTCGCGGTACCAGGGAGCGACCGCCGGATGGTTGCCGGGGTCGCTTCACCTGGGGCTACCAACCGTCGCCGCTCCGCGGCGAAAGACTGTGTTCAGATGGCGACAGGTTCAACCGGATCGGACTATGCACCAGCGCGGTTCCGGTCCGGGCTGACGTTATGGCGTTGGCTGGGCCTGGCTGTTCCGGATGTCGTCCACGCCGCGATGCTGGCCGCCGTAGGTGAAGACCACCTCTCCCGGTTTGGTCAGATGCAACTGTTCCCGGGCAATCCGTTCAATCGCAGTGGGGTCGGACTTCAACTGCTGAATGCTGTGGTGCAGGTCCCGGTTCTGGGCCTGCAGGTGCTGCAGGCTTTTGACCGCGTTGTCGTATTCCCGCTGCTTCTGCAGCAGAGCGAGATAGCCGTTCGGTCCAAAGACTTCGAATCGTCCCAGCAGGACGGTGAGCCCCAGCAGCAGGAACAGCGATAGCTTTTGCCCAATGAGACGGTGCCAGAAGCCGTCTTTTGAAGGTATCCCATTCACGGTTGTCTACATCTCCTCAAGGAAGCGGACGGGCATTGCGAAGAACGTGTGTGCCGAAGCGGGAGGAGGGGGGCGCTTTCGGCGCATCGCGGCTTGGTCTTCAGGTTCAGGCAGCGCTGCCATCGGTTTGGGATTTCCCGGCGCGCTCGTGATTCCGGACTGCCGTCGATTCAGCGGAGATCTCTGTTGAATCTCCTTCTTCCACTCTGCGGAGAAGTCCATTCCCTGTCAAGATGAACAAGGCAAATGAACCACGAAAGACAGGTTTGCCTTTTGCGTGGAGGGAACTGGCGGGCCAGCCAGGACCAGGGACCGTTTCCGGCGCGCCGGGCGGACATCAGCCTGGGAAAACGGGAGCGCGGCGGATTGAGGAGATCCATGCGACATGGCGGAGAATGACGAGCGGAAAATTCTGGTCTACCTGACCTGTTCGAACCTGGTCGAGGCGGAAATGATCGTCAAGGAGTTGCTGCAGCGGCGTCTGATCGCCTGCGGCACGGTCGGTACCCACGCCCATTCCTACTTCCGATGGGAGGGACGGAACGCGGAGTCAACGGAATATCAGGTGGTCCTCAAGTCGTCGATGCGATGCTTCACTGAACTGGAGCAGGAGGTGCGCCGGATGCATTCGTATGAGGTGCCCGAAATTCTGGCGGTGCCGGTGCTCGCCGGAAGCGAGCCGTATCTGCGCTGGATGGAAGAGAACCTGAAACCATAAAGCGGCGCCCCGGTCTGCCGGGACGCCGCTTTATGCGTTTGTACTGCGAATCGAGATCAGCGGTTCGGACGCTTCCAGCGCAGGATGGGTTTGCGCGCGGCGGTGGCCTCGTCGAGGCGCGAAATGCGGGTGGTGTGGGGCGCGCTCAGCACCAGTTCCGGCTGCGTCGCAGCCTCCTCCGCCACGGCTTTCATGGCATCGATGAACTCGTCGAGGTCTTCCTTGCTGGCGCTTTCGGTGGGCTCGATCATCAGCGCGCCGGGAACCACCAGCGGGAAGGAAACCGTGTAGGGATGGAAGCCGTAGTCGATCAGACGCTTGGCGATGTCGCCGGTGTGCACGCCCTTTGCCGTCTGCTTTTTGTCGCTGAAGACGACCTCGTGCATGGAGGGCGTATCGTAGGGCAGCTCGAAGACGCCTTCGAGCTGCTTGCGGATGTAGTTGGCGTTGAGCACGGCGTCCTCGGTGGTCTGGCGCAGGCCATCGGATCCGTTGGCCTGAATGTAGGCCAGCGCGCGCGTGAACATGCCGAAGTTGCCGTAAAAGGCGCGAACGCGGCCGATGGAGTGGGGCCGGTCAAACTCGATGGCAGGGGCGCCATCGGCGCGGGTCACCAGCACCGGCACGGGCAGGAAGGGCTCCAGTTCGCGCTTGACCGCGACCGGGCCGGAGCCGGGACCGCCGCCTCCGTGCGGAGTGGAGAAGGTCTTGTGCAGGTTGAGATGCATCACATCCACGCCAAAGTCGCCGGGACGGGCGCGGCCCACCAGCGCGTTCATGTTGGCGCCATCCATGTAGAGCAGCCCGCCGCGTTCATGCACCAGGTCGGCGATGCGCGTGAATGTCTTCCTCGAAGATGCCGAGCGTGTTGGGGTTGGTCAGCATCAGCGCGGCTACATCGCCGTTCATCTGCCGGTCGAGGGCGGACAGATCGACCGTGCCCTGGGCATTCGAGGAGAGTTTTTCGACCTGGTAGCCGGCGATGGCGGCGGTGGCGGGGTTGGTGCCATGCGCGGAATCGGGGATGAGCACCTTTTTGCGCGCGATCGCCGCGGGCTTCGAGGCAGGCGCGCACCATCAGGATGCCGGTCAGCTCGCCCTGGGCTCCGGCGGCGGGCTGCAGCGTGATGGCATCCATGCCGGTAATCTCCAGCAGCGCCTGGCTGAGCTCCTGCATGACGCGCAGGGCTCCGCCGGAGAGCGACTCGGGCTGCAGCGGGTGCCCGTCTCCCAGCCCTTCCAGCCGCGTGACGAACTCATTGATGCGCGCGTTGTACTTCATCGTGCAGGAACCCAGGGGATAGAGTCCGCTGTCGACGCCGTAGTTCCAGGTGCTCAGGCGCGTATAGTGGCGGATGACTTCCAGTTCACTGACTTCGGGGAAGTCCGGAATGTCTTCCCGAACCCGGGGCAGAACGGTGCTGGCGTCCACGGCGGGTACGTCCAGCGGCGGCAACTGGTAGCCGTGCTTTCCCGGAGAGGAGATCTCGAAGATCAGGTTCTCGTTCTGAACCAGATGACGGGAGGCGCGGCGGTTGGCTTCAGAGGCTGACATGGCGTTTCCCTACTCAGGGCAAGGGGTGGAGCCGGCTCCACCCGAAAACAAAAATGGGTTAGCGCGCCGCCGCGGTGGATTGCGCGGCTCCGGCGCAGACCGCGGCGAAACGCTCGATGCGTTCGCGCGGAACCGTTTCGGTGACGCAGACCAGCAGGGCCTCGCCCAGTTCCGGATAGTCGCGTTGCAGCGGCAGTCCGCCGATGATCCTGACTTCGCTCAGGCGCTGCTGCAGTTCCTCGGCGGGAACCTGCGGGCGAATGACGAATTCATGGAAGCGGGCGCCGGGGAAGAGCACCTCGATGCCGGCATTGGCAAAGGCGCGGGCCGCGAAATGGGCTTTGGCCAGGTTGTGCGCAGCCAACTCGCGCAGGCCGGCGCGTCCCATCGTGCTCATGAAAATACTGGCCATGAGCGCGCACAGGGCCTGGTTGGTGCAGATGTTTGACGTCGCCTTCTCGCGGCGGATGTGCTGCTCGCGGGTGGAAAGGGTGAGGACGAAGCCGCGCCGCCCCTGCCCGTCGCGGGCTTCACCCACCAGGCGGCCGGGCAGGCTGCGCACGTACTTTTCGCGCGTGGCCAGCACTCCGGCGTAAGGTCCGCCGAAGCCCACCGGGATGCCAAAGCCCTGCAGTTCCATGGCCACGATATCGGCCGCGGCCGGAGGCGGCAGCAGTCCCAGCGTGACCGGATCGGTGATCACCGCCACCAGCAGCGCGCCTCGCGCGTGGGCCATCTCCGCCGCCGCTTCCCAGTCCTCCACCGTTCCGAAAAAGTTGGGGCTCTGTACCACGACCGCGGCCGTGTTGTCGTCAATGGACGCTGCCAGCGCATCCGCATCGAAGCTTCCGTCCGGCCGGTAGCCAAACTCTGCGACGGTCAGTTCCCGGTAGCGGATATAAGTATCGAGAACTTCGCGATACTGCGGATGGACGGTGCGCGCGATGACGGAGTGGGTGCGGCCGGTGATGCGCGCCGCCATCATCACCGCCTCGGCCATCGCGGTGGAGCCGTCATAGACCGAGGCGTTGGCCAGCTCCTGTCCGGTAAGCTGGCAGATCATGGTCTGGAACTCGAAGATCGACTGCAGGGTTCCCTGGCCGATCTCCGGCTGATAGGGCGTGTAGGCGCTGAACCATTCGCCACGCGAAATCAGCATGTCGATGTGGACCGGGCGCTCGTGATGATAGGCGCCGGCGCCCAGAAACGAGGTGAATCCCGGCGCGTTGTCACCAGCCGCCGCGCGAAAAAAATCCAGAATCTCGCGTTCCGATTTCCCGGTGGGAAGGTTCAGCGGCCGGTTGAGGCGGCAGTACTCGGGGATGTGCGAAAACAGCTCATCCACCGACGCGATGCCAAGCGTCTCCAGCATCTGCCGGCGCAACTCCTCGGAGGTAGGCAGGTAACGCATGGGTCGGTTATTCCTTGTCCTCGCCGATGAAGGCGTCGTATTCCGCCGCAGTCATCAGACTCTGAATCTGGTCCGGATCGCTGAGTTGCACCTTGAGCAGCCAGGCGCCGGTGTACGGTTCGGTGTTGAGCAGTTCGGGGCTGGCGGAGAGGGTTTCGTTAAGTTCCAGCACCGTTCCGCTGACCGGAGCAAAGATCTCCGAGACGGCCTTGACCGATTCGACCGTTCCAAACGATTCACCGGCGGTGATGGTGGAGCCCACAGGGGGCATCTCGACATAGACGATGTCGCCCAGGGAGTGCTGGGCGTAATCGGTGATACCGATCTCGGCCTGCTCGCCCAGGGGACGAACCCATTCGTGCTCTTTGGTGTAGCGGTAATCAGAAGGAGTAGCCATGCGGATTCCTTGTCTGCACACTGCCGCGCACCGGGTGCGGACCCGGACGGCAATCCTAGCTTTGTTCAATCGAATCGCTCTCTAGCGGGAGCGCTTGTAAAACGGCGTTGGCACCACGCGGGCGCGGACGCCGCGGGTGCGAATCCGGATCTCCAGTTCCGTGCCGGCCTCCGCCAGGGCAACGGGAACGTAGGCCATCCCGATGTTCTTTCCCAGGCTGGGGGCGGGTGACCCGCTGGTGACGTGCCCGATCTGTCTCCCCTGGTCAACCACGGCATAGCCATCCCGGGCGATGCCCGGTTCCAGCATCTCAAAGCCCACCAGCCGGCGTTCGAGGCCCTGCTGCCGCTGCCCTTCCAGTGCTGCCTTGCCGAGGAAGTCTGGTTTGGCGAACTTCACGATCCAGCCCAGGTTGGCTTCCAGCGCGGTGGTAGTGCCATCAATCTCGTGACCGTACAGCGCCATGCCCGCCTCCAGGCGCAGCGTGTTGCGCGCGCCCAGTCCGCAGGGCACAATGCCTTCCGGCTGACCCGCCTCCAACATCGCTTCCCACATCCGTTCCGCGTGCTCCGGAGCGAAATAGATCTCGAAGCCGTCTTCGCCGGTGTAGCCGGTGCGGGCGATGATGCTCTCCACGCCCGCTACGGTGCCCGTGGTGAACCAGTAGTAACGAATGGGGGCGAGGGGAGTCCCGGTCAGCTTCTGCAGTACTTCCAGCGCGCGTGGCCCCTGGAGGGCAAGCTGAGCGAAGCGCTCGCCCACATCTTCCACCGTGGCTTCGAAACGGTTGTGCTGGCAGATGTACTGGTAGTCCTGCTCACGGTTGCCGGCGTTGACCACCAGCCAGTAGTGGTCATCCGAAAATTTGTGGACCAGCAGGTCATCCACAAACGTGCCGCGGTCGGTCATCAGGCCGGAGTAGTGTGCCTGGCCCACGGCCAGCCGCGAGGCATCATTGGAGGTCACCGACTGTACCAGAGCCAGCGCCTGCGGTCCGCGCACGTCGATTTCGCCCATGTGACTGACGTCAAACAGGCCGGCGGCGGTGCGGACGGCGCGATGTTCCGGGATGATGCCGGTGTACTCGACGGGCATGTCCCATCCGCCGAAAGGCACCATTTTGGCCTTCATGCGGCGGTGGACAGCGTTGAGAGCGGTGCGCCGAAGCTCGGCAGCGGTGGCGGCGTCGGTCAAATGTCCCTCCGAAGCAACTTGTAAGTTAACACGCGGCAGGGAAGGGGCTCAAGCGACGAGTCTGTGACTCACCCGCGGCGGCGCCGGGCACACACATTCCACTGTTTGCGGGGCTGACCCGTGCCGCCCTTCCCCTTCAGTGTACTCCTCCTGAAAGCCCCGTTTGTCCAGTTCGCGTCCTGGAAATGGTATGGACAATCCGGTCGAAGTATCCCGGCTTCATGGCCGGCGATGCGTTCCCACTCCGCGTGGGGTATTCTGCATGCGGGAGAATTTTCCATTTGGCTCGTGGGCTCGTGTTTTCCTGCAGCGGGCTGGTGATGACGACTGCTTCAGCCGTGGATTCTACGGCTGAGGCAAGGCGAACCTGCTGTTCTTCTAGTGCTGCCAACCGGTAGAGAGCCTCCCCGATGATGAGTGCCATCCCCTCCAGGGACTCGACGGTCTTCAGGGGGAACATCCCCTCCCGTTCGTCGGCGAGATGGAGGGCGCCGAGCGTCTTGTCCCGGTAGCGGATGGGGACCACGACGATCGAGTTGAACCCCCTTTCGCTGACAGGTGCCCCTAAACCGCTTTTTTTGCGCACTGGGAAGATTGTCCAGGAACGTCACGGCATTGTTGTAGAAGAGTGAACCCTGCGCCGTCATCGCACTGGCGTCTTCCGGGGCCAGTATTCCCGACACGACCCGCGTGCACGCGCATTGGTCGACGGCAAGGGACAGCGTGCTCTCTGATTCTATGAAGGAGTTGTCGAATCCGGCGCAGGTCACAAAGGGAACGCGCTCATCCTGGTCCGTTACCCGTATGCCCACATTGCGACAGCCGCACCAGGAGCGAATGATCTCAGCGGCCTCATCCAGATAGTTCTTGCGGGAGTAGGTTCGCGTGTACAGCTGCAGCAGGCTGTTCGTGGCCGAGGTGCGGCGTTCGGCGTCTTTGAGTGCGGTGATGTCGCGGGCCGCGGCAAAGATGCCGATCATCTTTCCGGCATCGTCGCGATAGGCGGAGGCGTTGTACAGGACCGGCGTCACCCGGCCGGTGCGGTGGCGCATTTCGAGCGCATAATCCATGACCTTGCCCTCGCGGAACACCTGCTGATAGACGGCGCGTGCCTTGGCGGGCTCGGTGAAATATTCGGAGAAATCGGTGCCGATGAGCCGCTCCCCGCAGATGGCCGGTCGCCATTTCGGCAGCGGCGTTCGCGTCGGTGATCTGTCCGTTGGGGCCGATGGTGACCAACGGGTCGAGGCTGGCCTCGATCAGGCTCCGGTTGTAGGCGAGGGATTGCCGCAGTTCGTCCTCTGCGCGTTTGCGTGCGGTGACATTGATGAGGGTGAAGATGAGCCCGCTTACCCGGCCGTCGGCTTCCTTGACCGGCAACACGTTCCAGTCCCAGTAGGCAACCTCCAGCTCGGGCCGGGAGGTGAACATGAACGGCTTCTCATAGGCCAGGTAGGGCTCGCCCGTTTCCACGATCTTTCGGAATAGCGCCTCGTACTCCTCATTGGGATAGAGGTTAAAATGGTTTTTCCCGACGTAAAAATCCGGCGCGCTGTAACCCGCCTCAGCATAGGCCCGGTTCACGCGAATGAAGTTGAAATCCTGGTCTATGTATGCGACGAGCATATGGGTCGTGGAGAAAAACCGTTCAAGAAGTTCCGACGTCCTCTGCAGGGCATCGAAGTTTCTGCGCAAATCGTCCTCCATGCCGAACCGGAAGACCGCCTCGCCGATGATGTATGCCAGCTGCTCGAGGAACACGACGGTATTTTTTTGTAACATGCCGTCCCGTTCATCGGCAAGATGGATTGCGCCGATGGGTTTTTCACGGAAGCGTATGGGGATGACGGCGAGCGATTTGTAACCGTAACGCATGCAAACGCCCCGGTACCGCGCCCGTTCTTCATCAGTAAGATCATCGATGAACCTCGTCGTGTTGCCGGAGAAGAACGAACCGTTCGGCGTCATAGCGGCGAGGTCCGGAGGTTCCGGCGTCCCCGCAATGATCCGCGTACAGATACAATGGTCCTTCACGACGGATAGATTGTTTTCTTCATTCAGGAACGCGCTATCGTATCCTTTGCAGGACTCGAACGGGATCTGCTTGTCCGGGTTGGCAATCCGGATGCCCACATGGTGAATGCCGCTCCACTCGCGGATAAGCCCGCAAACAGCATCGAGGTATTCCTTGCGCGAGTATTTCTGCGTAAAAAGCTTGAGCAGCGCATTGGTGACCTCTGTTCTCTTTTCAGACTCTTTCCGCAGCTTTTCATTAGACAGGGAGTCGACTGCATAGGAAACATCGTCGGCGAGGGAGGAGAGAAGTTCAATTTCCTCGTTCGTGAAGGTCCGGGGCTTATCACCGTACACGGTGAAGGCGCCGATGACCTGGGAGCCGGAGCGGAGGGGGAAGGCCGCCGAGGTGCAAAAACCGCTGCACAGCGCCTTGTCGCGCCAGGGACGCATGAAGGGGTCGTGCTCGATGTCGCTGCTGATCTGGTATTTCCCCTCGATAACGGCCCAACCCGTGGGCCCCCCGCCTTCCTGGACATCGGCCGCAACGATATTAATATTTCTCAGGTATCCGCCATCGTCCCCGCAGCTTTCGGCGGGGACGATCCGTTTCGATACGGGGTCGGTCAGGCCGATCCAGGCCATTTTAAAGCCTCCGTCTTCGATGGCTATGCGGCATACCTCTTGGTACAGTTTTTCGGTGTCATTGGTCCTGACGATCGCCTCGTTGACCTTGCTGAGGACGGAGTACAGCCGGTTCAGGCGGGAGATGTCCTCTTCTGCCTTTTTGCGGGCCGTGATATCGTGGAAATAGACGGCGAGGCCGTCCTCGTTCGGGTGGGCGCGCACCTCGACCCAGACGCCGAGCATGGGCAAGATCGCCTCGAATTGGACGGGGACCCGTTCTTTCATGACTTTGCGGTACTGGGCATCGAAAATGGAGCCAACTGCTTTTGGCATGGTGTCCCACAGGTCAGTGCCGATCAAATCCCCCTTGTCTTTCCCCCATATCTCGGACGCTTTGGAGTTCACATAGGTGAACCGCCAGTCGTTGCCGATCGTGAAAAAACCTTCGTTGATAGTTTCGAGTGTCTCCACCAGACGTCGGCGCGATTGATCGAGCTGTTCTTCCGTCCGTTTGCGGTCACGCCGCGCCTCCGCCTCGCGCAGTTCCCGTTCCACGGCAGGGATGAGCCGCGCAAGGCTGCCCTTGATGATGTAATCGTGGGCGCCTGCCCTCATGGCTTCCACCGCGATGTCCTCGCCGATGTTGCCTGAGACGATGATGAACGGCAGGTCAAGTCCGCTGTTTTTAAGGAGCTCCAGGGCCGCAAAGCCGCTGAAATGCGGCATGAGATAGTCGGAAACAACAATGTCCCACTGCTTTTGCGCCAGCGCGTCCTGCATGGTATCCGGCGTTTCGACGCGTTCGTACACAGGTTCGTAGCCGCCGCGTCGCAGCTCCCGGAGGAGCAGGAGGGAGTCGTCCTCTGAATCCTCGACGATCAATATGTGGAGAGGTTTGGACATGACAAAGCTCGATAAGTTCAACGTTCAGAGCAGAATGGGTTGAATGAGTTCCCGGTTTTATCGCGAACTAAGAACTGTGAACCTTGAACTATTTTCAGATCACGGCGTTTCGTTCAATACCAGCCAGTACAGCCCCAGCTGGTTCACTGCTTCCGCGAACTGGTTGAAGTCCACCGGCTTTCTGACGTAGCTGTTCGCGCCCAGCTTGTAGCTTTCGACGCGGTCCTTGTCCTCGCTCGACGTCGTAAGAACCACGACCGGGAGCAATTTAGTCCTCGCATCGCTTCGGATGCGCTGAAGCGCCTCCAGCCCGTCCATCCTGGGCATCTTGAGGTCCAGCAGGACCACCTGGGGCAGGATTTTTGTGTCCCGTCCTTCGTACTTACCGGTGCCGAAGAGGTAGTCCAGGGCCTCGACACCATCCTGGGCCACGACTACTTCGTTCATGATCTTGCTTTTTTTAAGCGCCCGCAGCGTAAGTTGCACGTCATCGGGATTGTCTTCGGCTAAAAGTATGACTTTGTTTTTCATTATATATTTTCCTCCCTGGAGTAACAGTTCCGAGTTGCGAATCCCAGTCTCTGGCTTTTCCCCTCAGATGTTATTCCGCACAAGCCGGAGTAACGAAAAAAAGGATATTAAGGGTTACACGAAGCCGTTTTATAACGTGAAATACACCGTCGTCCCTTTGTTCACTTCGCTTTCGATCCACACCTTTCCACCGTGGCGGCTGATAATGCGCCTGACCGTGGCCAGGCCGATCCCGGTGCCGGGAAATTCCTCAACCCTGTGCAGCCGCTGGAAGGGGCTGAACAGCTTGCCCGCATAGGCCATGTCGAATCCGGCCCCGTTGTCCCGTACGAAGTACGTGCGGTTGCCGTCCTTCCGGGTAACGCCGAATTCTATCACACTCGGGGAGGCTTTTTCACTAAATTTCCACGCGTTCGATAGCAAGTTATCGAGGGCCACGATGAGGAGACGCTCATCGCCGTATACCGTGAGACTGTCTGCTATGATGAATTGCGCGTTCCGATCCGGATGGTTGTGGGTCAATCTTTCCGCAATGCTCTTCACAATGGCGCTCAGTTCGACACGTTCGCGGTTCATTTCGCTGCGAGTGACGCGGGACAACTTCAGAAGGTCGTCGATGAGTTGCCCCATCCGCACGGTTGCGTTCCGGACGCGGCCAAGGTAGCTCTTGCCCGTGTCGTCCAGCTTGTCGGCGTAATCTTCGAGAAGCGCAAGGCTGAAACCTTCGATGCTCCGGAGTGGCGTTCGCAGATCGTGCGACACGGAATAGGCGAAGGCCTCCAGCTCCTTGTTGGAATTCTCGAGTTCGGCTGTGCGTTCGACAACGCGCGCCTCCAGCTCCCTGTTCAGCTTCCTGATCTCTTCTTCCGCCTTCTTGCGCTCGGTGATGTCGCGCGTGACCTTCGAGAAACCCTTCAGATTCCCGGCGTCGTCCTTTAATGCCGTAATTACCACATTGGCAAAAAATCGTGATCCGTCCTTTCGGACCCTGACACCCTCATCTTCAAAGCTCCCCTTGGCGGCTGCCTCGTTAAGTTCGCGGGCGGGTTTTCCGCTGAGGTTATCTTCCTCGGTGTAGAAGCACGAAAAATGCTTACCGATTATTTCTTCCGGTGCATAGCCCTTTATTCGTACCGCTCCCTCGTTCCAGTTGACTACATTCCCTTCTGCGTCGAGCATGACAATCGCGTAGTCTTGCACGCTCTTTACCATGAGGCGGAACCGCGCCTCGCTTTCCCGCAGGCCTTCCTCCGCCTCTTTTCGCTCGGCAATCTCTTCGTTCAGCTCATCCCGTGACGCCGTCACCTTTTTTAAATTTTCCGTCATGGAATCGATGAGTCTCGAGAGTTGTCCCACTTCATCCTTTGCGACTGTCCCCACTTTGTAATCAAAATTGCCGCTGCCGATTATTTCCGTTCCCCGCTGCAAGGATTGGATCGGTTTCGTGAGACTTCTGGCAATGGCCGCTGCCGCCAAAACGCCGGCAAGTATCATGAAGGCCCCTACAGCGATGACGATCACTTTTAATCTCCGGACCGGCGCAAAGGCCTCCACGGCGTCGATCTTTGTCACCAGCCCCCACCGCAGGGACGGGATATATCGCCAGGCGGCCAGCACTTCCGTCTCCCCGTAATCAGAGGTAATGCCCGATCCAGTCTCTCCCAGGGCGGCCTTTTGCGCGGCCAGTGCAATCTTTGCGTTGAAGGACACTGTCTTTTTTAATGCGGCCTCCGGATCATGGCGAAGGGGGCTTAAGAATAATACCTCGTTTCCTTCCTTCCGATCGATCAATGCCTCTCCGGTTTCGCCGAGACCGGTGCTGTCCTGGATGAACTTGTAGATGGGATCCATATCGATCTCGATCGCGACCTCTCCGATGAAATTACCGTTTAAATCTTTGATCGGGGCTATGCCGAACATTTCGAAGGCGTTCCCCATCCCCTTGTTGAGAAAAACATCGGAAAAATAAATGTCCTTCTTGCCTTCTTCTACGACGTGCCTGTCCGGGAGCAGTTGGGTCATGTATTCCGCTCGATGCGCATCGTTACTGGCATAGACGATGCGGCCCTGTCGGTCTGTGAGCATGACGTCCAGGTACCCATGATCCGTCTGAAAAAATTTCAACTGGCCGTCCAATTCCTTCACAGCCTTAATATATTCCGAATCGTTGCCTTGCCGTAAATGGCTGATGAGTAGGGGGAGGTTGCGCTTGATGTTCAAAAAATATTGGGTTGCTTTAAGATCCCCGTTACGTTCATGGAAGAACGTCTCGATCTTGTCTTTCTTCAGGTCCGCGATATTGTTCAACTGGGAGAACCGGACGGCCTCTAACGTTTTGCCTGCCTGGGAAAAGACGATGGTGCCGAACAGCACGAGCGAGATGAGCGTGAATACGGCGAAGAGAATGGTCAGTTTTGTTTTAAGTGACATAGTTCAGGAAATTTCCTATTACCCCTTGGTAATTGCCGTCTCGGCGTGGTCAGTGACCATGAGACTGCGCCATCCGTTGACCTGTTCTCAAATAATTTTTGTCCCTGCAGACCGGTTGAGAAGAATGTGACCTTGAATCAAAAGGCATGTAACCATTTTACCCTCATGGCAACATCGGGTCAAGGCTCATGCCTGGGTAGTTGGAAAGGAGGAACAGAATGCTGATGAAGGGGTAACGCCTAAGTCGGGGCGATGGACCATCAGGAAGGCTGGAACACAAGATCGAGCCTTAATTGAAATCCTAGCCGAAAAGCCTGCTTGATCTCTTCAAGCGGGATATTGCTGTTGAGTTCCTGTTGAATGCAGGTGATGCCGCACGAGGTTCCCCCTCCGGGAATGACCGCTGCTTCAAGAAGGGGATCGTAATCGATCAGGATCGATCCGTGTTGCAAAAAAGCGTGAGATAACCTGCGCTGGGCGCTGCCGACGATCTTTTTCCCGTTCACCACAATCTCGTACCATGAGGGAGAGGAAAAACAGGCGGGATCTTTTGCGTGTGTTTCCACGAGATGAGCGTGGCGGCTCGCCCGGGAAACGATTTCCGCGGAAATATCGAGGTTCCTGAGGCCCGCCAGGAGCCCTTCCGCGATGACTTTATACGTGCCGTGGATATTCGGCGGGAAAAGGGGATTGTCAATCCTGCTGATAACGCTGTAGGTGAGCTCATGGCGATGGAGTACGGCCCTGCCGCCCGTGATGCGCCTTACGATGTCGAAGCCGCGTTGCCCGCAGGCCTCGATGTTGACCGCCTCCCTGACCTTCTGAAACCTGCCGAGGGAAACGGCGGGAGGGTCCCAGCCGTAGAAACGGAGTACAGGGATCTTTTCGCCCGCCTGCGCCTTCGCAAGGAGTTCTTCGTCAACTGCCATATTATATGCGCCGAGATGGGGTCCGGTGTCGAGAAAAGACCAGAGTTGGTTCATAGTAAAAAGTCGGGGCCTACGCCTTTGACGTCATTCCGGCTTGTCCGGAATCTTTCCTTAATTTAATGCGTTATGTAGCAATACCATTCCCGACAAGCGGGAATGACGACTTTTTACGAATGCATTATGTTTATTCGTATAAGGAAGGTTCATTATTGGGCCGGGTCTTGAACCTCCGGCAGGACCACATGTACTGGGCGGGCATTTCGCGGACCCATTTTTCTATTTCTTCATTCATGCGGCGGGCGTCGGCAACGGGGTCTTGGGTGGGGAACGCATCGAGGGGGGGGTGCAGCCGCACTTCATACCCCTGTCCTCCGGGCAGGATGCGGGTGATGCAGGGGATGACGACCGCGTTCGTGGTCTCCGCGATGCGGCTCAAGGCGGTCACCGTTGCCGCAGGAATGCCGAAGAAGGGGATAAACACACTCGAGCGCTCGCCCATGTCCTGGTCCGGCAGATAATAGAAGGGCCGTCCTTCCCGGATATGGCGAATGAGTGATTTCAAGCTGGCCAGGCGGTCCACGAGAATGGCGCCGAACCGGGTCCGTCTTTGGAAACAATATTCAAGGAGAGGGTCGCGGGCTTTGCGGTACATGCTGACATAGTTCTGTTCCGCGGACAAGCGCACGCCCCCCATGTCCAGGCCGATGAAGTGCGGGGCGAGGAGGATGACGTTCTTGCCGCTCCCGTAGGCATTGTCGATATTGTGCCGGTCACGAATGGTTATGAACCGCTCGACCCGCCAGCGGGGCGCAAACCAGGTGACGCCGAGGCTCAGCATGGAATAGCCGCACATGCGGAAGTGTTTGCTGACCAGCTTGCGGCGTTGTGCAGCGGTCATGTCCGGAAAGCACAATTCGACGTTTCTCTCGGCAATACGCCGGGCGGGAGAGGGGAACCACGAGAAGAACGAGCCCAGGCCGCTGCCCAGGACCCAGAGTACGCGGCCCGGCAGGCAGCATGCGACAAGCATGAGCGAGAGGACCGGCCATGCATACCAGTACCGGGGATGGAGGAATGTTTTGAGGGAGACGGAAGTCATAATAAATTTTTTGCCTTCAAGGAACCGAGAGAGGGATCGAAACACAGGAGGCCATGCATAAATAGAGCCGAAGGTCTTTCCCCCGTTTCTCCGGCGCTCACCCGCGGGCCGCTTTTCATTTGAGACAAAAAAGCCTGAGAATCAACTGATCCTCAGGCTCTTCGCTGTTTTTGTCCGCTCACGGCGGACCGTTTATGAGCCTCAACCGCCTCCCCAGGAATGGCCGCCGGTGCTGCAGACGGAGCCTTCACCGTACGACGAAAACTTGGACAGGAGTTTCTTGGCTTTTCTTTCGTTGCAGTAGGGACAGACTGTGTCTTCAGCCTTGGTGTTCATCGACTGCAGGAGCACGAAATCCTTCCCGCAGGCCTCACAGGTATATTCATAAAACGGCATGCTTACAGTTCCTCCAAAATGATTGTGATGGGCCTAGCACTTACACCGCTCGCGGGCGCCTAACGTGTAAAGTATAATACTCATGGGGCAGAAACCTGTCAAGGCAAAAATCGTGAGCATGGCGCCCACGAAACCCGTGAAAAGGAACCAGTCCGGGTGAACGAAAAAACCCAGGAACGTGCTCCCCAGCACGAAGATGCCCGCGAAAAGTCTGATGAATCGTTCAAGATACCACGTTTTAGTGCTTGCAAGGTACATATACTCCCTCCGTTTAGAATTTAGGGTCAAGGGCCAAGTAGCAAGTAGTTCCATGACCCATGCCCCTTGGCTGCATGCACTGATGTGCTACTTGCAGGCAAACGGCGCCTTCCGGTCCTTTGCCGCGAATCGCGCATAGTGGGGGGACGTAAAGATGTCCATCAGCATGTGCCTGCTTATGACCCCCACGTATTTTTTGTCCTTCACGACCGTGACGACGGAGCAGCAGCTTTTCAGCAGCAGACTGATGAGTTCCTTCGGCGGCGTGTCGGCATCGGCGATGAGAGGAGCAGGCACCATGATCGTCGACGCCGGGATGCGATCCAGGTCCTTTTCTTCCCGGATTGCGTCCAGGATAGTATTTTCTGAAACTACGCCCAGGAGTTCCCGGTCGTCATTCACAACCGGCATTGCGGCAAGTCCCGATGAAATGATCTTCATCGCCACCTCCCGGGCCGTTGTGTCGGATCCGACACTGATTTTTTCCCGCATGATATGCCACGCACTGATCCCCATTTTTCCTCTCCTTTTTACGTGCGCCATGTTGATTTGAGAGTGCATAATCGTCTCTCTTCCAGCCGCACGACGAACGTGTTGTTCCGCAGTTCACACTCCGCAATCGCTATTGCATTTTTACCGTCTTTCCCACTGGTCCGTATCCGGATTGAATGCCTCGCTGAAGGCCGTGACTTCTTCCTTCAGCCCCGTTTCGTAGCCCTCGTTCAAACCGAAGTTCACGAGCATCTTGATCGAACGGAGCGAGCTCAAGCTGTTGCCGCCGATCTTGATAGCGAGGCGGTCCGCCTCTTCGTCGAGTTGGTCAATCGGGACAATTTTGTTTACCAGCCCTATCCTCAGCGCCTCTTCCGCATATACGGTCCGTCCGGTAAAGAGAAGCTCTTTTGCCCTGCCAATGCCCACGGTCTTATACAACCTTTGCGATGATCCAAAGATTGGAGGCACGCCGAACTGAGCTTCCGGGAACGAAAAAGCCGTATCTGCCCCGGCGATCCTGATGTCCGCGGCGAGCGCCAAGCCCAGACCAGCGCCCGTTGTCTCGCCCTTGACCGCCGCGATCACGGGAACCGGGAGGCTCTCGATGTTTCTTAGAAGATGATAGCCGACGTCTGCAAAGTGACCGGCCTCGTCTTTCGACATTTTCCTGAATCCGGCGTAATCGATACCGGCCGAAAAGTTTTTTCCCTTCGCCGTTAGCAGGACCACCCGGAGCTCTACTTTAGATGATATCACATCGCTCACGGTTTTGTTCAACTGCGACAGCACGTCCTTGCTCAGATAATTATCGGGCGGATTATCGATCGTTACCGTGCTGATCCAGTCCTTGCAATCGATGCTGATGCTTGAGTTTGACATGATTGGCTCCTTGACTTTAAATCATCGCCACGAAGACACGAAGGCTCGAAGAAATTCAAATCATCTTCTGAGTGTCTTTGTGCCTTTATGGCAATGGCTTACGCTGTCTCCCAGTTCTTCTTTTCTACTATATAATAGAAGACCGGGATGACCACCAGGGTGAGTGCCGTGGACGCCAGCATCCCGAAGATGAGCGCCAGGGCCAGACCTGACCAGACCGGGTCAGTCACAATCACGGCTGAGCCGAGGATGGCGGCCGCGGCCGTGAGCACGATCGGACGGGTCCGGATGGCTCCGGCCTCGATGAGCGCCTGTTCGAGCGGCAAGCCTTCCTGTTTCTTGTCCAGGATGAATTCGAGCAGGACGATCGAGTTCCTTACCACGATGCCGGCCAATGCGATCACGCCGATCATCGACGTTGCGCTGAAATACACGTTGGTCATGGCAAAGCCGGGCATGATGCCGATCATCGAGAGCGGGATCGACGCCATGATGACGAGCGGGATCGTAAAGGACCGGAAACGGCCGACCAGCAGAAGGTAGATCGCGATCAGGGCCACGCCCATGGCCGCACCGAGGTCTCGGAACACATCAAGCGTCAGCTTCATCTCTCCGTCCCATTTGATCCTGTACCCCCCGGGCAGCGGATGCTTCCAGAGATACTGCATCATATCGATGACGGCATAGACCTGGCTCCTGTTGCCCATTTCGCCGTACACATAGGTCACGGGCTGCAGGTCTTTGTGATAGATCGCCTTGTCCATTTCCGACGGCACGATCTTCACGAGCGACGAGAGCGGGACCTGGTTTCCCTGCTGCCCGGTGAGATAGACCTTGTCCATGTCCGAGAGGCCGCTGCGGTCGCCCTTGGGCAGGCGCAGCATGATCGCGACGGGGGTCTTTGCCGAAGGAACATGCAGGGTCGAGATTGCCATGCCGGCCACGGACAGTTGCAGGGTCTTGGTGATCAGCTCCGTCGATACGCCGGCAAGGGCGGCCTTTTCCTTGTCCACGAGCAGCTGGTATTTGTCCTGCTTTTCCTTGACGCTGTCGTCGATGTCCACGACCTGGTCTGTCTTCGCAAAGAGCGTTTTGACGTCCTGAGCTATCTCGCGCTGCTTGTTGTAGTCCGGTCCGTAGATCTCGGCCACGACCGTGGCGCGGACCGGCGGCCCGGGCGGATCCTCCACGAGCTTGATGTTCGCGCCGTACTCCTCTGCGAGCCTGACGATGCCGGGCCTGATGTTAAGCACGAGCTTCTCGCTCGACAGTTTCCGGTCTTCCTTGTCGACCAGGTTCACGCGGATGTCGGCGAAATGGCTCGCTTCGCGGAACGCGCCGCCGCGCAAAAGGCCGTTGAAGTCCATGACCGAGCCCGTTCCCACGAAGGTCTCGTAATCTTTCACCTCGGGGATACGGCGGATATAATCGCCTACGGCCCGTGCAACGCGGTCGGTGTTCTCGATCACCGTGCCCGGCGGCATATCGATGGACACGAGGAAGGTGTTCTTGTTCGCTTTCGGCAGCATGCGGAATTTCACCCACTGGAACAGGGGAAAACTCATGGTGATCACGAAGACGGTCAGGATGACGGCAAGAAAGATCCTGCGCTTGGCCGGATTTTGCAAGAGCGGCGCGAGGACCTTTCTGTACATCCGGTAAATTTTAGTTTCCTCGAGAGAGGGCGGGTTCCCGTGATGGTCCGCCTTCATCAACCGGTAGCTCGCCCAGGGAGTCACGACGAAGGCGACAAAGAGCGAGGTGATCATGGCCACCGGCACATTGAAGGGGATCGGCATCATGTAGGGACCCATCATGCCCGTGACGAAGGCCATGGGAATGAAAGCGAGCACGACGGTCAGGGTCGCCAGGATCGTGGGCATGCCGATTTCGTTCACCGCGAGGATTGCGCCCTGGAGCCTGGAATGCTGCTGCAACTTGTAATGCCGGTGAATGTTCTCGACTACAACGATCGCATCATCCACGAGCAGACCCAACGAAAGAATCAAGGCAAACAGCGTGATCCGGTTGATGGTCTGGCCCGCCACCATGCCCACAGCGAGCGTAATAAAGAGGGTGAGCGGTATGGCCAGCGCAACGATGGCAGCCTCGCGCCACCCGAGGGTAAAGAACAGCAGGATGATGACGACGATGATCGATACCACGAGGTGGAACACGAGCTCATTCACCGCGTCGTTCGCGGTCTTGCCGTCGTTCCGGGTGACCGTAACGGTGATTCCTGAAGGAATCTGGGTCTTTTTCAATTCGTCGAGTTTCGCAAGGATCTCGTTCGATATCTTGACTGCGTTCAGTTTTTGGCGCTTGGCCAGGGCCACGGTCACGGCAGGGAGCTCGCCGGCAGCGGACCCGTTCAATTTGACATCAGCGTGTTCGCCGTGGTTGCCGGTGAAGGCGATGCGCGTGAGCTTCACTGTTTCTTCGAAACCGTCCGTCACGTCGGCCACGTCGCCGAGATACACGGGCTTGTTGTTCGCTATGCCCACGACGGCGTTTTTTACGTCATTTGATTTTTCAAAGAACCCCCCGGTTTCGAGAACGAGTTTCTTGCTGCCTTGTTCGAGATCGCCGGACAGGAGGTTGGCGTTCGACATGCTGATGGCCCCCGCAATCTGGAGCGGTGAGAGGCCGTAGCCTGCGATGCGGAGCGGGTCGAGGGTCACGCGCACCTGCCGGCTTCTGCCGCCGATGATCGCCGTGTTGCCCACACCGGGCACTTTCCGCAGTTCGTCGAGCACGTGGTCGGCGACAAGCCTGAGCTGAGCGTCATCGTAGTTCGTGCCCAGCTGCCCCCGAGAGCGTGATCGCCACGATGGGCACGTCGTCCACGTCGATGGGTTTCACCAGCGGCTGGGACGCTCCGGGAGGCGACACGTCCATGTTGGACATGAGCTTGTCGTAGAGCTTGACGAGCGAGCGCTCCTTGTCCTGGCCCACGTAGAACTTTATTGTCACGACGGACATCGAGTTCATGGAGACCGAGTACACGTCCTCCACGCCCGGGATCTCCCAGAGCTTGGCCTCGAGCGGCTTGGAGACGAGTTCCTCGACTTCCTTTGCCGAAGCGCCGGGCATCATGACCATGACGTTCGCTGCGGGCACGGTGATCTGCGGGTTTTCTTCCCTCGGCGTGAACCAGAGGGCAAAGAGCCCCAGGATCGCCGTGGCAGCCATGAGCAGCACGGTGAGCTGGGAGTTGATGAAGTATTGCGTTATCTTGCCGCTGATGTTGAGTTTCATGAATTATCCTAAAATAATGATGCAAGATCCACGATTCTGGATTCGTGCAGTAGATTTTATTTTTGCATCCTTCGCGCTGGTTCAGGCTTGCAGCCTGAACCATTCGTTAAGGTTTTGGTTCAATCTGAAAGATTGAACTAGCTTCAGGCGGTCAAAACCCTGCTGCATGTTACTTGACCTTGTCTTCGAAATTCCGTGTTTTACTTTTGTGCCACAACGACTTTCTTGCCGTCGATGCTCGCGGTCTGCTTGCTCACGATCACCGTATCGCCCGGTTTCAAGCCCGTTACCGCCTCGACAGCATCGCCCTGCTCCTCGCCGAGTTGGACCATCTGGAAGACGGCGTTGCCGTCATTCGAGACGATGTAGACGCCCGAGAGTCCGGACATGGTTACCACGGCAGAGCGGGGTATCAGGATCGCGTCGCGTTTGCCGGTGCTGAAATAGGCCTTGCCGTACATGCCGGTGATCAGGCCTTTATCGGCCGGGACATCGATTTTGACCACGAACGAGTGGGTCCGCATGTCGGCCGCCGGGACCACCTGTGCTACCCGTGCATTGATGTCTTTGCCGGGCATGGCGTCAATCCGGACCGTCACGTGCTTTCCCGGTTCTATGAAACGGAGGTCCTGTTCTCTTACCGTTACTTCGAGCCGGAGGTTTTTATTGTCTTCGATCTTCAAGACCGGCTGGCCCGGCAGCGCCATCTCGCCGAGGTTGATTCTTTTCTCGACGACCTGCCCGGCGATCGGCGCAGTGATGATCGTGTAGCTTTCCATGGCCTTGGCCGCGTTCAGGCCCGCCTTGGCTGATTCCAGTCCGAGCGTCGCCTGGTCCATCTCCATCCGGGTGGCAGCCTGCTCGTCGAAGAGGCTCTTGATGCGGTCATACTGGAGCTTCGCGTTGTTGTATGCGGCCTGGGCCTGGTAGGCCTGGGCGCTGATCTCGCCGCTTTCTATCTTGAGCAGCAGCTTGCCCTGGTTCACAAAATCTCCCTCGTTCACCGTGAGCGCCACGACCTTGCCCATGATCTTGCTGGACAGGACGGAAGTGTTCTTAGAGTTGAGCGCTCCCGGCGGCAGACATGAACGGCATCAATGGTCCTGTTTTCGACCGTAAAAGCCGAGACCGGGATCGGGATTTCAGTCTTCGGTACAGCGGCGTAGCTGTTCTCTTTGCCGAAGGAAATGTATCCTATGCCGAGTACTACCAGTGCAGCGACAAAGGACGCAGTGTAGACGATTTTTTTGTTCATGTTCTTCATTTTTTCTTTTAAGATTTTGATGTCCATGATGTTCTCCCTGGTATTTACTCTGAACTCTGTACTCTGAACTGTGGACTCTTTTGTACCCTGAACCCTGAACTGTGTACTTCGTACTGTTACAACGTTCCCGTCGCCAGCTTCAGTTCCGCATGGGCGATATTGTTGTCGTAGAGAGCCTGGAGTGCGTTCGTGCGCGCACGAATGAGCGAGTTCTCCGCGCCGAGCACGTCAACAAACGTCGTCATGCCCGTCTCGTACCGCTTCTGCACGATCCGAAGTCCTTCCTCGGCTTCCTGCTCCGAAGACGCTGATGCCGCGATCCGGTCGAGGGACGCAGTCACATTGTAGTATGCTTGCCTGACCTGGAGCTGTACGGCTGACCGGGTCTGCTCTTCCAATGATCTCATTTTGCTGCTTGTTGCCAGAGACTCCTTTACTTTCGATCGGGTAACCAGGCCGTCAAAGAGGTTCCACTGGAGCACTGCCATGACTGCCCAGCTTTTTGCATCGTCTCCGGCAAACTTATCGCTGTTCCAGTCCATTTGACCCATCACGTTCAGGCTCGGAACATAATCGGTGCGCGCCATGGTCACCGACTTTTCGGCGTTCCTCCGGTTCAAGTCCATGGACTTAAGGTCCGGCCGGTTGGTCGAGGCCTCGTCGATCATGGCGTTCAATTCTGCTTTCAGCTCCTGGACCGTGAGCGCTCCGGATACTTCATACTCGGCGCCCTGCGAAACACCCATGGCAAAATTGAGCGCTGCTGACGCAAGCTTGACGCCGTTCTCTGCACGTGTGAGCATTTCCTTTACTTCAGCCAGCTGCACTTTGGCCCGGAGGAGGTCCGACTGGAGCACTGCGCCTGCTTTGTACCGCGCCTGTGCGAGTTTCACGTTCGCCTCGCTCGTATCAGGGACTGGAGCGCGACGCGCTGGTACTCCTTGGCAAGCAGCAGACCATAGTAGGCTTTGATCACGTTGTAGATCTGTTTCCTGCTTCGTCCGTTCGCGGTCCTGGATCGATGCTTCTTTCGCGAGCCTGGCCTGGTTCCTGCCGATGTATTCCTTGCCGCCGTTGAAGACCGGCTGCATGACCGAGATCCTCGTGTTGTAGTTCGATATCGCTTCGGGATTGTTTATGACCGCGGGATTGAAATCCGCCGGAGTAATGATCTCCTGGTTCAGCTTCGTCCCGAGTGCCATGAGCGGGTTGTCTGTCCTGCTCCAGGTTTCGGAGAGGGTGACCTTCGGCAGAAAACCTGACGTTGACCGGAGTACGCCTGCATCGGCTGCTTCGATCTGCGAGTCTGCCGCCTTGAGCCCCGGATTATGGCCGAGCGCTGTACTGATCGCCTGATCAAGGGTGAGCGTCTCTGCAGCGTAGCTGTAAGCGGCCACGACAAAGGTCAGCAGAAGGACGAGCAGAAGGAAAAAACTGAATGATCGCGATCCGGCATTTCCCTGATTTTGTTTTCATTTTTGCTAAGCTTTCGCCAGAGAAACACTGTTGGCCATGTTCCATAGCATGATCCCGCCTTCAAGATTGTTGACTTTGTATCCCATGCGCGAAAGATAGGAACACGCATAGGCGCTCCGGTTTCCTACCCTGCAGTAGACGACGATCTCCTTGTTCTTGGGGAGTTCATCCACACGGTACCCGAGTTCCTGGAGCGGGAGCAGGTAAGATCCTTTTATGGATTCGGCTGCATGCTCCTGCGGTGTTCTAACGTCGAGCAGGAGAAAGTTTTCCCCTGATTTAATTTTTGTCGTTTAATTCCTCAGGGCCTATGTTCTTGCACCCATTGCTGTTGAAAAACATAATGTCCTCCTTACGTAATGTCCTTCTTTAAAGAGAAGGTAAAGAAGCCCGAACAATGGACACTATCAGGGGCTTTCCTCCGGGGTAGGAAGGAGAGGGGGGAGTGACAGTGCCCATTGTTCATGCTTTGCTGTAATCTATTACAATGATTGTGCCAAACTGAATCATATTGTTTTTAAAGGATTTTATGACCAATGATGGATGTATGCGAATTTATAGGAGGAAAATATTGTCGAATGCAGAAAGCAATTATTTCTGTAAACCTCTTGATTTGTCGTGGTTTAAAGTATTCGACATTTTTGTCACTCATGTTCTTTTTTTCGACGAATCGTCGTAAAATAAATCCCGAACCTGACTTGAGCGGAGTGATGCCAATAATGCCTGAAAAGATTTTATTCTTGAACCAGTCTGTGCTTTGTGTTAAATTTGACACAGTCTTTGGTGGAGAATTGGATGAGAATAACTCTACTGCCGGTTGTCATGATATTTTTGCTTTTCGGGCCATCGAACGCTAAGGCAGAGCAGACGGTGTCCCGTGAGTTTGCGAATGCAAACAAATTGTTCTCTGAGGCGAGGTATAGTGACGCCCTGACTGTGTATCAGCGCCTGTTCGGTTCCCGAACCGGCAGTGTTTCTTCAGGAGCCCTCTGTACACGGATCGGCGACTGCTATTTCCGCCTCGCGGATTATAAAAACGCTATACAATCTTATCGATCTGCATTGCAGTACCAGAAAAATCCCGAACGTGCTGCTACGCAGTATTGGATTGGGGTCAGCACCTTTCTGCGCGGCAATGATGCTGATGCTGTTGCTGAATTTTTGAAAATACCGGAGCTCTATCCAACATCGGGTATGTGGGTCAGTACGGCATACTATTGGGCAGGTAAAGTATGCGAACGCATGGGGAAAAAGGACCAGGCCGCGGCATATTATCGCAAGGCCGGTGGAACGGGCGCATCGACCCATGAACGCTTTGCGCTCAAGAAGGCGGAGACCGTAAAAAAAGGGGCGAGTAGCAAGTAGCAAGTGGATCCACTGTTTTTCTTGCCTCCTGCGGCATGACCCTTGACCCTATCTTTTTATGTTAAAAGAACTGAACATAAAAAACTTCGCCATCATCGACCAGCTGCGCGTTGAGTTCAGGCCGGGGCTGAACGTTTTTACCGGCGAAACCGGAGCGGGCAAGTCCATCGTTGTCGACGCGCTCAACCTCGCGCTGGGTGAACGGGCGAACGCGGACCTTATCCGCACGGGCTGCCAGGAGGCGGTAGTCGAGGCAGCCTTCGAATTGAACCACGCCGGCACGAAGGAGGTTGCTCTTCTGCTCGCGGAGCAGGGCATCGAAGTAAATCCCGATGAAGACCTGATCGTGCGCAGGGTGCTCTCATCGTCGGGCAAGAACAAAGTCTATATCAACGGGAGTCTCGCAAATCTCACGACTCTTTCCGCGCTCGGTACGAACCTTGCGGACATCCACGGGCAGCATGAACACCAGTCACTTCTGTCCCTCGACCGCCAGTTGGACATGCTTGATGCCTTCGGCGGGCTCGACAGCCTCCGCGAAGGCTTCGCCGGCGCTTATGGCCGTTTGCAGGGCGTACGAAAGGAACTGGCGGAGCTCGAAACAGGGGAACGCGACAGGGCGCAGCGAGAAGACATGCTGCGGTTCCAGAAAAATGAGATCGAAGCGGCCATGCTCAAGCCCGCAGAGGACGCAGATCTTACGGGCGAGCAGCACGTTCTGGCCAATTCGGAGAAGCTGGCCGGACTCGCAGCCATGGTGGATGAGACGTTGTATGCGGCCGATAATTCGGTGCTTGCCAACCTGAAAAAGGCGGTCAACGGGCTGAAAGAAATCGCCGAAATCGACGCCCGGCTTGCGGGCGCCGCCCAGCTGTGCGAGTCGGGCAGGGCACAGATTGAAGAGGCCGCCCGCGAAATGTCTTCCTACCGGGAGAGCGTCGAGTTTGATCCGAAACGCCTTGAGCAGATCGGCGACCGGCTTGATGTGATCCAGAAATTGAAGAAAAAATACGGCGGCACGATAGAAGAAATACTGGAATTCGGCGCAAAGGCTGCTGCTGAACTCGGGCGCATGGAGCGGAGCACCGAGGAGATCGAGCGTCTGAAGTCGGAAATTCAGGCGATCAAGTTCGGGTTGACCGATAAAGCGGCGGAACTCACCAAGAAGCGAGGTGCCTCGGCGAAGGACCTTGAAAAAAAAATCGAGGCGGAGCTTGGCCACCTCGGCATGAAGAAGACGACCTTCTCCGTGAAGATCACCCAGGAATCCGGAGGCGATACGCTCGACGGCCGCAAGCTGGGGCCGCGCGGCGGGGACCGCGTGGAATTCCTCATCTCGCCGAACCCCGGAGAAGAGCCGAAACCGCTCGCGAAGATCGCCTCGGGCGGCGAGCTCTCCCGCATCATGCTGGCCCTCAAGACCATTCTTGTGGAGGGTGACGAAATCCCCACACTCGTGTTCGACGAAGTCGATGCCGGCATCGGGGGAGCGGTCGCAGAGGAAGTCGGGAAGAAACTCAAGCGAATTGCGGCAAAACACCAGGTCTTCTGCATCACCCACTTGGCGCAGATCGCGAGCATGGCCGCGAGCCACTACGGGGTGGCCAAATCGGTCAAGAAGGACCGGACGAGTACCGAAGTGCGGCTTCTCGATGCCAAAGAGCGCGTGGACGAGATCGCCCGTATGCTCGGGGGAAAGACGATAACGGACGCGACGATCAAGCATGCCGAGGAAATGATTACGCGCGGAAGCGCGGCATCATAAGTTCAGAGTGCATAGTTCAGAGTGCATAGTTCAGAGTTCAGAGTTCAGAGTTTAAGGAAAGAGTTTCGACCGATTTCATACGCTGAACTGTGAACTCTGAACTTTGAACTTTTTTTGGAGAAAATTATTATGGGCAAGGTTGTCATCAATTTAGACTATTGCAAAGGCTGTGAGCTTTGCACGACGGCGTGTGCAAAAAAACTTTTGAAGATCGGCACGCAATTCAATAAAAGCGGGTACTACGCCGTGGAGTACTGCGGTGAAGAAGGCGAATGTACGGGCTGCGCGCTCTGCGCCGAGATGTGCCCCGACGTTGCGATCGAAGTATGGAAGTAAGACAGGCCGATACGTGATTCTTGGTGCGTGACAGCGGCAACCTGTATCATGAACCATGCACCATATTCCGGATGCAGAACCGCGTCCGTTGGAGAAGGGGAAGAAATGCCCAAGGTACTAATCACTGGTAACGAGGCCCTTGCCGAAGCCGCAGTAAGGGCCGGGTGCAAGCGCTACTTCGGATATCCCATTACTCCCCAGAACGAGATCCCGGAATTCATGGCGAAACGTTTGCCGGAAATCGGCGGCACGTTCATCCAGGCCGAAAGCGAGATCGCGTCGATCAATATGGTATACGGCGCCGCTGCTGTCGGAGAGCGCGCCATGACCTCGTCATCGAGCCCGGGCATCAGCCTCATGCAGGAGGCGCTCTCCTTTATGGCGGCGTCGGAGCTGCCGGCAGTGGTCGTGAACATGCAGCGCGGCGGACCGGGGCTCGGGAACATTTCTCCGTCCCAGGCGGATTACTTCCAGGCAGTCAAAGGTGGAGGCCACGGCGACTACAAGCTGCTCGTCTACGCACCCTCGACGATCCAGGAAATCGTGGATTTGACGGTCCGGGCCTTCGACAAGGCAGATGAGTACCGTAATCCCGTCATGATTCTGGGAGACGGTGTGCTCGGCCAGATGATGGAACCCGTTGAATTGCCGGACATCAAACCCCTGCAGGTGGACAAACCCTGGGCATTGACCGGGGCCAAAGGCAGGCCGGGAAAGGTGATCCGTTCGCTCTTCATGCTTCCCGGCGAGGACGGGATGCTGGAGCGCCACAACTATAAGCTGAAGGCCAAGTACGACCGCATGTGCGAACAGGAAGTGATGTGCGAGACGGTGCTGACCGACGATGCCGATATTGTGCTCGTGGCCTTCGGTACCTCTGCGCGTATTGCCAAGACCGCCGTTCACCTTGCACGGGCCGAAGGAATCAAGGCCGGCCTCATCCGGCCGATCACGCTCTTCCCGTTCCCGGAAAAGATCATTGCCAAAATCGCCGAACATGCAGAGCGCTTTCTTGTAGTCGAGATGAACCTGGGCCAGATGGTCGAAGACGTGCGTTTGTCGGTGAACGGCAGGGCGCCGGTCGCCTTTTACGGCAGGCCGGGCGGGGCCGTGCTCGCGGTTGAAGACATCCTGATCGAGATCCAGAACCTGGTACCCGGCAGGAAAAGAGAAAAATTGCACGCTGTTGCCGAATGAAGTATTGCTCGAGAGGGGATCTTTCATGGCGAGGATAAAAACCGTACTGGATTTGATCGGTAATACGCCGCTGCTGAAACTCAACAGGCTGGCGTCCGAAGGCAGCGCCGAAGTCTGGGTAAAGCTTGAAGGCTTCAATCCCGGCGGGAGCGTGAAGGACCGGCCGGCCCTTGCCATGATCGAGGACGCCGAGAAAAAAGGAAAGCTCAAAAAAGGCATGACGATCGTTGAACCCACGAGCGGCAATACCGGCATCGGGCTCGCCATGGTCGCAGCGATCAAAGGCTATCGTCTCATCCTGACCATGCCCGAATCGATGTCTCTTGAGCGGCGCAAACTGCTCCAGGCCTACGGGGCCGAGCTGGTGCTGACGCCTGCGGCACAGGGAATGAAAGGCGCCACGACAAAAGCGGATGAGATTCTTGCCTCGGGCAGGGAATATTTCAAACCTGACCAGTTCGGGAATCCCGCGAACCCCCAAGTGCACCGCAGGACCACTGCCAAGGAGATCCTCGGGCAAATGGGCGCGAAAAAGATCGATGCCTTCGTGGCCGGTGTCGGTACCGGAGGCACGATCACCGGTGTGGGCGAGGCGTTCCGAAAAAAATTCAAAAACATTACCATCGTTGCCGTCGAGCCGGCTGCCTCGCCGCTTCTTTCCGGCGGGCAGCCCGGTCCCCACACGATCCAGGGCATCGGCGCGAATTTTGTGCCGGTGATTTTGAACACCAAGATTTACGACGAGGTCATCACGGTCTCGAACGAAGATGCAGCGGACACGACGCGGCGGCTTGCCCGGGAAGAGGGACTGCTCGTGGGCGTTTCTTCAGGCGCGGCGTGCTGGGCAGCGCTCCGGGTTGCGGCGCGGCTCGGCAAAGGCAAGCGGGTCGTGACGATTTTCCCCGATGTCGGTGAGCGCTATCTGACTACGGGGCTGTTCGAATTGAAGAACCCATGAAGGCTCTAGCGAACCGCGTCGGCAATATGCTGCGTCATCCCATAACCGAGTGGAAGTCGATCAAAGACGAACCGGCTACGTACCAGGACATTCTCTTTCGCTATGTCGCTGTCCTCTCAGTGCTCCCGCCTGCAGCAGCAATCGCGGGCCGATACCTTCTTGACCGAAAGATATCGGACAGCGCCATCCAGTCGTCCTTCGGGTATATCGCATTCACTAACCTGCTCTGGTACTGCATGTATGTGCTTAATGTGGTCATCGCCGGTGCAGTCATTACGTCGATTATCACGACCTCTGAATCCCGCTGGAGCGGCCTCAAAGGATTCAAGATTGCGGCATACTCGTTCACTCCGTTTTTTATAGGGGGTTTGATCGCCGTTTTCCCAAAAATGGGCTGGATTGTTTATGTTGCGATTTTCTACAGCATCTGCCTTCTGTATCAAGGTATCATCAGCCTCTCGAGTGTGGGACGCACGCGGGCTGTGGGGTATGCCATTGCTTCATTTCTTTCCGCCGCCGTCATCGTCAGCGTCATGAACATGTTTGAATATGTGCTGGAAACCTTTGTGACATCCAGGATGTCCCTATGAATCAGATGAACCCCATCTATCTCGACTATAACGCCAGTACGCCTGTGGCCCCTCCGGTGCTTGAGGAGATGCTGCCGTATTTGAAGAACAAATTCGGCAATCCGTCGAGCAGCCACAGCTTCGGCGTCGCTTGCAGGGCAGGTATCGAACAGGCGCGGGAGACGGCTTGCTCTCCTGCTCGGGTGCGAGGCGTCGGAGATCATTTTTACGAGCGGCGCCACGGAATCGAACAACATGGTGATCAAAGGAATCGCCAAGGCCGCGGGGAAAGGGAAGCACTTCATTACTTCTCGGATCGAGCATCCGGCAGTCCTGGAGCCCTGTCGCCACATCGAACGCTATGGATACCGCGTCACCTATCTCCCGGTTGACCGGCTTGGCATGGTGGACCCCAAGGACCTCGAAAAGGCGATCGCCCAGGACACCGTGCTTGTCACGATCATGCATTCGAACAATGAGGTCGGCACCATCCAGGACATTAAAGAACTTGCCCGGATCGCGTCGTCACGGGGCGTTTTGTTCCATACCGATGCAGCCCAGAGCGTCGGCAAGGTTCCCGCTGTCAATCGAGGACCTGGGCGTGGATTTTCTGACCGTGGCGGGCCATAAGTTCTATGCGCCGAAAGGGATCGGCGCCCTGTACATCAAAAACGGACGCTACGCTTCTCGCCGATGCTGCACGGGGCAGGACATGAGCGCGGTTTGCGGCCGGGGACCGAAAATGCAGCCTTCATCGTCGGCCTCGGCGCTGCGAGTCTGGTTGCTGCGCCCATCCTAGAAACCGAAGGCCCGCGCCAGACGGCGCTCGGGCAGCGCTTGTTCGACGGGTTTAAAGCAAGGGGGCGTACACGTGCATCTGAACGGCCATCCCGAGAAGAAGCTTCCGAATACCTGGAACATCAGCTTCGAAGGGTTCACCGCCATGGATGTGATGGACGCCCTCGGCAAGGAAGATCGCCGTCTCTCCGGGGGCAGCCTGCCACGGCGATCTTGTCGAACCGTCGCATGTGCTTGCTGCCATGGGCATTGATCCTGCACTCGCCCGGGGCGCGATACGGTTCAGCCTCGGCAGGGAGACTACGGAAGCGGAGATCGATAGGGTGATTGAGAAACTCGGAAAAGATCTGAAGCGATAACGGATCAGGAACTGCGGAACCAAGGGGAAAAACGTGTCCAATGAACTCATCCTCATAGTCGATGACGAAGAAAGCGTGCGCAAGAGTCTTGCCGACGTGATGCGCGACGAAGGTTATGAGGTTATGACCGCGTCCTCCGGCAAAGAAGGCATCGACGCTCTGGCCGAAACACAGCCGGCGCTCGCGCTGCTCGATATCGCCATGCCGGAAATGGACGGGATCGAAACGCTCCGGCGGTTCAAGGAGATCAGGCCCGACCTGCCGGTCATCATGGTCACCGGCCACGGGACTATTGAGATCGCGGTCAAGACCACGAAGATGGGCGCCTACGATTTCCTCGTGAAGCCTCCGGAACTGCAGCACCTTACGCTCGTCGTGAAGCACGGGATCGAAGAATCCCGGCTGCGCGAGGAGAACGCCTCCCTCAAGCAGAGCATCGAGCGGCGGTACGAAATTGTGGGGGAAAGCGCTGACGATCAGACGCTCAAGCAGCAGATCGCACGTGCAGGGCCGACGAACGGCTGGGTGTTGATCCACGGAGAGAGCGGGACGGGCAAGGAGCTGGTTGCCCGCGCCATCCACCGGGCAAGCAAGCGCGCGAACGGTCCCTTCGTCGAGGTGAACTGCGCCGCCATTCCGCAGGAACTCATCGAGAGCGAACTTTTCGGCCACGAGAGAGGGTCCTTCACCGGGGCAACGGGCATGAAGCGGGGGAAGTTCGAGCTGGCTGACGGCGGGACCATCTTCCTCGATGAGATCGCCGATATGAGCATGGCCACTCAGGCCAAAGTGCTGCGGGTGCTGGAAGGCCAGGAGTTCCAGCGCGTGGGCGGCACGAAAACGCTCAAGGCCGACGTGCGCGTGATCGCGGCGTCGAACAAGAAGCTTGCTGAGGAAATAAAAAGAGGCTCCTTCCGCGAAGACCTCTATTATCGTCTGAACGTGATCCCGCTCGAAGTGCCTCCTCTCCGCGAACGACAGGATGATATCCCGCGCCTCGTGCGCCACTTTCTGAAGGAGTTCTCCGTCGAATACGGCCAGAAGACCAAAGTCATCGATGAGGACGCCCTTGCGCTCTTTGTCCGATACCCCTGGCCGGGAAACGTGCGCGAACTCAGGAACAGTATCGAACGGCTGATGATCATGGTTCCCCGTACGTCGCTCTCGGTCAGTGACGTTCCACCGCCGATCAACGCATCGGTCGCGGGGCGGATCCCCCAGGAGTGCCCGGCCGGCATGCGGACGCGGCCCCACGATGCAACACTGAAGGATGCCCGCGCAGAGTTTGAGCGCGAGTTCATTTCGCAGAAGCTCAAAGAACACGGCGGGAACGTGAGCAAGACCGCCGATGCCATCGGCGTGGAGCGCAGCAACCTGCACCGCAAGATCAAGGCGCTGGGGATCGAGGCGGAAGATTGATGCCGGATGAACGATGCATGATGCACGATGAGGCATTGTTTGCCTATGGCATATCCCGTTTTTTCTGTCCTGAATCGTGCATCCTGCATCATCAACACTATGATCGAAACTCATAACCTCACGAAATACTTCGGCGCTCTCGGCGCCGTGCAGTCTGTCAACTTCAGCGTCGGCAAAGGCGAGGTCTTCGGTCTCCTCGGCCCGAACGGGGCGGGCAAGACCACGACGATCCGCATGCTGACGACGCTCCTTGCTCCTTCATCAGGCTCAGCATCTGGTGGCGGGTCACGATGTGGTCGTGGACCCGCTGGGCGTCAGGCGTTCGATCGGCGTCGTGCCGCAGATGCTGAACCTCGATATCGAACTCACCTGCATTGAAAACCTTGAATATCACGGCAGACTCCACAAGATGACCACCGCGGACCGGACAGCCCGGACCACGGAACTTCTTCACTTTGTCGGTCTCTGGGACAAGCGGGATACTCCCGTCGAACACGTTTCCGGCGGCATGCGCAGGAGGTTGTTGATAGCCCGGGGGCTCATGCACCGCCCCGGCGTCGTGTTCATGGACGAGCCTACGGTGGGTTTGGATCCCCAGGCGCGGCGGATGATCTGGGGGCTCATACAAGACCTGAAGCAAAGCGGCATCACGATCCTTTTGACTACGCACTATATTGAGGAAGCGGATTTTCTCTGTGACCGGGTAGCAATCATGCGTGCAGGAAAGATGATGGCCCTTGGCGCGCCTGCCGACCTCAAGGCAGTTGTGGGAAGATATGTACTCGAATGTCTCAACAGACACGATGTGCCGCGACGTTTCTTGTGGAGCCGGGAGGAAGCGCTCGAAGCGGGCAAGGGCATGGGCTGTGATGTCGTGGCCCGCGATGTTACGCTTGAAGACGTATTTATCAGCCTGACCGGAGAGCGGATCGAAGGGTGAGTAAAAACATGAGGCGGAAGCCAGAAGACAGAAACCAAAATGAAATCGATATCTTTCTCCGGATTTCTGGCTCCCGTCTCCTGACTTCTCGATGCATACTATGAATTTCTACCCCATTTTCTGGAAAGAAATGATGCTCATTCGCAAGAAACCCTGGAGGTTCCTTGCGTCGAGCATGGTCATGCCCGTCCTCTACCTCGTTACGTTCGGCTGGGGCCTCGGCAGGGGCATGAACGTGGGCGGTAAGTACCTCGATTTCGTGCTGCCCGGGATTCTGGCACTGTCGGCCATGAATAACAGTTTTGGTCCGGTATCTACGTCACTCAATATCAGCAAGCTCTACACCAAAACGATCGAAGAGGTGCTCGTTTCTCCGGTGAGTCACTGGGACATAGCACTTGGCAGGACGCTCACCGGGTTTGTGCGCGGTTTGTTTTCCGCGCTCATGCTCCTGCTTGTCGGATTTGCTTCAGGCGTGCACCTGGAGGTGTCAGTCCTTTTTTTTGCCGTCCTCGGGTTGACGGCGTTCTGCTTTGGCGCCGCAGGCGTGGCCGCGGCCATGATAGCCCGTTCTCACGAGGACATGGCCAACTTCAACAGTTTTTTCATTATTCCCATGTCATTCCTGGCAGGAACGTTCTTTTCTCCCGACAGGATGCCTGAACCTTTTCACAGCCTTATTCTGGCTTATCCGCTCACTCACGCAAACCTCGTGCTTCGTGCTCTTGCCTCGGGAAATAATCCGTCCGTGGGCTCGGCGCTCGTTCTCGGTGCATATGCCTTGTTTTTTTTCTATCTCGCAGGAATGATGGTCAAGAAAACGGCGTAAGGGCCTCATCCGCGGTAACCGTCACGCATCGCTATCGATGTCTCATCCCAGAAGGCCATCGGCAGATGGCTTTCGCTTTTTGTGTTTTACCGCGGTCGTGAATATGTCCCAAAAAAAACTTTCCACCCCGGCAAGTCCGCTGACAGCGGCGTGGCCTGTTGTTTTGCAATGCAGGAGTGCCTCATTCCCTGTTTTTCATTGACTTTTCGGGACTATAAGGCTAATATTTAAATCTGTCCGTATTATCAACATTATCAGCGAAAAGTCGGGGAAACAGGTTTCACTTGATGCCGAAAGTTCAATTTATTTTTGCTATCCATAATCACCAGCCGGTGGGAAATTTCGAGTTCGTTGCCGAGGACGCTTACCAGAAGTCCTACCTGCCGTTTATGAAGACGCTCGAACGCCACCGGTCGATCAAGATCACCTTGCATTATACCGGCATACTCTATCACTTCTTTGAACAGAAACATCCGGAATTCATCGATCTGCTGAAGCAACTGGTGCATGACGGCAGGGCGGAAATTCTGTCGGGCGGATTTTACGAGCCGGTCCTGGCCGTTCTTCCTGACGAGGACAAGGTAGGACAGATCCGGACGCTCACGGACCATATCCGCCGCAAGCTCGGTTACGATGCACAGGGCATGTGGCTGGCGGAGCGGGTGTGGGAGCCGCACCTTCCGAAATTCATCGCCGCAGCAGGCATCAACCATGTCGTGGTTGACGACTTCCATTTCAAGATGGCTGGCCTCCACGACGACGAGTTGGACGGCTATTACCTCACCGAGGAGCAGGACAGCCTGATCCGCATCTTTCCGGGAAGCGAAAAACTCAGGTACCTGATACCCTTTGAGCGGCCCGAACAGGCAATTGAGCTTCTTTCCTGCTCTCCGCTCAACGGAACGGAACCGGCTTGCAGTCATGGCGGACGACGGCGAAAAGTTCGGCGTCTGGCCCGAGACCTATCGTACGGTGTACGAGGAAGGATGGCTCGAACGGTTCTTCACGCTGATCGAGCAGAACGGCGAGTGGCTCGAAGACAACGACCTTCTCGGAATATCTCGAAAAAGAACAGCCGCGTGGGAAGATCTATCTGCCGACCGCTTCCTATATGGAAATGGGAGAGTGGGCGCTCCCGACGCGCGCGATGAAAGAGTATGACGATGCCCTGGCAAAGGTCAAACATTCACCCGATTTCACGGACCTCAGGCCTTTCATCAAGGGCGGGATATGGAGAAATTTTCTTGCCAAGTACTCCGAGAGCAACCACATGCACAAGCGCATGATGATGGCGAGCAGGAAGGTACGCGCCGCTCTCGATGCGTTGAACGGGCAGGGCGTGAAGAAGAATGCCGAGGCAGCGAGGATGCTCGATCATCTCTACCAGTCGCAGTGCAACGATGCGTACTGGCATGGCGTCTTCGGAGGACTCTATCTGCCGCATTTGAGATCAGCGGTCTACGAACAGGTGATCCAGGCGGAGTTTCTTGCGGACAAGGTCTTGAAGCGAGGCAAGGGTCAGGGAAAGCGGAAGAACAATTCTGAACCGTCGTGGCTGGAGATCGAGCAAGGGGATTTCGACCAGGACGGGCGTGACGAGGTAATGCTGAATTCTGAACTGCTGAACCTCTTCATCGACCCGGCTGAAGGCGGAAGGATAGCGGAGCTCGACTGGAAGCCCCGTCCCTTCAACCTTATGAACACGCTTACCCGCAGGCGTGAGGGCTACCACGACAAGATCCTGCACGCGGCCGCGGCGGCCGCGGGGCCGCAGGACGGCGGCGTGAAGACCATTCACGAACGAGTGGCCATGAAAGAGGACGGGCTCCAGTATCATCTGCTTTACGACTGGTATACCCGCGGTTCTCTGCTCGACCATTTCCTGGGGTCCGGCGTGGACCTCATCAGCTTCATGCGGTCCGAATATTACGAGGCCGGGGATTTCGTTCTCGGCCATTACGGCGTCAAACACCAAAAGCAGGGGAATGCCGCCGTCATCCTCGAACGCACGGGGCAGGTGGAAGGACTGGGCGTACGGCTCAAGAAGGAAATATCTCTGGCGAAGGCCGCACCGGAGTTTACCGTGAAGTTCGGGATCACGAATCTGAGTACTGAGGAGTTGAATACGTCATTCGGCAGCGAGTTCAATTTTTCATTCCTTGCGGGCAATGCCCCTGACCGGTATTACGATATGCCCGGCCATACTCTGGATAAGCGGAACCTGGCGTCGATCGGGGAGATCAACAACGTGAGCAAGGTGAGCCTTGTCGACGAGTGGCTGAAACTCAGGCTCTCACTAGCGTTCACGCAGCCGGCAATACTCTGGCGGGCCCCGGTCGAGACGGTATCGCAGTCAGAAGGCGGGTTCGAGCGGGTGTACCAGAGTTCTCTGGTGATGCCGATCTGGCGGATTTCGCTTCAACCCCGTTCGTTATGGGAAACGGAAATCACCGTGAAGATTGAATGACCCGGCTGGAACAGCAGGTTGAATTGCCGATGTGCGATAACCGCTGAGGACTCTCTGAGACCGCCTTCGCATTGCGGACACCCGTGTAGAACAAAGGCTGCGTTAGGATGAAGACCCGTATTTTGAGAATGCCTTTAGAAAAGAGGACCCCAGAAGCATGAAAAAAATATTCACTGGTTTCTTATTGCTGCTATCGATGGGTGTTGCCGTGCATGCGGCTGAAAAGCCCCTCGGCGTGGAAGAATATACTTCTATCGACCAACTCGCAACGGAGATCGTATCGTACTTTCCCAAAGTCCAGGGGGAGGTAAAAGCAGTGCAGGGCGACCGGCTCACTATCGCCCTCGGTACGAAAGACGGATTGACGCCGGGCGTCGAACTCGCGCTTTGGCGGGACGGCAAGGAAATCCTCCACCCCGTTACCGGTGCGGTGATCGGCCGTGCCGAAGTGCCGGTAGGCAGCGCCGAAGTACTCAGCCTGTCAGAAACGTCTTTAACGGCGGTGGTGAGGGACAGAGTGCTGGACCCGAAACCCGGGGACAAGGCGAGGATCACGCCGAAAAAGATCAATCTCGCCATCCTTCCGGTCAGGGCCGATCGGCCGGAGATCATTCATCGCCTGACCGAACGACTGAATGAACTCGGCAGATTTACGCTGCTCGATAGCGAAAAGGCCGCTGATTTCCTCAGAGGGAAAAAGCAGCGGGATGAATCGCTTATCCGGGAAATGAGCAAGGCCTTCAACCTGGACGTGATTGCGGCAGTGGGGATCTACCCGACGGAAGGTGGAAAAATCCTCGTAACCACACGGTTGTTTTACGCCGACGAGGCAAGACCGCTTGATACGATTGTGGCCATGATAGATTTGAAGACGAAAAAAGACGCATTCGGCGAAGTGAAGCCTTACTTTGCGCCGACGAAAGTGGAAAAGAGCAACATTACCGAATTGCCCTTCGAAGCGCAGCTGTTCGCGGCCGCGAACCTCGACGGTACCGGCGGTCTGGAGTATGTATTTTCCGATGGCGCGAGACTCCATATCTACCGGCAGAGCGCCGCTGGCTGGCGGGAAGAATGGGCGGAGCCGGCAGGTCCCCGGGATATAGAAATACAGCACATCAACCTTGATGTGGCGGACATCAATGGCGACGGCAGGCCGGAGATTTTTGTGACGGAAATGCGGAATGGGACCGTCGTTTCCCATGTCGTCGAATTTCGTAACGGCCTGTATCAGAGGATAGCCGACGTCCCCGGCTTTCTCCGCGTCGTCAACTACCCCGGCATGGGAAGGATACTCATCGGCCAGGATTACGATTCGAAGTCGTTTTATACCGGGCCGCCGAGGCAGTATGAATGGTCCAATGGCAAATACGTTCTCGGCCGGGAAATCTCGCTGCCGGAGGGGATAGGCATCTACGGATTCGTTTTCGCCAATGTCGGCGAATCCAGTCCTCTTCTCGTTGCGCTTACCGAGAAAGACCGCGTGGTCGTTTACTCGAAAGACACCCGTATCTGGAGGAGCGAAGAAGCGTATCCGTCGGTCGGGATAACCGTGACCAAGCCGGTAACGGACGCTGTCAGCATTATCTCTCAGTCTGTTGGCGAAGGGCAAAAGAGCCAGAAAGTCAGGATTTCGGGAAGGGTCCTTGCGCTTGACATGAACGGGGACGGCAAAGACGAGATCATTCTGGTGAAAAATATCGGCGACCCCTTCCTGGGGTATTATGCGAAATCCGAGATCGTCAGCCTGGGATGGACAGGGGCGCGACTCGAGCAGCAGTGGGCCGTGAAAGATGTGCCGGGCGCCGTTCCCGATTTTGAGATTGTCCGGCAGGAGAGTGCGGGAGTAAGTATCCTGGCCCTGGTGAAATCTCCGGGAGGGCTTTTTGCCAAGGACAAGTACAGCGTTTTAACGTTCATGGCCAAGTGATAGAAAATGCTTCTCCCTCGACGTGAATAGACGGAACGAGACATGCACGAAAAGAATAATAAGAAAGAAAAGGAAATGCAGACTATCGACGAACTGCGGGCACGGCTGGATCCGTCCGGCCTCCCGCGGCATATTGCAATCATCATGGACGGAAACGGCAGGTGGGCTCTGCGCAGGGGCCTTCCAAGGGTCGCGGGCCACAAACGGGGCGCCGAGACGGTGCGCCGCATTACTGAAGTTTGCCGTGGGTTGGGGGTTCCGGTCCTTACCCTGTACGCTTTTTCCGACGAAAACTGGGGCAGGCCCAAACAGGAAATAGGTTTTCTCATGGACATGCTCGGGGTATTCCTCAAGGCCGAGATCGCGACCATGAAAGCAAACGGCATCAAGTTCCGCACCATCGGGAGAATTGAACGGCTCCCGTCATCGGCTGCAATCGTGGGTCGAAAAAGCCATGAACGAGACGGCAGCTAACACCGGTCTGGTCCTGAACCTTGCGCTGTCCTACGGAGGCCGCGGCGAAATTCTGGAAGCGATCAAACGGAGCATGGCCGCGGGTGGAACGGCTGGACCGTTGACCGAAGAGGTTTTTGCCTCGTACCTCGATACCGCCGGATTGCCGGACCCGGACCTGATCATCCGTACCAGCGGCGAAAAGAGGATCAGCAATTTCCTGCTCTGGCAGGCCGCTTATGCCGAGCTGTATTTTACCGACACGCTCTGGCCGGACTTCGAGGAACGAAGCCTGCTTGAAGCGCTCATCGACTACCAGGGCCGGCAACGCAGGTTCGGGCTTACCCAGGACCAGCTCGTACAGAAATAGGGGTGCACAAGGGCCGCTTATGCTGACCAGACGTATAAGACGGAGGGGAAGGATGTTTTTTGCTGTCTGATTTTTACCTCCAGCTCCGTCATTTTTCCCAATCCGCTGCAGCGATGTAAAAATAAATCTCCGTGGAGAGTGCATGCTGCGTAAGAGAGTGATCTCGGGGCTTCTTTTTCTTCCCATCTTTTATCTGGTCGCCTGGGAACTCCCGCCGGTGTATTTCACGGCTCTGGTCCTTGCTGCCGTGCTGGTGGGACAGTACGAATTCTACCGTATGGCGAGGGCGCGCGGATATCAGCCTCTTTCGCTGCTGGGGATGGCGCTCGGCGTTCTCGTACTGTTGGGTTTTTATCGTCCCCTGCATCCCGACCTGGGAATGCTTTTCCCCGTTGCCTTAAGCATGCTCGTTATCATGATCGCTCGATTGTTTTCTGCCCGCCCCGTTGCTGGCGCGTTCGAAGACGTCGCGTCGACGTTCCTCGGTGTGTTTTATGTGGCCATGCTCTTTGCTTTTCAGGTCGTCATTCGAACCGGCCCTGACGGAAAGCAGTGGCTGGTGTTTTTGTATTTTATCATTTGGGCGTCGGATATCGGCGCCTATTCGATCGGCATCCCTTTCGGCAAGCACCGGCTCTACGAAAAAGTGAGCCCCAAGAAAAGCATGGAAGGTTTTGCAGGCGCACTTGCCGCATCGGCGGGCATGGCCCTTCTGTGCCGGGTCTGGTTCATGCCGCCGATCAGCATGCCAGAAGCAGTGGCAATCGCTCTGGCGCTGGCGGTGATCGGCACCATCGGCGATCTCGTTGAGTCCCTGCTCAAGCGTTCGGCCGGCGTTAAGGACTCGGGCGGCATCATTCCCGGCCACGGCGGCATCCTGGACCGTATGGACAGCATGCTCTTTGCCGCACCGGTGCTGTATTATTATCTCAGGATGCGATAGTGGAATGCGGAGAATTGAATGCGGAGAGTAAGCGCTTGAAGAAAATTTCCCTGCTGGGCTCCACGGGTTCGATCGGGCGGTCTACGCTCTCCGTAGTTGCACAATTTCCCGATCGCTTCAAGGTCGTCGCTCTTGCTGCGGGCAATAACGTTGTGCTCCTGGAGAAGCAGGTGCGGCAATTCAAACCGTCTGTTGCTGCTGTTGCCGGAGAAAAAGCCGCCGAGGACCTGAAGGCGCGTTGCAAGGACCTGAAGGTACGTATCTTCTCCGGCGTCGACGGTATGGTCCAGGTCGCTTCCGCCGATGATGCGGACATCACCGTTTCGGCCATCGTGGGGACTGCCGGCCTCGTGCCGACGATGGCCGCGATCCGCTCAGGCAAGCATATTGCGCTGGCGAACAAGGAAGTCCTCGTTACGGCAGGAGAACTCGTCATGGCCGAGTCCCGTTCCCGCGGGATCAGCATCTTCCCGGTGGACAGCGAACACAGCGCCATCTTCCAGTGCCTGCAGGCAGGTGCGAACAATGATATCCGAAAGCTGATCCTGACCGCGTCGGGCGGGCCCTTCCGGGCTTTTTCCAAAAAAGACCTTTTGCAGGTGACGCTGGCACAGGCGCTCAAGCACCCGAACTGGAGTATGGGCAGGAAGATCACCATCGATTCGGCGACGCTCATGAACAAAGGGCTCGAGGTGATCGAAGCGCGGTGGCTTTTTAACATCCCCCAGGACAGGATCAAAGTGCTGGTCCATCCGCAAAGCATTATTCATTCCATGGTTGAATATCGGGACGGCGCGGTCGTTGCGCAACTCGGTATGCCGGACATGAAGGGGCCGATCGCCTACGCGTTGTCGTATCCCGAGCGTCTGGCGGACGTTTCGCCGGCCCTCGATCTGGCAAGCATCGGTACTCTCACGTTTGAAGAGCCGGACATGGACCGTTTCCCCTGTCTTGCCTATGCCTTCGAAGCGCTGAAAGCAGGAGGCACCATGCCGGCGGTCGTATCTGCAGCGAACGAGGTTGCGGTCAAATATTTTCTTGATGAGAAGATCGGATACGGCGCTATCGCAAGCGTGATCAATGCCACGATGACAGCTCATACGCCATCCCCTATCAAGACCATTGAGGACGCGCTCACTGCGGACCTCTGGGCCCGGCAGGAAGCGGAGAAGGCGGTTTCGAAAATTAAGATGTAATGACAGATGACTAACCAGGGGTTCGCTTCGCGAACTCACTGTAAGGCTTAAGCGTTTCAGCGACGCAAAGCGTTCGCTCCGTGCAGCCGATTACCGTGCGCGCCGCAGGCGCCCGTGTTCCGGTGTTTAAAAGGAGTAATACATGACATTAATTTATTTTCTCATCGTGATCGGTATCCTCGTGTTCGTGCACGAGTTCGGTCACTTTATCATGGCGAAGCGTGCAGGAGTCAGGGTCGAAAAATTCTCGCTCGGCATGGGCCCCAAGCTTTTCGGATACAAGAAAGGCGATACGGAGTACGTCATCTCCGCGTTGCCGCTCGGCGGGTACGTGAAGATGGCCGGTGAGAACCCCGACGAGGAGCCGACGGGCGCTGCAGACGAATTCCAGTCCAAGACCGTGTGGCAGCGCATGAAGATCGCGGCCACGGGACCGCTCACGAACATCGTCCTTGCATTCCTCATCATGCCGTTGGTGTTCATGGTCGGTACCTATTCGGAGGGACCGGCCAAGGTCGGCTACGTCGAGCCGGGTTCTCCGGCGGAGCGCTCCGGGTTCATGGCAGGCGATGTGATCGAGAAGATCAACGGCAGGAGCATCAGCGACTGGACCAAGGCGCTCTCGTTGATCGCCGTGAATCCCGATACGGACGTGGCGGTAGTGGTCGACCGGCAGGGGAAAAAAGAAACGCTGACGCTTCGGCCTGCGACGGCAACGGAACTCAAAATCGGCATGTCGGGTCTGATACCGGACATGCCTGCGGAGATAGGCAAGTTGAAACCGGGGTTTCCGGCTGAAAAAGCGGGGATCGCCGTAAACGACAAGATCCTCGCCGTGGACGGCAAGACGATCTATCACTGGAACCAGTTCTCGGCCCTCGTACGGGACAGCAAGGGGAAAAAGCTGACGATCACCATCGAGCGGGGCGGCAAACGAGTCGAAAAAGAGGTCACGCCCGTCGAGGACAGCGGCCGCTACGTGATCGGCGTCGAGCCGGTGTTCCGGCTGGTGTTTAAAAAGTACGGGTTCCTGGAATCCATTCAACTCGGGTTTGACAAGACCCTCGAGTCGATCGACCTCACGTTCATCACCCTCAAGAAACTGGTGACCTTCGGCCTGTCTATCAAGACCCTCGGCGGTCCCGTGATGATCGCCCAAATGTCCGGCCAGGCTGCCGCAGCAGGACTGTCGGCGTTCCTCTCGCTCCTCGCTATGATCAGCATTTCGCTCGGCATCCTGAACCTGCTGCCAATCCCGGTCCTCGACGGAGGGCTGATCCTGTTCCTCGTGATCGAGGCCATTCGTAAGAAGCCACTGAGCCGAAAGGTGATGGAAGTGTCGCAGAGCATCGGCGCCGGCCTCCTTATAACATTGATAGCAGTAGTGTCGTACAACGATGTGATGAGGATGTTTTTCAATAAGTAAAAGTCATCACCCCTCACCTCAATCCTCTCCCCGGAAGGGGAGAGGGAAGGAGTCAGGGGGAACTCAGGCGAACGTGGACAATCCTATCACCCGGAAAAAAACCAGACAAATATCCCTCGGCTCTGTCAAGATCGGCGGCAACGCGCCTGTTGCGGTCCAGTCCATGTGCAATACCGACACCCGCGATCAGCAGGCGACGCTTGCCCAGATCAAACAGCTCGAGCAGGCAGGGTGCGAGCTTGTCCGCCTCGCGGTCCCCGATGAAGCTGCAGCGAAGGCCATCAATAAAATCAAGAAAGGGACTGACCTTCCGCTGATCGCCGACATTCATTTCGACTACCGTTTGGCGCTCGAAGCAGTGAAACAGGGGATCGATGGACTCAGGATCAACCCCGGAAATATCGGCGGCAAGGATAAGGTCTGCCGAAGTGGTCCGGGCTTGCAGGGACAGGGGCATACCGGTCCGCATCGGCGTGAACGCGGGCTCGCTCGAAAAGCATCTCCTTGAAAAGTACGGGCACCCCACGCCCGAGGCCATTGTGGAGAGCGCCTTCGGCCACATCCGTATCCTCGAAGAGCTGAATTTTAAGGACATCAAAGTCTCGCTCAAGGCCTCCGACGTGATGACGACCGTCTCAGCCTATCGTTTGTTTTCGCAAAAGTCCGATTACCCGCTTCACATCGGCATCTCCGAAGCAGGCACGCTCTTCTCCGGAACGATCAAGTCGAGCGTGGGCCTCGGCATTCTCCTTGCCGAAGGCATCGGCGATACGATGCGCGTGTCGCTGACTGCGGACCCGGTCGAGGAAGTGCGGGTCGCTTACGAAATACTGAAATCACTGAAAATCAGGCAACGGGGCGTGAACATCATTTCCTGTCCCACTTGCGGCAGGACCGAGATCGATATCATCGGTCTTGCCCGGGAAGTGGAGAAGCGCCTCGCTCATATCAAAGAGCCGATCACGGTCGCTGTTATGGGCTGCGTCGTGAACGGGCCCGGCGAGGCGCGCGAGGCGGACGTGGGCATCGCGGGCGGCAAAGGCGTTGGTCTCTTGTTCAAGCACGGTGACATCCTCAAAAAGTTCGATGAGAAGGAATTGGCAGATGTGCTGGTCCATGAAGTAGAAAAAATAATTGATGAGAAGAAGTCATGAGCCGGTAGCCAGAGAGAGACTGTGCCGTTCTCCTGACTCCCGGATTCTGACTCCTGTCTTCTGCATAGGGAGGTTTCATGCGCTTTTCCCGTTTGTTTATCCCCACCTTGAAAGAAGCGCCGGCCGAGGCCGAGGCCGTATCGCACAAGCTCATGGTGCGCGCCGGCTTCGTGCGGCAGCTCGCGGCAGGGCTCTATATTTACCTGCCGCTCGGCATCAGGGTGATGCAGAAGATCAACGAGATCATCCGAGAGGAGATGAACGCCATCGGCGGCCAGGAAGTGACCATGCCGGTCTTGAACCCGGCCGAAGTCTGGCAGCAAACGGGCAGGTGGGACGCCATCGGCGACGAGATGTTCCGCCTGAAGGACCGTGGCGGCCGCGACATGTGCCTCGCCATGACCCATGAAGAGACGATGACCTGGCTTGCTGCCCACGATCTCCGCTCCTACCGCGACCTGCCGCAGGTCTGGTACCAGGTTCAGACGAAGCTTCGCGATGAAGCGCGGCCCAAGAGCGGCATCTTGCGCACGCGCGAGTTCACGATGAAGGATTCCTATAGTTTTGATCGTGACGACGAAGGACTCGATAAGTCTTACCAGCTCCATCTCGAAGCATACAAAAAGATCTACGCCCGGTGCGGCATCAGGTTCTACGTTGTCCAGAGCGACACCGGCATGATGGGCGGCTCCATGGCCCACGAGTACATGGCCCCTTCCGCTGCAGGCGAAGACGATGTGGCGCTCTGCGACGGCTGCGGATATGCAGCGAATACGGAGCTGGCGCTGTCCGTGCCAAAAGCAGCTCAATTGCCAGATTGGGGTTTTGAAGAGGTGGCCACGCCGGAACGGCGGACCATCGAAGAGGTGACCCGTTTTCTGAAGGTCGCGCCCGACCTTCTGCTGAAATCCATTCTCGTAATGAGCGACAAAGGCCCCGTCCTTGCCCTGGTGCGCGGGGACCAGACGCTGCATGAAAAGAAACTGGCAAAGCTCATCGGCCCGCACCGTCCGGCTCAGAAGGACGAGCTCAAGGCGGCCCTCGGTGTAGCTGCGGGCTTCATCGGCCCCATGGGCCACAAAATCAGGAAAATTGCAGACCGCGTTCTTCAGCAGGGGACGTACATCGCCGGAGCCAATAAAGAAGGATACCACGTGAAGGGTGTAAGCGCTGAAAAGCACTTTGCCGATGCCGAGTTCGCAGACATCCATACGGCAGCAGCGGGCGACGCCTGCGCTCAATGCGGCAAGGAGCTTCGGATCGAGCGGGTCATCGAGGTGGGGAATATCTTCAAGCTGGGGACCAAATACTCGGTACCGCTCAAGGCAAACTATCTCGACGAACAAGGCAATGAGAAGCCGATCATCATGGGCAGTTACGGCATCGGCCCGGCGCGCATCGCCGCCGCCGCCGTTGAACAGGGGAATGACGAGAACGGGATCATCTGGCCGCTCGCAATCGCGCCGTTCCAGATACTCCTCGTGCCGGTCAATGTGAAAGACGTGAAATCCATGGACGTCGCCGAAGAGATGTATACAGCCCTGGAAGAGAAGGGGTTCGAGGTGTTGATGGACGACCGGGACGAACGGGCCGGCGTCAAGTTCAAAGACGCCGACCTCATCGGGATTCCCTGGCGTATTATTATCGGCGAAAAAAATCTCAAAGAGAATAGGGTGGAGATCAAAGAACGCAAGACCGGCGCCGTGGAAAAGGTGAAGGTTGAAGAAGCAGTGGAGCAAATCGCGAAGAGGCTGGTTTTGGAAATATAATGACAATGAATCCCGCGACTTGCAATCCCCCGGCTCCCGCCGGGGGTTCGCGCCGTAGGCCGCCGGGAGGTCGCGTTATTCAGGGGAGCCTCCGGCTCCTGCCGGAGGGGGCTCCACTAGTTCAGGGCCTGCGTTTTGGGAACCTGGACCTTTTTTCTTCACATCGTTACACTTTCCGTTGACGGGAGGCTCCTGATTGGAAATGGAAATAGAGCAGATCAAGACGATCGTCGCCGAGATGAGCCGGCAATACCGGGCAAAGGACGGTCAAGTGACTTTTGCAGGAGTCGATGGAGGCACGGTCAAGATCGCTCCTGCAGGTTTCTGCTGGCGTTGACATATTACACGAATGGCCCTGGTCCGGGGCTTGCAAAGCAAACTTAAAGCGGAATTTCCCTGGGTTGAACAGGTCATTGTAATCAAGCCGCAGCAGTGAATATGTGGCCAAAAATAAGCTTGAATTCCGCCGCTGATGAGCCTATAATCGCGGCTTATAAGGATTTCCGGGAGGTATCGTTCTGTGGAAGAAATCGTAAAGCTTGAGCTGACGCCGCAGCAGATGGCGGAAATAAAAAAACAGATCGGTTTTGAGCTTCGCGAAATTTACCTGACGAAGCGGTCGTTGAACAAACTGCGTGTTTTCCGGCTTCGTCTCAGCGAGGAGCAACAACTGGTCCTTGAGGAGAAGCTCGGCCAAAAAGTACGGGAACTTACCGTAACGCGCTCGGTCGCAACAAGGATCTTGTGATGTCCTATTTTCTTCAAGGAGTTTTAATCAACGGCATTGAAAGCAGGGTGTTTTTCCCCCAGGGGCACGTCCCCGTATTTTATTAATTGACGTCTATCCGAAAGGAGGTGAACCTTCTTGAAAAAAATTTTTGCACTCATATTGGCCCTCGTATTCGTTGTGGCCGTTGCTCTGGTCGGCTGCGAGAAGAAACAGCAGCCTGCACCGCCGCCTGCTCAGCCTGCCGTAACTCAGCCGCCTGCTCCCCCAGCGCCGGCCCCGGCCCCGGCACCGGCTCCTGAACCGGCGAAGCCGGCAAAAAAGTAGTTTCGAATGTCATGAATTCTAGAAATGGAAGATCGGCCCCCCATCTGCGGGGGCCTTTTATATTTAACTGGGCATACAGAAGAGTATGGCCACGCGCATTTATTTCCGTGTATAATAGCTAAAGTCTAAGATTTTTTGTGACGAGCTTTTCGAAGGATGAATGGTCCAAACCGCGGATCCTCCGCGTCAACGGGTCAGATTGTGAGACAGCAAACTCGAACGGGTCCCTTATGACGAAATTGACGGCCGATCTTCTCTGCGATATCCTGATCAAAGCGGAAAAACTGAACCCCGAACAGGCCAGAGAGATCAAAGTAAAACAGGACGTTCAGCGAATGAAACTGCTCAAGGCCAGGGGAGAGACCTTGAACCGGGGGAGGATGCACCTTGAGGACGAAGTATCAGCCATCGAGGTCGCTGCATCACTGAACCTGGAAATTCCCGGCGCGCCCGGGCAGATACTGACCGAGGACCTCATTACCGAACTCGTCGCGCACCACGCCGGCCTGCCGTTTAAAAAGATAGACCCCCTTAAGCTCAATCCCGAGGTCATCACGCAAATCCTGTCGCGGGCCTTTGCACGCAGAAGCATTTCCGTGCCGATCGAGCGCGAAGACGACAGCCTAACGCTTGCCGTGGCGGACCCGTATAATATCGAAGTCATCGAGAACATTGAACGCATGGGCTACAAGGTCAAGCGCATCGTTTCCCCCAAAACCGATATTCTCAAGATCATCACCGAGTTCTACGGGTTCCGGTCATCGGTCGCCGCTGCAGCGAAGGAAATGTCCTCCTCCGTCGATCTGGGCAACCTGGAACAGTTCGTCAAAATGAAGTCCGTGTCCGAAATCGAAGCCACGGACAAACATGTCGTCAACGCCGTAGAGTTCCTGTTCCGATATGCCTTTGATCAGCGCGCCAGCGACATTCACATCGAGCCAAAACGCGATGCAAGCGAAGTCCGCCTCAGGATCGACGGCATGCTCACTACGATCAACAGGATCCCCAAGGTGGTCCACCCTGCCTTCGTTGCCCGCATCAAGATGCTCTCGCGCATGGATATCGCCGAAAAACGGCGGCCCCAGGACGGCAGGATCAAGACCGAATACAAGTCGCGGGAAGTCGAGCTCCGGGTCTCCTCGATGCCGACCGCCTTTGGCGAGAAAATCGTGCTCAGGATTTTCGATCCCGATATCCTTCTCCAGGACCTGGAAGAAATCGGCTTCGCACCGCGTGAGTACGAGCTGTTCCGTTCGTTTATCGCCCGGCCCCACGGCATCATCCTCGTGACTGGCCCGACGGGCAGCGGGAAAACGACGACGCTCTACTCTGCGCTCAAGACCGTCGCCACGCCCGAGGTGAACGTGGTGACGATCGAAGACCCCATCGAAATGGTGCACGACAAATTCAACCAGGTGAGCGTCCAGCCGCAGATCGGCGTCACCTTCGGCAGCACGCTCCGCACGATCCTGCGTCAGGACCCGGACATCATCATGGTCGGCGAGATCCGCGACCTCGAGACCGCCGAGAACGCCGTCCAGGCTGCACTTACTGGCCATCTGGTGTTTTCGACGCTCCATACAAACGATGCGGCGAGCACGATCACGCGGCTCCTCGACCTCGGTATCCCGTCGTATCTTATTTCATCCACCATCATCGGCGTGATGGCCCAGCGGCTGGTCAGAAAGATCTGCAGGCATTGTGAAAAGTCCTATGAACTGCTCCCCGAGGAAGCGCAGGCCGTGGGACTCGCATCGGACAAGGACGAAAAAATCATCGTGAAGTACGGAGAGGGATGTCCCCAATGCAGGGGCACGGGATACCTCGGCCGCACGGGCATCTTTGAGGTCATGGAATTGAACGACAGGATCAGGGCAATTATCCGCGATAAAGCAGATGTCGAGCTCATCAGAAAAGCGGCGGTTGCCGACGGCATGGTCGTGCTCCGCGAAGCCGCGGTGCAGAAAATGCTAAAAGGCGAGACGACCCTGGATGAGGTCATCCGGGTAACGGGGGAGAAGATTTGATTTTGGATTTTGGGACTGCGGGGGGAGCATCTGCAATCGTAAATTCGCGATCACCATGCTAAATATGACTTCGATCATCGCTTTTATATCCGTTTTCTGGGCGCCTGCTACTGGCTGTGGGCGCAAGCATCCTCGTTGCCGCTTTTTTTGCCGCAGCCGAAACAGCCATCGTGTATTCGAACAAGGGGCATCTTCACGAACTGGCCGAAGCAGGAAACAAGCAGGCGAAGGTTGCCCTCATACTGGTGCAGGAGCGCGATCGCCTGCATTCCGCGCTGCTCTTGGCGGAAAATTTTCTGATCGTTCTTGCCGCAGTCATCACGATGGTCATTATCGGCAAGCCTGTTCACGGAGGTCCTTCTTGCTGCGGCATTCACGGTGCTTATCGTGACCGTTCTCGTCGTGTTCTTTGCAAAGCTGGCCCCGAAGGGAATCGCCTGCAGAAACCCCGACCGGATTCGCTCTGTCCGTCGCTTCTCCTCTGCACATGATCATGAACGTCCTGACGCCTGTCTCCCGGCTGCTGACGGGCACGGCCGACCTGGTCGTCGGCCCGGGGCCGGAAGGCGCGTCCTGCTCCACGGTGGTCACCGAGGAAGACATCAAGGCCATGATCAACCTGGGTGAAGAGCGCGGCTCGCTGAAAGAGGAAGAAAAGGAATTGCTCCACAAAGTGTTCGAATTCGGCGATACGCTGGCATCGGAAGCAATGAGGCCCCGGACCGAGATCGTCAGCGTGCCCTCGAATGCGGCGCTACGGGAAGTGTTCGCCCTCGTATCGGAGTTCGGATATTCACGCTATCCCGTTATCGAAGATACGGTGGACACGGTCATCGGCATCCTGTATATCAAGGACATTCTCGTTGCCATGGCGTCGGGAGATGTGAAGCGCGAGGCGAGCATCCAGCAGTTCATCAGGCCGGCTTACTTTATTCCTGAAAACAAGCGGGTGAGCGAGCTCCTGTCCGAAATGCAGCGGGAGCGGTTCCAACTCGCCATTGTCATCGATGAATACGGCGGCACGGCGGGACTGGTGACCCTCGAAGACCTGATCGAGGAGATCGTCGGCAGCATTCACGACGAATTGGAATCCGAGGAAAAGGACGTCCAGATCGTTGACGAGAAGAACTTCGTGGTCTCGGGCCAGTCCCCGCTCGACGAGGTGAACGAGCTGCTCGACTCGAACCTCCAGTCAACGGACTTCAATACGCTCGGCGGCTTTGTGTTCGGACTCTTTGGCAGGATGCCGAAAGTCGGCGAACAATTACGGTACCGGCACCTGAAGCTGGAGGTCCTGGAGCTCGACGGGAGAAAGATCAGTAAGGTGAAGATAACGAAACTTTAGGATGGCCACGGAAACACTTAGTCACGGAGAAAGTCGAAGAAGAGTTATGAGACCCCAGCAGGGCGGCGTGTTTGCATTGCTTTACTTGAAGTTGTGTTTCTCCGATCTCATGAGAAGTTTTCTGTGTCCCCGTGCATCCGTGGTTAAGATCGCTGGAATATAATAGTGGAGGTGTTATTGTGCGGAAGAAAGTGACGGTTGTTGGTGCGGGCAATGTGGGGGCGACATTGGTGCAGCGTATCGCCGAGGCCCAGCTCGCGGACGTGGTGATGGTCGACGTTGTCGAAGGCGTGCCGCAAGGCAAGGGTCTCGATCTTCTGGAGGCGGGTCCAGTCCTCGGCTATGATTCGATGATCACCGGGGCAAATAGCTATGACGAAACTGCGGGATCGGACATCATCGTGATTACGGCCGGTCTGGCGCGAAAACCAGGCATGAGCCGCGATGACCTCCTTGCTATGAACGGGAAAATAGTAAAGACTGTCGCTGAAGAGACTTCGCGCAGGTCACCGAAGGCGGTCATGATCGTGGTCACGAACCCCATGGACGTGATGGCCTTCGTGGCAATGAAAGCGAGCGGGTTCCCCAGGGAACGGGTCATCGGCATGGGAGGCGTGCTCGATTCCGCGCGGTTCCGGACATTCATCGCCAGGGAACTCAACGTGTCGGTGGAAAATACCCATGCTTTCGTGCTCGGCGGTCATGGCGATTCCATGGTCCCTCTGCCGCGCTACTCGACCGTGGCCGGCATCCCGATCACCGAACTGATGAGCAAGGCGACCATTGATAAACTGGTGGACCGCACAAAGAACGGGGGCGCCGAGATTGTTGCACTCCTCAAAACCGGCAGCGCCTATTACGCTCCGTCGGCGTCCACCCTCGAAATGGTCGAAGCCGTCCTGCGGGACAAAAAGAAGATCCTTCCCTGCTCCGTGTATCTCGACGGCGAGTACGGCGTCAAAGGAGCGTATGCGGGAGTGCCGGTGAAGCTCGGAGCGAAGGGCGTGGAGCAGGTCGTCGAAATCAAACTGAGCGCCGATGAAAATACGGCCTTCATGAAGTCAGTTGAGGCGGTGAGATCGGGATGCGCGAAATTCACGTAGACGAAATCAGAGACAATGTAGCCCAGATCTGTGTCGATGCAGCATACAACCTGAGCGAGGACGTGCTCACGGCCTTTGACCGCGCCGCGGAGACCGAGACGGCACCCGGGGCGAAAGAGATCATCGGGCTCCTGAAGGAGAACGCGCGCGTCGCGCGGGAAGAGCATATTCCTCTCTGCCAGGACACGGGCATTGCAATTTTTTTCGTGGAGCTGGGCCAGGACCTCAGGATCAAGAACGGTTTCATCATCGATGCCATCAATGACGGCGTGCGCAAAGGATACAAAGAGGGATATCTCCGGAAGTCCGTCGTTGACCCGCTTACTCGAAAAAATACCGGGGATAATACGCCGGCAATCATCTATACTGAGCTTGTGCCCGGCGATAAACTCAAGATCTCGTTCATGCCCAAGGGTGCTGGGAGCGAGAACATGAGCGTGATCCGGATGTTGAGGCCGACCGAAGGCATCGAAGGCATCAAAAACTTCGTGCTCGAATGCGTACAGAGGGCCGGCGCTAACCCTTGTCCGCCGATGGTCATCGGCGTGGGTATCGGCGGCGATTTCGAGAAGGCGGCGCTCCTCGCAAAAAAAGCGCTCTTGCGGCCGGTGGGCAGCCCGCATGCCAAGCTGGAACTGGCCTCTCTCGAAGAGACCCTTCTCAAGGCCGTGAACAAAACCGGCATCGGGCCGGAAGGGCTCGGCGGCAAGGTCACGGCATTGGCCGTTCACGTGGAAAACTTTCCCTGTCATATTGCGAGCCTGCCGGTGGCGGTCAACATCAATTGCCACGCGGCAAGGCATAAGACGATCATTCTCTAAATTGCGGATTGCGGAATTCGGATTGCGGAAAAAGACCGCCGAAACATTTTCTGTGATGATCCAAGGTTCCCGCTCAAGGGCGAAACATGAATGAGCCGATAAGAATAACCCCTCCCATGACTGAAAAAGTCGTTACTAAGCTCAAGGCCGGCGACCGCGTTCTGATCACAGGCGTGATCTATACTGCGAGAGACATGGCGCACAAATATATCGTAGACGGCCACAACAAGGGTGAGAAACCGCCGTTTGATCTGACGGGCCAGATTCTTTACTATACCGGTCCCACTCCTGCGCCTCCGGGAAAACCTATCGGCTCCGCAGGCCCGACCACCAGTTACCGTATGGACAAGTACACGCCGACCCTGCTTGAGCTCGGTCTGAAGGGCATGATCGGCAAAGGGCCGCGTGGACAGACAGTAAAAGACGCGATCAAACACTACAGGGCGGTCTATTTTGCAGCCATCGGCGGCGCAGGCGCACTCATGTCCAAGGCAATCAGAAAGGCCGAGGTGATTGCCTACCCCGAACTCGGAACCGAAGCCGTTATGCGGCTCGACGTCGAGGATTTTCCCGCGGTTGTCGTGAACGACGTGTATGGCAGCGATCTCTACCAGATCGGCGTGGAAAAATACGGTGAGATCGAAGGTGCCGAGGGAGAGACCTGCTGATGCAAAAAAATGAGAAACCGCGAATCCGTGAACGATACTCAATTCTTGAGGAGAAGCAATGACGATTAAATCAAAAATCAGGACCATTCCAAACTATCCCAAAAAGGGGATCATGTTCCGCGACATCACGACGCTCATCAAGGACCCCGTCGGCTTCCGGCTCGTGATCGACACGCTGACCCAGCGATACCTGCATGCGGATTTTAAATTCGATACGATCGTCGGTATCGAGTCGCGCGGTTTCATTATCGGCTCGGTTTTGGCATATACGCTTGGCAAAGGGTTTATCCCCATCCGGAAGAAGGGCAAGCTCCCTGCCGAAGTAGTGTCCCAAGAGTACGAACTCGAGTACGGCACGGACAGGATCGAAATCCACAAGGATGCTTTGAAAAAAGGCGAGCGGGTCCTGCTTATCGATGACCTCCTCGCGACCGGCGGTACAGCACTGGCCGCTGCCGCACTTGTTGAAAAGCTCGGTGCAAATGTGGTGGAGATGGCGTTTATCGTCGATCTTCCGGAGGTGGGTGGAAAAAAGAAGCTGAAGGAAAAAGGGTATAAGGTCTTTGCCCTTACGGAGTTTGAGGGGGAATAGGGTTCCCGAATGAAGCGCGGGATAAAAGAGGCGTTGTCGATCATCTAAAGGGGTGTCCCCACCAATGAAAACATCGAAAAATATGGCCTTCCACTTTACAGGGAGGCCATATTTTTTTGTGGCGAAGAATTGTGATCGATACATGCAGTGCGTACTCATGTACTTGTTATAGTGGCCGCTTTATGAAATATAAGGTAAGCTGTAGTTTTTCCCGATGGTGTCTCTTCGACAGTCAAGGATGCGCTTGAGCGTTCTTTAAAAAATCTCGACAAGATAGTTGTTGTGAAGAATTCAGTTGAAATATTGCGAGTACAGCGCGATAATTTTTCATTGAAAACGTCTTTCCTGAATCACGGCGTACGTCCTGACAGGAGGTTTCCATGCGCATCCTACTCGCCCTTTTCTTCATCCTGCTTTTTTCGACCTCGGCCGTGGCAGGCGGCATCCAAGCTGGGGGGCAATCGGACCGCCAGGCCCCCGATAAATCACAGATCCTTCTGAGACAGGCTCGCGCAGTCTTCGGATTGCTGCCGCAGCGGATGCCCGGCAGCGACCGAGATACGCCGGACCTGATCGCGCTTGGGAAAATGCTGTACTATGAGCCCAACCTTTCTATCAACAGGACTCAGAGCTGTAACTCTTGCCACCCGTTAGATGGAAAGCTGGCGGGCGCGGACAACCTCGTCCATTCACCCGGCGCCCTCGGGACTATAGGCACACGGAACGCGCCTACGACGCTCAATGCCGGGTTCCAGATCTCGCAGTTCTGGGACGGCCGCGCTGACGATCTCGCGGAGCAGTCGAAGGGGCCTATCCTGAATGTGATGGAAATGGGCATGCCCCATATCGATGTCTGTCTCAAGCGGATGAAACAGTCCGATCGGATCCGGGAGGCCTTCCATGCGGCGTTTCCGGACCAGACAGAGTCTGTCACATATGACAACCTTGCCTTGTCCATCGCGGCATTCGAGCGCACACTCGTTTCTCGGGGACGTTTTGACCAGTTCCTTGAGGGCGATTCGGGCGCTCTCAGTGAGCGTGAAAAGGAAGGGCTCGGTATTTTCATAAACAAGGGGTGCATCCGCTGCCACAACGGACCGCTCCTCGGCGGCATGCTGTACCAGCGGGTGGGCATCTACCATGAGTACAAGAATACCTCAGATGTGGGTCGCTTTAGCGTCACGGGGAACGAGAACGACCGTTTTGTCTTCAAAGTGCCGTCGCTTCGTAATGTCACACTCACCGCGCCGTACTTCCACGACGGGGGGGTCGCGACGCTAGCAGAAGCAATAGATGACATGGCCTGGTTCGAACTGGACGAGAAGCTTTCAAGCGCGGAGATCGACTTGATCCTCCGGTTTTTCACCTCGCTTGCCGACCTCGATCGCACCACCGCTCCCATGAAAAAGTCGAAGGAGACGGTGAGCTGGAACCCTCCGAAGATGGAAACAATCCCTGCGGGTGCGCGGGGTGATCTAATCAGGTACGGGCATCAGCTCGTGAGCAGGTCGCAGGCGCTTCTTGGCAGCCGGGCAAAATCGCCGGCCATGGTCTATCTGCATAGCACGCTTGCGTGCGTCAACTGCCACCAGGAGGACGGCACCAAGATATACGGCATTCCCTGGATGGGAGTGACCCTTCGTTACCCGCAGTATAGCTCTCGGTCGAACTTGGAGGTGACACTTGAGGACCGCGTCAATGACTGCATGGAACGGAGCATGAACGGCCGTGCCCTTCCCAAGGATAGCCATGAGATGCGGGCCATTATCGCATACCTATCCTGGCTCGGCACTGACCTGCCTGGGGAACTTGCGGGCCTGCTCAAGGTAAGCTTGTCCGTTCCGGACCGCCGTGCGAATCTGGATAAAGGTGCAGGGATTTACCGCGAATTCTGCCAGGCCTGTCATGGAGCGGATGGGTCAGGCTACCAGGCCCGATCAGCTTTGGACGAGGGAATCTTCGTCACGCCGCCGATTGCCGGCCCAAACAGCTTCAATACCGGAGCAGGCATGCACCGGCTTCTTCTGGCCGCGGCTTTTGTGAGGGGCAATATGCCGCTCGGCACGCCTTGGGACCGGCCTGTGCTGACCGATGATGAGGCATACGACGTCGCGGCGTATATCAATTCCCTGGACCGACCCGATATGCCAGGCACAGATAAGGACTGGCTTGATTTATCTAAAAAACCCGTAGATTGCCCGTATCCGCCCTATGCCGACGGCTTCAGCCTCGAGCAGCATAGATACGGGCCTTTTAAACAGATAAGCGAAGCAAAGAAAAAGAAAGGCAAATGATCGGAGACAGTCGATGACCGGTCATCCCCGCCGGTCTGCCGCTGGAACCTATAGTAGACACCAATAACGAATTCAGGTGCCTTCCTGCAATTCTGAGCCGAACATGCCGCGTTGGGAAAGAATTTAAGGTTTAAAACTGATTGAAAAGCCTGGAGGATGCATTCCTCCAGGCTTTTCAATTTTTTATCTGTGCAGCCAATAATACTGAATCCGTTTCGTGCTGCTCGCTCACGCATGCCCTGCATTGTGCCCATTTTTTTTGTTATACCCTAAAAATACCCCATTTATTTTCTTGACAAATGACCAAGGGGGGAAATATAATGATTTACCATAAGTTTTATTTTAGACATGTAATATTGGTAAGTTATCGTATCAGCCATGCTCCTACTCCAGATCAGGAATCGTAATCACGAGGATAATGATGTCTCAATTAAGAAAGGGGAAAGAATGAGAATTAAATTTATGCTACTTGCAGTCATGGTAACAGGAGTTCTAATCGGTTGCAGTTCAACAACGAAATTCACGAGAGACCTGCTTATAACATCAGAGCCGGCAGGGGCAGTAGTTTATATGGACGGTGACAAAATTGGGGAGACGCCATTGAAAATCCAGACCTTCTTTACGTGGAACAAGGATGCACCCTATGATTCCTTGTTGCGAAGGGTTATCCAGGTCAAAAAGGATGGTTATGTGCCCCAGATCCGCGACCTCTATCCGATTGATATGCCAAATATTACGTTTTTCCTGAGCCCAGATAAAGCTCAAGGCAATGAAAAAGGCGGGATAAAATGAAGAATATTTTCAGTGGCATCCTCTTCTGTTTTATTTTTTTGGCCGGCTGCGCCGCCACTTCGACCTTCACCGTAAAAACAAACCCCGCGGGCGCTGATATTTATGTCGATGGGGAACGCATCGGGCAGACGCCCGCAACTATAAAGGTGAAGTTTTCTGAAAATGCGCAAATGGTCACTGAAAAAAAGATACTTGCTGTGAAACTGCGCGGGTACCGGGAAAAGAAGGAAGTAATTTCCCCGGAAGACATAACGCAAAAGACGCTGGAATTCGCGCTTGTGCCTGAGTTGAATGAAAAATCGGCTGCCCCGGTTGTCAGCAAAGCGACGGCGACAACGACAGCGCAAACATCGCAGGAAACCAAACCAGTGCGGCGTTAGTGAGCTCTGGGACTACAACACAAAGGCAGGAGATTAACCTATTGAGCGGTTCCAGCAATGAGATCATGACGACGACAGGTCAGGAATCATCCTGCCCTGTCGTCGAGGCAACTGCCCCGGTTCAGGGCTGAGAAGTTGAACCGAGTGGCAGGTCTCTTGCGGAAACTTGAGAACCACGTCTGTGGATGTTGGCAATATTGCAGGCAAAATTTTTTGGAAATAAATAAAGGAACAGCCTTTTCCCCCTTCTCCGGTAAGCACGGAGTAAGCACGTCGTCCGGTGTTTATTCGACTCAATAGTGTTCTGCTTCTTTAAAATTGCAGAACATCACTTGGAAAGTTCAATGCCTGTGGAGCAGTATCTATCAGTTTGCAACGAGCATATTACAATGCATGGGAGATAGCTATGGACTATAAAGATAGCCATACAGATATAATTATAACTGCCGATTATAGCCGCTCTGCTCTTTGGCTGCTTTTCCTCTTCTCTATTTTTTTTGTATTTGCAGGACTATGGATCGTATTAGATGCAGCGAGCTCATATGATATGCTGATGGGTGGTTTGTCAGCCTTCTGTTTCGGTGCGGCTTCTATTGCATTGGGGATCAAGTTAAAGACTAAGTAGGTACTGATAGTTGGATAATGAGCCTGATTTGGCTGGGCTGAAAAATAACTGTTATAACTTGTGGCGTGATGTACCTGAACCAGGTGCAATTGTCATTCTTTTAAACTTATCAGGTTACATCTATATTAATCGCATACCCTAAAAATACTCCATCACATTGCTTGACAAAAAGTAACACTTTCTTATAATCAAAACATCCATCTATTGAAATGCACCATATAAGCAAGATATGTAGCGATCTAAACATTACGAGGAGTCAATTCATGCAGAGATTGCTGAGCGCAACAGTGGTAGTTCTATTATCGGCGGCATTACTGGCTGCCTGCAGCAGCGGCGGGTCCGGATCCGGTACAGTCAAAACAAGCACCGCCGATGTAAGCCTTAGCGGTATCACCTCAGTGGACTACCAGCCCGGCAGCGCAATACAGACATCCTTGAGCACGACCGCCAGCACTACGGTGCTCGATTTTTATTTTCCGCCGGACACAGCCGGTCAAGCGGGAGTGATCACGATTTCCGCAATTCCTGAGAGCGATCTACCCGCGGGACTGCACAGCAGCAAACTCAGATTTCAGGCCGATCCAGCCAACGTTTTCATTTATGCATTCTCCCTGGCATCGCAGGACGGCAATATAACGAGTTTCAATGCCCCCGTCACACTGAGCGGGACGCTATCGACGTCCGTTCCAGCGGGTACCACGCTGAACCTAGCATCTTTCACCAGCAACACATGGGTGGAGGTAGCGACACTCAATGTAGGAGCAAACGGCTCCCTCATTCAGAATCTTACCTCGACGGCTTTGCCGGGCATTGTGACCCTGGGAACCTATGTATTATATCAGCCTGCCTATCCCTGGGTCGGGACCTGGGTTGGGTCGGACGTCTCAACGTGCGGCTTCTACTCGGGACCGATCACCATGACGATTACTTCGCCAGGCGGAAACGCCTTGAACCTCTCATATGTCGGAACCGGCATCACAGGCGCCTATCCCCTGACCTACTCCGGGAACACGGCCACTGATGCGGCTGGAACTGTTACGTACACTCTAAACGGCAATTCGATGACCGCTTCGGAACCGAATTCCTGTCAGACCGGGACGTTTACCAGACAATAATCATATTTCGTTCAATCCCAGGCTACCCGGCTTGATCAATGTCGGCGATCAAAGTCGCGGCTCGAAGAGAGCGACAATCGTTCCGCCTTAGGTACCGCAGAATTTTGCGTTCTTATCCTATCCGGTCGGCGCAGGCAAGGAATGTCTTCGCGTTCATTACCGGCGTCTCAAGAGGCAGATCGCAGGAAGGCATGAGGATGAATTTCCGGAAAGGATAGGCAATTCCGGAAACGCATTCGGAAACAGCCTGGCACACCATGGCGGGGTCACCGCCGAACACGGTTTTGATCACGTCCACGTTTCCGGCAAGAACAACCTTTTCACGATAGAGCTCGTACACCTCGCCGAGGCGAACGCCCGCGTCCAGGGATATGCAATCAGCACCGGTATCAGGATAGAGGGCCAACTGGGAGCGAATATTGCCGCATTGGTGAAAGAAGCGTGCAACGCCGCACCCCTTGACCTCATCGAAGAGTTTCCGCTCACAGGGGAGAACCACGTCTTGGTACAGATCAAGGGGGATCAGCGTGGCCGCCCCGTCGGAAATGACGACGCCATCGATCAAGCCTTGCTCGATGAGCGGACGGAAAAATGCCGAAGAGAGTCGGACGCCAAGCTCGCACGCCTCCCGGATGAACTCCCTGTCCGTCATCGTTTTTTCCTGAAGGAGGTTCCAGTCGCACAGGATCATTGCCCAGGTAAACGGGCCCCAGGAAGTGGCGCAGAGAAAGCGGTCAGGAAGACGCGCTCTCAAACGGGCAATCATCTCCACCAGCGCAAGAGAACGGGGGGAGTCCGCGATATTCACGATTTCAAGATAACGCGCGTCTTCTGTTTGTTGGATCAGGGGTGTCGAGAGGAGCGGGGCCTGTTCCTCTCGAAAGGCGAGCTCTCCTCCGATTGCCTCCGCGGGAAAGGTGTTCAGGCCTGAACCAACGAATACAATGTCGGTGTCAAGTCCGGCAAAAAATTCGGCAAGGCTCTCGGCAAATCCGGCAGGATCACTGTCCAGTTTTTCGGTCCTGAGTCCCGTCTGATGGTATGCCCAGCGGCCTCCGCCAAATAGGGCGCGCGGCAGGCGTTCGCTGCGCTCCCCCTGCAAAACCCGCTTTATGATTTCCCGCCTGTCCATCGAAATTTAATGTGACCTTGCTTCGGAATACGCGTCCGCGATCGTTCTAATGAAAAAAAGGTATCCTGAACAATAACAGATAACCATTCAGCATCGTAATGAAGCCGAGTGAAGCGGAACCCATTGCAAAATAGAAGACCGGTCGCGATACTGCGAGGATGGAGATCGATGCAAGGACAATGGATATCTGCAATAAAACTTCGGCGTAGTCGAAGTAGGGATCCTTGACGAGGTTTTTGTCCCGATGGCGTTCAAGATTTTTGGCTTCCGTCTCGATTTCTTTTTTCTCATCCCGGTACCGTGCTTCTTCCGCCCGCAACTCGCTGATCAGGGACTGGTACTGCTTTTTTGCAGCAGGCTTCATGGTTGCGCCGCGTTCCAGAAGATCCAATTCCAGCCGCAAACTGCTCGTTCTGTAGAGATGCTCCCGAAAAACCTTGGACTGGTAAAAGGCCCATTGATCGGAAGCCTGCTGCTGCGAGAGCAGCATTTCCTTCATGGCATTGTTTCCGCCGAGTGAAGTAATGGCGAGCAGCACCGCGAAGATCGCCGTGGTAAGGGCGACCTTGCGGGTAAAGCCTTTTGTGCGGATCTCTTCAAGCTCCTCGGGATTGGGAAGTTCCATTTCCGCCATACAGCCATCCTCCTTCATTGATTACTTGGTGGTTCATCATTCCCTTACAAATGGAGATCATGCATGAGCGGGCAAAGACGGAACGGCATCCGTTCAGGTGCTCAGGCTGGCACGCGTTCAACTATCATACCCAAGGGAACCCTCATAATGACACGTTCTGGCATCCGAACGGTATCATGTATAATTTATAAAATCAAGCGTTGATGCGTCGTGATGACGCAATCCAAATGCCGTGTTGTTTTCGTTCATGTGTGAATTTGCTGGTAGTAAGCGCTAAAATTATACTTGACAGAATTGGTCAAGTTTGTTATCGTTATGGTAACGATTGACGGGAGTTAAAGAGTCCTGTTTATGTGAGTCGCGGGGCCTCAGGGCCGGATGAAAGAATGAAGCTCTCTACAAAAGGGAAATACGGTGTGCGGGCGGTTTTTGAAATCGCCCGGCACTATGGCAATGGGCCGATTACCATCAAGGAGATCGCGGACCGTCAGGGGATTTCTTTTTCCTACTTGGAGCAGATATTGCACAGACTGGGGAAAGCCGGTGTTATCGACAGCGTCCGGGGGCCCGCAGGCGGATACCTGCTGGCGCGCAAGCCGGCTGAGCTGACCATCGGAGACATCGTCCGCACTCTGGAAGGGCCCATCGCCCTGTCCCATTGCCTGGAGCCTGGTGAGACCGGTGAATGCAACCAGACTGAGGATTGCGTTGCACGGATGGTTTGGGCAAAAGTCGGGGCTAAAATAGAAGAGGCCCTTGACAGCATCAGCTTTAGCGATCTCCTGCATCAGCAGCATGACCAGAAAGCTCCTGTTCTGCTGAGACCCAGGAAAAAGGCAACCTTGACGGGAAAGGGGGCATGTTAAATGAGAACTGTTTACCTTGATCACGCGGCAACTACACCGGTGCATCCGAAAGTGCTGGAAGCCATGCTGCCGTACTTTTCCAATAAGTTTGGGAACCCTTCTAACCTGCACGATATCGGCAGGGAAGCAAAGAACGCTGTCGAAGAAGCCCGGGAAAAAACCGCAGCGCTCATCGGCGCCAAGGCCGGGGAAATCTATTTTACTTCGAGCGGCGCCGAGTCGAACAACTTCGCACTCAAGGGGCTCGCCCAGGCGAACAGCCAGAAGGGCAAACACATCATCCTCTCGCAGATCGAGCATTTTTCCCTTCTCCATCCGGCGAAGACGCTCGAAAAGTCTGGCTTTACGGTCACCTATCTTCCCACGGACAACAAGGGGCTGGTGAACCCTGACGACGTTGCCAAGGCGATCACCAAGGACACGATTCTCGTGTCGATCATGCACGCGAACAACGAGATCGGCACGATTGAGCCGATCGAAGCGATAGCAAAGATCACCAAGGAAAAAGGGGTACTGTTCCACACCGATGCGGTCGCAACGACCGGTTGGGTCCCGGTCAACGTCGAAGCGCTGGGCGTTGACGCGCTCTCGCTCTCGGGACACCAGTTCTACGGACCCAAGGGCGCTGCAGCACTCTATGTGCGCAAGGGCGTCAGGATCAAGCCGCTGATCGAGGGCGGCATCCAGGAAGACGACAGGCGCGCGGGAACGGAAAATGTCCCGGCTTTGGTTGGTCTGGGCAAGGCTGCCGAGCTTGCGGCTGCGGAGGTCCAAAACCGCATGATGTATACTTCACAGCTCCGGGACAAGTTGCAGAAAGGGCTCCTGGAGCGAATCGACGATATGGTCATCAATGGGCACCCGGAACGCAGGTTGCCGCACAATCTCAACGTTTCCTTCTGGTATGTGGAAGGGGAATCGATGCTCCTTTTCCTGAATATGGAGGGAATTTCCGTATCAAGCGGGTCGGCCTGCACCTCGCGGTCGCTGAAATCGTCCCACGTCCTCACGTGCATCGGGACCGATGCCGCAGTTGCAAATGGAACGCTGCTCATGACGCTCGGGACGGGCACGAGCGCCGAGGACATCGACTACGTGCTCGAGAAGCTGCCGCCCATCGTCCAGCGCCTGCGGGAGATGTCCCCACTGTATGAAGACATGATGAAAAAGAAACAGGCAGCAGCACGGTGAGCTGTGCCGAACGAGCTCCCTGCACTACAACTAATTACGACTAACCGTCTTCGACGAATTTCAAGGAGGAAATGATGGAACAGTACAGCTCAAAAGTGATGGACCATTTTGCTCATCCCCATAACGTGGGAGAGATCGAGAATGCCGACGGCGTCGGCACGGTGGGGAACCCTGTGTGCGGCGACGTGATGCGCCTGTATATAAAGGTGGAAGGCAACGTCATCACCGATGCTAAATTCAAGACCTTCGGGTGCGGTGCGGCAATTGCCACGAGCAGCATGGTGACCGACCTGGTGAAGGGCAAGAGCATCGACGAGGCGCTTAAAATTTCGAACGCTGCAGTTGCCGAGGCGCTCGGCGGACTGCCGAAGGTGAAGATGCACTGCTCGGTGCTGGCAGAAGAGGCGCTCAAGTCCGCGCTCGATGATTACTACAAGAAAAAAGGGATTCCTTCGCCGGTGAAGATCTCCGCTGAATCAGGACACGAACACGAGATGGAGTAGGGGATTAATCTGCCACGGATTCATGGATACGATTGCAGTCGATTCGCGGTTCCGCAATTTCTATCCGTGGAAAAGAACTTTCTTATATGGATATCAAGGACATCAAACCCGATGAAGTTCTGGACAGTGTCGGCCTGGCCTGTCCGATGCCGATCTTCAAGACCTCGAACAAGATGAAAGAGCTGTCTTCCGGCCAGATCCTCGAAGTGCAGTCCGACGATGACGGCATAGTCAAGGACATGCCCGCTTGGTGCAGGCTGACCGGCAATGAATATCTCGGCCTCGTCAAGGAGAATGGGGAGTATCACGTCTACGTTCGCAAGAAGTAAAGCTGCTCCTTCCCGCTCTCAAGTGAACCGGTACTCGCCACCAACTTAAAAAAACCTTTCCCTAAAAAAAGAACTAAACTGCAGCAACGCTCCCGAGGTTTCCCCGTTTCCGTTTGACAACACCAGGGGGATAGTTTATTATCCATTTCGTTAGACGAGAGGAGCACGATGCAGACCATAGTATCCCTGAAGGAAGGCGATTGGGTTGAAGAAGTTTATCTCGTCACGTCAAAGCAGGTTTCGACGGCAAAGAACGGCGTGACCTACCTTTCCCTCAAACTCGCAGATAAGACCGGAGAAATCGACGGGAGACTGTGGGACAACGCCGATGAAGTGGCTGGGAAATTCGAACGGGAAGATTTTGTCCGCATCAAAGGGATGACGTCGAACTACCAGGGTTCGCTGCAGATCAAGATGAAGACCCTGGAAAAGGTCGACGACAGCAGGGTGGATATTGCCAACTTTCTCGAATGTTCGCCGCGCAATCCCGACGAGATGGTGGCGGAGCTGAAGGCGATTGCAGCGTCATTGTCCAACAGCTACCTCCGGCAGCTCATGAACGCTTTTCTGAACGACGAGCCGTTCATGGTGATGTTCAGGCGCACGCCGGCGGCCAAGACGCTGCATCATAATTATATCGGCGGCCTGCTTGAACACATAGTCGAGCTGATCGCGCTCAGCCGGGACGTGGCAAAGCACTTTCCGTCAATCGACAAAGACCTCCTGAGCGTGGGCGCGTTCCTGCATGACATCGGCAAGGTCCGCGAACTAGCCGTGAGAAAATCGATCGAGTACACCACCGAGGGACGGCTCATCGGCCATATTTCCCTCGGGTACGAGATGATCGTCGAGAAGATCAAAGCCATTCCCGGATTTCCTGTGGAACTGACTATGCTGCTCAAACACATCATGCTGTCTCACCACGGCGAGTACGAGTTCGGTTCTCCCAAACGGCCGAAGATTCAGGAAGCGATCGTCATCAATTACCTGGATGATCTCGCAGCAAAGATCAACAACTTCCAGGCGACGCTCAAGAAAGAGCAGGTGGCGGAGGGCGAGTGGACAGGCTTCAGCAAAATGCATGACCGCTATCTCTACCGGCAGAGGGCATTTTCCGAAGCCGAAAGCGATCGAGACATTGGTCCTGAGAGGCTCGAAGAGGGAAGACCGCACAATCCCAAGGACAAAAAGACGCCGCCCGCGGCAGGACACAATGTATCCGGTAAATTGCCGCTGGATATATAACGGCATTCGCTGAATGCCGAATTGAAATCTCCCATTTCCAATTCAGTTTGAGGTGTTCCATGTTCGGCGTACTCCGCAGCCTGAGCGAAGGGCTCGCTAAAACGAGGAAGAATTTAACCGATAGAATCGGAACACTGGTCCTCGGCGAAAAAATTGATGAAGCGTTCCTCGACGAGCTTGAAGAAGCGCTCATAGCTTCCGATGTCGGCGTCGAAACGGCCTCATTCGTGTTGAAGGACTTGAAAGAACGCTTCAAGCGCCAGGAACTGTCTTCATCTGCACAGGTGAAAGATCGGCTGAAGCAGGTCCTGTTCGAGATCCTGGCAGGTCGCTCTTCGCAACTGTCCATTGCCGCTTCACCCAGCGTCATCCTTGTCGTGGGAGTGAACGGTACGGGCAAGACCACGTCGATCGGCAAGCTGGCATACCGCCTTCATGGAGAAGGGAAGAAGGTGATGCTTGCTGCCGGGGACACGTTTCGCGCTGCAGCCTCGGAGCAGCTCTCGATCTGGGGCGCGCGCACCGGCATTCCGGTGATTAAGCACCGCGAAGGCGCCGATCCGAGTGCAGTCGTGTTCGACGCGGTGACTGCGGCGAAGGCGCGGGAGATGGATGTGCTCATCGTGGACACGGCAGGCAGGCTGCATACAAAATCGAACCTCATGGAAGAGCTTAAAAAAGTGAAGCGCATTCTTTCCCGTGAACTGCCGGGGGCCCCGCAGGAAACGCTTCTTGTCCTCGACGGCAATACGGGCCAGAATGCTCTCGTGCAGGCGAAAATGTTCAACGAAACAGTAGGAGTGAGCGGCATCGTATTGACGAAGCTTGACGGGACATCGAAGGGCGGCATTGTCTTTGCCATCAACAAGGAACTTGGGATCCCGGTGAAGTTTGTGGGCATCGGCGAGGCCATGGAAGACCTGAGGAGCTTTGACCCGAAGGAGTTCGTGGACGCATTGCTGTAAGAGTAAAGGGTAGAGCGCAGAGGGTAAGTAATCGCTCTATCCTCTATGCGCTATGCTTTCTCCAGATCTTTGACGCTTTTAATGTTGTATGATGGAGTCATCATGGAACGCGTGCAGGTCGAGATATACGGACAGGCCTACAACCTTAAGGGAGGAAACGATCCTGCCTATACGCGCGAACTGGCAGCATATGTAGACGGGAAAATGAGGGAGATCGAGAAGGGAACGGGCACCGTTGATCCTCTTCGTGTAGCTATTTTGACCGCCCTCACCGTAGCCGATGAACTCAACCAAGAGCGAAAGCGATGTGGTGACTTAGAAAATACGGCTGGTAGCGCGGTCAAACGCCTGATGGAACTTACGCAGGATGCCTCCGATGAGACGATATAGATATATAGGAAGCCAGCGCGAGAAACATCATGTGCTTTAGCGGCGAGAGTACGACAACTATTAATTATTTCACGCAGGGATATTTTTAGGTATAGAGCACGCTGATAACACACCAAAACTAAATGATATTTTCTGTTCCTTATCCTCCTACCACCCATTTTTATCCTTGCCATTTTTAGTTGTTTCTGGTATATACTCTATAGGGTTAACGAATAAAAACGTCCCCTGCTTTGCGCGTGATAGTTAAGTCTTGTTCCTCGTGAATAAAAAATAACGGGAGCTATCTTCGGGAAAGGGTGTGCATGCCCAGATAGGACTGGGAAGCCTAAACTTTCCTACATGGCGCCCACCTGGTCATACCAGGAAACAAGTCTATCTGCACGGCAAAAGCGGGGGATTTTTAATATTTTGACGTTTAGGTATCATGCTCGTATCATAATCATCAATTTTTAAAATTGTGTATCGACACAAGTTTGAAAGGAGCGGGAAGCATGGCTCCGGCGCTTGTGATAGATGGTGCAATGTGTCGGCAATGTCCCTGAGGAAGAGACAAAGAATACTAATCCTATAATGATTCTCCCTTGAGGACCGTACAAGGATTGTTTTACCAGCACTGTAACACTCTGAGATTATGGGGTTTATTATTTATACATATACACGCCGAACGGTAACACCGGGAATTGATGTTCCGGAGACCAGGTTTACAACGGTCTTTCGAGAGAGCCGTGCTTCGCTATCTCCTGGAATATCAAGATGTTCCCAGATGTTCGTCAACACCCCAGGATCCTCAGGAAACTGAGCTGGTCAAAGCCGTCAGCCGTCTTCCAATCTATCGCTAGCCCCGTAAGCCCTCCTGAAGCACAACGTTGGGTCTGAAGAACCTCAAAAAACAACCACAGCTTGATGCTCTCGCTGTTGAGCCATCGGAACCGCCTCTTGCCTGGAGAATGCGGCCCCGCGACCTGTCAGAGTTCGCAGGGCAAAAACATATTCTCGGCGAGGGCAAACTCCTTCGGAGGGCCATCGAGACTGACCGTTTCATGTCGCTCATCCTCTACGGTCCTCCGGGAGTCGGTAAAACCGCGCTTGCGCATCTGATCGCCGAGAGAAGCAGCGCTCATTTTCTGTCGCTGAATGCAGTTACGGCTGGTGTTGCCGATATCCGGAAAGTGACCCAGGAGGCAGCGCTGGAACGGGGCCAAAGCGGCAAGCGGACCGTGCTCTTCATCGACGAGATCCATCGCTTTACACGCGTCCAGCAGGACGCGCTTTTGCCTGATGTGGAGCGTGGCAACATCACCCTCATCGGCGCCTCGACCTCGAACCCTTTTTTTGCGATCATCCCCGCGCTTTCTTCCCGTTCGCAGATTTTCGAATTCAAGCCGCTCGGAAACGAAGACATCAAGTCCCTCCTCCTCCGTGCGCTTTCCGATAAGGAACGAGGCCTCGGAAAACTTTCGATAACATTGACGCCGGAAGCACTGGAGCTGATCGTTGCAAAGTCAAACGGGGACGCGCGGCGGGCGCTGAATGCTTTGGAACTGGGCGCGCTGTCAACCGCCCCGCTTCCCGATGGAACGATCCTGTACGATCTGCAAGCAGCCGAGGAGTCCATTCAGAAGAAGGCGCTCGTTTATGACGAGGACGAACATTACGACACCATTTCCGCGTTCATCAAAAGCATGCGCGGCAGCGATCCTGATGCAACGCTCTACTGGATGGCGAAGATGATTTACGCCGGCGAGGACCCTTTGTTCATCGCCCGCAGGATTGTCATCGCTGCGAGCGAGGACGTGGGGAATGCCGACCCGCGGGCGTTGTTTGTCGCCGTTTCCGCGTACCAGGCAGTGGAGCGGATAGGCATGCCCGAGGGCCAACTGCCCCTGGCGCAGGCCGCCGTGTACGTCGCATCGGCGCCCAAGAGCAATGCATCCTACCTCGGGATCAAGGCAGCGATGAAGGACGTGGAGGAGGGGAACCTTCTGCCGGTACCTGACCACCTGAAGGACGCACACTACAAAGGCGCCGTACGGCTTGGCAGAGGCAAAGGCTACAAATATCCGCATGATTTCCCGGGCCACTATACGGCCCAGGATTACCTCCCGCAGAAGCGGGAGTATTACCGTCCCACGGAACAGGGCGAGGAAAAGCGAATCAAGGAGCGCCTCGCCGGACTGAGGAAGAGATTCCAGGAGGAAAAGAATGATTGAATATATTGTGCTGCTGATCGTAGGGCTTGCCGTCGGACTCGGCGCCGGCCTGCTGATCAAAAGTAAGTCGGCTGCAGGCAAGATCAAGGACGCGGAAGCAGAAGCGGCCCGCATCATCGCCAATGCCGAGCGCGAAGCAGAGACCAAACGCAAGGAGTCCGTACTCGAGGCAAAGGACAAGTTCTACCAGGCGCGGGCAGACTTCGAAAAAGAGACCCGCGAAAAGCGGCAGGAACTTCAGAACCAGGAACGCCGGCTCACCCAGAAGGAAGAGAGCCTCGAAAAGAAGATGGACCTGATCGAAAAGCGGGAGGGGGACGCGGTGCGCCGCGAACGCGAACTCTCTGCGCGCGAAAAGGTAGCGATTGAAAAAGAGGAACGCTTCGACAAGGGCCTGCGCGAACAGCGCGAAATGCTCGAGAAGATCGCGAACATGACGGCTGAGGAGGCCAAGCGCCAGCTCATGCTTTCCATGGAGGACGAGGCGAAGTTCGAGGCGGCCAAGTCCATCAAGCGGATCGAGGACGAAGCAAAGGAAGAAGCGGACAAGAAGTCCAAGAACATCATCAGCCTGGCGATCCAGCGGTACGCCAGCGACTACGTGGCTGAAGCAACGGTCTCGGTCGTGAACCTTCCGAACGACGAGATGAAGGGGCGCATCATCGGGCGGGAGGGCCGGAACATACGTGCCATCGAAGCCGCAACCGGCATCGATCTGATCATCGACGATACGCCAGAAGCGGTTATCCTGTCCTGCTACGATCCGCTCCGGCGCGAGATCGCCCGCATGACCATAGAACGTTTGATGCAGGACGGACGCATCCATCCTGCCAGGATCGAAGAGATCGCCGAAAAAGTGAAGAAGGACCTCGACATTGCCATGAAAGACGAGGGCGAGAAGGCGGCCTTCGATCTGGGGCTTCATAACATCCACCCCGAGATCATCAAGCTCCTGGGAAGGCTCAGGTTCCGGACGAGCTACGGCCAAAACGTGCTCATGCATTCCCGCGAGGTTGCGTACTTTGCGGGTATCATGGCGGCGGAATGCGGCGTGGACCAGAAACTCGCGCGCAGGGCAGGCCTGCTGCACGACCTGGGCAAGGCTGTCGACCACGAGGTGGAGGGGACCCATCCGCAACTCGGCGGCGACCTTGCCAAGAAGTACGGCGAGAACCCCAAGGTGATCAACGCGATCATGACCCACCACGGAGACGGCGAGCCGAATTGCGTCGAGTCCGTGCTGGTCGCGGCCGCGGATGCGCTCTCGGCAGGCAGGCCCGGCGTGCGGCGTGAGACGCTCGAAAGCTACCTCAAGAGGCTGGAGCAGCTCGAAACAGCGGCAAATTCCTTCAAGGGAGTCGAGAAGTCCTATGCCATCCAGGCGGGCCGCGAGATCCGGATCATTGTGAAGCCTGAAGACCTTTCGGACGCCCACTCGGCCCAGCTTTCACGTGATATCGCCAAGAAGATCGAGACCGAGATGTCCTATCCCGGCCAGATCAAGGTGACCGTGGTTCGCGAGAGCAGGTACGTGGAGTTCGCGAAGTAGATATTTCGAGAAGCCAGGAGACTGGAGTCAGTATCCAGAAGAGTTTCAGCCCCTTCTGGGCTTCCGGCTCCTGACTTCTGAATACCTGGGGGAGTATTGAAGGTCCTATTCATCGGCGATATCATCGGCGAGCCGGGCAGAAAAATGGTCCGCGCAAACATACGCACGCTCCTGGAAAGCCATGCACCCGATCTCGTGATCGCCAACGGAGAGAATTCCGCCGGCGGTTTCGGCATCACCTCTGAGATCGCCGAGGAGTTGTTTTCTCTCGGGATCCATGTGCTGACCTCGGGCAACCATGTGTGGGACAAAAAGGAGATAGAACCCTACCTGACCAAACAGGACCGGCTCATCAGGCCTGCAAATTATCCTTCGGGAAACCCGGGTTACGGAAGCGTTGTCATTTCCACGAAGGCAGGGAAAGCCGCAGTATTGAACCTCGAAGGCAGGGTCTTCATGTCCAACCTCGAAGACCCCTTCCGTGTTGCCGAGCGCGAAATTGAAAAACTAAAGAAAGAAACACCCGTCGTGATCATCGACTTTCATGCCGAAGCCACATCCGAGAAAGTCGCTCTCGCCTGGCATGTGGACGGCAAGGCGAGCGCGGTGATCGGGACCCATACCCATGTACAGACCGCGGACGAGCGCATCTTGAGCGCAGGCACTGCCTTCATCACCGATGCGGGGATGACCGGGCCCACGGACTCGGTGATCGGCGTCAAAAAAGAGCAGGCCATAGCGCGATTCCTCTACCAGACACCGCACCGGTTCGAGATCCCTAAAGGGCCGGTCCATTTGAACGCGGTGCTCCTCGATATTGAAGAAAAAACAGGAAAGGCGAGAGGGATCGAGCGAATACAGATAAAATCGTAACTGTCCGGGAGCATGGGCCACGTGTCTAGTACGACTCACATCTTAACCGTAACACAGCTTACCTCGCACATCAAGAGCCTGTTGGAAGGCTCTTTCCCCGATGTCTGGGTCGAAGGCGAACTATCGAACCTCAGCGTCCCTCAGTCCGGTCATGCCTATTTCACCCTCAAAGATCAGCAGAGCCAGATCAGGGCGGTCTTGTTCCGTTCTTCCCATCGCTTTCTCAAGTTCACGCTCGAACACGGCATGCACGTGATCTGCCGCGGACGCGTGAGCGTGTACGAACCGCGCGGCGAGTACCAGCTTATCCTCGATTATGTCGAACCCAAGGGCGTCGGCGCGCTCCAACTGGCTTTCGAACAGCTCAAGGACCGTCTTGAAAAAGAGGGGCTCTTCGACCTGGACCGCAAGAAACCGCTGCCGGTCCTTCCGCAACGCATCGGAATCATTACGTCGCCGAGCGGTGCTGCCATCCGCGACATGTTGCGGGTGATAAAACGGCGGCATCCCAAAATGCAGATCCTTATCTATCCCGTGCCGGTACAGGGCGTTGAGGCGGCTCCCGCTCTGGTAGAAGCGCTACGTTATTTTAACCGTGAGCAGAATGTGGACGTCCTTATCGTCGGCCGCGGCGGAGGGTCGCTTGAGGACCTCTGGGCCTTTAATGAAGAAGCGGTGGCCCGCGCGATCTATGCATCGAAACTTCCGGTCATCTCCGCAGTCGGGCATGAGACTGATTATACGATCTCCGATTTCGTTGCCGACCTGCGGGCGCCGACGCCGTCGGCTGCCGCCGAGATGGTGGTAGAGAGCGAAGAAAATTTTCGGGTGAGTATTGGCACACTCGAGTCGCGGCTCGTCAGAAGTATGAAGCAGCTGCTTGAGCAGGTGCGTTCCTCAGTCCGCGAAAACATGCGCATTCTGGGAGATCCCCGCAGAGGATTGGAGCAGTTCAGCCAGCGGCTCGATGATCTGGTTCACCGCATGGCGATGGAGATCGGTCACCGGGTGCGCAGGGACAGGGCGCGGCTCACGGCACTTACTGCGGGTCTGGACCACCTGAACCCGCTCGCTATTCTTGCACGGGGCTACAGTATTACCCGGAACCATCCATCGGGAACGGTCCTGAAAGACGCTGCCGAGGTCAAACGCGGGGATTACCTCAGCACGAAACTGCACAATGGTATTGTGTTTTCACGCGTAGAAAAAACGGAGAACGACAGGAGTAGTTGAAACAACGCACTACTCTGCCCCGGAGGCGGTGAACAATAATGTGTTCGCATGGTGCAGAGGCTGACAAAATATCTTTGACACAGCATTATTTTTGAGATACTCTGTACTACGATGCCGGAAGATATAAAACAATCCGATACGCTGTCACCTGAAGTCCAAGAGGTGATGCGCAGTCTGATCACAGCCATGAGGGCAGTTAAACTCTATCCGCCCAACAACCCCATCTATTCCCAAACCGTTAAGAAAGCCCATGAAGTACTTGCCCGATTTCTTGAGGCCACACCGGAATACAACGTCGGTGTCCAAAAGACCTTTTTCACCTATATGCACACGCCGGTTGGAAAAGACGCGCAGTTGAACAAGGCCATCGCCCAGGACCTTTTCACAAAGGGGATAAGGCACATTACCTTTCGCGGAGGGGTGACGGAAAAAGAAACACTGGAGTTGTTCCAGGCACTCGCTCTATCCATGGAAGAGATGGCAATGAAAAGCGGCATCTCCTCTATCCTCTGGGAAAAGGATGTGACCAATATCAAGGTCATCGAAGCGGGACTCGACGAGGTCATCACGACAAAAACCGGGGGCGCACTGGTCGAGCTGGACCCCAGAACGACCCGGACCGACGAGAACGATCCAGAATCTGCGGCGAAAGCTGCGGCACTTCCCGGCCGTACCCTCATTCTGGGCGACCTTCTGACGGATCCTGCCTCGTTCGGCGCGGGGCTGGTAGCGCTTGCGAAACAGACGCATGGCGAGCACGAAACCGTTGAAGACCGCCTCCTTGCTCTGTATCAGGAAGCAGGACGTAAGATACAGGAGGGCAGTCCGGAACAGCAGGATAGACTGTTCTCCGGCCTGGCACAGTCGGCCCTGTCCCTTCAATCGCCTTACCGCGAAACATTAATCGCCGGAAAACTGTATGCTAATATGGACTCTGAAAACGTCGAAGAGCGAAAAACGGAACTTGCAGAGGAATTGCCGAATGAGTATCACGAGATCCTGACCGGACGGTTCTCGGATGCATGGACCGTTCAGCAGGTGGCAGTGCTTTTGAGGAGGACGGCGGTGACAAAGAAAACATCCCCGCCTGTGCCGGTTTCTTCCCCCTCCGCACTGACCGCTGTGCCATTCCCTCCTGATATCCTCGAACTTGTGAGAGAAATGGCGGAGTACACATCGGAGGAGATGGAAACACTCAAGGCCATGAGCGGCGTTGGCATGGAGTCGGACATTATCGAGGCCTCGGTCCACACCCTGATTTCTCTTATTCCCCTTCTGAAAGACCCTCGCCATGAGAAACCCGATGACGAAGAAATTACCCTGTTCTCGACTGTCATTCAACAGCTCGAAGAGATGCTGAGCTATCTTTTGAGCAAGAAAAATTACGGAGCCGCCTTGCTCATTTCCAACGTCTTCCATATGTCCGTGGACCCCGCCTTTATGCCGCGGCTGGCGGAGGCGCTCAATAAATCATCTTCCAAAAAGTTCATCACCTCAACGATCAACTACTTGAGAAATCAGGCCAAGGGATCCCCGGAATATACCTCCGCTTATTCCTACTTGTCCGCAATGGAAAGGGAAGCCACGGCAGTCCTGTTGGAACTTCTGGCAACCGATACAGACAAGACATCGCGCATTGCTCTTCTCGATTTAGTGAAGGAGATCGGCAAAAACCAGATCGCGATGCTTGGCGAATACCTCTCCGATGACCGCTGGTACCTTGTCCGTAATATCGTGAATGTTCTCGGTGAAACCAAGGGAGAACAGGCCCTTGTCTTTCTGCAGAAAGCAGCCGACCACAAAAATGTGAAGATACGGCAGGAAGTTGCCAAGGGCCTGATCTCCATCGGAGGGAAGAAGGCCGCCGGCATCCTGGCAAGGTTCTTAAATGACAGGGACGATTCCCTCAGGGTGATGGCAATCCATGGATTCGCCGAAATCAAGGGCATCAGTGCGGAGGACACGAAACCCCTGATCGAGTACCTGCAGGATCGTCCTATCAACAGCAAGGAGCATGAGTTTACCCTGGAGGCGATCAGGGCTCTGGGAAAGGTCGGGGGCCCCGCTGCCGAGGCCGTACTCACAGGGTATACTCGAGTCCGGTGGTGGAAACCGCGGAAGATCCAGGTAGAACTTCGGGCTGCGGCAAAGCGGGCCATGCTTGAAATCACGAGGAGGCGGGGAGATGGCGGATCAGAAAAATGATAGCCGTGGTGAGTCGCGGCAGTCCTTTTTCGCGAAGCAATTGCTGCTTGGCACGGCCAAGACCGCGTTTCAGCAGCTATCTGGTTTGCTGAAAAACGTGACCATTTATCCCGAATCTCACCCCTTCCTGCGCGCCCTGTCGGAAAAGTTTATCATTACGATCGAGGGCCTCTTGGTCGGACGGAAAGAGGTCGCGTTCTACATCGTATCCGGAGAATTATTTTTTGAGACCCACTCCGTTCCGCTCGACCAGAGCGTCGCATTGCTCATAGAGCATTTTACCAGCCGGGATGTCGGCGGGATATTTTTTAGACCGGGCCTTACTACTGCAGAACTCATAAGTCTGGCTGTTCTCATGAGCAAGGAGCCCGCGACACTTGCTGCCGAGGGCGGGCTTATCGAGATTGCCCGCCGTTCTAATATCACTCACATCGAACTTAACCGCGTGCTGCTTGTCGATAAGAGTACCGGCGGCGCCATTAAGGAAGGACAAAAAAGAGCGACCAAGTTGTTTCTGGATGCGATCGAATCGATAAAAGAGGTGGTCCAGAACGTTCACCGCGACAAAGCAATCGGCATGCGCAGGTTGAACACGGTCGTTCAAACGATGGTTGATAATATTATCGACAATCGTGACGCCCTCATGGGCCTGACCAACCTCAAGATGTATGATGAATATACGTTTGCCCACTCGGTCAACACGTCCATTCTTGCCATTTCTCTCGGGACTTTCCTCTCATTCGAAAAACCCCAGATCGCCGCACTCGGCGTCGCCGCAATGCTGCACGATATCGGTAAAGTTCGCGTGCCGATCGAAATCATCAACAAGCCGGCCAAACTGTCGGATGAGGAATGGAAGGCGGTCAAGCGCCATCCCGTCGATGGTGCGCTGATCGCATCGACTATTCCGGGTGTGACGAAGCTGGCGATGGTGGCGTCATTCGAACATCATCTGCACGGGGCTTCGGGCTACCCGCACGTGGAGGTCCCTGTTCAGCCCCATCTGTTTTCGCAGATCGTTTCGCTGGCTGATTCCTACGAGGCCCTTACGGCGGCGCGTGTCTACTACAGCGTCCAGATGCCTCCGGATGAGGCGATCCGGATACTGATGAAAAAGCGGGGGATCGCGTTTAATCCGGTCCTCGTAAAGGCCTTTGTCAACATGATCGGGATCTTCCCTATCGGCACGCTCCTCAAACTATCAAGCGGTGAAGTCGGGCTTGTTCTGCATCAGACCCGTGATCTTATGCGTCCCCGGGTCCTGCTGCTTACGAAATTCGACGGTTCAGAAAAAGAGTCCGGTGTAGAAATCAGTCTTCTTGAAACAGCGGGCGGAAAGTATAAACGGGACGTTGTTGGCACCATCAATCCTCACACTGCAAATATTAATATAAAAAAATATTTGGAATAGCTCCCACGAGGCCATTCGCAGACCTTCACGGAACTGACAGCCGGTCCACAGCGGAAGATCACGTAATCATAAACCTGGGCTGCACCCTTCCGTTGATTCTTCCAGCCGACCCGTTTCCGACATGCCTATAATCTCTTACCCCATAGACGCCATTCTGCCTAAACTGAAAGAAACGATCACTGCCAGCCCAGCGGTCGTTCTGCATGCTCCGCCCGGTGCAGGCAAAACAACCCGTGTCCCGCTCGCTCTGCTGGAGGCCGTCCCGCTTGAACAGGGCCGCATCGTAATCCTCGAGCCGCGCAGGATCGCCGCTGTTTCGGCTGCACGCTGGATGGCGAAAACAATCGGTGAAGAGGCGGGAGGTACCGTCGGCTATACCATCCGCTTTGATACGAGAACGTCCGAAAAGACCCGCATCGAAGTCGTAACCGAGGGGGTCCTTACCCGCCGCATTCAGTCCGATCCGGGCCTTGAAGGCACTGCCATGGTCATTTTCGACGAGTTCCACGAACGAAGCATCCACGCCGATCTTGCGCTTGCACTCTGCCTCGATGTCCGCAAAGGCCTTCGACCGGACCTTAAAATTCTGGTCATGTCCGCCACACTCGACCCCGGTCCCATTGCAAAGCTTCTGGGCAACGCACCGGTCATCACCTCCATCGGCAAGGCCTTTCCCGTAGAAGAGCGATATCTCGAGGACAAAGCCGGCATGCTGCCTGTGCGTGTTGCCAATGCGGTCAAGATCGCCCTGAAAGAGACGTATGGCGACATCCTCGTGTTCCTTCCCGGATCAGGAGAGATCAAGGCGTGCGTCAAGGCATTACAGGAAACACTGAACATCGGCAGTGACCGCATTGCCCTGCATGCGCTTTACGGGGACCTTCCGTTCGATGAACAGGAGCGCGCCATCATGCCGTCGAAAGACGCACGGAAGATCGTGCTCGCCACGAACATTGCGGAAACAAGCCTTACGATCGAGGGCGTTCACGTTGTCATCGACAGCGGCCTGACGCGCATGCTCCGCTACGATCCATCGACAGGGATGAACCGGCTCGTGACGGTGCCGGTCTCCCGGGCGTCGGCGGAACAGCGCAAGGGCAGGGCAGGACGGCTCGGACCCGGCGTGTGCTATCGACTCTACGGAAGCCATGACCTTCACAGCATGCTGCCCTTTACGCAGCCGGAAATTTTGCTCTCCGATCTTGCCCAGCTCGTGCTGGAGCTCACCGTCTGGGGCGTTAAAGACGCGCGAGAACTTTCGTGGCTCGACAGGCCGCCTTCGGCGGCCTGGGATTCGGCGCTGCGGCTGCTGCAGGAACTTGGCGCCCTCGACAGATCGGGGTCCGTCACTGCCGTAGGGAGGGCAATCGCACGTTTTCCGCTGCACCCCCGGTTGGGACGCCTGATGATGCGTGCGAAGGAACTGGGCTGTCCAGGCCTCGGCGCGGACCTCGCCGCCATTCTTACCGAGCGGGACATTTTCCGGCACAGCGCAGCAGGCCGTAAGATCGACGATCCCGATATCCTGCAGCGGATTGAATCGCTTCAGTGCTGGCGAACGGGAAAAGGAACGGACTCGCTCGCAGATCCGTCGGCGCTCCGCGCCGTGGAAAGGACTTCAAAACAGCTTGCGCGCCTGACAGCCGCGGCAGCGGAGAAGCCCCTTCGCGATACCATTGCTCCAGATGCGGTTTCCCGGCTGTTGCTCTCTGCTTTTCCTGATAGAATCTGCAAACGACGTGAAGAAGGAGGGGGCCGTTTTATCCACGTCCAGGGGCGGGGAGTCCGTCTTTCCCCGGACAGTCACCTCGGCAGCAGCTCCTATCTCATAGCTGTTGCCGTCGATGCGGGCGAGAAAACGGAGGGGTTTGTGCACATTGCCGCAGCCGTGGACGAGGAACTCATCCGGAGCGAATGTGCGTCACGTATCGAGACCATCAGAAGAGTGGAATGGGACAGGAAGGAGAACAGGATCAAAGCTGCTGTTGAAGAGCGGTATGGGGCGTTGCTCCTTTCGAAGCGGCCGTTCACCCCCACGGACGTCGAGGCCGCACCGATTCTCTGCGAAACCGTCAGGATGACCCCCGGCGTCCTGACCTTCAGCCGTGAGGCGCGCCAGTTTCAGGCAAGGGTCGGTTTGATGAAGAGGTCCTTTCCCGAGGAAACCTGGCCGGACCTTTCTGACGAAGAGCTGTTTCAACGTCCCGAGGAGTGGTTAGTGTCCTGGCTTGCAGGAATTCGCAGCGCACAGGGTTTGAGCGGGCTGAACGTCCTCCCGGCGCTCCGGGCCCGTCTTTCCGGGAAACAGCAGCGGCTCTTGGATGAGCGTGCACCTTTATCCATTACTGTTCCGAGCGGTTCCAACGTAGCGCTCGATTATACTTCAGGCGATCAGCCGGTACTTGCCGTCAAATTGCAGGAAATGTTTGGTCTTGCTGATACGCCCGCGATTGTCAACGGCCGGGTAAAAATAGTATTGCACCTGCTCTCGCCTGCCCGCAGACCGGTCCAGATCACCCAGGATTTGAAAGGATTCTGGAACACGTCCTATCAAGAGGTTAAAAAAGATTTAAAGGGACGGTATCCGAAACATCCTTGGCCGGACGATCCCTGGAATGCCGTACCCACCCGCCGCACGAAGCCACGCGCTCGTTGAACGGAAAATTGCGGAACGCGGACCGGGGAAACGCAACAGGCAACACGTAACAGGATTGCTAGCACGAAAAGAGCAGCGGCGATGGCCCGGCTCCTCTCCGAAGCAAGTCTGTTCACTATTGCGTGATATAGGTGTTTCGCGCCAGACTCGCAGTTTCAGTCAACGCTCTCTCCCCCCTGTTTACATAGTGCATTGCCGCGTCGTGCCGGTCGGCAAGTTTCCAAGCATGTTTGTAAAGGTGCCGGGGCTGCTTGACGATCACCCGGAACTTCCCCGCTTCATAGTCAATGGGCATGAACAGACCTGCTTCCTTCGCAAGAAGGTCCGCCTGAACAATCGCCCACTCACTACCCGTGGAAAATCCAATGCTCTGTCCGATCGGGAAGCCGGCCGCAAAACCTGCCAGAAGCAATGCGGCAACTATTGTGATACGCTTTATGGTTTTTACGATAATATTCATGTTTCCTCCTCACCTTCGGCCGTTCTGAAAAAAAATCAAGAGAACGTCTCGTAAGCAACCGAAGGACTTTCAATAGCACGCTGAATTTACTCTCGTTACACGATCTTACAGCAAGAGTGCTGCCAGAATTAAAGGGTTGAAAAAAAGGAGTTAAACTGTCCGAATTGGTTTGAAGCTGAAGAGGAGTTCAATCTGAACAGGCCATTTTGAACTGCGCGGTTATTCTGAATTGCAACAGTTCAAACCTCCTCTGCGTCCTTCTTTTGCTCCAACTACACAAACTGAGTAAAAAAGTCGGAACGTAGTACATGACCATCCGTAGTACCGTCTTAGTTTGATTAAACGATAGGATTTTTCTAACTGACTCATGCACTGGGAGTGCCGTAGATAGAAAGAGGCGAGCGATTCGGCAGCGAAAGGAAAATTTAAAATAAGGTGCGGCTGAGATGCCGCACCTTGGAAGGGAAAATGATAACAATCCCATTCTAATCAAATTGAGAGAACATTCTCTGCAGCATCAAAGCTTTATCGAGATCGTCATGCTCCAGTGCGCCGATCTTGACCAATATTTCGCCGAGCAGCTCCTTGGTGTATTTCTGGTGTTCAAGAGCCAAATCAAGGTCCTGAGGAATAATAACATCGTCGGCGAGTAGAAGAGCACCGAGTGGAACCTTTTCCTTGCTGTTTTTTACCACCATTGCTGCCAGGTCCATCATACTAGCCCCCTTTTGTCATCCTTGCTATAAGTAGAATTTTGTAAAAATATCAGACAATTTTTTATTGATATAAACACATTATACTGTATTTTTTTTATTTGTCAAGTAAATTTAGTAAAAACTATAATTAATTGTTATAAAGAGTGAATGCTTATATGCCATTGATAAATTGTATCTTTTACTGGTATCATGTAAGACTGTATCGTAATATATTTTAAAAAGCCCGCCAAGGATTACCTGTTCTCTCGGGAAACGTCATGTTGAAGCCCTGAACCGCCAATCGTGCTTGTTTCTCTTTTTTCCTGAGAGCTGTAAATCCTGTACCGAAGTTGGAAGCATGTTGCGGCCGATCTGGCACGTCGTATTGGTAACTCAGCCGCTTCGTTTCTTGCATAACAATAATTAATTTATTTTTTTTCGTTAATTCCTGTTATTGTTGCGGGCCTTTGCAATTAGTCTTATAAAAACAATTACCAAGATATCGCAAATCATGAATTCTATCTCCCCCAAAACTCTTGCCTTTTTCAAATTAGTGTAGTACGTTATGATTACGAAAGGGCTATTGAGAGCTCTTTTGCTCCTCTGGTCTGTCACTGCCTTATTTTTTTGGCTTCAATTACGCAGGCAATTCCCTATGCATGACATAATAAATATTTGCCGGGCACCCGCTCTTTCCTGAACGTGTGCTCTCCTATGCGAGTCGGCACTTTGCGATAATTCGAGACCCACCACCGAGAGGCACACGTTAGCGTCGTCTGCAGAATTTCAATGGAAGAGGCACTATGTGGCGCGCTGTAAATAATCTCCCCATCTCGATAAAACTGCTTCTGACATCATTTGTCTTCATTTTTATTGTCGTCTGCCTGGCAGTGGCCGCTTTCTCCGGACTTACCCGCCAAAAGGAAATAACCGAAGAACTCTATTCCATTCAATACCGGGACCTGCAACGCAGCGCAGGGATAACGGGGCTGATTGCGAAAACTCATGCGGACATCTCGCGCGTGCTACGCAGCTACGGGAAGACAGCACAGGCGGACAGAGCGAACGTGCTGGACAAGCATGAGACCGCGCTGCAGTCCGTCATTCAATCACTGCAGGAAGCGGCTGACTCCGGTCGCCTGAGTGCAGAGTCACAGAAGACGTACCGTAACGTTATCCCCGAAATACAACAATACCTGCAGTTGATCGAGCGCGTTCGTGACGCCGGGAAAGCCGATGCGGTTTTTGTCCGGCAGGTCCCGGCCATGGCTGATGAGCGTTTTGAGGCGATCATGGGCCTGTTGCAATCGCTCAATGATGCGGGTGACAGGGCCGGCGCAAAAACGTATGAACGATCCCTGGTTGCTTATCGATCAAGGCTTACAACGCTCGGCGTACTGCTTGCCGCAGCCGTTTGCCTCATCGTCATCAATTTATTCATCGTACGGAGATCGATAATCACGCCGATCAAATCAATCGAGCAGGCGGCCAGGAAAGTGTCGCAGGGCGACCTGGCGTTCGACGTGACGGCAGAAAGCGGGGACGAGATCGGTCGGGCCGGGAAGCTCTTGAAGGAATCTTTTACCGCCATGGAGGGGGTGCTCCTGCGGATCAAGGAGCTGTCGGACAGAATACGCTCGGTCGTCGTCGAGGTTGAAAAGACGACGGAAAAAGTTCTTGCCGGGTCACAAACGGAAGCGGAAGCAACAAGCTCCATATCGAGCGCTGTCGCGGAACTGAACTCCACCGTCGACGAGATTGCCGGCAACACGGAAGGCCTCGTGTCCGCATCGGAATCCGTTTCCTCTTCGATCGATCAGATGGCTGCCAGTATCAAGAGGATCAACGCCAGCATCCAGGACCTGGACGGGCTGGCATCGTCGACGACCGCCTCGATCGAACATCTCTCGAATGCCATCCGCACCGTGGCCCGCAATTCCGAAGATCTGGAGGGCGCGTCGGAGGAGACCAGCGCGGCAATCGTCCAGATCGCGGCAACGGTGCGAAAGGTCGAGACCCATGCCAAAGAGTCGGCAGACCTTTCGGAACAGGTGACCACCGAGGCGGCCACGATCGGGCTCGATGCGATCCTGAAGACGATCGAGGGCATGAAGGAGATAGCCCTGTCGGTCAACGATTCCGCTGCGGCCATCCAAGCTCTGGGAAAGAGATCGCAAGAAATAGAGATGATCGTCGGCGTCATCGAATCGGTCAACGAGGAAACGAACCTGCTGTCCCTGAACGCGTCAATCCTTGCGGCGCAGGCAGGCGAGCACGGCAAAGGGTTCGCAGTCGTGGCCAAAAAGATCAAAGACCTCTCGGACAAGACGGAGCGTTCGACGCGGGAGATCGCATCACTCATCCAAACGGTCCAGCAGGAAATGAACGATGCGGGAAAACTGGTAAAGCAGGGCATCCCAGTCGTTGAAGAAGGCACGCGGCTCGCGCAGGCCGGGGAAGATGCGCTCAGGAGGGTCCTGGATAGCTCGAAGCGGGCCTCGGAGATGACCCTCTCCATACGCAGGGCCACCGAAGAGCAGGTAAAATCAACGGTCCTTGTAGAAGAAGCCGCCCGGAGCGTGAAGAAAAAGGTCGGCGATATCGCCAAGGCCACGGCCGACCAATCGCGCGAGGTCGCCCTCATCGCTCAGGCAGCAGAAAGTATGAAATCACTCGCAGACCAGGTGAGCAAAGCAACGGGAGAGCAGGCAACGAGCAGCGGGCAGATTGCGCAAAACACCCAGCTTGTTTTCGAAAGAAGCCACCAGATTTCACGGTCCCTCAGCGAACACCGGAACGGGTCGCGAAGTATTCAAAAAAGCATTGAGGCCGTCCAGAATGTTCCCCTCGCAAACCAGGACCTTGCCTTCAGGATCAGCAAAACGCTCTGGAACCTTCAGAAAGACGTGGAACTTCTCGGGGCAGAAATGGAGCGGTTCTCGTTGGACGATACGCGGGGCTTCTCGCTCCGTTTCGGAGTCGTTCCTCTCAAAGAACCTTCGGAGATGTTCAGAAAATTCAAACCGCTCTCGGACCACCTGGCCGCAGAACTTGGCAGACGGGTTGATCTGAAAGTCGCGATCGACATGGAAAGCGCCGTCAAGGACCTGGGCGACAACGTAACGCAAATCTGCGCCATGGGCCCGGCAAACTACGTTGAAGCGCACAGGAAATACGGTGTCGTCGTCATCGCGAAAGCACTCCGGAGGGGGAAACCATTTCACCGCGTGGCCATCGTGGTGCGGAAAAATTCTCCTATTCAGTCCGTAACGGACTTGCGGGGAAAACGCTTTGCCTTCGGCAACATCGGATCAGCAACCGGCCATGTTATTCCGCTCGGGATGCTGAAGAACGCCGGCATGACGACCGCCGACCTCGGCCATTGCGAATTCATCGGGCATCATGACCGGCAGATAAAAGCCGTGCTCGACGGGGACTTCGATGCCGCCGGACTCATCGATGAAGCAGCGCAGAAGCACCTGTCCGATGGCTTGCGGGTACTCACGCTTTCCATTGAGATACCGGAGTTCAATATATGCTGCAATCCTTCGGTTGACGGCGAAACGCGGGACCATCTCAGGACAATCCTGACGTCCCTTACTGCGGCGAACGAAAAAGACGTGCAGATCCTTCAGGCGCTCGGGAAAGACTGTACGGGTTTCCTTCCCGCTTCTGAAAAGGATTATACCGAATTCAGAGACGAAATCGATAGTGTCGCGAACCTCGTTGCGGAAGAGGTCCAAAACCGGCCCGTTCAGCCGGGGCGGCGCTGATTCTGCGACAACTTTACCGGACAGGCAGTCCACAGTCGTTCTGACCGGCGCATGTGGGAAAGAAAACATAAATCAGCGATAAAATAGTTTTTGGCAGTGTTCTCCGGACGACGAATGATGAACCCCGCGACTTGCAATCCCCCGGCTCCTGCCGAGGGGGCTCCACTATAAAAAGGAGAGGCCATGAGCGAAGACCAGAAGAAACAGTCAGACGAATGGATTGTTTACGAGAAGACCGAGAAAGGCGTCGAGGAGATCCAGACAAGAAAAAACAACCTGCCGCAGAAGTTTCGCACGCTTCTCATAGTTGTCGACGGGAAGAAAACACGAGGAAACATTCTCAACCAGTTCTCGACCCTGGAAGGGGCGGTCGCGGTGCTGGATGAACTGGAGCAAAAAGGTTTCATAATGAAAAAAGCCGACGTTCTCGCCCCCGGCGTATTCACGGCAGAAGAAGAAAAGAAACGGACACAATTGGCAAAAGCCTTCATGATAAACACTCTCAATGATGCAGTAGGATCGATGGGCCTGTCGCTGATAGAATCACTGAGGGCGTGCGAAACGCTCGAGGAGCTTAAGGGCCACTTCGAAAACTACCTCTACGCAATAAAGAGCGGAAGGGGGAAAACGACGGCTGACGAATACAAGGAAGAATTGCAAAAATACTTCAACGGCGATTGATCAAAGAACGGATTGCAACGATTTTGAAATTTTCAAAATCACTAATCACCTTCCTGCTGCAGAACTGGGACCGTCCCTGGTCGAGGAGCGCTCTCGAATCGAAAGCAGCGCGCGGGCTTTTACGCCAACCGCGAGAACCGACAGCGCATTCCCGACCTCTGCATTGAGAGAAACAGGTTCCTGCCAAAGCGTCCTTTTCCCGCTCGTTCTTTCCAGTTTTCTTCCCAGCTATCCAGAGCTCGCAGTGAGCAACTTACCGGGGCTGGTCGTTTCGATCGGTCCAGTGTCCTCGCCGCACGTCCAAGGGCCTCTCCCCGATAAAGCGGCGGAAACCGCCCATACCCTAAAAATACCCCATCGAGATTCTTGCTATTTGTCAATCCGTCCTGTACAGTAATTACCGAGTTTAGGACCATCGGGTCTACGGGCCGGTTGAATTTTAATTTTGGCGGTGCTGTATTGCCGCGTTGATTCCCCGGCTTTCGGGTCTTTTGCGCAGGGGAGGTTTTCCATGAACAGACAGAAACATTCACTTCTGGTTGTTGAAAGCAGCGCCACGTATTTGTTCTATATGTCGATGATGCTCAAAAAACTCGAATATACCGTACGGACCGCCACGACAGCTAAACTTGCCCTGCAAGCGATGAATGACTCACTGCCCGCACTTATCATGATCGATACATCACTTGACGACATGAGCGGAGTGTCCCTGCTTGAAAAAATAAAAAAGGACCGGCGGCTGAAGACCATTCCCGTTATCATGCATACCTCAGACAGCGACCGGGCGGTCCAGGATAAATGCGTGGCACTCGGGTGCGTGGCTTATTTTAAAAAACCCGTTGAGCCGGACGAGCTGTACCGGGCCATCCAGTCAGCAACCGAAGCCACGCCGCGCCGGACCATCCGGATCGAAGCGTCCCTCAAGGTCGAGATAGGCGACGGTCCTTCCGCCGGCAGGAGCGTCCGGACGGAAACCGTGACCTCCCTGTCCGAGAACGGCTTATACATAAAGACACTGACCCCTGAAGCAGTGAATACCAGAGTGCCTCTGAAGATATTCTTTACCAACAGACAGGTCAATGTGAAAGCTGAAGTTCATTACAGCTCGGTGAAAATCGGCGGGCAACACAAACAACCGGGAATGGGTATGCAGTTCGTCAGCATCAGCCCGGAAGACAAGGCCTTTATCAGGGAATTCATCAAGGAACAGATCGCGAAGGGGTTATAACGAGGAAATTATTTTGTTGTGGTCAGCTTGAAATTTCGAATCCTCAAACTGTATTAGGCAGCGGTTAATACCATGTTCCAATACCGGCAGCCGTATCTTTTGTGAGTGTTTGCATTACAGACGCATATCTTTTCTGAATGTCGGACAGTATGACGCGCCTTCCCCTATCCCCCAGTTTCGTTTGGACGACATTCTGCCGCCTGCTTTCATATTATCACAGGGTCTTCGTAACCTCGTTTGAATAGTCACTTTCCAGTCCTGAGGCATCTACGTCGGTCACAACAAAGAAATACGTCCCTGCGGGGAGACTTAATGTTTGCGTTATGGTCGTGGTCCCGGGATTGCTAACATTCACGACCTGTGTATAGGTGTTACTTGCGGTTCCATAATATATCTTATACATTGATACGTCCGTTGAGGGATTCAGGGGTGACCCGTCTGTCATTGTCGTTGGCGCATCCCAGCTTAACGTTACGGCACTGCCTCCCGTCACGGTAAGCGCGGCAGTCCCCGAAACGCTACCCGATACACTCGTAATCGTGGTCGTCCCGACGCCGACTGCGGTGGCTGATCCGTTGGATCCGGCAACGTTGCTGATTGTTGCTATACTTGTGTCGGCGGACATCCAGGTCACTAACGAAGTCATGTCCTGCGTTGTGTTGTCGGAGAATGAGCCCGTCGCCGTGAACATTAGCGTGGCGCCGTTTGCAATAGAAGGGCTGCCGGGAGTCACGGCGATGGATACAAGCGTTGCCGCAGTGATCGTCAGCGTCGTAGATTTTGAAATATTCCCCAAAGCGGCCGTGATCGTTGTCGATCCGGCAGCTATAGGAGTCACCACGCCATTGGCGCCCGCAGCATTGCTGATCGTGGCTATACCCGTTGACGAAGAACTCCACGTCACCATTATTGTCAGGTCCTGCGTCGAATTGTCGGAGTAAGTCCCCGTAGCGATGAAGTGCTGCACAGTTCCCAATGCAATGCCGGGATTTGTCGGCGTGATTGACAGGGACACGAGCGTCGCGGGAGTAACGGTCAGTGCCGTAGATCCCGAAACACTCCCCATCGATGCCGAGATCGTTGTCGAACCGGCAGCTGTTGACGCCGCCACACCATTGGAGCCTGCGGCATTGCTGATAGTTGCAGCAGCCGTTGTCGATGACGTCCAGGTCACGGCTGCTGTCAGGTCCTGCGTCGAATTGTCGGAGTAAGTCCCCGTAGCAATGAAGCGCTGCACAGTTCCCAATGCAATGCTCGGATTTGTCGGTGTGACCGCAAGGGACACGAGCGTCGCGGGAGTAACGGTCAGTGCCGTAGACCCCGAAACACTTCCCAGCGCTGCCGCGATCGTTGTCGGGCCGGCAGCCGCTGAAGTCGCCACACCATTGGAGCCCGCGGCATTGCTGATAGTTGCAGCAGCCGTTGTCGATGACGTCCAGGTCACGGCTGCTGTCAAGTCCTGCGTCGAATTGTCGGAGTAAGTCCCCGTAGCGATGAAGCGCTGCACAGTTCCCAATGCAATGCTCGGATTTGTCGGCGTGACCGCAAGGGACACGAGCGTCGCGGGAGTAACGTTCAGCGTCGTAGATCCCGAAACACTTCCCATTGCGGCCGTGATAGTCGCTGATCCTGATGCCACTGAGGCGGCCGATCCATTGGAGCCTGCCGTATTGCTGATGGTTGCAGCGGCCGCTGACGATGAAGTCCAGGTCGCGGCTGCTGTCAAGTCCTGAGTTGTGTTGTCCGAAAATGTCCCCGTGGCGGTAAATTGCTGGCTCGTTCCCACTGCGATGTTCGGATTCGTCGGTGTAACTGCCAGGGACACGAGTGTTGCCGGGGTAACCCGCAGTGTGATCCATGCCGATATGGCGCCCATGATCACTTCAATGTTTGTACTGCCGACGCCTTTGGCGATTACGGTAATATGCCCGGGAGCCTTGACCGCTGCTGCAGTCATGCCGGCGGGGCTGATCGTGGCCACGTTCGTATCAGTTGAAAGCCATGTCGCTGATGTTGTCAGGTCTTGTGTCGTGTTATCAGAGTATGTGCCGACAGCAGTGAACTGTTGGGTCGTGCCTGTTGCTATTATTGAATTAGTCGGTGTTATAGAAACGGACACGAGATGAGCCTGTTTGCTGCTTGTGGGGGTTGAGATACTATTTACGCCGCATCCGGCGAGATTTGCAATAAACAATGATACCAAAAGAACGGGATATATCTTCCTGATTGACATTGAGATGAACCTCGCTTTCTTCGACGTCATATTACCGAGGGGTCAACCAGATTGTCTGTGATTGCGGTTACACTATCTAGTGCCAGTTATCGTGCTGGTTTCCGACTTTTAATTCCGGCTTTGGATCAATAATTTTTGGACAGAGTTAGTTGCTCTTCGAGCGGAGGACTAAAAAAAATGTGATTTCCAGCGACACGTTTGTCTGGTTTTTTTGCGAACCGGAAAACAGCCGAATTGTTTCGCTTCGAAAGTGATATCAATCGGAGCTCACGGTCATTTTTGTCCTGCTTAATCGCCGGTGGGAAACGATCGCGACATCATCTGGAAAGGCATTGGGCAGATCATCGTTGAAAGGATGATACCGTTGTGGATGATAAAGCGTGGGTGGGGTGGAAGGGGTTGATGATGACAGGGCTGCCAGCTAGGTCCATGCATGAAGGAGACGGCCTTGCGGTCCTGAGGGAAGCACGTCTGAACGGTTAAAATTGGATCGATTCGAACTCGGGGCGGAGGAGGATATTTCTGTCCGCCTGGACTTTTATCAGCCCTTCCTTTCGCCATTTATCGAGGATCCGCGTTACGGTCTCGCGGGTAAGGCCGGTCATGTCGGCAATGTTCTGATGGATGAGGCGGATATTCAGGACCGTCCCCGCCGCCGTTTTCCCCCCGTAGGATTCTGCAAGCAGGAGAAACAACATTTTTACCCGCTGTGCTGCGTTGCTGAAGTTTAAGAGCTGTATTTTCTTCATTGATTCTCGGAGCCGCGAACAGAGGATCTGAAGCAGGTTCTTCAGGATTTTGTCTTGGCTGAGCAACAAAGAGTAAAAATCCTTTTTTGATATGATTGCAGTCACCGAATTTTTCGTTGCAAATACGGCAGCAGGTGCGGTCTTGCCGTCTATCAGAGAAAGCTCGCCGAAGAAATCGCCCGATTGATGTACCGTAATGATTATGTCTTTTCCCGCGTCCGTTGTCTGGACCACCTTCGCCTCTCCCTCAAGGATGATGTACATAAAATCATTGCTGTTCTCTTCATGGAGGATCACTTCATTTTTGGAGAAGCTGCGAATGACGACGTTCTTCCGTATCCGATGCAGTTCTTCGGGAGTCAATGAAAAAAACAGCGGGGTCTGTTGCAGCGACTCGATTCCATATTTTTTATTCACTTTTTTGCTTCGTTCCGCCTGCAGCATGGCTGGCTCCTCTGTGGTCCCGATAGGAATTGACAATATCAACCCAAGTACATATATTTTATCATACGTTGCCGTCACTGGCGAGTCGAATCTGTTGAATGCATTTCTCGGTCCGAAAACCGCGCCAGGGTGTTCACTTTTTGTCGCAAGGAGCTTCGCCACGATCGTATCAGACCTCAACCCATTGACCGCCAGATTACGAAGACGCCATCTCTGCAGAAGGCGCTCGAGTTTTTGCGTTTACGCGGAATCCAAGACCTTCCCGACGGAAGGGTGGAGATCGACGGCCAAAAAGTGTATGCAATCGCGCGGCGATATGAGACGACGGACACCGGCCCCCCGAAGTTCGAATACCACAAAAAGTACATCGACATCCAGTTCATTGCAACGAAAAGAGTGCCGGTTCACCATGCCGAATATAAACTGCCGATTTAAGTCGAAAGAAAACCTGCCCTTACTTCACCCGATCCTTTTTATCCTGAATCCTCCCGGCCTGTCGGCTGTTATGCTACAATATTATCTATGAAGGACAGCCACGAGAAAAAGAAATCCGCAAGCGGCGCAGAGCCGGCACCCGAAGGTCAGACCAAGGACATAACGCCGGCGCTTTATCTGCGCGCAGCAAAGGCCCACCTCAAAAACGGCAAGCAAAAAGATGCATTTGTTCTTCTGCAGCAAGCCGCTGTGCATTATCCCGACGAGCCCATGATCCTTTCCTATTTCGGATGTCTCCAGGCCCTCGTGGGGAAAAAATACCGGAGCGGCATAGAAACGTGCATGCGGGCCATTGCCCTTTTAAAAGACAGGGAAGAAGACGAAAAAGAGAAGCTCTACGCACTCTTCTATCTCAATCTGGGAAGGGCATATCTCGCAGCAGGAAAGAAACAGGACGCGATCACGGCGTTTACCACAGGGATCAAGTATAATAGCAGCAATGGCGACCTGCTCAAGGAATTGCGCTCGATCGGAAAACGGAAACAACCTCCCGTATCGTTTCTCGGACGGTCTAACCCGATCAATAAATATATCGGCATGATTTTGCATACAAGCAGTAAAGAGCCTGAAAAAATGCGGGGCAGGGGGCAACGCTAAGTTCAGAGAATAGTGCATCGCGTTCATCGAAAAAAAGCCGGCGAAGTTATTCGCCGGCTTTTTTGTCATGCAACGGGGCGGAGAAGTTCTCCTAGCCGCCGACATACCCTCCGGAAAAATCGATATCCGGGAATTTTCCCAGAGACTCAACCTGAACGTCGCTCTCAATGTCCATACCGGTTCCTTTCCAGTCGAAGGGAGAGGCCTTCATCACGAGTTGGAGCTTCCAGTCGATCATATCGGCAAGCTCGCACAGGTGAACATCATATCTCCTGAACTCCTCGCTCTCTGCCCCATAGGTCTTTTTGGCCTCCTCCCGGATGATGTGGATGCCCTCCTTCATTTCCGATAACTCGCGGGTTACGGTATCGAAAAACGAGTTGATTTTTATGTTCTTTACAGTTGCCATTGCTACCTCCTTCTTAAACCACGTTATCTCACTGCTGATGTACTTCGCTTTCACCGTTCCTGCAGATTCAGGCGGCAAGCAGAAGCATACGCCTTTTTCTTTCTGTTTAAAGTATAACACCGGAACCTGCATTGCGGGGGAAAAAACAGGAGTAAACCGGTGTTTGTTGTCCCTCCCCCCGGGGGAGGGGAAATAATTTCCGGCACCCTCCCGGCCCGTTCCGCTAAATTCGACTTGACTCCCTTGCCTCCTTTGCGTAATATCAACGCCGTCCGGTCCTTTTTAACCGGTTATGACCGTTCAGAAGGAGTCCCTTATGGATTTATGCCCCTGCGGCTCAAATATCGGCTATGATTCGTGCTGCCGGCCAATCATCACCGGCGAGAACAAGGCAAAGACTGCGGAACAACTCATGCGTTCCCGGTACAGCGCGTATGTCAAAAAAGAGATCGGCTACATCCTTACCTCGCTTCATCCTGACCACCGGGCCGGCTACGACGAAAATAGCAGCAGGGCATGGGCTGAGAGCGCTGAGTGGCAGGGGATCAGGATTTTAAAGACCGTTGCCGGGGGGGAAGGCGACAGCGAAGGCCAGGTTGAATTTGTCGTGTCCTACACGGAGAAGGGGCTCAGGCAGGAACACCATGAGTTGTCCACGTTCCGTAAAAAAGACGGGCTTTGGTACTTTGCAACCGGGAAGACGATGCCAAAGCCGGTCTCCCGCGCAACGCCAAAGACGGGCCGCAACGAGCCATGCTCCTGCGGCAGCGGAAAGAAATTCAAAAAATGCTGCGGCGCGTGATCGCGGTCGAAGCACCGGGAGAAATTGCCATGATACAAAAGAAGGACGATAAGCAGATACGTCACCACTTCCACATGCGCCAGAACCGTCAGATCATCGCCATAACGATCGCGCTCTTTCTCGTGCTCTTGTCCGCCGTGATCTATAAACGCCCTCTTTTCGTGGAATTGCCGAAGGGCATGCTGTTTGGAATGCAGATTGCCGCAATCGCCGCTTTTTTGGGATTCACTGCGCTCAACTGGAAATGCCCCTCCTGCGGTAAAAGCCTGGGCAGTAACATCAACCGGCGTGTTTGCAAGAAATGCGGCGCCCGGCTCCAGTAAGCCTTTCCCCCTCTTCCCGCTGCTTCCGACGCGGCAAGATCGAACTTCGTACTTCGAACTTTCGTCCTTACCCTGCCAGTTCCTTGATGTTCTTGATCACTTCGTTCACAACCTGCTGCGCGCTGCCGTAGAGCATCCGCGTGTTCTCGGCATAGAAGAGCGCGTTCTCAATGCCTGAGTACCCGGCTCCCTTGCCGCGCTTGATGACGATCACGTTATGCGCCTGATCGACGTTCAGGATGGGCATGCCGTAGATGGGGCTCGACTTGTCAGTGCGCGCCGCAGGGTTTACCACGTCGTTCGCGCCGATCACGAGCGCCACATCGGCCTGGCTGAATTCCTCGTTGATCTCCTCCAGGTCGAAGATCTTGTCATAGGGCACGCCGGCCTCGGCCAGGAGCACGTTCATGTGTCCGGGCATGCGGCCCGCAACGGGGTGGATGGCGAATTTTACCGTGATGCCCGCCTCCTCCAGCAGCACGCTCATCTCCTTGACCTTGTGCTGGGCCTGGCCCACGGCCATGCCGTAGCCCGGCACGATGATCACCTTCTGCGCATAGCGGAGCATGGCAGCGGCATCGAGGGCGGAGACTTCCTTCATCGTCCCCGCGATGGCCCCCCCTCCGGTCTGCGCCTCGCCCGTGATCGGCCTGAACAGGATATTCGTGATCGGCCGGTTCATGGCCTTTGCCATCAGCTGGGTAAGCAGCGTACCTGCCGAGCCGACCACGATGCCGGCGATGATGAGCGCGGGGTTGTTCAGCACGAACCCTTCAAAGCCCACGGCAAGGCCGGTAAGCGCGTTGAACAGCGAGATCACCACGGGCATATCTGCGCCGCCGATGGGCATGGTGATGACTGCGCCGAGCACGAGTGCCAGCACGAAGAAGGCGATGATCTGGAGCATCGCCGCCTGGCTGGAAACGACGATTGCGATGCCGCAGCCTATCGTTGCCGCAGCCAGGATGATGTTCACGGCATTTTGTGCGGGCAGTTGAAAGGTCTTTTTCATGATGCCCTGCAGTTTGGCAAAGGCGACAAGGGAGCCCGAGAAGGACACGGTGCCGATCAGCCCGCCGAGTACTGCAAGGGCCGTTCCCGTCACGCTGTGGGTCTCACCCCGCGCCAGCTCGATCGCCGCGATAGAAGCCGCAGCGCCGCCGCCCATGCCGTTGTAAAGGGCGACCATCTGCGGCATATCGGTCATCTTGACCACCTTGCCCGACCACGTGGCGAATCCGCCGCCGATGGCGAGAGCAATCACCATAAGCATATAGTTGCTCATGCCCGGCCAGCCGAAGGTGACGAGCGTTGCCAGGACCATGCCCGCACCGGCCCAGATAATGCCGCGCCTGGCAGTGACCGGAGACGACATGCCCTTGAGCCCGAGGATGAATAAGAGCGCTACGACGAAGTAGCTTGTGTTGATCAGGATTTTAACGTTCATACACGAGCCTTTCCGTAAGGCCTGAGATCGTTAATGCAGAGAGCGCTGAGAAAAATTTCCGGCAGAGGTTCCCCTCCGATATTCCGTTGCGTCCTCCACGGTGCGGTCATGTTCAGTGCTGTTTTTCGTCCTTGCTCTTTCCGGTCTTGAACATGGCGAGCATGCGTTCCGTAACCACGTAGCCGCCCGCTGCATTCGCCGCGCCGAGCAGCACGGCAATGAACCCGATGGCCTGTTCGAGCGGTGTCCGGGCCTCGCCGAGCGCGACCATGGCGCCTACCAATACGACGCCGTGCACGAAGTTCGAACCGGACATGAGCGGCGTGTGCAGGATCACGGGCACGCGCGAGATCACTTCATAACCGGTAAAAGCGGCAAGCATGAATATGTAGAGCGCTGCAAAACCTTCCATAAAAACCTCCCCAGGCGGGCAGTCGCCGGCAATTACGGTCTTGTCTGTTCCAGAGCTTTTTTCACACCTTCGTTGCGGACCGTTCCTTCATGGGTAAAGACGCTCCCTGCCAGGATCTCATCGCTCCAGTCAAGAGTAAGCTTTCCCTCTTTGATGAAGGGCGATAGGAAGTTGAACAGGTTGCGGGCGTACATCTCGGACGCATGGACCGGCATGCGGGAGGCAAGGTTCGCCGTTCCCACGATCGAGACGCCGTCCTTCACCACGGTCTCTCCGGGATGGGAGCCGGCCACGTTGCCGCCGCTGTCAGCGGCCATGTCCACAATGACCGCACCTTTTTTCATGCGCGTTACCATGCCCTCGGTGACGATGAGGGGGCTCTTTTTGCCCGGGATCGCCGCCGTGGTGATCAGGACGTCCGCCTGCGCTATCGCCTTGGCCAGCTTCTCCTGCTGGGTTGCCCGCTCATCCTGCGTCAATTCCCTCGCATAGCCTCCCGTGCCCACGGCGGCCACGCCGGTGTCCACGAACCGCGCGCCGAGAGATTCGATCTGCTCTTTCGTTTCAGGACGCACATCGTAGGCTTCGACAATCGCGCCGAGCCGGTGCGCGGTCGCGATGGCCTGCAGCCCCGCCACGCCAGCGCCGATCACCATGACCCGCGTCGGGCGAAGGGTCCCGGCTGCGTAGGTTATCATGGGGAAGAATTTCGGGGATATCACGCCGGCGATGAGCGCGCACTGGTAACCGGCCACGGTGGCCTGGGATGAGAGGGCGTCCATGCTCTGCGCGCGCGAGATGCGCGGGATCAGCTCTACGGCGAAGCTCGTGATGTTGCGCTCGCAGAAGAGCAGTGCCCGCTCCTTGTCCTGGTAAGGGTGGAGAAACCCGATGAGGACCGTACCCGCCTTCATCATCCTGATCTCGTCCAGGGTCGGCGGCTGAACTTTCAGGATGACCTGGGACCGGTCGAATACTTCGGCATTGGTCGGGGCAAGGGAAACTTCGCCGAAGTCGTTGTCCGGAAAGAAACTTCCGGCCCCGGCGCCGTGCTCAATGCAGAGCTCGGCGCCCAGGGCCTTGAATTTTTTTACTACGTCGGGGACCACGGCCACGCGCTTTTCACCGTGGTCAATCTCCCTGAGCACGCCTATGACCAGAGGCATGACATCCTCCCCAAGCATATAAATTTGCTATTGTTTGGGATTTATTGTACCAGCCTGGAATTTATTGTTCTCTCCTTATTTATTATATCATTGTTTCTTTTATCCAGGAGAGTTCCGGGCAGTTGATAGCGGCCCCGGAGGAAAATGTGAATTCGGGCCCTGGTTGTGTTACAATCTTTTTTATGGAACAAACGATCATCCACTGGATAACGCTGCATGGCTACGGGGTCATTTTTATCGTGCTGGCACTCGGAATTTTCGGCCTGCCCTTTCCGAACGAGCTGATCCTTGCCTCTCTCGGCTACCTTATTTTTAAAGGACGGCTGGACCCGCTGCCTACCGTTATCTCCGCGTTCTTCGGCAGTTTATGCGGCATGATGCTCAGTTACGCGCTCGGGAGGACCTTCGGCCTTTATGTGGTTTATAAATTCGGCCGCTTTGTGCACGTAACCGCGGAGCAGATAAGCCGCATGCATGACTGGTTCGAACACTCGGGCAAATGGGCCGTGCTGTTCGGCTATTTTCTCCCCGGCGTCCGGCATCTGACGGCCTTTGTCGCCGGAACATCCAAAATGACTTTTTGGGAATTCGCGGCGTTCTCTTCTGCCGGGGGATTTCTGTGGCTGTCGAGCTTTATCATCGCGGGATATTTTCTGGAAGAGCGTTGGTCCCGGGAAACGGCAAGGATCCATCACGTGCTCGAGATCGGCTCGTTTGCCGCCCTCGCTGTCGTGGGGATCTATTTCCTCCAACAAAGGATAAGAAAGAAGAGTTCAATGTAGCATCTCTTCCGGCTTTCGCGGAAACGCAAGGTTTGGAATCAAACTTGGCGACGTTATACGAATTTCCCCATGCATCGTTGGGAAAAAAGATTTTTTTGACTATTGCCAAACCCCCTGATTTCCAGTATAGTCGAGCAAGAAAGGGGCTTGCTGAACAATCCGGCGTCTCCGCTTTTTTTGAATATTCCCCGTAACAAGCTTCACGCCCCTGACGACACTGTCATTGATTTACTGATCACGCGGAGGCCCTATTCATTCCATCTGTTGTAGAGACCGACATGCGGGCACATCGATGATCCAATAATTTAATGAGAGGTTATATGGAACGAAGACAACTCGGAGACAGAAGAAAATCCGTTGGTTCCCATTACCAGGGGCCTGAACGGAGAAGCGGAATAGACAGAAGATCGGGGAAAGACCGGAGAAGATACAGATAATTTTTTTAACATTTAATTCGCCGACAGAGCGGGGACATTCTCTCCGGAAGCTGCCGGCTATGAGTAAAAATATGCGGATTGTGCTTCAGTTACTTATTAACTAGAAAGGATCATCTCCTTCTTGAGTGCGTCGAAAAGATAGTTGATGTCAACGAGACAACACGCTTCTAGCTGCTTCACCTGGTCGCTTGTGGATTTTTTTGCACATCCCTTTCGTTTATGCCCAGCCGCCATCGAGTGCGAAGCGCGAGTGCGGGGTACGTCCTGACACCCTGCTGGTTGCCCTCGGCAACCAAAACGCGGGTGCGAGCCGGGCCGCTTCAGGGACGTGCGGGGTTTGGGGTAACCCCATGCGAAGATCCAGGCAGGCGACCGAGCTGTGGCCAGTGTTTATGAGTGCACGGCGCGAATACAGGCCATCCGAGGGTGAAGCATTTCGGACTGTCTGAGCCCGAAGGGCGAGCCTGTGGCCAGTGTTTATGAGTGCACCGCGCGAATACAGGCCATTTCCCACATGTACCGAGGACACCCTACACTCGCGCCCTGAGCACTCGTATTCGCTGGGTGCAGGCGACCGAGCATGCCGTAAAAGGATATTCGCCGGGTGCCCTTCTTTGGGTCACCTTTCTTGGGCACGCAAGAAAGGTGACAAGAGCAAATATAATTAGCATGACCCACTCAGATGGGAGAAGACCCAGTAAAAATAACCGACTAAAGTAATCCACATAGCCCATGACAATAGGTATTAGTAATCTAGTATCATCTATGCAAATATTCAATTATCTGGAATATTCAGCAACATTCTTTTCTGCATTATTAGTTGCTCTAAGAAGCGGCTAAAATAGGTGTATACATAGGACACAAAAAAGAATTTTAAAATATGCAATATCAAATAGTTACTAAAGATGTTTCCTCCGGAAACAGGATATAAATTACGATGGATAAAATATGTGTACTCCGGAGACACTACTCCGCGGCCCAAAAGAATAAAAAATCATAAGTGTTTAATAACATAAGCCATTTCTATGGGCATGAAACTTGTATACAGTATCACGGTGGCACAGGAATGTGTTTGGTGCGTCGATGAGCAAAGGGGGCCTTGAGCGGGCTGCAAAATGATGAAAGAATATGCTACACGAAGATGAAGAAGTTACCGAACGATATGATAAAAAATGATATGATAAAAAAAGTGCTGTTTACCCTGGCAATACTGCTGTTCGCAACGAGCTTATTTGCCTCGGATTACGTCATCGGGGAAGGCGACACCCTCTCGGTCTCCGTGTGGGGTGAAAAGGACTTTAGCTTCACGGCCAAAGTCCGTCCTGACGGGAAGATCACCGTACCTACCATAGGCGAACTCACCGCGGCAAACATGACCGCGAAGCATCTGCAGGCGGTGCTGACGGAAAAATTAAAAGTTGTCGTACGGAAGCCGGTAGTGACCGTAGCAGTTACCGAGATAACCAACAACAAGGTGTACGTGTTCGGCGGAGGCGTCAAGGGAGGGGTTTTTACGCTGGGCCAGAGGATGACCCTCCTGCAGCTCCTGTGTCAGATTGATGATGTACGTAAGGCGGACCTGCAAAGCGCATATGTGCTGAGAGGGAAACAAAAAATTCGGGAAGATTTTACGAATCTGTACCTCAAAGGAAATGTAGAAGAGGACGTCGTCATCGAACCGAATGACATCATTTATATCCCGATGCGCGCTGACAATTATGTCTACGTGATGGGCGCCGTAACCACCCCGAAGCCCGTTGAGTACCGGGAAGGCCTTACGGTCATGGAAGCGATCCTGAATGCCGGGGGGTTCACGCAGTATGCCAATCCGGACGCAACAATGATTTACCGCAAGGACCAAAAGAAGGATGTCGCCATCAATGCCAAGATGAAGCGATTGATGATCAACGGCGACCTGACGCAAAACATGACTCTGAAAGCAGGCGACTATGTGATCGTCAAAGAAGGGATGTTTTAGGAGCAGCGAGCATGGCAAAGCCAAGTGAACTTACGGAAAAGCCGAGTGAACCCGATGTCGTGAGGATCGTCCGCGGCGGACAAGCCAGGGAACGGCCGCAGGAATTCGATATAAAGAAATATGCGCGGCTCCTGTACAAAAAACGATACGCCTTCGTCGCCGTCATGATGCTGGTGACCGGCATCATCGTGGCAGTCGGCTACCTGCTCCCGAATAAATACGAAGCGTCGTCGATGGTACTCATCGAAGGGAGTTATACCAATGATGTCATGAAAGGCATTGCGGCCCCTCCGTCGATCGATGACCGCGCCAAGGCCGTGGAAATCGTCATGCAGAGCAGACCGCAGGTGCTGAAAGTGCTCAAGGGGCTCGGCTACGATCTGGGTCAGTATTCAGAAGGCGAGCTCGAGTCGCTGGTGGGATCGTTCCAGCGGTCCACGAAAATCGCGATCAACACGAACATGTCGAGAAGAGACGTGGACATGTTCACCGTAACGCTGAGAGACAGCAACCCCTTCATTGCCCGGGACTACGTGAATGCACTGGTCCGGTTGTATATCGAGGAAAGCCAATCGTCCAAGCGCGTCGAGGCGACGGGAACGAAGAAATTTCTGGTGGAGCAGGTTGATATCCTCAAGCAGAAAATCAATGATATTGAGGCCGAAATCGCGGGCATTCACCAGAAGAATTCCTCGGGCATGAGGCAGGTAAGGAACGTCGCCCAGACGCGGCTCGTCGAGCTCCGAAAACAGTTACACGATCTTCTTCTGCGATATACGCCGAATCACCCTGATGTCGAAAAAACCCAGGAGGAGATAGCTATTCTGGAGGGACAGGTGAACGGGCACGGGCAAACATCGGGTCAGGTACAGGACAGCGCCGGTGAACTCCTGTCCTCCGATGATGCCGTCGATGCGGCCCCCAGGGCCGGACGGGCGGGCAGGGCCGGTTCGCGGGACTGGGCCCGAAGAGAGCAGAAATTAAAACAGCTGGAGCGGGACCGGGACACCTACCAGAAGATGTACGCGGAGATGCTGGCCACGCTGGGAAAATCCGAGGTTTCATCAGATATCGAGGTCCAGGACAAAGGGTTGACCTTTAACGTCATCGAGCCTGCAGTCCTTCCTCTCCGGCCCGTCAGTCCGAACAGGCTGCTCATCGTCATTCTCGGGTTCTTTGCAGGCATCGGAGCTGCGATAGGTTCGGTAGTCCTGTGGGACGGCATGGACAAATCCGTAAAATCGATCGATATGGCGAAGAAGTTCGGTCATCCCGTACTCGCCATATTCCCCTACATCCAGCTTCCCCGTGAAAAAGACCGGGCGCAGGTCATGAACGTGCTGCTTTTTACGGTCACCCTGCTCTACGTCGCAGGCATGGCCGTATTAGCGTTGGCTGCATCCAGGGGTTAGGGGGACCAGGGATAGCTCATGAGTGAAAAAGAAATGACAGCGGGACCGCAAAAAAAAGGGAAAGTGTACTCCATCCGCGCCAAGTGGTTGAGCAGACTCTACCGGGGAGACGCGGCCCCTTCCGAGTACAAACCGCCGGCCCACTCATTGTCCGCCGGGGACGAGAAAAAGAAAAAGGACGCAACGCAGGTGAGGATCACGAGCCCCTACATCATCAAGTTCACCGCACAGGACGCGCATTTGTCCGAAGAGTACCGCAAACTGAAGGCGCCCGTACTGTCGATCGTGCAGAAGAATGCGAAGCACAACACATTCATGGTGACCAGTTCGGAAAGCGGGGAAGGGAAAAGTCTCACGAGCGTCAATCTGGCGCTCGTTCTGGCACAGGAGTCCAACCGCACCGTACTCCTGGTGGACGCGGATTTGAGAAGACCGACACTGCACACCTATTTGGGGGTAAGACCCGAGGTCGGTCTTGCGGACTGCATTCTTGACGGGGTCGATCTGCACGATGCCCTCATCAAGACGTCGGTGCCGCGGCTGAATTTTCTGCCCGCCGGAAAAAAGACAGATACTCCGGCTGAGCTGCTTTCTTCCGACGCGATGAAGGCAATCGTGCAGGACATCAAGAGCAGATACCATGACCGGATCATCATTTTTGATACACCCCCGGCCCTGATCTTCGCCGATATCCGGGTGCTCAGCATGTTTTCCGATGGAATCATCTTTATCGTGAAAGAGGGGGTGGCTGAAAGCAATGTGCGCGAGGCCCTGGCCGCGTTGAAAGGGAGCCCCATCCTGGGGATCGTGTACAATGCCGTGAGTCCGGAGCAGCTCCATGAACGGTATCACCGCTATTATCATTATTACAACCGCAAGTAGAACTATAACTATACGCAAAGCCGGTCGACGCCCAGTCTGCCGTGCTTTGCGACAGCAGCTTTGCCGTAAGGTTCGGAACGTCCGGGTCAGGATGGTGCGCAGAACGCGGACCCGCATCCTTTCATCGTAACGAGGGCGGGAATACGCCTTGAGAATCTACCCTTCGGCCATTCACTGTGACCGAAAGGGCGAAGCATTGTTTATCGTGTTCAGCTTTTACGATTGCCGGCGTCGATCCTGCCCTTCGCCGGCCCTTAGGTAAGACAGTTCAGAATGATATAACTCCTCTGGTTGTTTGCCTCATTCGGCATCATTACACCCCTCAATCAGTTCTCTCTTTCAAGAGAACTTCAGTATTGCGACCGATTTTTCATAAAGACAGAGACCGGCAAGCCGCGAGATTCCGGCAAAGCTAAAATTCTGAAAATAACGCCGATGCAAAACAACGACATTTTCACACACAATACAGCCCTCCATGACAGCGTCTACGGCTGCTATCGGGAGGAATGTTTCCACGAACTGCTCGCTTTCGAACGAAGGCGGCACGAGCGGTCCGGCAGGTCGTTCCTCGTGATGATGCTGGATTTCACCGGCATTACCGACCTGAAGATGCGGCATGAAGCCGTCCGGGCCGTCATGAACGCTCTTTCTCTGCACACCCGGTCGACCGATATCAAGGGTTGGTACTGGGGCGATAAAGTCCTGGGCGTCATCATGACGGAAATGCTCGTTATCGAGAAGGACGCCTTGAAGGGGAAGATCCTCCAGTACTTGCAGACCGGCTCGACACAAGAACTGCTCGACGTCATAAAAATGTCCTTTCATCAGTTTCCCGAGGACGGCAGGTTGAGCCATATGGTGGACGGCCCGTCTTGCCTGACCTTCTATGCCGACGTCGACAAGCAGAAACGGACCAAAATCAACAGCTACCGGATAAAAAGGACCATCGATGTCATCGGAAGCATTGCAGGGCTCGTGCTTTTTTCCCCCTTCTTCATCCTGATCGCGATCGGGATCAAACTGACTTCACGGGGGCCGCTGTTGTTCCGGCAGGAACGGGCCGGACAGTTCGGGGAGAAATTCATGTTTCTGAAATTCAGGAGCATGTACGTCAACAGTGACCAGGACGTCCACAGGGAGTTTGTCCAGAATTTCATTACCAGGAAACCGACCGGACAAGACAACGGGGGTAATTCCGGGAAAACGGTGTACAAAATCACGAAGGACAAGAGGGTCACGACCTTCGGGTACTTCCTGCGGAAGACGAGCCTCGATGAACTCCCTCAGTTCCTGAATGTGCTCAAGGGAGATATGTCGTTGGTTGGGCCGAGGCCTCCCCTCCCGTATGAACTGGAGAAGTATGACAGCTGGCACTGGCGCCGTATCATGGAGGTAAAACCGGGGATCACGGGTCTTTGGCAGGTCATGGGGAGGAGTTCAACCACCTTTGACGACATGGTGCGCCTGGACCTCAAATATGTTACGAATTGGTCGCTGTGGCTGGACATCATGATCCTGTTCAAAACTCCGCGGGCCGTTGTCAGCGGAAAAGGTGCCTATTAATTTTTGACCATCTCCTTCTTGAATGGGTCGAAAAGACAGTTGATGTCAACGAGACAACACGCTTCTAGCTGCTTCACCTAGTCGCTTGTGGGTTTTTTGCACATCCCTTTCGCGTCCTGAATGAAATTTTTGACCCGTCTAAGGCCACGTCCGCTCGATCACGCAAACTCGGCCTACGGCCTCAGACAGTGCGCGCTCGCCCTTGCAGGACGCTTCCTTAGGCCAAGACGGGTGCCCAAAAATTTCATAGGGCCGCTCCAGGGACGTGCGGATTGGGGTAAACCCCATGCGAAAATTTAGCCGGGCGACCGAGTCCGAGGGTGAAGCATTTCGGACTGTCTGAGCCAGAAGGGCGAGTTTCCGAAATGTACCGAGGACGACCGAGGCTGGCGTAAAGAATTTTCGCCGGGTGCCCTTCTTTGGGTCACCTTTCTTGGGCACGCAAGAAAGGTGACAAAGAATAAAGCCTTTTATATAACAGAAATAAACACACAGACAATTTAAGTACCCACATAGAAGTCAGAAGACCCATTTATTTGTCGTACGCGGGGCAACGAAGAATAATCGTCGGGCAGTGACATGATATCCATAGTGATCTCGGGATAAAAAGAATTTAACATCAAGAGGCAGAGTCGGAGGGACAATGATCAAGGTCGGCATCATAGGATACGGGTACTGGGGACCGAACATCGTGAGAAACTTCAGCAGCACCGAGGGGAGCACGGTCCTGTCCATCTGCGACTGCGACCAGGCGGCCTTGCACCGGGCGCACCTGGCCCATCAGAACATTCCCGTAACGCATGACTGGAACGACATCCTCTCTTCGTCAGAGATCGATGTGGTGGCCGTGGTCACGCCGGTTTCGACCCATTTCGAACTGGCGAAAAAGGCGCTTGAAAACGGAAAACATGTGTTCGTGGAAAAGCCCTTTACGGCCACGGTTGCAGAGGCGGAGGAGTTGATAACGCTGGCAGAGAAAAAGAAGCTTACCATCATGGTGGACCATACGTTTATCTTTACCGGCGCGGTGAGAAAGATCAAGGAACTCGTGGAAGAGAAAGCCCTCGGAGACCTCTACTACTATGACTCGGTCAGGGTGAACCTTGGGCTGTTCCAGCGCGACGTGAATGTGATATGGGACCTCGCCCCCCATGACTTTGCCGTCATGGACTATCTCCTCGATGAAAGGCCCGTCGCCGTGTCCGCCTGCGGCAAAGCGCATGTAAACGGACAGGAGGACACCGCCTATGTCACGGCCCTGTTCAGCAATAACCTGATCGCCCACTTCAACGTCAACTGGCTGTCGCCGGTCAAAGTGAGGACCACGCTCATCGGCGGCGAGAAAAAGATGCTTGTCTGGAACGACCTGGAGGCGGACGAAAAGATCAAAATATATGATAAGGGTGTGGAGGTCAAGAGCAAGGAAGACGACTATACGATGCGCGTCAACTACCGCTCCGGCGACATGTATTCGCCCCGCGTCGAACCGAGCGAGGCGCTCAAGATAGAGACAACGTATTTCCTGAAATGCATCAAACAGAATATGACGCCGATTAATGACGGCCGCGCCGGTCTGCGCGTTGTCAGGATGCTTGAGGCCTGCAGTGAATCCCTCAGAAAAAAAGGGAGAGAGATAGCTTTATGAAATATCACTCCATCGCAGACGACGTCCAACTCGGGAAAAACGTCAAGCTCGCCAATTTCATCAACCTCTATGGGTGCGTCATCGGCGATAATACCAAGATCGGCACCTTCGTCGAGGTGCAGAAGAACGCCTTTATCGGGAAGAACTGCAAGATCCAGAGCCATACGTTCATCTGTGAAGGGGTGACCATCGAGGACGACGTCTTCGTCGGCCACGGCGTCACGTTCATCAACGACAAGTACCCCCAAGCCACGAACGGCAAGGGAGGGCTGCAGACCGAGGCGGACTGGGCAGTGGTCCCCACCGTCGTAAAAAAAGGGGCCTCCGTCGGGTCCGGCTCGACGATCCTCTGCAACGTTACGATCGGAGAAAAGGCAATCGTCGGCTCGGGAAGCGTGGTCACGAAAGATGTTCCTCCCAACGCAATCGTTGCAGGAAATCCCGCCAGGATCATAAGGAAGATCGCCCATGAATGACCGGATACCTTTTATCGATTTAGCGCTGCAGCACCGCGAGTTGGAATGGGAGTTCGTCGCCGTCTTTCGCGATGCGCTCAAGACCGGCCAGTTCATCGGCGGGCCGATGGTCGAGGCATTCGAGAGGGACTTCGCAGCGTTCTGCGGCACGAAGCATGCGATAGGGGTAGGCAGCGGAACGGATGCCCTGCGCTTCGCCCTGATCGCGGCGGGTGTGAAGCACGGCGATGTGGTGCTGACCGTGCCGAATACCTTCATAGCAACGACGGAGGCAGTCTCGCAAGCGGGTGCGGACGTCGAATTCATCGATGTCGATGAAAGAACGTACAACATGGATACGGAGAAACTTCGTACGTTCCTGATGAATGAGTGCGTGTTCGAGTTCGCGACAGGCTTGACCGTCCATCGTCAAACCGGGAAAACAATCAAGGCGATAATCCCCGTACATCTCTACGGCCAGACTGTTGACATGGACGGGATCCGGGAGCTGGCAAAACAGTACGGGCTCATCATCATAGAAGACGCCTGCCAGGCCCACGGCGCCCTCTATTTTTCGAAAAGCGCAAACAAATGGGAAAAGGCGGGCGCCATGGGGAGGGCGGCTGCGTTCAGCTTCTATCCCGGCAAAAACCTTGGGGCCTTCGGAGAAGCCGGCGCAATCACGACCAACGACGATCAGATAGCCGGGACGGTGCGGATGCTGCGCGACCACGGCCAGAGCAAGAAATATTATCATGAATTGGAAGGGTACAACGGGAGGCTCGATGCAATCCAGGCCGGCATCCTGCAGATCAAGCTTCAACACCTTGCATCATGGAACGAGGACCGGAGACGGATCGCACAACGCTATAATGAAATGCTTGCATCGATCGACGGCGTCATTGTTCCGTTCGAGCCTGAATGGTGCCAGGCCGTCTACCATTTATACGTGGTCCGGACAAAACACCGGGATGCCCTCCAGTCATTCCTTGCGGAGAGGCATATATCGACCGGCCTTCACTACCCGATCCCCCTACACCAGCAGAAAGCCTATGGAGCCGCGAAATTTTCCAATAGAAATCTTGGCGTCTCGGAGCGGGTTGCGCAGGAAATCCTTTCCCTGCCCATTTTCCCGGGCATGACGGAACAGCAGCAGTACCAGGTTGTGGACGGCATCCGGGATTTTATGATTTCCGCGGCCCTGCAAGAAGTTGCTAATAAAAAAACAATTGCTCTTACCACGACGACGCCAGATGGTCAACAAAATCCGGAATCTTCCTCATTACAGACGTGAAACACCTTGCGTCCTTCGTAGTCACGCATCTTATGATAATTGGAAAGAGGATGGTTGAGTCTGGAATACTCCTCGTTCAACTGATTTGCTGATTACCTCTGTACGCAAATCACAAATCCATGTCAGGTAAATTTAATTATTTCTTCGAATATTGAAGGTTCACGTCTTATTGACCGAATAACATGCCCATGATTGATGACCTTGAAATCATAAATCCGATCGAGTACCCAGGTTGGGACGACCTGCTATTCTCCCATCCCGATTACTCCTTCTTTCATACATCGCACTGGGCGAGCGTGCTGCATGACTCCTACGGCTATCAGCCCCGTTACTTCGCGATCATCGACCAAAAAAAAATGTCCGCCTGCATCCCCGTCATGGAGGTCCGAAGCGCCCTCACAGGAACGCGGGGGGTGTCCCTGCCGTTCACTGATTACTGCATTCCCCTTGTTTCTGCCACTTACTCACTGGACGACATGTTTTCTAGTCTCGTGCAATACGGTGCAAAGACAGGCTGGCAATCTATTGAAATGCGCGGCGGAGAAAAACTTCCACAGCACTGGCCGTGTCATTCCAGCTTCTACGGTCATACGCTCGATCTTCGTTCTTCGGAAGAAACCCTTTTTTCAAACATCAAGGACAGCACCCGGAGAAACATCAGAAAAGCGCAGCGGGAAGAGGTAACGGTCTTCATGAGCAGCGTTCCCGAAGCGACGGAGGAATTCTACCGTCTAAACTGCATCACCAGAAAAGCGCACGGTCTACCACCGCAGCCGGCCTGTTTCTTCAAGAAAATTCAAGAGCATGTCCTCTCCAAGGGCCATGGTTTCATCGCGCTCGCCCGCCATAAAGGCAATGCTATTGCCGGCGCCGTCTATTTCCAATTCGGAAAGCGTGTAATGTATAAGTATGGCGCATCGGATTTGCGGTACCTGCATTTGAGGCCGAACGATCTGGTCATGTGGGATGCTATCAGATGGTCTCAAAGTCAAGGATATGCTAGCCTGTGCTTCGGCAGGACCGAGCCGGAGAATGCTGGGCTGCGGGCCTTTAAAAACGGATGGGGTACTGAAGAAAGGGTTGTCCGTTATGCCCTGTACGATATAAAGCAAGAGCAGTTCATGACCGGCGACGCGACCGCAAGGACCGTGAGCGCGGCGATACTGAGGAGGATGCCGGTACCTTTCTTGAAAATTATCGGCAATGCATTGTACAGGCATGTGGGATGAGCCGGGAAACCGAAAGGATAGGGACGTTGGCCGCAGATTATCGCAGTAACATATCTTATTATCATTTTGTAAAACCATTTATCCCGCGAAAGGTACAGATATTTTTGCGGAGAATGCTCATCCGGTACCAAATGAAGAAGTATAAGGACATCTGGCCCATTGATGAAAAAGCCGGGAAGGCCCCGCAGGGGTGGTCCGGATGGCCCGACAACAAAAAATTCGTCCTGGTTCTCACACACGATGTCGATACCGCGGTCGGTCATGAACGGTGCCTTGATCTCGCCATGATGGAGGAACGGCTGGGATTCCGGTCGTCGTTCAATTTTGTTCCGTTGAGATACGATGTTTCGGCAGAGGTCAGGTCAACGCTCGAGCAGCGGGGGTTTGAAGTAGGTGTGCACGGCCTCTATCACGACGGAAAGTACTACCGGTCGAAGGAAATATTTCGCAAGCGTGTACAAAAGATCAATGAGTATCTCAAAGAATGGAAGTGCGCAGGGTACCGGGCACCATGCATGTACCATAAATTGGACTGGTTTCATGAGCTTAATATAGAATATGACGCTTCAACGTTCGACAATGACCCCTTTGAGCCTTATTCGGCCGGGGTGGGAACGATCTTCCCCTTTGTCGTCACCTGCGACGAGACGAAACGCTCCTTTGTGGAACTGCCGTACACTCTTCCTCAGGATTATACGCTATTTATTCTTATGCAAATGAACTCTATTGATGTCTGGAAAATGAAGCTGGAGTGGGTTATCAAACACGGGGGAACTGTTCTTGTGAACACGCATCCCGACTATATGAACTTCAAGGGGAGAAAAAAAAGCACTCAAGAATACTCGGCCTGTTATTATCAAGATCTCCTTACATACATTCAGTCGAAATACTCGGGGCAATATTGGCATGTATTGCCGAAGGACTTGGCGCGTTTCTGGCGGCAGAATTATGTCATGGTGAACAAGCCACGGCAGAGGGTTTGAAACTGTGAAGACCTTATTTAAATCCACGGACAGAATCTTTGAGAGTTTTAGTAGGTTTTCCCTCCTTAGATAACATATGAAAGGGAATCGCACTGTGCCAGAAAATCATAGAGGCAAGATTTGGATAGATTTGGATAATTCTCCCCACGTTCCTTTTTTCAAACCCATTATGGAACGACTGAGGGGCCATGGCTACGAAATTGTTCTTACGGCAAGGGATTGTTTTCAAACATGCGGTCTTGCAGACCTCTATGGCATGAATTACAAGAAGATCGGCAAACATTTTGGCAAGAACAAGGTCCTTAAGGTCTTGGGGCTTGTGATTCGAACGATACAGCTCATGCCCACGGTGTTAAAAGAGAAGCCAAACTTGGCATTATCTCACGGTTCCAGGGCCCAAATGTTCGCGGCGTTCCTGTTAAGGATTCCTTCAGTTGTAATAAGTGATTACGAATATACAAAAAAAATATTCAATCCCACATGGCAAATCATGCCGGAAGTAATCAACACAGACAAGCTTTCTAATAAAAAAAATGTTTTAAAATATCCTGGTATTAAAGAAGATGTTTATGCCCCAGATTTCAAGCCTGCCGCCGATATTCGTCAGGAATTCGGAATTAGCGAAGACGAGTACATCATAACCGTGCGGCCCCCTGCAACGGAAGCTCATTACCATAACCCCGAAAGCGAGAAACTATTTGAAGCAGCAATAGAATTTCTCTGCAATAAGGAAAATACGCGTATTATTATGCTGCCGCGCAATGATCGGCAGAAGAACATGATTAATAACAAGTGGTCGCGATGGTGCAAGGATAAAAAAATAATAATTCCCGAGCAAGTTCTAAACGGGCTTAATCTTATCTGGTACTCGGACTTTGTGATCAGTGGCGGCGGCACGATGAATAGAGAGGCTGCCGCATTAAGGGTGCCGGTTTACAGCGTCTTTAGAGGGAAAATCGGAGATGTAGACCGGTACTTGTCGGGAAATGGCTTCCTGACCTTGTTGGAGAGCATAAATGATGTTCAAACGAAAATCAGGTTAGTGAAGCGGCATCGAGTAAAAACATCGATGGATGTTAATCATAAGGCCTTGACCAGTATCGTAGATGAGATTATATCCGTCATGGAAACGCAATGAAATGGAGAATTACTGAGCCATGGTGATTCATCTTGTATGTGCCGCTAGACCCAATTTTATGAAAGTAGCTCCTCTCTATCACGCGCTCAAGAAAGAGCGCTGGGCCGACCCGGTTCTTGTCCATACGGGCCAGCACTATGATCTCAATATGTCCGATGCCTTTTTCGATGATCTCGGTCTGCCACATCCGGACATTTATCTTGATGTGAAAAGTGGTTCCCATGCGGAGCAAACCGGCAGAGTCATGATGTCCTATGAAAAGGTTTTGCAAGAGAAGAGGCCTGACTTGGTAGTAGTTGTCGGAGATGTGAACTCAACCATGGCCGCAACTATTGCGGCATCCAAATTGGGCATCAGGGTAGCCCATCTGGAGGCTGGACTGCGGTCTTTCGACAGAACTATGCCGGAAGAGCTAAACAGACTGGTTACCGATGTTCTAGCGGATATACTGTGGGTACCTTCACGAGATGCAGCTGAAAATTTATATAAAGAAGGGATATCTTCGGATAAAATCCAATTTGTGGGTAATATTATGATAGATTCCCTTGAAATGTTGCGAACAAAGATTGAAAACCAAAAAACATTTTTTGACTTTGGTCTGGAAGCGGGAGATTATGGTGTGGTAACCCTGCATCGTCCGTCGAACGTAGATGATCCGATTGTGTTGAAAAAAGTTTGCGATGTCCTTCAGGAAATTGCGAAAAGAGTACCCCTTATTTTCCCTGTTCATCCGAGGACACGAAAAAAAATGGAGGAGAATCAACTCCTGTCCACGATGGAACGTTGCGAGAAACTGTTCATGCCAGAACCTCTCAACTACATTCGTTTCATGAATCTGGTTTTCAACTGTCGCCTCGTGATCACAGACTCCGGCGGTATTCAGGAGGAAACGACCTATCTCGGCATTCCATGCCTCACGGTTAGGAAAAATACCGAGAGGCCGATCACCATTACTCACGGTACAAATCAACTGTGCAATCTAGATCAGTTGAAACGAAAAACTGATGAGGTTTCTCAAGGCCCTCTCAGGGAACGAAAGAGTATCGAGCTTTGGGATGGGAAAACAGCGGGAAGGATAGTTGCTGTCATCCGATCGAATAATTTCTATAATTAATATTTGCGATCCGTGATAGGCAATACGTGATTCGCTATCTCTTCTGTGATACTTCGGCTCATGGCAATTTATGTATCTGTGCTTTAATGGCCGTGGAGACATAAAGATATTGTCACAGATCAAATGCGGGTTTAGTGAATACGAATGGCGTGACAGTAGTGCGTAAACAGCGAGGATCAATGCGTCTGTTACCAGCCTCCGAGAATACTGACTAAAGAATGGCTAGGAAGGTTTCGATTCATACGATACATGGAACAAGCGCATATTCAATCATACCAGAATATTAGGCAACTCTAAGTATTTTGCCAAGATTCGAGGAATTTTCAATGCTACGAATTATCTTCACTCTAGACTATGAAATCCATGGAAATGGAGATGGCAATCCCAATGACTTGATGATCGAACCTACTGACAGACTCCTTCGCCTGTGTGATGAATATGGTGCCAAACTGACAATTATGGCGGATGTGGCCGAGATATTGAAATTCAAAGAATACAAAGATCAATACGGACGCGACGATTATTGCTACGATGCCATTGTGGATCAGCTTCGCCGCGCGATCAAAAGCGGCCATGATGTTCAGATGCACATTCATTCAGGTTATTTTAATGCGATGCACAAAAATGGGTGTTGGATCCAGGATTGGTCGGAATACAACTTTGCCGGTTTGTCTTTCGAGCGCATGGACTGGATGGTCATGGTCTGCAAACAGTTTCTCGATTCGCTTCTTAGACCAGTAGACCCTATCTACCGCTGTATTGCCTTTCGCGCGCCCAACTGGTCGGTTAGCCCATCCAAGAACGTCGTTCGGGCGTTAGTCAATAATGACATCAAGATTGATACGTCCATATTTAAATATGGCTACCGGAACGACATCGTGGCTTTCGATTACTCTCGGGCTTATAGCCAGATCGTTCCTTGGCGGGCACAAGAAGACGATATCTGCAGTCGTGATGATAACAGCCGGCTCTGGGAATTGCCTATCTACTCAGAAAAACGCTGGATCGGTGCGTTTCTGACGTCAAACCGCATCTACCGTGCTCTCATAAGTTGGCGTCACCAAGTGCGCAGCAAAGATAGACATAGCACCCCAAAGGATAATGCCGCCCTGCACATGCGTAAAGGGGTGTGGATGGACAGCGTCTTTCAGAGACACGCCTGGAAAGCTGACTTCAACCAGTGCATGAGCAAACAGTTGATAAATGCGTTGCAGAGGGCATCTGACAAGTATGATCGTCAAAAAGACAGGATGCTCCCATTTGTTCTCATAGGTCATTCAAAGCTGTTTACTAAGCGAAATGAACGAAGCCTTACAGCTTTTCTCGTTCATTGTGCAAGACACCCTGATAAATTTGAGTTTGACAATTTAAGCGAGATAAATCGAGCCGAAAAACAGTGGGAAACACTTTGAAGCCCAGTCGAGCCTCATTATTTGAGTCCCCAGACGATTTACTTTACCATAAGTCTTACGGAACTAATAAAAACGCACTACGTTATGTTACAAAGTCGCTTGATCTTGTGTTTGAACCAGGTGTAACCCAGATTGCATCAAGATTGTAGAACCACCGTTTGGTGGTTTATTCGTATTATATAAGCTGTGGCACCTAGGGAAACCGCGTAAGCATGGCTGGCATCAACGCAGACATGATTCGTGAATATGTCAGGAACAGTAAGAGAAAGAAGTTGAAGAAGGACAAAAAAAGTTTATAAAAGGGCAGCAGGGATGACATTGTTAGGAGTTGTCGCACTCTAGGGAAACACCAACAAGATAGGTGGTCGATTATTATTCAGGAGCCAATAAGTAACCTGGTGGTTTGAGATCGAAAGTGAAAAAATGAAATACGTAATCATCACTCCAGCGCATAACGAGGAGAAGTTCATCGAGAAGACGATTTCTTCGGTGATAGCCCAGAAGGCTCGCCCTTTGAAATGGGTTATTGTAAATGATGGCTCGACTGATCGCACGAGAGAAATAATTAAAAAGTATCTGTCTCAAAATGATTTTATAGAGCTTATAAACGTGGAACGTGGCACGGAACGCAGTTTCGGGAACAAAGCCAAGGCGTTCAACCTGGGCGTGCAATATTTGAGGGGGGTGGATTACGAGTTCATCGGCAATCTTGATGCAGATATAATCCTGCAACCGGACTATTACTCGAATATACTTCATATGTTTGCTGGGGACGGGAAGCTCGGCATATGTGGAGGAATCATTTACACAACAGTTGGCAACACGTGGATGACGACGGACTGGACACTTGACAGTGTTGCGGGAGCGGTACAATTGTTCCGGTGTGAATGTTTTACCGACATAGGTGAGGGTTATGCACCGTTACCCTATGGAGGCATTGACGCAGCAGCGGAAATTACAGCCAAAATGAAAGGTTGGGAAGTACGGAAATCCCTGGTGAATAAGGCTTATGAACAAAGGCAGACAGGCACAGCAACTAGCGGTCCCTTGGCCGCGTGCTATCGGCTAGGATGGCGGCTGCACTCACTCGGTTACGGACTGGTTTTTTTCGGCCTGCGCTGTCTCTACAGGATTGGTGATCCTCCTGCGGTTTTGGGCAGTTGCACGACGTTTTTGGGGTTCGTCGTTTCGATGATTAAGCGTCGGCCAGTGCTGTTGCCGGATACGGTCGTGGAGCACTTGAGGCGGGAACAGCGACACCGTCTCTACCGGATGTTTTTTCCCTGGATGACCAGCTAGGCCAGATCTCAATAAAGGAGCCAGTTATAATAATTTCTCAACACTACTTTACCTTTCTGTTTCATCTGCCACGGATTTTTTCTCAAATCCGCAACTGGCCATTGTACCTGTTTAATTACCTACTACGTCGGGAGAGGCTGGCAGAGTATAAGCTACGGAACGGTTTTAGGTTAATTGATGGCCGTGGAACATTGGCTGGAACCATAGCTGTCATTTTTGTCCGCCGAGAGTATGGGCCGATGCAAAACTATCGGACGATTGTAGATATCGGTGCGAATATGGGGGGGTTTGCCGTTTACGCGGCACTAACATGTCCGAACTCGAAAATTTATTGCTTCGAGCCGGAAGAGCAAAACTTCGGGGTTCTAATGAAGAATATAGCCATCAATTCACTAGAAGAGCGGGTTCTCGCATTTCAATGTGCTGTTGCCTCCAGCAGCGGGTCCCGAGCGATGGCAATCGGGCCATCGCCGCTGAATTCGCTAGTGGCGAAAGACGAATGCGTGAGGCTCCAGACGGTCTGTTGTACAACGCTGCGTGAAATTCTTAAGCAACAAGAGTTGGAAACCATAGATCTCTTAAAGATGAATTGTGAAGGGGCAGAATATGAGATTCTTGCGGGTTGCACGCACGCCGATTTTGAGCGGATGCCGCGCATCCGGCTGGAGTATCACAACCTTGGCTCGACGACGCATAACGGAAAGTGGCTTGCCAAGTATCTGAAGAGCCAAGGTTATCAGATTGAGCATTTCTCACGCTACCGGGGTGAATCCGGTTTTATCTGGGCGATGCTAAAATAAGTGCTACCGGTGCGAACGGTTTGAATGGCCAAAATTCAATACCAGGGAATCAATTAAAACAGGAAATGTTCAGATGGATTTATCTATCATTATCGTCAATTGGAACTCCAAGGACTATCTTCTTAAATCGCTCGCCTCGATCGTGACTGCAACCCAAGACATTGAGTTCGAAATTGTGGTGATCGATGCCGCATCTTACGATGGCTGCGACGAGATGCTACGAAAGATCTACCCTTACGTCCGATTCATACAGGGTGTCAAAAACTTCGGTTTTGCGAAGGCCAACAATGAGGCATGCAGTGCGGCACGGGGAAGTACGCTCCTCTTTCTCAACCCCGATACAGAAATCGAAGGCGCCGCCATAGAAACCTTATATCATCAACTGAACGCGTTACCCAATGCCGGAATTGTTGGCCCCAAACTTCTTAACAGCGACAGGTCGGTACAGCAAAGTTGTGTCCGCGCTTTTCCTACTATCCTCAATCAAGTGCTCGAGTCCGATGTGCTGCGCAAACTTTTTCCGAGGGCTCGATTATGGGGGATGAGACCCCTTTTGACAGGAAACGAGGTTGCGAAGGAAGCGGACGCAGTTTCAGGAGCGTGCCTTATGGTAAAAAGGTCGGTGTTTGAGAGTGTTGGGATGTTCAGCACTGATTACTTCATGTATTCGGAGGATATTGATCTCTGCCTCAAAGTACGGAAGTCCGGGTTGAATACATATTATATTCCGATGGCCGTCGTCGTCCACCATGGTGGCGCAAGCAGCGCGCAGATGAGTGCAGACACCTTTTCCTCCATTATGATGTTGGAATCCCGATCGCGCTTTTTCCGAAAAACACGATCGTTGTGTTATTCTGGGCTTTACCGCATCGCAATGTTCGGTATAAGCATTGTTCGGGTCGGGCTGCTGCTGTTCGTGTGGCTCGTTTTCGGACTGTGTGGAAGAGTATCTTTGGTCGAACCTATGCTGAAAAAATGGTTGGCAAGATTGCGCTGGACACTTGGGGGTGAAAGATGGGTCAAAAATTACTAACACCTACATGTGGCCGCTCATTTAATGACGATGGGCTTAATATTGACAGTCACAACATCTTTGATAGGAGCTTTTTCAAGCAACTCTGAGGATACCAAAAGCTCCGCCTAATTTCGTGGTGAGCCGCTGCGGTTCGACCATTCGTCAACAAAAAGGAGTAATCGTATTGGACGGCAATCTTCGACTTAAGAAAATCTATCTACAGTTGTACCGGACGGCGAAAGTGTATGGTCTCTTTGAGACGTCCCGGCTGGCGGTTGGATTCCAAATTTAACATTGTAGTCCCGAATATGAAATTCAGAATAATTAAAACATTACAAGAGCTGGAAGCTGTGCAGACCTATTGGGAGAGATGGCAATATCATCCTAACAATGATTTTGCTCAGTTCAAGATGGTTTGCCAACTTCGTCCAGAGGTCGAATGTCCATATGTTACAGTTATAGAACACAATGGTCAACCACATGCGTTGCTGGCTGGGCGCTTGGAACGGACTCAATTTGCACCGTCAATTGGCTATTTAAAACCGGTGAGGATACCAGTTAAAGTACTGACAGTCCTTCATAATGGTCTACTTGGCCAAATAGATGAAGAGACGGCTAAGAATTGTGTCCATTATCTTTGGTCTCTGCTCGGCTCTGGTGCGGCTGATGCAATTGAATTTCATTCTCTCCATGAAAACTCGACCCTGCTGCGGGCATTACGACTTTATATGTCGGGATGGTTTTGTGAAAAGAAGCCTAGGTGGTCTATTCATTGGGAGATGGCCCTTCCAGCAGAAAAGCAATTCATAAAGAAAAAATTTAGCTCTAAGCACCGCACCGCTATTCGGAAAAAACAGCGAGAACTGGAGTCAGCCTTTCCAGGCAAGGTTTCGTGGCGCTGGATGAGCCGATTTGATAATGTACCTGGGCTTTGTGCTCGACTTGAGGAAGCGGCAGCGCGCACCTATCAACGGGGATTGAGATCCGGCTTTATGAACAATGAGGAGTATCGCCAACGTTTTGCTCTGTTTGGTCGGCGGGGGCAGTTACGCGTGCAGTTGCTGGAGATTGATGGGGGGGTTCGGGCTTTCTGGTTTGGGACTGTTTACCAGGGCATTTTCCATGCGGCGGATACCGGTTATGATCCAGATCTGAGAAAGTACCGTGCCGGGACCCTGTGCTTTATGCAAATGAGTGATGAGTTAGTGAGAGAGGGTGTACGAAAACTGGATTTCGGAATAGGGGATGCTCTTTACAAACAACGGTTCGGAGACCAGTTCTGGCGTGAGTCGACAGTCTGGCTGTTTGCTCCCACCATGAAAGGGATAGTTCTCCGGACGATTTTAAGATTGTCAATCATGCTGGACAGTGCCGCCCGACGAATACTTCACCGGGTGAGATTGGTGGACAGACTGAAAACCATTTGGCGGCGGAGTTTGTTAAAAAGTGAAATCGAAGCTGACAAAACTGAAAATATATGAAGGATACTTTATATGATCCTAACTTTCCAGGCAGAAGGTTGGTGCAGACTAAGACAAAAAAGTACCGGAAATGCGATAACAAACTTTGCCATTTGTGTGATTGGCATCACAGATGAATAGTGACGGATATTATATTATATTTTAATTTGCGAGGAATGCTGTCAAGTTCCAGATTACCATGTGCTAAGGAGGATTAGTCATGAATCAATGCTCTAAGACGCAGGGATGCGCATTGCGTTTGAAAAAACCGACCAACTACTCATCAATGCTAACAAAAGTATTATTGTTTGTGACTCTTCTTATGGCGATACTTTTTCTCAACACAATAAGTGCCGAGGCCGCATCGATTTATTGCGTCCGGGCAAACGCTACAGGGGCAAATGATGGTTCCGATTGGAACAATGCCTATACTGCGCTGCCGGCAACGCTTGTGCGGGGCGCAATCTACTACATCGCAAATGGTAATTATAGTGGATATACTTTTAATACAGCGACTTCTGGATCTACGTATATTACCATCAAAAAAGCAACTGTCTCGGATCATGGAACCGATACTGGATGGGACAATACCTATGGGGGAGGTCAGGTTCTTTTTTCAGGGACTAACTACGTAAATTTCACTTCTTCGTATTGGATTTTTGATGGAGGAACTGGCTCTGGAAGTAATGCTTCTTCTTACGGTTTTTATTTTACTCCATCTGCGTCTGGAAGTTCAATAAGACCCGTCCAGGTCGGCGGATTAAGCGATGGAGTAAGTAATATACAATTAAGCCATATAGGTATAGACTGTCCTGGGCCCAATGGTGATATTCAGCAATTCGGTTTTTCTGGCTACGGAAATAGTGTAACTGTATCTAATAGTTATGTGAATAACTGTCAAGTAAGTGTGTGGTCACAAGGCAATGATTGGACAGTTCAGAATAGTTATTTTGGTGATTATTGGTCATCAACTAGCAATCACGGGGTGCATATTGAAGGAATATTGCGATTTATATTTAGAAATAATATTGTTACGTCATGTCCTATTCAGTGTATCGAGCCTGGTGGTGGTGCAACTACATTTATGGCTGATAGTCAAATCTATAACAATGTGTTCGTAAATGTTTCGGGGACAAACGGAGTTTTGAAAGGGACTTCATCTGGTGGGTTTACAAATACTTTGGTTTATGGGAACACGGTCATTAACAGTAACGGGCCTCTTTTATATCAAAACAATGCAGGTGGAGGATACAGTTCGGGAAATGTGGTTATCAATAACCTACTATACAATTGCGCCTCTCTTATAAATGAAGCAGGTGCAGGGCCAATCGCGCACTCAAATAATGCTCTTTTTGATTCTGGAACCATTTCTGAAACTGGCGTTCAAATTGGTACAGGCGATCCATTTGTTGACTACGTTCATGGTAATTACTTTTTGAAGGCTGATACTAATAATGGACAAATACTTCCTGCCCCATACAATACAGACATAAATGGAAAAGTACGGGGTTCTGATGGTGTATGGGACAGGGGAGCTGTGCAAATTATCCGTCCGAAACCGCCCCTAAATCTCAGTATACACTAACAAATTTTCAATTACCAAATATTGAGCGGCTGGTTGAAAACCACCTTGTTCCTGTTTCTACGAACTAACTTAAGCTTTAAGTCATCAGAATTATAGCGTCCGCTTTATTAAACAATCGTAAATGAGCAAAAATCGCTCCCTCCAATAGGTTCTGCCAACCAATTCAGTCAGTCCGCAAGCTTTGCAAGTTTCGTTTATAAAAGCGTCCTGAAATACCCAGCAGCTCTGCTGCTGGGATGAAAAGGACATCCTGACGTAGTCAGGATTAGCCTCTTGTTTCGATGTATCTTTAGGTTCCAAGGCCAGATGCCCCGCAGCTCTGCTGCGGGGTACTTTCACTTTTAATGAACTTTAATGGTATTGCAATTGTTTTCGTATTGGTAAACGCGGTTGCGTTGTTAACGCTCCCGCGGAGGTGGGCCCCTCTGCCCCTATTGGTCGGAGCTTGTTACATGACACTCGATCAGCAGATAGAGATAGGGCCATTGCATTTTACTGTCATCCGAATATTGTTAGCCATTGGACTCGTGCGAGTGATCATACGAGGCGAGCGCTTATCGGGCCGGATGAACAGCCTCGACTGGCTGATAGTGGTCTGGGCTGCCTGGGCACTGGTTAGCAGTCTCTTTTACAGGGATATTTTGGGGACTTTAGTAAACCATCTCGGCCAAGTTTATAATGCATGCGGCACTTATTTTCTTCTTCGTGTTTTCTGTCTGTCCCTCGACGATGTGGCGCGGCTATGTCGCATTACGGCGATACTTCTGGTTCCGGTGGCTGCTGAGATGCTCTATGAGAAGCTGACCCTGCATAATCTATTCTCTGCGCTGGGAGGTTTCACAGAGAGCCCGGAAATTCGCAATGGCTTAGTTCGCGCACAGGGTCCGTTTGCTCATTCTATTCTGGCCGGAACCGTCGGCGCCGTCTGTCTGCCTCTCATAGTTCCCCTATGGCGTGAGCACCGTAAAGAAACTGTGATCGGGATTGGTGCGTGTTTAGTGATGATCTTCACGTCTGGTTCCAGCGGGCCAATATTGAGCGCTATGGTGGCCATTGGAGCATTGTCTCTGTGGCATTGGCGCAACCAAATGCGGTTTGTCCGATGGCTAGCAGTACTGGGTTATCTCGGACTGGTTCTGGTTATGAAAGCGCCAGCGTATTATATTATATCGCACATCGATCTGACGGGCAGCAGCACTGGTTGGTATCGGGCAAGGCTTATCGAATCTGCCATTGAGCATTTGCCTGAATGGTGGCTGAGCGGAACGGATTATACCCGCAACTGGATGCCGACAGGAGTTCCCTGGAGCGCAAATCACGCTGACATCACGAATTATTACTTAAGCATGGGAGTATTAGGAGGTTTGCCTTTAATGGTGCTCTTCATCGCCATCCTATCCAAGGGGTTTTCCTATGTTGGGCAGGCGCTCCATGACATGCCTGAGTTGTCACCGCAGACTCAGTTTATGATCTGGGCGCTTGGAGCATCGCTTTTTGTACACGCCGCCACTTTCATATCCGTATCCTACTTCGACCAGTCGTTTGTGTTTATTTACGTGACGCTTGCTGCTATCGGATCCGTATGGTCGTTGGAAGATGATTGTGCATGGCCAATGAACTACTTTGAAGAAATTGAATAGATGGCCAATGACATACTGCCACTAAAGTCATGAAGTACTGTCAGATAATATATCTCCGTGATTGATCTAAGCGAACTCGGATCGGTACATATCAGTGGTTAAATTATGTAGTCAATTAGTTAAGATTGGATTTACATCAAAATGAAAAATAAAATATGGACAAAAAAAAACGCTACATATTATAATTCTGAAAAAACAAACATACACCCACTAATACCAGAAGGACCAAACAATATCCTTGATTTAGGGTGTGCAACAGGACAGCTAGGACGAAAGCTTAAGGAGCTTAACAAAGCGTCAATTTTAATTGGAGTTGAAATGTTTCCACAGGCAGCTGAAGAAGCAAGAAAATATTATGACAAGGTGTATTGTGATGACGTTGAAATTATAAATTTACCTTATCATAGTTACTTTGATGTTGTTATCTGCGGTGATATTCTTGAACATCTTCGAGATCCATGGGACATGGCTGAAAGAATTCACGGTTGGCTAAAGTGTAGCGGAATTCTGATTTCTTCAATTCCTAACATACGTTATTGGCGAATACTAAGAGATATAATTCTGTATGGGAGCTGGGAATATACTGAAGCTGGAATTCTTGATAGCACACATCTTCGATTTTTCACAAGGCGTAGTTTTATAAGTTTATTACGAGATGCAAATTTTGAAATATTAAAGCAGGAAATGGTCATTAACGGACCAAAGCAAAATTTATTTAATAAAATGTCATTTTCAATATTTGAAGAATTTATGGGGGCACAGTTTATCATATTGGCAAAGAAAGCTGATTTATAGTAAAATTCATTAAAAATTCAAAATTTACAAATTCCAATAAGATGAATCACAATATTATAGAGCACATGATAAGGTTGTATTTAAACATAAAATCTAGAGTCTACACAACTCTCCTCTCCAGGTTTTTTTACGAGATTGGTCGTGGGAGTACAATAGTTTCTCCTCTTAGGTTTGGTAACCTTGCAGAAGTACAATTAGGAAAGAATGTTGTTATTCATGGGAATAGCTGGATTCAGGTATTGCAAGGTACCTTTCCTGATATTTCTCCCAAGCTCATCATTAAGGACAATGCTGCCATCGGGATGAACGCAACAATTTCAGCAGCTAAGAGAATCATTATAGAAGAATATGTGTTTACAGCACGAAATGTTTATATTTCAGACCACAGTCATAATTTCTATGACATCGAAAAGCCCATATCGCTACAAGGCATTGATAAAATTGCCGAAGTTATTATTGGAGCTGAGACCTGGATCGGCCAGAACGCAGTAATATTGCCGGGAGTAACAATAGGAAAACATTGCGTCATTGGGGCGAATGCAGTTGTTACTAAAAGCATACCTGACTATTCAGTGGTAGTTGGCGCGCCTGCAAAAATAATTAAGACATATGATAAAAATAATAGAAAATGGGTCAGGAACGAAGAATGAACGAGACATTAAGGGATATGATCTATTTTGCTATTGCTGGAATATTCGTAAAATTTTTAGGTGCATTTACATACTTTTTTGTAGCGAAGGTTCTGACTCCGGCTGATTATGGGGTATGGATAACTTTGACGTTGATTGGGTCATATTCGACGATTCTATGTCTTGGAACAGTAGAAACGCTGGTTAAGCAATATCCTTATTATATTGGCAGAAACGAAATCGATAATGCAAATATGATCGAGGATAGCGTTTTAGGCTCTATTGCTATCTCTGCTGTGTCATTGATAATAATAGGATTCACTTTTTTATTATTTACAAGTAACGATGAAATCTTGCGCTTGGCATCTTATATTCGTCTTGTTATTTTTACAGGTGCAGTAGCCTTTTTCTCAGCCTTTTACTATTATCGGTTTATTGCACACCAAAACTTCAAGATTGTTAGTTTTATTAATATGGCCAGAGGAACCCTTTCATTTATTTTGCTTGTTATATTTTCATGGAAGTGGGGTTTGATTGGGGCAATAACGGGTTTCTTTTTAGGAGAACTGATCATTTCAGTCTTATCTTCCGTTCTCAGCCACAAGTATTACGGAAAGTCCAGATTCAATTTTAATTTAAAACTTATATGGAATCTAATCAAAATAGGATTTCCGATCACTATAATTTGGTGGGTTTTTACTTTGCAGTCTACGGTTGATCGAGTTGTTTCTATGAGTATGTTAGGGAAGTCAGCCACAGGCTATTATGGTTTGGGTATGAGCATAGTGGCAACGCTTGTGCTGATTCCAGATGTGGTCGGCCAAGTTCTTTATCCAAAAATCAATGAGGGTGTGGGAAAGGCTATGGAACTCAAACAATTGTCATCACTAGTAATCATGCCTTCTCGTGCACTGAGCCTAGTTCTTCCCTTTTTTCTCGGTCTGGCAGTGTTGCTCTCCCCCATGGTATATAAAAATCTATTCCCAAAGTATTTACCGGGTTTGTTGTCAGCCCAAATATTATTTTTAGGATGCTTTTTTGTTTGTTTGATAAGAAATGGAGTGAACTATTTAATTGCTATAAATAAACAGAATAGATTACTCATATATGCTGGGGTCAGCCTTGGTATAAAAATCGTCATAAGCATTATACTCGTACGTGCCAATTTCGGGATAGAGGGCATAGCTTCAAGCACTGTAATATCAAGTCTTATTTTAACATCAATGATTTGGCTATCCGTCTTCAAAAATATGGGATATTCTCTATTTGATCAACTAAAAGAGATCATTGTTTTATATTCACCATTTGTGCTTTTAGTTCTGGTACTTGGTTCTTTGAGATTTACAACATCCAATTTATTTACTGATACGAGTATCGGTGCAGCATATAAATCGGTAATCTTTTTATTCTTATTTTTTGTTATCATATTTTATATGCCACCATTTAGTTTATGGGTGAAAGGCATCACACAAACGCTAAAAATTAAATTTGGAAAACAGGCAATGATTTGATGAATGATGAAACAAGTCTTTCTTCTCGGATGCTGAGCCAATCAGATCCTTTGCTGGTTGTCATTAATGTTCTAACATCCATCATGTAAATCCAGTTGGTTATCATCACTAGACGTAGTCTCGTGATAGTCGATGTACGAAGAGTTCAAACGAGTATTCTCTCCACTGCGGGCCTCCAGGAGGATCAAGCAGAGAAGCTATTATGAGCTAAGGGAACTTTTTTTAAATAAAAAACTCCTCTCGTAGCAAGACCATATAACTATACGCAAAATATTTCTTCTGTCCTGAAAAAAGTAATCAAAAAATAGCACCTTTAACCGAAGCCTAATTTTGCATACGTCAGAAAAAATATTCTATATTATTCAATACTCATTTATATTATTTGCAGTCGCCATAATTTTAATAAAAGTTTATTATTCCTTAAAAAAGAAAAGCCATGGCAAGCTTCTGAACTTATCAATGGTTCTGACTGCCCTGGGGTTGCTGGTTCTATTGGACATGTATTTGATAGAGCCGAACTGGATCAAGACCGAGCGGGTGGTGATCAGTGACCCGGAACTTGCACAGATTATGGAGGGAACGAAGGTAGTTCAGATATCCGATGTTCATCTCAAAAAGATCGGATTCAGGGAAAAGGAGCTTATAGAGAAGGTCAATGATCTTAAGCCGGACATTCTCTTCATCACCGGCGATTTCTTCAGCAGTGTGAAGGACAAGGATGCGGATGACCAATACCGGGCAATATTCGATCTCGTAAAAAGCTTCAAGGTATCCATCGGTATTTATGGCGTGCTCGGGAATTATGACGATTATTTAATCCGCTATCCGGAACGATTAAAAGAATTAAGAAGTGCAGGTATTGATATTCTTCATGACGAAAACAGAAAGGTCCTTCTTTCAAACGACAAAATGTTTTGGCTGGCAGGTTCTTCTTATGATTCCTACCATGATAATACGAGTTCATTCAAAAACGCCCTTGAGTCAATCCCGCCCAAGGCCCCGGTTATTTTGTTAAACCATTATCCCGATGTTTTCGAAAAAGCAGTCAATGCGGAAATAAATCTTGTGCTCGTAGGCCATACTCATGGCGGACAAATAGGGGTCCCTTTCCTTATCCATATTTCACATTATGCTAACAAATCAAGATTCATGAGCGGACTGTTCAGTTCGGGGAAGACACAGATGTACGTTAACCGGGGGATCGGCACGACAGTTTTCCCTGTCCGGTTTCTTTGCCGGCCGGAAATTACGGTCTTTGATTTTCGAGCAGAACCTGCATTGTGATGCGCGGGAGACAGGGCGCCCCTGACAGAACTTTATTTTGTAACCTTTAATAAATTCTTCAAATCAGTGCCCCGATATTATGGATACAATAGAATCGACACAAGATGAGCAGAACAACGGCTGGCTGTTCCTGGGTTTTACTATTTTATTTATGCTGGCGTTCTACAAGCCGCTGTGGGACCTCGTGGTGACTTCCTATCGGAGTGATACCTTTTCCTATATTCCATTCATCCCGCTCCTCAGCGTATATGTCCTGAATATCGACAAACGAGAAATTTTTTCACAGAAAAAAACGTTATCTTTAGTCGGGCTTATCCCCATAAGCATCGGTATCGTGATGGTATTCTTCACAAGAAAACTTACAACTTCACTCGATCATAATGACTATCTTTCGCTCATAACGTTATCAATGGTGCTGATCTGGTTCGGCGGGTTCGGGCTCTGCTACGGGTTGCGATCGTTGCGGGTTGCGGCCTTTCCTCTACTGTTTCTTTTCTTCATGGTGCCGATTCCGGCTGCTGCGTTGGACAAGATCATTTCAGTTCTCCAAACCGGCTCAACTATGGTTGCCGACGGGTTCTTTAAGGTTGCACGCATCCCGACAGTGAGGGAAGGATTCGTATTCCATTTTCAAACTATCAATATCGAAGTCGCAAAGGAATGCAGCGGCATCAGGTCGGCCCTCTCCCTGTTGATTATAGGCCTCATGGCAGGTCATTTCTATCTCAGGACGGGATGGACGAAGTTTATTTTGTTCCTATTGCTTGTGCCCATTGCGGTCGTCAAGAACGGGTTCAGGATCGCTGTCTTGTCTATTCTCGGCGTGTACGTGGATAAACGGATCCTCGGAAGCGAGCTGCACAGGAACGGCGGCATCCTCTTCTTTGTCCTCGCCCTTCTCCTCCTTGGGGCGGTCATTGCGCTGCTCAGAAAAGCGGAAGGAAGGCGGCAAGTCGGAAATGGTCCGCAGTTCCTCGCAGAAAAGAAAAAATAAATCATCTACTTTTTGAGCATTTGCCGGTTCAATCATCCTGATTGAACCCATATATTAATACAAACGAAATAATAATTGTTACATTCCTACGGAATCCCCCTCTCCCCGCTGGGGAGAGGACAAAGGTGAGGGGCAAAAGCTGTAACAAAGGAAAAGGCGTTTGTATTAGTGCTCGGATCAATCTGCAAGATTGAACCAGCCATGAGAGATTCGGGAAAAATTGACGTTCCGCAAGTAAGGAGGCTCCAATGAATCTGCTGGAAAAAATTAACAACCGCAACGCCATGATCGGCGTTATCGGCCTCGGCTACGTGGGGCTCCCTCTGGCCATTCAGTTCGTGAAGTCGGGGTTCAAGACCACGGGGTTCGACATCGACAAAACCAAGGTGAACGACCTGAAGGAGGGAAGGACGTACATCAGACACATTCCCGATGAGGAAGTTCGGATCCTGAAGAACAGCCACGGGTTCAAGGCCACGACGAATTTCGCGCTCCTGAAGGACACGGACTGCGTCATCATCTGCGTCCCGACGCCGCTTGGCAAGCACCATGAACCGGACCTCTCGTATGTACTGGACACGACGAGTGAGGTCGCTAAGCACCTTCACCGGGACCAGCTCATTGTGCTCGAGTCCACGACCTACCCGGGCACCACGGACACGGAGATGCGTGGGATCCTGGAGGCAACGGGCATGATCGCGGGCAAGGACTTCTATCTCGCTTTCTCGCCGGAGCGCGAGGACCCGAACAACCAGCATTTTTCAACCTCGACGATACCGAAGATCGTGGGCGGGTATACGGAAAACTGCCTCAAGGCGGCGGACGCCCTCTATCGCACGATCGTGACGACGACCGTGCCGGTTTCTTCCACCCGGGTCGCGGAAGCGGCCAAGCTCCTGGAGAACATCTACCGGGCGGTGAACATCGCGATGGTGAACGAGCTGAAGGTCCTCTTCGACAGGATGGACATTGACGTGTACGAGGTGATCGAGGCGGCCAAGACCAAGCCCTTCGGGTTCCAGGCCTTTTATCCCGGTCCGGGCCTGGGCGGCCACTGCATACCCATCGACCCGTTCTATCTCACCTGGAAGGCGCGGGAATACGATTTCCACACGAAGTTTATCGAGCTGGCAGGGGAGATCAATACGTCCATGCCCTATTACGTCGTGGATAAGGTGATCAACGCGCTGCAGACGAAGAAGAAGACCCTGCCTTCGTCGAAAATCCTCGTCCTCGGTCTGGCCTACAAGAAGGACATCGACGACACGCGCGAGTCGCCGTCCCTGAAGATCATCGACCTGTTGGAGGAGAAGGGCGGCCAGGTCGATTTCAACGACCCCTACATTCCGCATACGAAAAAGATGCGGAAGTACGACATGAAGAAGGACTCGGTCCCGCTCACGGAAAAGACGCTCAAGAATTACGACTGCGTCGTGGTGGCGACCGACCACTCGTGCTATGATTATGAGTTCATTCTCAAACACTCTTCGCTGGTCGTGGACACGCGGAATGCCGCGAACGGATGCAAGCATAACGGCAATTTGTTTAAGGCATAAAGGGCGCTTACCGGGAGAATGAGCGGGCTGGGAAAGGATAAGAAAAATCCGCGAACAGGAAGCTCGTATTATTATGCTATTAACTTGACCATCCGGGGCCGCCTATGCTATTCTCCTGCTCAAGTCGTCAGCCTTAGATTGGGCCTGGTATTCAGTATGTTCTCAGTTGTTTTGGTGACCGCAAAAGGCGGCCTGGAACGTGTAGAGGAGCTTGTTTTTTGCCGCAAACAAAGTTGACTTGATATCAATGGGGAAGAGTTTTCTTGCAGCGAATGAAGTTCAGGGGCAAAAGGAGAACCATATGAAAAGGTATTATGAAATCGGTCTCATGGGCTGCTTCTTTATGTTGGCATTGACAGATTTGTCATTTGCTACAGGGATTCCTTGCGACAACCCTGTAGTAGCGTTACATAATCCAAACTGCCGTGCGCCGGAGCCGGGGATGCTTACGCTTCTGAGCTCAGGATTGGCAGGGATCGGACTGCTCGGATTTTTCAAGAGCAAAAAGCCAAAATAGAGCCGGGAAACCCAAGACGCAGGTGGTTTCTTCTCCGAGAACCGTCTCGCCAGATTGCGAGCAGGGATGGTGATATTTTTTTATCATCATCTGTGCACGTTGACATCTGGAGGAGGACGGTTTTTTTTGCCTTCGTTTTACTAAGGAGTGTCCATGGGAAAGCCTGAAACAGGCAGACATGAGGTCCTTTTAAGACGATTTCTCGTCCTCCTCCTGGCCGTCAGCGTTCTTACGAACCTCATCCTTATCACGAAACTCAAGTTTCCCGATATTCTCCACAAGATCCAGATCGCTTTCATCTCCGCGCCTGATGTCGGGCCCACAGACCATATTCGCGGCAATCCCAAGGCGAAATATACGGTCATCGAGTACTCGGATTTTCAGTGCCCCTATTGTGCTCAGTTTCACGAGTCTATGAGCGCTGTCATGAAGCAAGCAGACGTGCGGTGGGTGTTCCGCCACTTTCCGCTTCCGATGCATCCTTTCGCGCAGAAGGCCGCCGAGGCCTCGGAGTGTGCAGGCGAGCAGGGGAAGTTCTGGGAATACAGCGACGCACTCTTCGCTCTCAAAGGTAATCTGACGGACGCGACGTTCGGTAAACTGGCGCAGGACCTGAAACTGGACATTAATTCCTTCAGCATCTGTGTGAGTGGCGGCAAGTATGCTGCCGTTGTCGCGGCCCAGCGTGAGAGCGGCGTGAAGAAAAAGATCCGTGGCACGCCGACTTTCTGGCTGAACGGGAAACGCTTTGAGGGGGGCGTTCCGCTCGATGAACTCAGGAAGATGGTTGGCGTGGTACCCAAAATGTAAAAAAGTTAGACCTCTTTTAAGGATAGTGTCGACCTCAACTACCCGCCTGATGTTTTATCGACCCCCTGCTATTTTATACAGCGTAGTCAAGGAACCACTTGTTTCTATATAATTATCCCGGGCCTCGGAAAGAAAGCGCTTCAAAACTACTTTGGCATTCAGGCGCAGATGCGACGGGTATGGCTTAGCGCATTGACCGGCGTTGCAAGCTTTGTATCCCAAATAGTGCTCGGCAATGTTTAACAAGGATGTCCACCTGATATTTCCCAAGCCATTGATCCAATCGACTAAGTCGGTAACTGTTTTGTATCCGTTCCTGAATGCCCCGTGGTGTTCAACAATAATGATCGGACGGCCCGATGACAAGTCCTGGACGAAATAGGACTTGTCCTTTGGATACCGCCTTAAAAACAGCGGGAAATCGCGATATATTGTTGTGGCGGGGCGTTGGTATTCGATAGCCGGGACATCATCTCCGTCAGTCGTCTGAAGGCGCGAGTTAAACGCCGCAAAGTAGCCCTGATCTTTAAGCGCTTGCATTGCAACTGAAGAGAAACGGCCCCGTGGAAAAACGATCACCGGATCGTACGGCAAACCTGTAAGCTTCTTGTGCTGCTCCATGCGCCACAAAGCCGTGGCTGACAAGGATTTCAGCGCGTTGTAGTCCCCGCCCCCAAATTCGTTGCCCATATGATTGCATCCATGCACGCACATAGCATAGTAGTTTGGGTTTTCAGCGAAGAGTTGCACCGTCTTCGCCTCGCTTCTTTTGTAATTCCAGGGGATAAAAGCAATTTCGGTAAAGAAATTATGGGTCTTCATCTCCTCCAGAAGTTTTTCGTAGTCAAGGCAGCCGTATTGAGGCGTGAGAAGCGCGTCGTCAATGATGAGGCAGGCTAATGTTTCAGAGGCGTTTTGCGCATTTGTAGTCATTAGCTGAACCTGTACGGCCCGACATTATTTTAATCCCCGAATCTTTTCGATCTGCTTTTCAGCGGTTTCATCCCGCCGAGAAATTCCTTCATAGTCACTCTGTCGGTAAACGGGACCTGCACCTCTGCTACGGGCCGTGAAGGTGCGGGAGCAACCATTATTCCGGGGGGCACACTTTTTGTAATTACTGAGCCGGCACTGATGACTGCTCCTTCTCCTATTCTGATTACCCGTCCAACGGAAGTACAAATGATCGAGCCCGGCCCTACAAATGAATCTTTCTCCAGGATGACTTTTCCCGGGCCTCTCGTATGGGCTACAATAGTCACCCTCATACTGATGCTGACATTCTCGTGGAGTTCAACGCATTCCGGGTACTCGTTGTCGATATAAACATCGTCTCCAATGAACACCGGTCTCTTTATAGAAACGCCCCTCAGACGATGCAACCATGGCCGCACAGAGGTCGAACCTGGGACCTGTCGCGCAATCCAGTGCAAAAGTCTTCCAAAGATCCGTTGAAGAACACATTTTTTCATTGTCATTGCACAATTGCATCTGCCCGGGAATACGCGGTTCCATTCATAGAGAGATTATTAATGGTTCGAGAATTGCCGCTCTTCTATCGATATAGGGCCCATCAGATCCCGACAATACAGCAAGAAAAAGAGTGTGCGCACTCTTTTGCCGACTTGACTATTATTATATCAAAGCACAAGCAAAAAAATGGGACAAGATAACATAATAAGCTCATACTTGAGCACGCTTCGCTGATCACGAAAAGACAACGCGCGAACGGATGTAAGCATAATGGCAATTTAGTGAAGGCATGAAAGGGTTCCCAATATGCGAGCAATGCAACCGCAAAAGACGAGCCGGAAGTAGCAAAAGATTTATTAAAATCTAAGAAAGTAACATCTGATTACTCATTTGTTAAGTTAACTTGACTATGCAAATTCAATATGCTAAGGTTGTAAATATAAAGGATTTAATCCAAAGAAAACCGAGCAATAGTGGAAGCGATTTCAGCTTTTGTGGTGACCGCGAAAAGAGGGCAGGGTCTACAGAGGAGTCGGCTTTAACCAACACCATATGACTTGCATCTGAATGGGATGCAAAGTTATTTCCATACGAGCTTCAGGACATTGGATGAAAATACACACAGAAAGGAGAACCTCCATGAAAAAGTATTTAGGAAGTAGTCTCATGCTCGGTGTGTTTTTGCTGGTGTTGGCAGTCATGCCGCTGCAGTCGGCATATGCCTTCGGCTTCAAGGGCAACGGTCCCGACTATGACAAGAAGGACAATTACAAGAAGGATTGCAAGACCACCTCGGTGCCGGAGCCCGCAACGCTTGCCCTCTTAAGTTCGAGTATCGCGGGAGTCGGTGTATACGGCCTTATCAGGAGAAAGAACCGCAAATAGAAACGAGTATTTCGTAGCGCTCCCGGTTTTTTCCACATAACCGTCCCGGCAGGTCAGGAGCTGGGACGGTGAAGGGATGTTTTTCCCCATCATGTACAGTACGTATGAGTGTTGGAGTATGATGAATTTTTCTGCGTACGCTTCCCATAATATCGCTCAATAATAACTTCCTTGCCTCCCCCAGCCCGTACTCAAGCCCAACTTCGTTTTATCCTCCCTCCAAATTGCCCAAGCCATATAAGACCGGATTCAAGGCACGCTTGATTTCCTTGCCGATTCTATCAAGACAACAGCATTATTGCCTGAGGAGCAATCTTCGCCCCTCTCCCCTGAAGAACAAGAGAGTTTTCATTTAAGGCTCATCTCCTTCTTGAGTGGGTCGAAAAGACAGTTGATGTCAACGAGACAACACGCTTCTAGCTGCTTCACTTGGTCGCTTGTGGATTTTTTTGCACATCCCTTTCGCGTCCTGAATGAAATTTCTGACCCGTCTAAGGCCACGTCCGCTCGCCCGCGCAAACTCGGCCTGCGGCCTCAGACATGCGCGTTCGTCCTTCGGAACGCTGCCTTAGGCCTTGACGGGTGCCCAGAAATTTCATAGGGCCGCTCCAGGGACGTGCGGGGTTTGGGGTAAACCCCATGCGAAGATCCAGGCAGGCGACCGAGTCCGAGGGTGAAGCATTTCGGACTGTCTGAGCCCTAAGGGCGAGTTTCCGAAATGTACCGAGGACTACCGAGCATGCCGTAAAGGATATTCGCCGGGTGCCCTTCTTTGGGTCACCTTTCTTGGGCACGCAAGAAAGGTGACAAGAGCAAATATATCATTAACATGACCCACTCAGATGGGAGAAGACCCTCATTTAAATTGTCGTTGTCTCTTCGTCGGAATAATTACTTTCCTGGCCGTTTAGGTCCACATCCGAGACGACAAAATAATAAGTCCCATGCATGAGGGTCAATGTCTTGGTAACAGTAGCGGTCGCAGGATTGGGAATACTTATGACCTGTGTATAAACTCCTGATGCGGTCCCGTAATATATTTTATATGTTGATATATCAGTCGCGGGGTTCAACGGGGTCCCATCTGAATACGACGTCGGGGCGTCCCAGGTAAGCGTTACAACAGGCGGCGCTGTAGCTGTCAGTGATGCGGTTCCTGAAACGCCTCCCTTGACCGATGAAATTGTGGTTGATCCGACGGCAACGGCAGTCACCAGCCCTTGTGAGCCGGCTGCATTTGAGATCGTTGCAACACCCGTGTTCGAGGAATTCCAGGTAGCTAGTGCGGTCAGGTCCTGCGTTGTGCTGTCTGAGAACGTGCCGATCGCAGTAAACTGCTGCGTCAACCCGGCAGTGGGAGAAGAAGCACTAGGAGTTACGGCGATTGAAAGCAATATCGCCGGAGTTATTGTCAATAGGGTTGATCCTTGTATGCTCCCTGATGTCGCCGTGATCGTTGTCGGGCCAATGGCTATCGGGGTGACGAAGCCTTTTGAACCCGCGGCATTGCTGATGGCTGCGACAGTTGCTGCTGATGAACCCCAGGTCACTGCCGTAGTAAGGTTTTGCGTAGAACCGTCGGAGTACGTCCCCACGGCAGTGAATTGCTTTGTGGTCCCCAGCGCTATGCTCGGACTGGACGGCGTTATTGCCAGGGAGATGAGCGTTGCCGGCGTTACAGTCAGAGTCGTACTTCCGGAAACGCCTCCCACGGTCGCTGCGATCGTTGTCGAGCCGACAGCCACCGCGGTGATGAGTCCTTTTGAACTTGCGGCATTGCTGATGGCTGCGACAGTTGCTGTTGATGAACTCCAGGTCACTGTGGTAGTAAGGTTTTGCGTCGAACCGTCGGAGTACGTCCCCACGGCAGTGAATTGCTTTGTGGTCCCCAGCGCTATGCTCTGGACTGGACGGCGCTATTGCCACGGAGACGAGCGTTGCCGGCGTTACGGTAAAGGTCGTGCTGTTGGAAAGACCTCCCAATGTCGCTGTGATCGTTGCTGACCCGGCCGCCATGGGTGTCGCCGATCCATTCGAACCGACAGCATTGCTGATTGTGGCTGTTGAAGCGGAAGAAGAACTCCAGGTTACAGACGCAGTGATATCCTGGGTCGAGTTGTCGGAATATGTTCCGGTTGCGATGAACTGTTGAGAAGTCCCGAGGGCGGTGCCCGGGTTTGTCGGAGAGATCGAAATGGATACAAGCCTGGCTGCCGTGACAGTCAACGTATCGGAGCCCGAGATATTGGTGGCCGGATCGGTGGCAGTGATCGTCGTTGTGCCCGCGGATGCCGAGGTAGCAAAGCCCGAAGCCATACTGATGGTCGCTACATTAGTGGCTGAGGACCTCCACGTAACGATGCTTGTTATGTCTTGCGTGGTGTTGTCAGAGTAGATCCCCGTGGCTGTAAATTGTTGCGTCGTTCCTTTGGCGATGGTCGGATTAGTCGGGGTCACTGAAATAGATTGGAGCGTTGCCGCAGTAACCGTCAGGGTAGTGGACGCGGTTGTTGTCCCGTCCGTGGCAATGATCGTGGTCGTACCGACGGCCGTTGCCTTGGCCACGCCCGAACTATTGATCGTCGCAATTCCCGGGTCCGAGGAACTCCAGTTGATCGTTGTTGTTATGTCCTGTGTGGAATGGTCGGAAGAAATGCCGGTGGCATTATACTGCAGTGTCGTGCCCTTCGCGACAGTCGGATTAGTAGGAGTGATTTCTACGGGCTGTAATGCTGCGTTCGCGTTATCCGGGCTCGCGCCGCCTCCGCCGCCGCAAGCGGAGAGGAACATGGATGCGGAGAAAAACAATGCGTATATTTTATGATTAAATTTCATGCGACCTACCTCACATGAACTCCACCGGTCATTGCGCCAGGGGGAGGTTGGGTTTTAAGATGTGAGGGCCCTAAAAAATTGGTCCAGTCAAAAGGGGAATTTCTGATATGGTAAAATATTTTATTGCGGTAATTCTAAAAGTGTTCTCTCGATTCCGTTGTTCGTGGGATTGTTCTCTGCCGTGTCCTCCATTGTTATTGGCGAGGTAACATCTCATACAGCCGGGAAAATTCAAATTTTCTTTTATATGATTATCAAGTTAAAAACGATTTTCGGAGAGGTGCTGAAAATCCACACCAAGACATCAGTTTGGGGCCCGCTGGTATCATTTGAGAATGAAAGGGGCCCGCAGCAGCGTCCTTTTGAAACCGAAAACGGACGCAACTATAACATCTTTGAAACTCAGTTTTTAAGCTTTTGCATCAGGAAGATACTGCTTTTGAAACGAGGAAACTGATTAATGTCCTTTTACTGAAGCCGGAAAAGCTGTGCGGCAGTTCAGGATGAGCCCTTACCGGGGGCTCTATTTAACTGGGCATGATGCTATCATATATCAAAATATAGTCAAGTTAAAAATTTTTCAACAAGCTTAAGAACTTTTTGGGACAACATAATTTTTTATGGTTTTTGGTGCGTTTATTATTGATCTCCGCATTAGTAATGCAATAGACCATATTCATGGAAATAAATTATGGCCGCGAGATTTTTCTCCCCTTCAAGGGGAGGATTAAGGTGGGGATGGGTTTTGCAAAGCTGCTGTAGACCCATCCTCACCCAGCCCTCTCCTTGAAGGAGAGGGGAATTGATCGTACCCTTCGCGCAATGCCTATGCGATGGATGATTGTATGTTGCATTACTTATGCGGCGCTCTATAATCAAACATTGACACTGGTGCACGATTAATGCATATTAATCCATTCAATAATGCATATCTGGACAGGGAGAGATGGTCATGCGGACAACACTCAATATCGAAGACGCATTGTTTGAGAAAGCGTCAAAATTAACCGGCATAAAAGAGAAAACCTCGCTCATTAAGCGCGGGCTTGAATCGTTGATCGCGATAGAAAGCGCAAAAAGGCTTGCTCATTTGGGTGGTACCGAAAAAGGCTTGAAGACAATACCCCGCAGGCGAACGGCAGGAAAGTAACATGGTCCTGGTCGATAGTCTGAATTTTTATAGAAAAATGTTCCACAATATAAAAACCCTTTGGGAATGCTGGGAAGAAAAGACGTCATGATATGATGACTCTGTCATCCTGAGTTGACAGGTTTTTCAATTCCGCCTTGCATTTTTCCCCATTCTGTAATATTCTTTTCTTATCAAGAATCATTTTATGGGGACTGAACTAATGATTGCGCTCGGTAAAATTGCTGCAGCAGCAAAGGTTCTTGTGGATGCAGCCCATCCTCTTAAAATAGTCCTGTTCGGCTCTTACGCTCAGGGCACACCGACAGAAGATTCAGACCTAGACCTGCTGGTGATCGAACGGAGCTTACCCAACAAGCTTGACGAAATGGTGCGGCTGCGCCGTCTGCTGCGCCCGTTACGAATTCCCGTTGATGTTCTTGTGTACTCCGAAGATGAAGTCCGGGAATGGGGCCACTTGCCGGGGACAACTCTTTACTGGGCCTTACGCGAGGGGAAAATTCTTCATGAAGCAACCAGCTAATCTCGCACGCGCTTCTTGCTGGTTCAATCATTCTGATTGAACCGAAATAGTAACCACCGACTCTTCCGACAGCCCATCGCATGGTATCCTTTGGCCCCCCTTGCTTTTTCCCTTTTCCTGGTCTATGTTTGAATCAAAGAACCAAAAACCACGTCATCATCCGTTTGATAAGTTTTGCAGGACGTCGTTGCGAGACTCGACACAACGAGCCACCCCGCATCGGTTGAACTCAGACTTGGCCCAACGCACTCAGAGAATTTATTTGGGTAAAAGACCGTTTTAACCCGGCATTTATTACGCCAAGTTCAACCGGGCGAAACCATAACCTGAGCAACCCCTTGCAATTGCCGACTGGAAAATATAAAATGATAGTATTGAAAAGTAGTCGCGTTCTCTGGCATGGTGAAAGCGGAGGTACCTATGGGACATAAAGTGGCAGAAGCCATTATAGAAAACGGAAAATTGACTCATGTAGATAAGGATCTGCCTAAAGGCAAAATTAAGGTTCACATCATTTATGACGTGGATGAAGAAACGATTAATGTAGATACCGCTGCGCTTGTTAAAGAAACTTGTGGGATATACAAGGACAGTGATGCCGGACATGAGGCAAAGAAAATGAGGGCAGAGTGGGAGCGTCATGCCTGAAAGCGACTTTCTGATTGATACTCTTGCTGGTTCAATCATTCTGATTGAACCGAAATAGTAACCACCGACTTTTCCGACAGCCATCGCATGTATCCTTCGGCCCCCCTTGCTTTTTCCCTCCTCCTGGTCTATGTTTGAAGCAAAGGACCGAAAACCATGTCATCAACAGGCCTCTCGTTGTTCCATTCCCTGATCAAACAATGGTTCTCCGAAAAGGTCGGCACGCCGACCGACGTGCAGGAGAAAGCCTGGCCCGAGATCGCGAAAGGCAGTCATGTGCTCGTGACCGCGCCCACGGGCTGCGGCAAGACCTTGGCCGCGTTTCTCTGGAGCATCAACCAACTCGTCTCGGGCGTCTGGACCGGTGGCAAGGTCCGCGTTCTCTATATCTCTCCGCTCAAGGCACTGAACAACGACGTCCAGCGAAACCTGCTCAAGCCCCTCGGTGAGCTGCGGGACTATTTTAGCCGCGCCGGAGCGGCTTTTCCGGAAATCCGCGTGCTCACCCGGAGCGGGGACACGCCGGGCGAGGAAAGGCGCAGGATGATCAGGAGGCCGCCGGAAATCTTGATCACCACGCCTGAGTCTCTGAATCTGCTCCTTACCTCCCGGAGCGGGCGGTCGATCCTCACCGGGATCGCGACCGTGATCCTCGATGAGATCCACGCAGTCGTTGGTTCGAAGCGCGGCACGCACCTGATCACGGCTGTTGACCGGCTCGTTCCCCTCTGCGGAGAGTTCCAGCGCATCGCGCTCTCTGCAACGGTCAATCCCGCGGAGCGGGTGGCGGAATTCGTGGGCGGGTTCCGCAAGATCGGGAAAGGCAGGGACAGCCATTTCGAAAAGCGTCCTGTTACGCTCATCCAGTCCCGCCAGGCAAAGACCTACGATATCACGGTCTCGTTCCCGGCTGATGCGCGGGAGAAGATGGTCGACGGTTCCTGGTGGCCTGCGCTCATCGATGCGTTCAGGGAAATCATCAACCAGCACCGATCGACCCTGCTCTTCGCGAACAGCAGGAGGACCACGGAAAAGGTGACACGGCTGATCAACGAGGCAGAGGAAGCCGAGCTTGCCTATGCCCACCACGGGTCTCTCTCCCGCGAGATCCGGCTGGCAGTGGAGCAGAAATTAAAGAACGGGGAGCTCAAGGCCATCGTTGCAACGAACTCGCTGGAGCTCGGCATCGACATCGGGGCACTCGACAGGGTCATCATGGTCCAGACGCCGAAATCGGTTTCCTCGGCCTTGCAGCGCATCGGCAGGTCGGGCCACGGCGTAGGGGAAACGAGCCGCGGCATGCTCTTCCCGACCCATGGCCGAGATTTTATCGACGCGGCGGTCATGGCGCGCGCAAGCCTGGACCAAGACATCGAAGAGGTCCATCCCATAGAAGCGCCGCTCGATATCCTGGCGCAGATCATCCTCTCGATGTGTGCAATGGAAACGTGGGACATCGACGAGCTGTATGCGTTTTTAAAAACGAGCTACCCGTACCGCGATTTGCCCCGCAAACACTTCGACATCCTGCTCGAAATGCTCTCCGGCCGGTACGCAGACAGCCGTTTGCGGGAGCTGAAGGCCCGGGTCTCGCTTGACAAGGTGGACAATACGATCAAAGCGCACAGCGAAGTTCCCTTCCTTATATATACGTCGGGCGGGACCATCCCTGAGCGCGGCTACTTCGATTTGCGGCTCAAAGACACCCATGCAAAGATCGGCGAGCTCGACGAGGAATTCGTGTGGGAGCGTTCCCTCGGCGAGACCTTTACCCTGGGGACCCAGCTCTGGAGGATCGAGAAGATCACGCACAACGACGTGGAGGTCGTGCCGGTCCGTTCCGCCACGGGCATCTTTCCGTTCTGGAAAGCGGAGCCGCAGGACCGCGATTTTCATTTCTCCGAAAAGATCGGCCTCTTCCTCGAACACGCGGACGGGAAGCTCGATGCTCCCGATTTCCGGCAGGAGCTTCTGGACAAGCATGCCATGGAAAAAACGGCTGCCGACGAACTCATCGGGTTTTTAAAACTCCAGAAAGAGGCGACCGGAACAAGCCTCCCGCACCGCCACAACCTTTTGATCGAGCACGTGGAGGAGCCCGGAGGACGCGGCGATTTCAAACAGGTGATCCTGCACACCTTCTGGGGAGGACGGGTGAACCGGCCCTTTGCGCTTGCCCTGGCCCAGGCCTGGGAGGAGAAAGAGAGAACGCCGCTCCAGTTTATCGAGAACGACGATGCCATTCTGCTCATGCTGCCGCGGCAGTTCGAGGCCCATGACCTCTTTTCTTTCCTCACGCCCGAAACCGTGGAGTCCTTTCTCCGGAAGAGGCTGGAGCAGACGGGATTTTTCGGGGCGCGGTTCCGGGAGAACGCAGAGCGGGCGCTCCTGCTGCCCAAGTCGAGCTTCAAGCGGAGAATGCCGCTCTGGGTCATCCGGCTCAGGTCCAAGGAGCTGCTTGCGGCGGTCCATTCCTACGAGGACTTCCCGATCCTGCTCGAAACGTGGCGCACCTGCCTGGAAGACGAGTTCGATCTCCGGCACGTCAAGACGATGATCGAAGAGCTTCAGACAGGGATGGTCCGCGTGAGCGAAACCGTTACCAGGGCGGCCTCACCTTTTGCCGGGAACCTCGTCTGGAAGCAGACGAACAAGTATATGTACGAGGACGATACACCGGTCCTGGCAAAAGAGTCGGCCCTCCGGCCCGATCTGATCAAAGAGCTTCTGTTCTCCTCGCACCTCCGTCCGAAGGTCCCTTCTGAACTGGTCCGCGTCCTGGACAGCAAGCTCAAGCGCACGGCCCCGGGATACCCGCCGGGTTCAGCCATCGAGCTTCTGGACTGGGTGAAGGAGCGGCTGCTGGTCCCGGAACCGGAGTGGAAGGAGCTGGCAATCTCGATCAGGAGGGACCATGAACAGGACCCGGGAGAGTGGCTTGCTTCCCAGGCAAGGAAGCTCTTTTGGATAAGCTGGCCCGGCGTCAGGCATGCCCTTCTGTGCAGCCTCGAAATGCTGCCGAAGGCGGTCGTTGCCTTCCGCCTACACACGGACGTTCTCTCGATCCAGCCCGTGAGTGCCAATGAAAAAGCGGATACCGTCAAACGGCGGGTCCTGTCATTCCTGCGCGACGTTCCCGAGTCCGCTCAAACGCCTGAAGAGTACGATCTTACGGGCTTTCTTTCCGAGTGGCTGTCTTTTTACGGGCCTGTGGAAAAAGAAAGCCTGGTCTCTCTGCTCGGCATCACCGCAGAAAGGATCGATGAAGCGATCGAACCTTTGATAGAAACGCAGGACCTCGTCATGGACCGCTTTGGCGAAGAGAGCAGGGTGCTTGAAATCTGCGACAGCGGAAATCTCGAGATCCTGCTCCGCATGACGCGGCGCTATCGCCAGCCGACCTTCGAGCCCCTGCCGCTTTCGCAGCTCCCGCTGTTTTTGGCGGCCTGGCAGGGGATCAGTCCGCGAGGCGAATCCATGGACGATTTTCAGCAAAGACTGGAGCAGCTCTTCGGGTTCCCTGCGCCCGTGGGCGCGTGGGAGGAATATATCCTCTCCAGCCGCATGCAGCAGTACCGGAGCGAGTGGCTGGACACGCTCATGGACCAGAGCGACCTCATCTGGTTCGGCTGCGGGAAACAGCGCATCAGCCTCGCCTTCAGCCAGGACCTGGAGCTCTTCCGTCCTGTGGCCGGATCAGAGCACGATGGAGAGCTTTCGCTCCTGATCCCCGACCGCCGCGGCAGGTACAGTTTCCTGGAGATAACCGAGTTCTCCCACATGGACAGTGTTCATGCGACAGAGCTTTTGTGGAAAGAGGCATGGAAGGGGAATGTGACGAGCGATTCGTTCAAGACCCTCAGAAAGGGCGCCATGACCGGGTTCTCGGCGCAATCAATCAGCGACGAGGCCAGACTTGCCTCACGCAGGTCGGGATTCAACCGCTGGAAGGTTTCCCGGCCCTTGGAAGGCCACTGGCTCAGGATCGATTCCCTGCCGCAGGAGCGCGATATTCTCGAAAACGAAGAGCTCGTGAAAGACCGCATACGGCAGCTTTTGAAGCGCTACGGCGTGCTGTTCCGCGATCTTACGGCGAACGAGTTGTCGCCGCTCCAGTGGCGGGCAATGTTCCGGTCGCTTCGGCTGATGGAGCTCTCGGGCGAGGTGCTGTCAGGCTATTTCTTCGAGGGCGTATCTGGCCCGCAGTTTGTTTCCCACGAGGCCTTCCGCATGCTGCAGGAGCCGCTGCCCAAGGACGCCGTTTTCTGGGTCAACGCGGCCGATCCCGCCTCGCCCTGCGGGCTGGGACTAACTGCATTATCAGGCCTTCCTTCGCGCATCGCCTCGACGCATCTCGTGTATCACGGAAGCGGGCTCGTCATGATCTCGAAACGATCGGGAAAAAATCTTGAGATCCTTGTCCAGCCTGATGACGCGCATCTTGCCGAATATTTCGCCTTGTTCAAGGATCTGCTCGCGCGCGAGTTCAATCCTGTCCAGAAAATAACGATCGAGGCGGTTAATGGCGAACCTGCACTGCAGAGCCCCTATGCCACGGCGCTGAAAGGGTACGGGTTCAGGTCAGCGAGGAATGCGCTGGAGTTGTGGAAGGAATATTAGGTTACCGGGGGCCGAACGCATGCTTTTGATACCGCGAACCGCGATGCCCGTAACGGTCTTCTCCGGAATTGTCAGGATGCCCCTGCATCCCCTTCCTTCACCTCTTTCCGGTAAATGCCCCGGCCTCCTGGCCAGGGTTTGAAGGCGAGGCATCCGTCAGGCAACGATTCATGGATGCCGGCAACGAAAGCGCCGCCGGGGAAAAGCCGCACGCTGATGCGTGCGAGGATTTCCTGCTGCAATGCGGGATCAAAGTAAGTGAGTGCCAGATTCCTGCAGAGAACGAGATGGAACCGGTCATCGGGCGCGGCCTTTCTGATGTCCTGCACGAAAAAGGCGACCCTGCTTCGCTCTTCATCCCTTATGCAGTAAAGTCCCCCCTTCCGGAAGAATGCGAGCGCCGACCACTCCGCGGGCAGTCCCGCGATGCTGCCGGGCGGATAGCAACCCTGCTCCGCGCGCCTGATCATGGCCGGGTCCGCATCTGTGGCCAGAATCGTGAGCGCAAGAGACGGGAACCGGCGGCCCGTAGCCAGGTCCCACAGCAGTGCCAGCGTGTAGGGCTCTTCGCCGGAGGCGCAGCCGATGCTCCAGCACCGAAGGCCGTTCTCTCCCCGCGCCAGCGCGTCTTCGGACAGGGTCACGAGCACTTCATGATCGAGAAACCGGAACACTTCACAATCCCGGTAGAAACGCGAGATCGTAATGCCGCAGAGGGAGTCGAGCAGCGCCCACTCGTTGCCGTTCGTTTCCAGGAACATCCGGTACGCCGCAACGTCCGGAAGCCCCAGTTCGCGCAGGCGGCGGTCGATGCGCTTGCAGACCTGCCCACGGACCTTCCGGAACCCCTGCCATTGCATGCGGAGCCTCGGAAGCGACCACTGGAGGAACTCGACGCAGTCACGGTCCCTCATGATGAGACCTTCTCCTCGCGCCTACGACTCCGTTTCCGGGTGATCTTCCGGACAGAGGACACCGGAATTCCCAAAAGCACGCCAACGACGGCAGAGGGATACAGGGTACGATGTTGCGCGAGCTATTTTTTCCCATTTTTCGTGGAATTCGATTTGTAACTGACTGGTCCCTATTTTCCCGAATGTACGATGATCACCGGGATCGTTGCATTCAGGACCGCTTCCCGCGCCGTGCTCCCGAAAAAAGCATTGAGCAATGCGTTCCTTCCGCGGGTCCCCATGACCGCGATCGAATAGCCGCTTGCACACTCCTCATGCACCGCACAGAGGGAAGTTATCGCCTCTTCTTGGATTTTGTAGTCGCAGGGCACCCCGTGTTTCTGGAAGAAAGCGGTTTTGCGTTTCAGGGCATCAACGGCACTCTCCCGCTCCCCAGAAATGATTTCATCGATATTAAACGCGGCCATCCCGGAGTAGGCGGCGTTGACCGTAATTGCATAGATACTGTCCCAGAGGCAATGAAACAGGGTCACTCTCGCTCCCATGCGTTTTGCAAGAGAGAGCGCGTATTGCTCGGCTGCCCGGCTGTTTTTCCCGAGATCGGTCGGCACGAGCATTTTAAGCTGCTTCTGGCCGGAGATTTCCCGGGCCATCGGTCCGATCACCATCACCGGCCGCCTGGCATGCCGGACCACTTCTTCCGCAACACTTCCAAGAAATAAACGCTTCACTCCCTTCCTGCCCTGTGTCCCCACGACAACAAGCTCCGGGGATGACCGGGAGCGCAATACCTTCAGGATCTGTTCCGCCGGAGGGCCGCTTTTTACGGAACAGGAAACCGGTAAGCGAAATTGCCTGCCTACTTCTTCAAGCTTTTCCTGATGCGAAAAATGCCATTCCGGGAAACGGAATGAACCGAGTTTGCTCGTGGGATATGCCGCAAGGTCCTCCACATAAAGCAAATCGATGCCGGTTGTGAGCCGTCGGGCCAGGAAAGAAGCGGCCTTCCCTATTGCCTGCGAACGTTTTTTGCCGGCTTCGGTTTGATTCTCGATGTCGTCAGCAACTAAAATCGATCGTTGTGGCATTTTTCTCTCCTCCTGCCGGGCATCGCCGGCCCTCTATGCGGCTGGCAGCGCTGGTATAACTACATTTAACAACAGATAGTATTCGATGTCAAATAAGTCGCGTAACATCAACAGGGTTCTTCTGAATATTGCCGGAAGTTACAATTGTATACCTGTTCATCCCCTATAATCAAAATCGAAGTGACCCCGGGGCGGCCCCTCAAATTGCATTGTTGCTGATGATTTCGGCGGAGGATTGAGGTATGATACCGGCACGAAGGAAAGGGACCGTGGACGCCTCATGACGAACGTCCTCACATTCATAGCAAAATCTCTTGCCGCGAAACTCATTATCGTCCTCGTTTCGCTCATCGTAATCGGCGGGGGCATATCCTGGTACACCCTCATCCGCACGGACCGGTCAAACCTCATCAATGAAGCCGTTAAAGATGCAGTCTCCTACTCCGCGCTCGTAAAAAAGAGCGTGCGATATGACATGCTCACCTTCAACAGGGAAGCCATACAGCAGACAATAGACGACCTGGGGTCGGCAAAGGACGTCAGGGGCATCAGGCTGTTCGACGGCAAAGGAACGATTTTTTATTCATCGAAACGGGAGGAAATAGGGCGCAAGGTAGACCGTTCCGCGCGCGCCTGCCAGGGTTGCCACGTCGGCCTTCAAAAGCCCTCCGAAACGCTGTCCCAGGAGAGTCAATGGGCGACCTATCACGACAGCGAGGGCTACAACCTGCTGACGTTCATCGATCCCATCAACAACGAGCCTTCCTGCTCCTCCAATGCCGCCTGCCACGTCCATTCCCCGGACCAGCGCGTGCTCGGCATTCTTGAATCCGATTTATCGCTGGCCGCCGTTGACAAGACCATGAAAGAGCATACGATACATACCACGGTGTATACCTTTGCCCTCATGGGCATGATTGCCCTCATCCTGTATGTTGTTCTCCGCAAATTCGTCCTCAAACCCGTAACGTCCCTTTCGAGCGCCATGGAGACCGTTGCGCAGGGGGACCTCGAACGCATGGTGACGGCGTCGTCGGATGATGAAATCGGCCGGCTCGTACATACCTTCAATGACATGACCCGGGAGCTCAAGGCAGCGCGGAAAAAGATGGAAGCGTGGACGGAGTCCCTCGAGCAGGAGGTCGAGAAAAAGACGGATGCATTGAAAAAATCCCAGGACAAGCTGGTCCAGGCGGAGAAACTCGCGGCGCTGGGCAGGATGACCGCCGATGTGGCGCACGAAATACGGAACCCCCTCACCGCCATCGGGGGATTCGCGCGCAGGCTCGCGAAGAGCTCGGCGGGCGAAAAAGAGAAGGAACGCGTGGAGGTCATCGTCCATGAAGTCGACCGGCTTGAGAAGATCCTGCGGGACGTGTTGAAGTTTTCACGTGACGCGCGGGTCCATTTGGAAAAGCAGGAGATAGGGGAATTGTTGAATGACGTCGTTGGCCTGCACGAACCCCTCTGCAGCGACCAGTCGGTCAGCGTGGAGGTCTCCATGGAAAAAGACCTTCCCCTCGTTTTGATGGACAAAGACCAGCTCAGGCAGGCGCTTTCCAATCTCATCACCAACGCCCTCGATGCAATGCCCCAGGGAGGGATGTTGAAGATATCGGCAAGGACCGAATCCCTGAACGACGTGCGCTACGTTGTCCTCAGGGTGTCCGACACGGGGATGGGGATCGATGAAGACAAATTGCCGCTGATCTTCGATCCTTTCTTCTCCACGAAAAAGATCGGGCACGGCACCGGCCTGGGCCTGTCCATAACGAGCAAGATCGTCGAAGAGCACGGCGGCTTTGTAAAGGCGGAGAGCGTCAAAGGGGAAGGCTCCATCTTCAGCCTCTATTTCCCGCAGCCGGGCAAAGAAAAACCGGGTGAGCTGAAATGCTGGGAATACATGAAATGCGGCAGGGACAAGGACGCAACCACGAAATGTCCGGCCCATCCGCATTTCGGCAGTGTCTGCTGGGTGGTGGCGGGCACGTTCTGCGAAGGCAAGGTGCAGGGGACCTTTGCGCAAAAATACGAGGACTGCAGAAAATGCGATTTTTACCAGACGGCAAAAAAGCTGAGGGAGGGGAGTGAGTAACGAGTTTCCTAGCACGAGTTCAGCACGTCAGGGTAAAGCGAAAATTTCTTCCGGATCATTGCGAGCTGGTCGGCGAGCCAGATGAGCTGCTTTGTGTTCTCCACCGTGATCCGGTCGCGCTCCTCGCCCACGGCCACCGATGTCCCTAGCAGGAGTTCGTTGGTGCTTATCAGCTTCACGCTCCGGTTATAGATTTCGTCGAGGTACGCTGAGATTTCTCCGTCGAACAGAAAAACGGCGTCCTGCGTGCGGGACCGGAAGTCCAGGAGCTCCTCCTTTCGGACTTCCCCCCTCCTGCCGAGCATGGTAAGGACCCGCACGACATCGTTATATACCTCGCACCGCCTTGAGTGGAGAGACCTCCTCGTGCCAACGGCCCTCGCGGGGGACCGGTAGACCAGGTAGGCAATGCCCGCCGAGATCACCACGAGCAGTACGGTCTGAAGTATATTCAGGAACAAAAGCATGGTCCCTTCCTCTCTCGCGGTTACGGAAAGGCAAGCGCATCAGCGTGGCGGCTGACCGTCGTTACGCATCCGTCGATGAGGGCGATGGCAGTTATGAAAATGCTAAGTCTGCGAAGTCTCATGTTTCAAGTCTCAGGTCTCAGGTACTTGAGACTTCAAACTTGAGACCTGAGACTGTATTTTGTACTTCCCTCACGCCGCCTTGCGAGCGACGGCTTCCTTTCGGCTAACCGTCATCTCCATCATCTTCTCTTCCTTACCGCCCTTGGGGGTGATAAACATCTCGAACTCCAGGGTATTGTCGTCCTTGATCCTGGTCACACTGCGCCAGACAGCCGGGCCTCTGACCGGGTCGTCGTAGCTGCATTCCTGCGTAATGGTCCTGCCATCCGCGCTTCCCTTGCCCACGAAGAAATAGATGGCCGTGCTCATTGAGTCGAGCCAGACCGACTCAAACTTCTTGGTATGGTTATTGTACCCCAGGAGGTTTATGCCGATCGAATGGCGCTCCCATCATATCGCCGGTATAGATCTGCTGCAGGTAATGGCCGCCAAGGACCAGCTTTTGCTCGCACGTGCCGGTCGATTCCATGGCCGGCTTGCCTTCCAGCCAGCCCCTGGTCCTGGTGGTCCAGCTTCCCTCCAGCTTCGCCAGCAGCTTATGAGGCTCGCCCGGAGTTCCCACCTTCTTGTACACTTCCATCATCGCCTGCATGTCCAATTTTGCCTTCTTGCTTTGCCATGGCAATTCTCCTTTTAAATAATTTTTTTTAAGCGGTAATTCAAGAGAAACCTTTCTATAGTTAAAGGAAACCGCAACTATATGTTAATGTCAATAAGATGAAGGTATTATTAATGGCTCTTCTGACTTTTATGTGGGTAAAATGAGCGCCTCTGCGACATATTGTGCTGTATTAATCTCCCTTTTTCACGTTTGTTGTCACCTTTCTTGCGTGCCCAAGAAAGGTGACCCAAAGAAGGGCACCCGGCGAATATCCTTTACGGCATGCTCGGTCGCCTGCACCCAGCGAAAACGAGTGCTCGGGGCGCGAGTGCAGGGTGTCCTCACTCCACGTGGGAAATGACCTGTATTCGCGCGGCGCACTCATAAGCACTGGCCACAGGCTCGCCCTTCGGGCTCAGACAGTCTGAAATGCTTAACCCTCGTCCTCGGTCGCATGCCTAGATTTTCGCATGGGAAGCTTTTAGTGAAACATCTTTAAACCAACCCCGCATATCTCCGGAGCGGACCTATGAAATTTTGGGGCACACGTCTTGGCCTAAGGAAGCGTCCCGCAAGGGCGAGCGCGCACTGTCTGAGGCCGAAGGCCGAGTTTGCGCGATCGAGCGGACGTGGCCTTAGACGGGTCAAAAATTTCATTCAGGCCGCGAAGGGGATATGCAAAAATGACGATAAAGAGTGAAAAAGCACCCACACAAAACACGGAAGAGCCTTATTAATGATGCCTGCATGGGCAGCGCTGCCACATTGGGGCGATTGAGTCTGGCTGAGATGAAAAAAAACTGAGCAACAAAGGAGTGTAAGCCGGCATAGGGAAGGTTAGCTGGGACCGGTTTAATGCAACTGTCGACTATCGACTGTTGAGAGATGACTGTCCCTTTTCCGGGCGGGCATAGTTTGTCTGACGCAATAGTAAACTGCTTGACAAAGAGTAGAAATGAGAGTATTTGAAAAGTAGATGGATCATGAGGGCAGAGGTCGTCAAACATGAGATTAAACGCTCTATATTCGGCTTTCGGTTATGTTGTTACGGCACTCCTTTATTTCACGGCCTGGTTGAATCCGCAATTTGGCACAGGTGAAAAACTTATAGGCTGGGTAAGCTTTAATAAGCTTTGTCTCATGGAGTTTCTCTCCTGTCATGCCATCACCCTCCTGGCAGGCACAGCAATGGTTATGCATATGGAGAGGGGCTCAGAAGAGCTCACGCGTATTTTCTGGGGCCTGATTATTTTTTATTTTATTCTGGGGACTTTCTCCTACTTGTTTCACAGGGACCACGGCGCCCTGATCGGATTTTATGCAATTCTGGTTACACGCGGAATCGGCATACTGTCGCTGCAGACCGCTGATGAGGACATGCTGCGGGCCGTAGTGCTGAAAAATATGCTCATGTTTTTTCCGATGATGCTGTTGGTCGGGGTACTTTCTTTTGGCCAGGGCTTCGGAACTTCCTGGCAGGAGACATTAATCAAGGGGCGCCTTGGTTTTGTCGAGAAAATCATTCAGGGCCGCAATCTTCTGTTTGTTACGGCCTATTATCTTTTGTGGGCTTTTGTGGCATGGAAGTGGCCGCTTCGGATCGCAAACAATTAATGAGGTTGCGACGAGGTGGTAAGGAGACGATCTTATGCCGCCAGGATATGTTAAAACAATTCGCGAAGAGATTTTCTATGAGTATGCCAAGCTCATCTCCCGTTCGGCTCATGGATCGATCCAATACGGCTTTGTGACCGACCGTTTCAAGAAACTGCGCGATGGGCAGGTTACGATCTCAGGAACCATCCGGGAATGGGAGCGGGAACAGGAACTGCCTCATCAATGCGTGTTCTGCGGGTCATCAGAAAATCTTTCCACCGATCACCTGATTCCCCGTAACAGGGGCGGCGACGATTCTTCGGACAATCTCGTTCAGGCATGTACGTCGTGCAACTCTTCGCGCGGGGACAAGGGCGTGTTTGAGTGGCTGGGTCTCAAGGAGAAAGATAACCTCCATCGCCTTGTGGCGGGAAAGTATCTAAAGCAGCTTCTCAAGATTCATGAGCAGGCGAAAACGATCGATACCAGCATAGATCAACTGATCCAATTGTGCGGAATGTGTCCGCTGCCGGAAGTGTGCAAGAAATGGAAGAAGGTCGGGGAATTGACGTGTTTTTGTCTTGAGAGTATCTTGGTGAAGGGTTAGGCAGGCCAGGAAAAAAGCATTAATGATCACTACGTATCGACGTCCCCAAGGTTTCATCTGACCCTAATGGGTTCCCTGATCCAAAATGAAACGGATAATGAATTGGATAATATCCAAATTGGTCCTATACAACAATATTGTTGTTGAATGATTATGGATTTTATTGTAGAATTCTATGAGACGGAAACAGGGGCTTCTCCTGTGCGGGATTTTCTGGACGAGCTGAAGAGCTCTGATCCCGATGATTTCGCCGCCGTGGTCGCTGGTCTGGCGAAACTGCGGAACCGGCAGTACCACCGGGAGCCGCTGTCCAAAGCATTGGGAGGAGGGCTGCTTGAACTACGCCACGTGGGCAAGCTCAATACTCGAGTGCTCTGGTTCTTCGTGAAGAACCGCCGGATCGTTGCGGTGCACGGTATTCGGAACAAGGGCCGGGCCATTCCGGACCGGGACCTGGCAACCGCGCGGGAACGGATGCGCGACTGGATGAAAAGAGTGGAACGATGAAAAAGACGAATTTCGATAAATATCTTGAAGAGCAATTGAAGGACCCGGAGTTTGCCGCCCGTTTCGAGCGCGCTGGGGAAGCCTGGGACGTGGCGCTCCAGATCGCAGCCCTTCGAAACGAAGCCGGGCTTTCCCAGAAGGACCTCGCGAAGCTTCTCAAAATATCCCAGCAGCAGATCAGCAGGCTGGAGTCGCCGGGCTACGAAGGACATTCCCTGAGCACCCTGAGGCGCGTTGCCAAGGTCCTGCATGCGCGGGTGCGCGTCACCTTTGAACCGGAGAAAAAAAGGGTGGGAATGCGCGTGGCTGAAACTGCCGCAACTTATCGTGCGAAACGATCTTTCAGTAGGCGCGCGCATCCGAAACAGGGGATGTCAAGAGTAAAGACCTGACTCCGTGCGGTTTCGACGAGGTGGTAAACCCGTTGCCTAGCGTTATCTGTCCCGCCTTCCGGTTTTATTGGCGCAAGCGAAATTCCCTTGAGTTCGGCGCGCGGCACATGAATTTGTGTCCAAGCTGCTCAAAAAAAGGAGGTAGTCATGGACGAAACTGCACGACTCAAATATTTGAAGATCGTTTTGGCAGTGACGGGGGCCTTTTGCATAATCGGAGTTTATCCGCTTACCGTTCTTTGGCCGTCCGGCTGGGCCTGGCACACCATGGGGCCTTCGCTCTATCTGCAGATGATCATCGGGATCTACGCGACGCTCGGCGTTTTCCTGATAATCGCTGCCCGTAATCCTCTTGAACATGCCAGTCTCATCTGGTTCGCTGTCTGGTCGAGCGTCGTACACGGCGGAATTATGGCGGTCCAGGCAGTCGTGTACCCGGAACATACAGGCCATCTCTTCGGCGACGTGCCGGTGCTGCTCGTAGTTGCGGCAGTGTTTGCCTTCTTGATGCCGCGAAAGAAAGCCCTGGCAACGAAGCAGAGTTAGGGGGAGGGGGGAATCTAAAAATGAAAGGCAGCCCCCAAGGTGTTGAGTTCAATCATCTCGATTGAAAACGCTTAAAGGAGGGAAATAACATGGATAAAGCTCTTGCACCAGGGTTGAAGGCGACGTGTCTCGCCGGGTCCATCGTTGCCGGGGTTTTCGGGATAATCTACCTCCTGTTCCCGGAGGCATACCAAAGCTTGATCGGCGTTCCCATCAAGCAGCCGTCGGAAACGGCAGCGTTTCGAGAGTTCGGGGTGGCGTTTCTGGCACTGTCTTCCGGCGGATGGTTGGCATTCAAGCAGACATCCGCGGACAAGGTGAGGACTATGGTCCAGATGATCATCGTCTGGATGGTCCTGGGCGCCCTTGCCATGGTGTGGTGTCTGTTCTCCAGTACGCTCCCGACGATCTACTGGCTGTACGCGCTTTTGTTCGCAGGCTTTGCAGTCGCGTTCAGTGTTTTCTATCCCCGGGGATAGAATAAGTGGATCATCAATGATTGTGAAACACCAAAAGAAAAGACCCCACCGGTTTTTCATACGTATCTATGATTTCGAACAAGTCAAAGACCGGAGAGCAAAACGCTTTCCGGTCTTTTTTTGCCCGGGACCCGGCATCCGGCCTTTTTTTGATGCCACCAGTTCCGGGTGCGGTGTGGGGCAGACTTGAATCTGTAGCTGTTTGATCGCACGCTACTACGAACGCATTTAGCTTTGATACAGTTTTGCCCTTTGTCCTCTCCCCAGCGGGGAGAGGGTAGGGAGGGGATTCCGTAGGAATATAACAATTATTATTTCGTTTGTATTACTACCGCAAGAAAGGAAAACCCGCCCCGCCACTTGCCTTTGGCCGGCACTTTTGTTACTATCCATCATGTTTTCTGTATTGATGCTTTTCCTTATCCCTGTTGGCGGCGGAATCCCGGCAGGCGTCTTGCTTGCCCGGACCAAGGGGCTGGCCTGGCCCGCGACCGCCGGGCTCTACCTGGTTTCAGATGTGCTGCTGGCACTCGCATTTGAGCCAGTACTTCAACTTCTCGCATGGCTTGCGGGAAAGGTTCCGTTTCTCGCCAGGTTCAGCGCAAGCATGAAGGCTGCAATGGCCAAGAGCGCTGAGCGTTTCAACGGCACGGGTGCCGGCCCTCTTACGCTCATTCTGATCTCCTTTGGCGCGGATCCCATGACCGGGCGGGCCTCGGCGATGGCAGCTGGCCATGGATTCGTGATGGGCTGGGTCTTTGCGATCGCTGGGGACATGCTGTATTACGCTGTCATTGCAGTCACGACCCTGCGCCTGAGCAACTACGTTCAGGACCCCAATACAGCTGAGTGGATCGTCCTCGGTGCGATGATCGTCGTGCCACTGATCATTCGTGGTTTCCGGAAGCCTCGAAAGATCCAGGCTCAGCCGGAAATCCAGAGAGGTCAACCTTGATAAAACAGATCGATCACCTTGCGATCGTCGTTACTGATCTTGAACGAAGCAGGAAATTCTTTGAGATCCTCGGATTCGAGGAGACGATCCGGTCAACGCTCGACGCTGCATTCCTCGAGTCCGTCACGGGCATCAAGGATGCAGCCGGTTCGTTCGTGGGGATGAAGCACCCGGCGAGCCAGCTCGTCATCGAGCTTCTGCATTTCAGCAGTCCTAATCCGGCTCCCGACCCGGAGTGCGGCAATCCGGGCCGCATCGGTTTCCGCCATCTCGCTTTTTCCGTTCACGACAAAAGCTGCTGCCCGATCCAATAAAGAACGATCAGCGGAAGCTGAAAAAGAAGTTGCATGAAGTGACCCTTAAATGCTCTTAAATGTTACTTAAATGTTATTTTATTTTGACATTGCCTCTGTTCTCCGCCATAATCAGCTGACCTTTGCGACAGGGGAACGTTCTTAGAGTGACTGCCGAAAAAATTGTAATGGATTCTTTCTGTGCCTGGGATGGCGAAACGCTGGTACTGAACATTCTGGGCAAACCCGGCTCGAACCGGGACGCGATCGGCAAGGTCAAAGGCGCGCAACTGAAGGTGAGTGTCACCGCGTCGCCGGTGGCGGGCAGGGCAACGGATCACATGGTCCGGTTCCTTGCACAAGAATTTGGAGTGAAGATCAATGACATCCAGGTTGTGTTTGGCATATTCAATGTCAACAAGCAACTCCGCATCAGGTCCCCGAAGAAACTGCCGGCTGTGATCAGCAAGCATCTGTCTCAGCTGCTTTTGATATAGGCTCCCCCCGATCTTCTCCTACTAAAGCAGTTCATTCATTACTGTTCTGAATAAATTTTCCTCTTCCGCATTTCTCTTGCTTCCTCTAAGCAAAAGGTGGGACAATTTCCCATGATCAAAGAGCAATATCATGCCGTGTTTCGGTTCCGCAGATTCGCATTGCTCCTGTTGGTGCTGGCTGCGGCAACAGTTTATTTCGCAACAGAAAGGGGGCAGCATAACATGACTCCGAATGCTTTTGCTTCCGCATCTCCTCCATCGAGACCCCTGATCGACACCCTCGCGCCGAAACAGTTCGCTACCGCAACTTTTGCCATGGGCTGATTCTGGGGACCCGACTCCCGGTTCGGGAGTCTGCCGGGTGTAATCAGGACGCGCGTGGGATATGCAGGCGGCACAAAACGAAATCCAACCTACCACTCGCTCGGCGACCACACAGAAACAGTCCAGATCGACTACGATCCCTCCAGGATAACCTACGAGGACCTGCTCCGCGCCTTCTGGACCGGCCACGATCCTTCGTACCGGAGCTGGTCGCGCCAGTACGCTTCCATCATCTTCGTGCATGACGATGAGCAGCTGCGTCTTGCCCGGGAGTCCAAAGCGCAGATCGAGCAAGAACGCGGTAAGACGGTCTATACGGAGATCATCAACTACAGCGGCTTCACACTTGCCGAGGACTACCATCAGAAGCACAGCCTCCGGCAGTTCCCTGAGTTTGCTCAGGAACTCTCGCGGATCTATCCCTCTTTTGCCGATTATGTTGCCTCGACCGCTGTGGCGCGCGTGAACGGCTATCTCGGCAGCGAAGGCTCGTACGACGCTCTAAAAAAGGAAGCGGACAACCTGGGTCTGTCTCCGGCGCGTAAAGAGGAACTCCTCCGGCTCGTGCAGCGCCGACGCGGCAATCAAACTTGTTCCGTGCCTGCAGCCGCAAGCGTCCCTTGAACTTGGCGCACGTCCGCGATGCTGTTGTCCCCTCCCAATATCCCTTTTGTTGTGGTACGATTCCCACAGAAATAACAAAGGCCCGGAAAGTTCCCGGGCATTCTTGTTTTCAAAGACGTAGGAGAAATTGAGGTCTGCAATGGACTTACGTCGTAAGTATGAGCAGTCCGATTTGTGCCGTGATTCCGGACTTGCAGGCCTGCCCCGGGAAAAAGGCTGATTGAAACAACTGCTTGCCGGTGCTATGCTCATAGCAAGAGAGTTTTGAGCACCAGCGACCGGAGGTGGCGTCCTATGGAATTCAAGGAGAGAACTATCCATCAGTTGCCTAGGCCGGGAAACCGCCTGACAGGCATCCTTATCGCTATTGTGGCGATCTCGCTGCTTTTTGCGTGCGGGTCACATTCCAACAGCAGCGCGCCGCCTGCTTCTCCGGTCCCCGGGCAGCTGGTTTCCTGGTCACCGGCGGGATCGTTCAGCGCGCAGCTCCTGAACCTCGGGATAGCGACCCTCGGGATCACCGGTATTACCGCGACCAGCGGCGCTGCGTGCTACAAGCTCACGTACGAGACACCCGATGCAACGGGCAGTCTTGTCCATGCATCGGGCCTGGTATGCCTGCCCACAACAGGGAGCAGCAACAGGCCCGTGATCAGCTATCAGCATGGTACGATCTTCCAGGAACAGCGACGCCCCCTCGAATCTCTCGACGAGCCCTGAAGGTCTGATCGGCGCAGCACTCGCGGGGCTGGGATTCATCTCCGTGCTGCCCGATTACCTCGGGTTCGGCGACTCCGCGGGCATGCTGCATCCCTACCTCCACGCGGATACGCTCTGCCTCGGCAACGGTCAATATGAACCGCGCAGCGCGGACCTTCTTCTCCGACCCGGCCGTCAACGCATCGTCGAACGGCCAGCTCTTTCTCACCGGGTATTCCGAGGGCGGATACGCAACGCTCGCGACTCAGCGGCTGATGGAGCAGGGCCTGTCCGCGGAATTTCCCGTTACCGCATCGGAGCCGGGCGACGGTCCCTACGACCTCACGGGCACGGCCGCCCACGTCGTGGCGCTTTCGAACCAGGTGGAGCCGGCCTTCACAGCTTTTTTTCTGAAGGCCTACGACTCGCTGTACAACGACCCCGGCCGGATCGATTACTATTTTTCATCCGCCTACGTCACCGTGGTCAACACCTATTTTGACGGCACCCACAGCAGGAGCCAGGTCAGCAATGCGCTCGGCGGGCCGGGTGTCGCGACGACGACGCTCCTGAACCCGGTATTTGTGGCGAGCTACCTGGGCTCCGGCGAGGCTTCGCTCAAATCGCATATCGCGGAAAACGACATCTACAACTGGGCGCCCGCGGTGTCCACCCGCCTGTTCCATGGGACGGGCGACGATATCGTGCCCTACGCCAATGCGACGACAGCGAAGACCGTCATGACCAACAACGGTTCGACAACGGTGACGATTGTCAATTGCGATGCAGGCACGCTCCCCACAACGCACGACAACTGCGCCATGCCGTTCGCCATCGACGCCATCACGTTCTTTAAAACCATCGCCACGGGACTGTGAGCCCCACAGGCCTCTGAGGCCTAGGCCTTGCGGCTTGACTTTCTCTCGCTGAAATACCAAAGGCCCGGGAAATTTCCGGGCCGTTGGTATTTTCAGGGACATTTACCAGGTCTTTTGTTTTGATATTTAATCACGACTGCAGAGAAGAAGAGGAACGTTGTGTCTGAGATTGACTTCTCTTGTAAGGTTTTAAAAAGGACGGGATTATGTACTTAGATGATTGAATGAAAGCAACATAAGTCAACTTCCGACACAACGTTATATCTGGGTAGAGCATGAGGTGAGCTTTCCCCCGTAGGCTGCCTTCGCTTCGCGATCAGCGCTTCAGATGATTCAGGTACACCGAGGGGGGCAGGTCAGGGATTTACTCAACGAGCGCCTTGAAATCGCTGTCGTTCCAGAGCGATTGAAGGTTTTTCTCCATCTTTGCTTTTTGTTTCAAGCTTCCGTTCAAGCGTACCGCCTTTCGCAGCTCCGCGATCGCCTTGTCTTTCGCTCCCGTCAGGGCATAATACAGCGCTATATTCCAGTGCATCCACGAGTTGTTCGGCGCGAGGGCAATGCTTTTTTCGAAATCCGCCGTCGCCTTTTGGCTGTTGCCGAGGCCGTTATGGGCCCATGCCCGGGCCGAATAGACGAAAGAGTTCTGAGGATCCAGCTGCTCCGCCTTGTTCAGTTCCATCACCGCCTGGTTCAAGTTGCCCAGGCCTTCATATGCCCACCCCAGGTTGATGCAGGCCCATGAGTTCTTTGCATCCAGGCTGAGCGCTTTCTGCTGATCGACGAGGGCCTGCTGAAAATCCCCCAGGGAATTATACGAAGTCCCCCTGTTCACATAGATCCAGGGGTTCTTCGGGTCGATCTCCTCGGCCTTGTTCAGCTCTTTTAAGGCCCCGTTGTAATCGCCCAGAGTGTTCAGTGCCCATCCCTTGTCGATGCGGGCCCAGACGTTCCCGGGGTTCAGTTCGGCTGCCTTGCTGAAGGCATCGAGTGCGCCGGTATAATTTTCCGCGGCCATGAATGCTGCACCCTTATTCACCCATTCGTTCGAGTGGAGCTCATCGACCGTTTTGATGTATTCTGACTGTCTGTTCTCCAAACCTTTCCCCGCTGCCTGTTCCCCCTGCAGCTGCCTGATCTTTGCCAACGCTTCATCTACTTTGCGGTTCATCTCTTCCAGTTCGCGGTTCTTCTGGCTGTTCTCTTTCAATCCCTCGAGGATCTTTGCCGCTTCCCGGCTGTCCACGGACATTCTCACCCTGATCGAATAGGTCTTCCCGTCCCACGTTTCGTTCAGGATTTCGGTCTTGACGATGCCTGCGGAAAGGACAGTGACTTTATCTTTTGTGAGCTGGTAATTCTTGACGTCCGTTTCGGAAACGAGATAGGTCCCAACCTCTTCGAGAAGGAGCCTCTTGACCTGTTCGAGCGCGATCGTACGGGAAGTCACCTTGCTGTCTATTTCGCTCGCCTGATAGGTATAGGACCTTTCAAAAACCTTTACTTCAGCGAGAGCGCTTGTCGAGGCCAGCAGGATCGACGCGAGGAGCAGGATCAATGCAACAAGTGTTGGGCGTATCTTCAGAGAAAACATTCAAATGCCTCCGCGAGCTTACGTTTTACCGCTGATATACTCTGCCACAAATAACCCGGACTCGTCAAGGCCGAAAGAAGGACGAACACCTAGGGCCACCCATTTAAAGGATACTGTCAAGGTCAACTTTTTTGCCATCGAGGACCACCGGGGTACGTTGTGTCCGAAATGAACTTATTCCAGATGAGTTGCTCTGGTTACGTCTTGTATCTTGCCAAACCTTTTCTCCTGTCAAAAAAGAGCCAGCTTGACCATCACTTAAAAAACATCGCGGCACTCAATCCTCATTGGGGTTGTCATTGGAAAAAAAACAGCTGTGATACAATAGAATCAGATGGGAGACGTAATTACTTCAGGCGTTAACCGGCGCGTCAAGTTAGACGAGCGCAAAAGGAATCAGAAAATATGGCTTGGGGTAGGGGAAAGGTTGTTTGGCATGTAACCATGTCGTTGGACGGCTTCATAGCCGGCCCTGGCGACGGTGGCATCGGCAACGCGGTTGCCACGGCTCTTGCAGCCGCGAAGGGCAGGAACCTCGTCCTCTTCGGCGCCTCCATCCCGGCCCAGTGCCTCGCCGCAGGTCTCGTCGATGACATCATTATCCACCTTGCGCCTGTCCTGCTCGGCGATGGCATCCGGCTGTACGGGGACCCGGGCGTCGGACAAGTGAATCTCGAACGGACGTATGTCGGGCAGTCGGGCCAGGTGACTGACCTGCGCTTCCGCGTGGTCAAGTGATACCGGGAGGAGGGGAGATCGTATGAGCACCTACAATTATGATTCATACTGCGGAATTTATTGCGGTGCCTGCGACATCCATGTGGCGTACGTGACCGGGCAGAGATCCCGGTTCGCTTCCTTTTTCACGGAACCTACGCTGAAGGCGCTCATCACGCTACGCAATATTCCTTACCAACAAAGCGATCTCGGGCTCAAGTGCCATGGCTGTAAATCCGACACAGTATTCATCAACTGCAGCGATTGCCCCATACGGGCATGCGCAGTTGCCAGGAAGGTTGAACACTGCATTGATTGCGGCGATTATCCCTGCGCGATTCTTCAGAAGCGCAAAACAATGGAAGGTCTGTTGCCGCATTTGGCAGGAAACCACGAAAACATGGCAAGCATCAGGAAGAGCGGGCTGGAGCAGTGGCTTTTGGAGCAGGATGCAAAATGGAAGTGCCCGGAGTGTCAAACACGATTTGCGTGGTATACTGGCCACTGTTCTTATTGCGGCGCTGATCTCAAAAAACGCGCGTTCAGGTTCTCCCGCATGAAAGCGACCCTGTTAAAGACTGCCATTTATGCGTCCTCATTCTTGAAAGGTAAGTCGACGCCGAAGCAGGCGGGGAAATAGCTGAGGGAATCTATAGGGGCAAGTCTTTTCCTTGAAATATTACCGACTAGGACTATGGAAATTAAAAATACAAGGAGAAAGACTTGCCCCTGAGCTGGTGCTCTCGCGGGACAAGGAGTGCTTCTGCGCAATCAAGCGCGCAACCTCCCATTTCATGAAAACGAAAGATTTTTTTTAATGCATCGAGCTCAACACCCTGCTTGTTGCCGTTCGGCCAACACACTTCACGCGGCAGGCTGAACACACGGAGCGGCGACACGGGCGTATCACTCTTTTTAGTTCTTTTTCTCCTGTGACTCTTTTGAAGGGCATGTAGTTGCCATTCATCACAGCATCTCCCCAGCTCTGATAGACAGGTGGTCTCATAGTAATAAAATCCTCCTCTCGTTGAGATCGTTCTTAGACTTTTCGCTGCCGCGTTTATGGTTTTTTATCCATTAGCAGAATTTTAGTACCTGAGTTGCCATACGTCCAATATATTGATGTTGCATAAACGATACTTTTTAAATATGTAATCAGAATCTCAAATATTCGGGTTGAACTTACACATTTGCTTTCGGAGACAAGCCAGGGTGAGATTTATGAAAATTGACGGAAGCCGACTAAGGGACAGGGTCAAGAAACAACGAGAATCGACGAACAGGGACGTGAGACGACTGGTAAACGAGACAGCCAAGACACGGCGAGAATTGACTGAAGGCGACTTGAGCGCGTCGTGCCTGCGTTTCCTTACACCGATTGCCTTTTCCAATCGTTTGTGCTACTGTTTTTCAGGAAATAAATCCTATTTCGAGGAGGAGTACAATGGAGCCATTTCGTTATCATGTCTACCTCTGTACGCAGGAAAAGCCGGATCCGAAAGCCCCGAGCTGCACCAACCGGGGGAGCAAGGAAGTCCTCGAAGCACTCCGCGCCGAACTTGGCAAGACCGGGCTTGCCGACGAGATCCACGTGACCGCATCGGGATCGCTCGGTCTCTGCGAACGCGGTCCGAACATGGTGGTCTATCCCGACGGGGTCTGGTACTCGAAGGTGCAGAAGACTGATGTGCCGGAGATCGTTCGCGAGCATTTCATGAACAACCGGCCGGTCGAGCGCCTCGTGAACAGGGACGCGGCAGCATTGAAAGCCGAGGTCCTCGAAAACAAGCGCAGGTACCTGGCGGCAATGAAGGCCGCCCAGGCCGGACAGAAGAAAGCGTAATCACGCTGAAGAGCAGGGAACAGGCAGACGCCGCTTATTGCACATAAGCGGCTTTTTTTATTCGGGTATTCGTAATATGGTGTGGATGGGAAATCAAAAAGCTCCCGATTATTTTATCGTTTGTTCACAAATTTTACACCCTCAATACCTTTTAAGTCTGAATCTTGTGTCCAGATAACAGCACTATGAATCCTCGAGGTTGCTACAATCACCGCATCGGCCAGAGGCAGTTTTATTTCATGGCTGACCTTTGCAGCATTTACGGCGACCCCGCTATCGAGGTCAATAAGCAGTCCCTGCTGCATCAAAGCAACCGCCTGTAGAGCAGCATCCTCTCCCTTCTGCTGTAAGACCCGTTTAAACACTTCTAGAACGCAGCTCGTTGGAACAATAAGATTTTCGGTGTTTTCTATGGCTGGAGCAAAAAAGGCTGCATTCGGCCCGTCTGCAAGGTATTCCAGCCAACCACAGGAATCGACTAAGTTCATACTCGGTCCTTCTCCCGGACCACTGTGGTATCAATACCCTTCAGAAATCCACGCATGGATTTAATCTTCTTTACGGGCACAAGTTCAATCCGGTTCGCGTAATTGATTACTTGCATTTTTTCACCTGGTTTAATGCTGAGTATTTCTCGTACATCACGCGGGATGACGACTTGGTACTTCGGGGAAACGGTAACCGTTTTCATAATAAACCTCCATCGATAACAATTTTGTAATACTATATCACTATCGATCTGATTTGGCAAATAGAGAACAATGTCAAATCGTCTACAAATCGTCTAAATCCACACTACGTTACGAATTCCCTTTTATCCTTCCGAGGAAGTGCTGCATTGCTGTCTGACCCCGCTTTTTTTTCTTTACACCGAGCAGGGAAATGCATATACTGTTTAGAAACTATGCAACTATTCTCAAACAACGGAGGCTCACTGATGAAAAAGGCATTGCTCGTGTGTTCACTTGCATTCGCTCTGTGCGGATACCAGGCATTTGCAGCCGATGACCTGGCGAAGTTCAAGGAGGACAGCCGCGCCACGGTCAAGGAACTCATGACTCAGCTCGGCAGCGCCATGCAGAAAGAGATGACGACAAACGGCCCGGCAGCGGCGATCAAGGTCTGCAAGGACCTCGCTCCGTCCATCACCTCGGACATATCGAGAAAGACCGGTCAGCGCGTCACGCGCGTATCGCTCAAGACACGCAATCCGCTGCTCGGTTCGCCGGATGCCTGGGAGCAGAAGGTCCTGGCCGATTTTGCGCTTCGGGCGGAGAAGGAAAACCCCGCCGCCCTGGAATTCGCCGAGATCACAACCGAGCCGCAGGGCAAGTTCCTGCGCTATATGAAGGCGATTCCGATGCAGGAAGTTTGCCTGAAATGCCACGGAACGCCCGAGACCGTCGCGCCGCAGGTCAAGGAGCAGCTGAATGCCGAGTACCCGCACGACAAGGCCACCGGCTACACGGCCGCGCAGATTCGCGGGGCCTTCTCGATCAAGAAGGCGCTGTGATCGGACGAGCAGAGTGCTTTGCACGTTGACGCTCATCGTGCTGATAGGACAGGAGAACGAAGAAGGCCCGGGAAATTCCCGGGCCTTCTTGTTTACGGCTACGTTTACTCGTACGTATCAGGCAGCCTGCGGTTTTGCGATCGGCGGCGGAGCCATTTCCCGGTAATTAGTGATGCTCAGGGATTCGAGGAGGCGCTGCATTGTCGCAGGATCCAATCCGGCCGAGACCTTGACACCAAACTGGCAGGCGGTCAGGATTGTCTGGACGAGGTCCCGTGCGCTGAACTCGAGGATCTCCTCGACAGACTCGGGCGATGCGTCCTCGATCAAGAGGGCACTTTCCTGATACCAGCCATGCTCCTGTCCGCTCTTCGAGTCGTAGGGGACCTCGGCGTTCTTCGTCACGATCCCGCGCTGGAGGGCAAAGTGGGACACATCGGCCCGCAGCTGTTGGAGACCCTTGAATGCCGCGTTGGAGCAGATCCCGGTCTTTCCCCAGATGATGGGGTTGAACTTGGGCAGGCTGAGGCCGCTGCTGAAGATGTAGCTCCCGGGGCGTTGCTCGGACTCACGAATGACGATGGAGAAAAAATCGTTCTTGTACTCCAGTGAACGCGGCTGTTGTTTGCATGATAGGCTCCCTCCTTTGATGGGGCTTAATTAATACCATTAATCTCCTATTTAAATCTAGTATAGCCGAGGTCAAAGCAAGAAGCTAGTAAAAAAGAATGATTCTAAACTGAATTTTCAATTTGATATCTCTTGATAATCACCTTGAAGTGATCAGGGCAGGCCTGGAAATCTGTAATCTTGTGGATGGTCGAGGGACAGGATTGACTTGCCGGTTTTCCCGATGCGCGCGGCAGGGAAGGGTAGGGAAGGGCGAGGGTTCTGAGGGGCAGACGCAGCAGGGAACGATCAAAGCCGGAGAGAAGTATTGCTTCGGCTTTTTTCTTATTGTATATGCTTCAGGCTGGGTGCGGGAAAAAACAGGGGACCTGTCTTAACTGTACATCAGTTTTCGCTCAAGGTCTTTTGAGCGGGAGATGCGCTTTGCCTCATCGAGAGTTATGAGTTCCGCCCTGCAGAGCTGAATGAGATGCTGGTCTATTGTCTGCATGTTGTATTCGTCGCGCCCTTTTTCGATGTACTGCTCGATCTCATCGAGTTTATTGTCCCGGATGCACGCCTTGATGGTAGCAGTTGCATACATCACTTCAAGGACAGGTAGAATAGTCTCGCCGCTTTTTCCCCGTATAAGCCTTATAGATATGACGGCTGCAAGACTCTCTGCCAGCCTTTGCCGGGTATTCTCCTGCGCCTCGGGCGGGAAATAACCGACGATACGGTTGATGGTCGAAGCGGTATTATGGGTATGGAGAGTGGATAATACCAGATGCCCCGTCTCGGCGGCCTTGACACAGGCGTCTATGGTTTCGAGATCGCGCAGTTCTCCGACCATGATGACGTCCGGATTCATGCGCATCGCAGACCTCAAGGCAATGCTGAAACTTTCCGTATCGATGCCCACTTCCCTCTGAATAACACAGCTTTTGCTCGAAGTGAACAGGAACTCGATCGGGTCCTCAACGGTAATGATATTGTAATCGAAATTATCATTGATATGCTTCATCATCGATGCGAGCGTCGTTGATTTGCCGTTGCCGGTCGGTCCGGTGACGAGTATCAGGCCGTTCGGGACCTGCGCAATCTTGCCGAGGACTGGAGGAAGATTCAGCTCCTCGAAAGTACCTATCTGATGGGGTATGACCCGCATGACGACGCCGAGATTGCCGCGCTGCCGGAAGATGCTCACGCGGAAACGGCCGACTTTTTCCAGAGTATAGGAAGTATCAAATTCCTTTAAGTCCTCGGGCAGCTTCCGGTTGTGCTGCTCCATAACCGCGCTTGCGACGAACTCGGTATCTTTTTTCGTCAAGTTCGCGAGCTTGGCGCGGATGAGATGGCCGCGTGCCCGGAACATCGGCGGGTTGTCGACCTCAAAATGAATGTCCGAGACCTTTTTTTCGAAGGCAATGTTGAGGATCTGATTGAGTATTGCGTTGTCCATGACTGCCTTGTACCTCCGCGTTCTGTTTTAGTCCAAGTCACCTTCAGATATCTATGATTTTTTAGACGCTTTCGTCAGCTGTCTGCGAAAAAGCGCATATTCCAGAGCAATGCCCGCTTGCAGGGAAAGGATCTCGAGCATATCGAGCCGCACAGGGGACGCCTCTTTCTGCCCGAAATCCCCGTATATCATTGCTACGACCTTGCGATCGCTTATCAAGGGCAGCAGGACGATGGCGGGACGCAACGGCTTGCCTATTCCTGTAAAAAAAGTCCTGAGCGTTTCATCGCTGCTCTCTCCGTAATAGACCCGCCCTTTTTCGATAACGTCCCGGAAAACCGAAGGCTTTGAAAGCGGGATCTTCAGCCTGTCCGCCGGAGTCGGCCCCATGCTTTTTTCGGAACTGATCCCTATGGCTCGTTCACCGATCAATTCCGAAGCACGGACGACAAGCGTGACCGCGCGTTCGAACATCTCGGAAACAGCCGTGAGAACCACCCGCGGCGCATCGGAAGGAATCGTGATCTTGCTCAGCGATGTGATGCCTTCTTTCAGTTTCTTACCGTAGATATCGGCATCATCGAGTCCATACTGAAAACTCTTGACATACGACATGAACGCGTCGAGGAACTTTATCGTGTCCTGGATGTACGTTTCTCTCCGGTTTTCTTTCAACGGCTTCGGGAGAACAGCCCTCACGCCGTCACGGTACGATTGAAGGATGAAATCACTATCCTGAGGAGAGGCGAATTGGATCACGGGAACCGCAGAGTACTTTCCGCTCACCTCTTTCCTCAGGCCTGCGATTTTTTCCCTGGAAAACCCGCCTTCCGCTTGCACGGGATTGTCGAAGACAACGAGAGGCATTCTCCCGGAAAGGAGGCACTGCGATACCATCCGGTCGAGCTCCTTTTCGTCGTCGGTCGCAAATACGAGTACCCCCTCATCGCTGCAGAGCGACATGACCGCATGACTGATCAGCGCATCACAGCTGAACATGACGACAGCCTTGCTCGCCTGCTTCGCCCGCGCATCGGGCGCAGCCTTGCGGTCTGCGGATTTTCTCAGAAAAGAAACAAATGCCTCCTGCTCTTCGAAAGAGAAGCCCGGGAGCAATTCCTTTATTTCCTGGCGATGGATTGCGACCGGATCAAAGATTTCCATTTCAGAAACAGGGCGGGGTATTTTCTTCTCAAGCCGGTCGACGTCGGCAAGCCCGAGATCATCCGCAGTAATTGTCGAACGTTCTCCTTTTGTTTCACCGGCGCTTTCCTTGGGAAGGACATCGGTATAGAGCGCCTCAGAGGAAGGGACTTTATTTCCGGTGGCGCGGTCACGTTCCCGCTCGTCTATGATGCGAAGTGCATCCATCAAAACCATCTGGGTATCAACTTCCAGATCCTGCGCTCCTTTGGAAGAAACGACAATCGTATCCATGTCGAACGTAAAGGTGCCCTTCGTCCAGCTCATCAGCTCAACGATCGTAATCTCGACAAGCTTTTTCAATCCTCTGAGAGCGTCTTCCTGCTTCAGCTTACCCATTTCTATCAACGTAGCAATAAGCGGGATGCTTTTTTTATACGTATTCTTCTTGGCGCCCAATGCCTGCTTGAGATCGTCAAGGGTTATGGCGCCCGTCTTTACCAGGACGGTCCCGATGCGGACGCTGTTGTTAATATGATTTGCACCGACAATAGATCCGTTTCTGAAAACAAGCGTGCTCTCCCCCTTGCCCCCCTGAACGGAAAAAATGCCCGACTTCCGCGTTGTGTGGATCAACTGGATAATGTCTACTACAGGCAGATGTTCTAAATCTCCGGTAAACGCCATGGGGTAATTGTCCCTCGGGGGTGCTGAAATATCAGCTGAGATTGCACAAGTTTTATAAAGTCCGAAGGGCTTCGCTCAGTGAATTTGAACTCGTCCTCAGCCGGATAATCGGGCAACCTTTGGCCCGAAGTGCGGCACTCTTAAACTATATAGTAGGATATTATATTATGATAGGGGATTAGAAGCAAGTGCCCTTCTCAAAACATTTAAGAATAAACAAGAATAAGATTTTAGGGACAGGTCTATGAGGTCGAGAGGAAAGGCAAGCAGTATAGACCTGCCCCTGAGACGTTTACAATTCCGAGTAAGCAAAAAATAAGGGAGAGGACGTTTTTTTAACTTTTGTAGCCCGCTGAAGCATCTTCAGCGATGTGATTCATAAAGGTGGCCCGGCGCGCATTGCGGCTGCGCAACCAGCGGCTGGTAACCTCTAAGAGTCTTTCAAGAAAATTTGGAGGGACATCCTAGAGACCCCCTGCCGCAGCAAGCGCGCGCTCAACTGCGAGAGACGCGCTATTTCTTATCGAGCACTTCACGGACTTTTTGGAGCAATTTGGCAGGTGAGAGAGGCTTGAGGACCAATTCCAGCCCGCTATCGAGAATTCCCCTGGTGTTGACGATGTTTGCCGTGTAGCCGCTGGTAAAGAGCGCCTTCATGCCAGGCCGTATTTTTATCAGCTCCTGATACAATTCATTCCCGTTCTTCCTCGGCATGATAATATCGCTCACCAGCAGGTCGATGT